>JAZDGM010000224.1:0-62176 GCA_043806915.1 Pseudomonadota bacterium | reverse complement strand
GCGAAGAGCTTGTTGGACGCTAGCCTAAACGGCTAGAGCGTACTCGTATGAGTCGGCTTTTGTGTTTGTTCCCCGCCTTTTTAACGAGTCGGCTTGAACCTCGATATGCAACCTATGATTCAACTATTCCCGTCGAAACCGTTTCGCCTCTACCGAATTTAATATCAATATATGGCTTCGAAAGGAAAAATGCAACTTAAATTAGGGGATATAAAATAGTTATAAAAATGACATCCATAATACTCGATAAACATTCCTGATTAATTATTTTGGCGCCCTTGTCACGCTCTCCATCGGGCGCACTTTGGGGGGGCTGGCTTAATGGATAGGTTCGGCGGGAAACCGGGAAGGACGTCGCCGTCGCCTTGCGGGCGGGGCTGCTCCGCCCCCCGCGCGGCGGGCGTTGGGCTTCGAGAGACGCCTTGCCGTCCCAGGGTCAGGGGCGCGCCGGAGCCGGCGCCCCTGACAACCCCCGGCTCTTTTTTTGGAGAACCCGCCTGGCGGCGGTTTCACGCCCCGAAACGTCCTGTTTCGAGGGCGGAAAGGGCGGGCGTCCATGCCCGCCCGAAGAGACCCGGGGCGCTTGAAGGCGCTTGGCCCGGACCGCCTCCTCGTATCAAAAACGATGTGATTTTCGTAGGTTGGGTTAAGCCGTAGGCGAAACCCAACATCTTGGCCGGACACGTTGGCCCGGATGAACCAAATCCCCCCTCACCCCAGCCCTCTCCCCCCGTCGGGGGGCGAGGGAGATAATTGTCTGGCCCAACCCTCTCCTCCGTTTGGGGCAAGGTGTTGTTTTTCAGAATAAAAGGAACAATACAATTTCAGTTTGTAGGGTGCGCAACGCGCACCATCTTTTGCTGAATGAAAAACCAAAATTACTCTTAACTTAATGACATTGAGTTATATTTAAACCGCGCCAACCGGATGATCCGTCTTTCACCCTGGCCCGCGGAAAAAAAATCTGGTAAAAGGGGTCACCCTAGACCGTCGGTCGGGGTCCGTCTTCAGTCCAGACTTTCCGGAGCATTAAATGAAAACCGAGCACGTCGTTCATTTCGATTCAGCCGCGAGCATGAAGGACCTCGACCGGGAAACCATCGACCTGGTCGTTACTTCCCCCCCGTACCCGATGATCGAGATGTGGGACGAGTCATTTTCCCGGCAAAACCCCGAAATCGGCCGGTTTCTGAGCCAGGGGGAGGCCCGGCCGGCTTTCGAGCTGATGCACCGGGAACTCGACTCGGTCTGGAGGGAGCTGTTCCGGGTTTTAAAACCCGGGGGCCTGGCCTGCGTCAACATCGGAGACGCCGCCCGGACCCTGGTCAAGGACTTCGCCCTGTACCCCAACCACGCCCGGATTCAGTCCGGCATGACCGACCTAGGCTTCTTGTCCCTGCCCTCCATCATCTGGCGCAAGCAGACCAACGCTCCCAACAAGTTCATGGGCTCGGGCATGTACCCTCCCGGCGCCTACGTCACCCTGGAACATGAATTCATCCTTATTTTCCGCAAGGGCGCCAAGAGGGCCTTCGTCCGGGACGAGGAAATCAACAACCGCCGGGAAAGCGCTTATTTCTGGGAAGAACGCAATCAATGGTTTTCCGACGTCTGGCTGGACCTGAAAGGGACTCAACAAGCCCTGGGGGACCGCCAGGCCAGGTCCAGGAGTGGGGCCTTTCCCCTGGAACTGCCCTACCGGTTGATCGCCATGTTTTCGGTCAAGAACGACACGGTCCTGGACCCGTTCGCCGGCGCCGGCACGACCGCCGCGGCCTCCCTGGCCCTGGGCCGGAACAGCGTGGGGTACGAAATCGAGCCCGCCATGCGGGCGGCCATCGCCGGAAGTCTCGGGCAGGTTGTTCCCCTGGCCGAGGCCAAGGCCAAGGCCCGCCTGGACAACCACGTCCAGTTCGTCCAGGCCAAGCTGGAAGCCGGATACGCCTTCAAGCACCAGAACCGGCATTACGGCTTTCCGGTCATGACCGGGCAGGAAGCCGACCTGCTTTTTCGTGTTCCCCTGGCCTCCGTCGCGCTGGACCAAGATCGGTTCGCGGCCGAATACCAGGTCGCCGCTTTTGCCTACGAGGCGGGAACGGCCGCGCCGCCTTCCCCGGCCCCGGTCGCGACGCCCCCCAGGGGGCGGGGCCGCCCTAAAAAGGCGGGAAAAAAAGCGTTGGCTGAAAAAAAGCTTTTCGATTGACGGCCGGGAGGGGCCGGCCCCCACCGGCCCCGCTGCTTAACTGGATAGATTTGTAGACAAATTAAAACAACAAGGGTATCATCGCTCCCAAGTGAGACGGAAAAAAACACAGCCCGAGGTTAACCGACCAAACATGGCCGTCGACAATGAAGAGAACCATAGTCTGTTTCATCGGGAAGTCCCGGGAGTAATACTGCTTTTTCTGACGGCGGCGGCGTTTCTGGCCCTGGCGTCCTTTTCGCCGGCCGATCCCTCTTTTTCCTCGTCGTCCTCGGCCGGACGTCCGGCGGAGGTCCGGAACCTCATCGGGCTGGTGGGCGCGTATTTTTCCGGGCTGGTAATCGACTTGTTCGGCCTATCCTCCTTCTGGCTGGTGTTGGCCCTGGGCGCCGCCGCCTGGCGGATGTTCCGGGGACGCCCCTTCGCCCGCCGCCGCATGGTTTTTTTCGGGTTTATCCTGCTGCCCCTAAGCGCCTCCACCGCCCTGTCCATGATCTTTCCCCGGTTGACCCTGTTCTGGTTTCATACTCCCGGGGGCGGCCTGTTGGGGGATTTCCTGGCCCGCAACCTGGTCCTGGCCTTGAACCCCATCGGCGCGGGCCTGTTGACGGGCGTTCTCTTTATTGTCTCCCTGACCCTGGCCACGGGTTTTTCCCTAATCCGCGGCCTCCGACTTATTTGGACGCTCGTGGTCCTCGCGCGCGACAAGCTGGACCAGGTCCAGGAAAAAATGAAGGAACGGTACGCCCGGGCCGAAAGCCCGGGGGAAGTCTTGGAAATGGAGGCGGGCCGACCGGCGCCCAGGATTTTCGAAAAGACCATCGACGAACCGGTCCGCCCGCCGCGACAGGCGTCCAAGCCGAAACCGAAACAGGAAAAGTTCGAATTCCCGGTCCTCGAGGGCGGCGAATACCAGCTTCCCAGCCTCGACCTGCTGGATGAACCGCAAAAAAGCCAGGGCGGGATGTCCAGGGAAAGCCTGACGGCCAACGCCCGGTTGGTGGAAAAAAAGCTGTCCGATTTTAACGTCAGCGGTGAAGTGGTGGAGGTTTCCTCCGGCCCGGTCATCACCATGTACGAATACCGGCCCTCGCCGGGAGTCAAGATCAGCAAGGTGGCCGGCCTGGCCGACGACCTGGCCATGAACATGAGGGCCGCGGCCATACGCATCGTGGCGCCGTTGCCCGGCAAGGCGGCCATTGGGATCGAGATACCCAATCCCACCAGGGAATACGTGTATTTCAAGGAAGTGGTCTCGTCCCCCACGTTCGGCGACGCGCCCTCGTTGCTGACCCTGGTCCTGGGAGTGGACATCATGGGGGTCCCGGTGGTGGCGGACCTCCAGCGAATGCCGCACCTGCTCATCGCCGGCGCCACGGGGTCCGGAAAGTCCGTGGGCCTCAACGCCATCATCATGTCCATATTGTTCAAGGCCCAGCCCGATCAGGTCAAGTTCCTGATGATCGACCCCAAAAGGATCGAGCTGACCCTGTACAAGGACCTGCCCCACCTGATTTATCCGGTGGTTTCCGACCCCTCGGACGCCACCCTGGCCTTGAAGTGGGCCGTGGCGGACATGGAAAACCGTTACCGGCTCCTGGCGGAAAAAGGGGTCCGCAACATCGAGTCGTACAACCGGAAAATACTGAAGGAACGGTCGCTCAAGCCCGAGCCGGCGCCCCCGGCCCCGGCCCCGGACAACGAGGAAGACGGCGACCTGGCCGCGCCGCCGCCCGAGCCGTTGCCCGAGCCGTTGCCTTATCTGGTCATTATCATCGATGAGTTGGCCGACCTCATGATGGTCTCGGCCAAGGACGTGGAAACATCCATCACCCGGCTGGCGCAGATGGCCCGGGCCGCGGGCATACACCTGATCCTGGCCACCCAGCGGCCCTCGGTGGACGTCCTGACCGGAGTCATCAAGGCCAACATGCCCACCAGGGTCTCCTTCCAGGTATCATCCAAAATCGATTCCCGCACGATCCTGGATTGCATGGGCGCGGAAAAACTCCTGGGAATGGGCGACATGTTGTTCCTGCCCCCGGGGACCAGCGCCATCCAGCGCATTCACGGGGCCTATGTTTCCGATGACGAAATCAAGCGAATCACCGACTTCATCAAGGCCCAGAGAGGCCCGGAATATATCGAGGACCTGGCTGTTCCCCCGGCCGAGGGGGAGGCCGGGGACAACGGCGACGGGTATGACGAGAAGTACGACGAGGCGGTGGAACTGGTGGCCCGGACCGGCAAGGCGTCCATCTCCCTGATTCAACGCCATCTCCGGATCGGTTACAATCGGGCCGCCCGTATTATCGAGATCATGGAACGGGAAGGCGTGGTCGGGCCGGCCGACGGCGCCAAGCCGCGCCAGGTCCTGATTCGAGACCTTTAATCGTTCTCCGGCTCGGGAAAGGTCCAGGTCAGGGCTTGAGGCGAAGGCCTGGCTTGGCGGACGGTTTCCAGGGCCCGGGAGGTCTTTCCGGACGAGTCGGGTGAAAAGTCCCGGTCCTGGAGATCGAGGCTGATGCTGACGCCCCCGCAACTCTGAATGGTCGAGGACTTGGTTTTAACGGTCAGCCGGTCCTCGGCGTAAAAGCCCGGCACGGTCCGCCTGACTTCGGCCCGGGGAAGCTGGTACCCGTCGAGCAGGAACCCCGCGTCCAATCCGGCTGTTTTAAAGGCTTTTTCATGGTCCAGGGCCTTGGCCAGGGCCGTTAGCCTGAACAGGTTTTCCAGTTCGAGGTAAATGGGGCGCTCTTGGGCGATGAGTGCATAATCGCGGGCAAAGCGCCGGGCGAACTCCTCGGCCTGGGGGTCGGTCCCGGCCCCGCTGTATTTTCCCCGGCGATCGATGTATTCCTTTTCGGTCAACAGCGTCACCACGGCCTTTTCGATCAGCACGCCTTGCCCGGCTTGCCGAATAAAGGAAGTTTCCCCGGGGAAAAACCAGAACCGGTTTATGGTGAAACCTTCCTTCACCGGCCGGCCCGCCAGCATGTCCTGTTCGTCCTCGGCCAGCCTTATTTGGGGAAGAGACCGAAATTCCATGTTTTTCAGCAGGGAGGCGCCATTGGCCAGGGCTTTCATGTCGTAGTCCGCCTCGACCATGACCCGGGCGAAGCGGCAATCGAAAGGCAGGCCCCGCACGGACACAACCTGGGGGCGCCGACAGATTTCCGGCCACCGGCCCGAGGCTTGGCTTTGTAGTTCCGCGAAATCCCTGGGATCGGGATCGATGGAGCAGCTCGGGTTGAAATACTGGTACACGCCGTCCTTCAGGCTGGCGTATTTCATGTTCACGGCCCGCAGGGCCGTAAGCAGGTCCTCGGTGTGAAGGGCCGGACGTCCCGGGTCGACCCGCCCCACCAGGATGACGTCATGGTTTTCAGGGTCGATCACGAACCCCGCGAGGGTCGTGGCGCCGCCCAGTTCCAGGACTTCCCGGGGGCAGTCCCCCCCCGGACGGCAGCCTTTCAACAGGTCCGCCAGCCGGCCCAGGGAAACGGCCCGGCCGGTGGGGGCCGCCGCCGCGTCCGGTTGAAGGGAAGACGAGCCGGAAAGGCCGTCGGTGGCGGCGGGGCCGGTTCCGCATCCCGGCAGGGCCAGAAAAAAAAGACCGCAAACCAGAAAAACGAGGAGCGCCCGGGTCATGCCTTCCCCCTTGCTTGGTAATGTCGATTACTGAAAAAGCGAGCCGGCGGGCAGTCCGTCGCCAGGCCGATCCTGGCGACGGAAGACGCCGACAATTTAGATGGAGGCGAGTTCCTTCATCACGATTATTTCCGGCTGGCCGGACATGAGCCCGGCGGAGCGCTTGAAAAATTCCTGGAAATGAGCGGTGGCGCCATGGGCGGCCAAGGCGTTCTTGTCCTTGTACCGCTCCATGAACACCAGGGTGTTGGGATTGTTTTTGTCCTGATTCAGGGTGTAGAGCATGGTCCCCTCTTCCTGGGCGACTTGGGACATCAATTCCTTGACCAACCCTATGGCTTCTTCCAGTTTGTCTTCCTTGATGGGCAGCTTGGCGATAACACTTAACATCTTGTGGGACCTCCAGTGTTTCTATTTTAAAGAAATTTGCACGATATCATACCGTCGCGCGACGCTCAAGGCGCAACCGCCCGTCAATCCGCCTTTTTTTCCAACCAGGACCTCAAGGCTTCCTCGAGGCGGCCGGAGGCTTCGGCCAGGGTTTCGAAAATTTCCGCCGCCCCGTCGGTTCTTTTGACCCTGGCCAGTTCAACTAATTCCCGGGCCGCCTCAAAGGCCGCCGGGGTGGAGAAGTAACCCAGGGAGCCTTTCAGGCCGTGGGCTTCCCGTTCCAATTCCCCCGGGTCGCCGGCCAGGATCGCCTTTTTAATTTTCCCCAGGCGGTCGGGTAATTCATCCAGCAGGATAATGGTCATTTCCTGAAAAAGCTCCGCGTCCCCGCCCACTCGATTCAAGGCCGTTTCCAGGTTGAACCCTGTCTTATCGGCGACGGTCCGGCGGGGGACCGGGCCGCCGCCGTCGCATCCGTCTCGAGCGACGAGGCGTCCCAGGCATTCGGCTAGTTGATGCGGCTTGATGGGCTTGGCCAGATATTCGTCGAAGCCCATTTCCAGGAATTTTTCCCGATCGCCCTTCATGGCGTAGGCGGTCATGGCTATGACCGGGATATCCCGGCGTCGGCGGCGACTGTTGTTGGCCTTCATTTCGGCCAAGGCCCCCAGCCCATCCAGCTCCGGCATCTGGATATCCATCAGGACCGCGTCGAACCGTTCGATTTCCAGGGCCGCCAGGGCCTCCCGGCCATTGACCGCCAGCACGGATAAATGCCCCATCTTTTCGAGAAGCCGCATGATGAGTTTTTGATTGACCAGGTTGTCCTCGGCCACCAAGACCCGCAGCGACGGCCCGGGATGCGGAAAAAGCGGCGGAGCGGGGCCGGCGCGGCTGCCCTGGGCCTCCGGGATGGGGTCGTTTTTTTTCAGGACCGCGTTAATAACCGCCGACAGTTCCCGGGGCCGGACCGGCTTGGCGACGAAACCGTCCAGGCCCAACCGCCGACACCTGGCCCGGTCGCCGGGCTCGGCGCTGGAAGTTAAAATTACCAGGGGGACGTCATTCAGGTCCGGCCGGGCGCGCAATTGCTCGGCCAGTTGAAAACCATCGCGGCCGGGCATCCTGGAGTCCAGGAAAATCAGGCTTGGGGCTTCTCCCCGGGCGGCGGCCCGGTCCAGGACCGCCAAGGCCTCTTCCGCTCCCGCCGCGGTCGCGGGCTTCATCCCCCATTCTTTCAAGATGGCGGCCAGGGTTTCCCGGGCCGCGAGGTTGTCGTCGACCACCAGGGCTTCAAGCCCCTTCAGGCTTTCGGCCGGCAAAAGCCCGGGTTCGGCGGTCCCGGTCTTCCCGGGGGCGAAGGGGGCCGTGAAATGAAAGACGCTGCCTTGGCCTTCCGCGCTCTCCACCCAAATTTTTCCGCCGAACAGGTCCACCAGTTGCAACGAAATCGACAGGCCCAGGCCGGCGCCGCCGTATTTGCGGGTGGTTGAACCGTCGGCCTGGGTGAAGGCGGAAAAAATTATTTCCTGCTTGTCCGCGGGAATCCCGATGCCGGTGTCGGACACTTGGAAATGGATGACGACTTGGTCCTCGTTCGCCCCTTCCAGCTCGGCGCGAAGAAATACTTCTCCCTTCGAAGTGAATTTGATGGCGTTGCCGACCAGGTTCAAAATCACTTGCCGCAAGCGGCCGGGGGTCGCCCGTCAGGGCGTCGGGGACGTTGGGGTCCACCCGAAAGACCAGTTCGAGACCTTTTTCGTGCGCTCCGGCCGCCAGGGAATGAAGGGCCGCGCCAATGGTCTGCCGGAGCTCGAACGCGACGACGTCCAGCTCCAGGCGTCCGGCTTCGATTCGGGAAAAATCGAGGATATCGTTGAGCATCCTGGCCAGGGATTCCGCCGATTCCTGCAACAGGCTCACATACTCCATCTGTTCCGACGACAGGCTGGTGTCCTTGATCAGTTCGGTCATTCCGATAATGCCGTTCATCGGGGTGCGGAACTCGTGGCTAAGGCCGGCCATGAAGGCGCTCTTGGCCCGGTTGGCCTCCTCGGCCGCTTCCTTGGCCTGGATGATGGCTTCCTCGGCTTTTTTTCTTCTCGTAATGTCCCGGGTGACATGAACCACCCGGGAAACCACTTTTGTCCCGGTCCACAAGGGAAAGGTAAAAACCTCCATCACGGACTCGGTTCCGTTGGAAAGGAAATGCCGATGCTCGGCCTGGGTCGGCGCCCCGGTCCGGGCCGTGTCCCTCATGGGGCAGGGGTGGTCCGGGGGGCGGCACATCTCGGAAAAATCATGAGTCAACTCGTAACAATACCGTCCCGAAACTTCTTCCCTGGTCAAGCCGGTCTCGGCTAAAAAAGCGTTGTTGGCGTCGATAATCCGACCGGTTTCCACGTCGATGATGGATATGGCGTCGGAAATGCTGTTCAGGACCGTTTCGGAAAATTCCTTCTGTCGCCTTATTTCCTCTTCCGCCCGCTTCCGGTCGGTGATGTCTTCCTTTATGCCCAAATAATGCTCGATGCGCCCCGCGCCGTCCTTGACCGCGGAGATGGAAGCGAATTCCCAGTATAGGGAGCCGTCCTTTTTCTTGTTTAAAAACTCGCCGCGCCATTCCCCGCCGGAAGACGCCAGCCGCCATAAATCCTCGTAATATTCGGGCGGGTGCAGGCCGGACTTCAAAATCCTGGGGGTTTGACCGAGGGCTTCCTCGCTGGAGTACCCGGTTAGGGAGATGAATTTGGGATTGACGTACTCGATGGCGCCCTGGGGGTCGGTGATGACCACCGACGCCGGGCTCTGTTCCACGGCCCGGGAAAGGGTGCGGATTTTCTCGTAATCCGCCAGCCGCAGCCTTTCGAAACCGAGGGCCCGGAAATAGGCCGCCGCCAAGCCGGCCAACCCCAAGCCCCAAACCAACAAATGCAGAAACAGCCCGCCCCGGCTGGAACCGCTCTGGGCCTGGCCGAGGGGCGCCAGGGGAATGGTGACGCTGATGCCGCCCCGGACGTCTCCCTTTTTGTACCCCTGCTTGGCATGACATTTCAGGCAACCCTCGAGGGTGGTCAAGGGCCGCATGAGGCGCAGGTGAGGCTCCCCCTCGATCCGGACCAAGGTGGAAGCCTCGGGCGCTCCGGCGCCAAGCTGTTCCAGGGCCAGTTTTTCCCACGGGTCCGGGGCGTTGCGCGGATTGATGGGGGTAAGGCTGGTGATATGGGCCTGGGTTTTGAGCTCCCGGGCCTGTAGCTCGTGGACTTGCCTGGTCATCCAGGCGGGGTTTACCAGGGTCAGGAGCCGACCGTCCGTGGTGACGACGTCCCGTTCCGGAACATCCAGATAGGGGTTCGGCGGGTTTTTGTCCGTGACCGGAACATAGACCCCGCCATGCAAGGTGTTCCAAGTCCGATAAATGACGTCCTTTTCTATCAGGGCCCGGGCCTGGATGGCGGCGATTTTTTTCCGGGAGACCTGGCGCAGGAAAACTTCCTGCCACATGGACGCCGCCATGACCAGGGTCCAGCACACCGCGAGAATCAAGAACAAGGTTTTCTGCCGCGCCAGGCTTTTTTCCGAAAAGGAAGGCAGCATTCGTCGGGCTTCCTTGGGGTCCGATGAGGTCAAATTACACCCTTTTCGTCGAGACGATGGATAGGCGTCTATTCCTCTGGGCCGACCTGGGTTTTTTGTCCCAATGCCGCTAAATATACCAAGGTTGGCCGGATGCGGCAAACGTCCGGCGATTAAAAAAGGTATCGCCGAAGGATATTCCCTTGGCTCGGCGGGCGGGCAAGCGCGCCGGGGAAGGGCCGCCGGAGGAAAGGGCTTTGCCCCGGCGGCCTCGAACTCAGATCACGCCGAATTCCTTGCCGACCTTGCCCAGTTTATCCAGGGCGAATTCAATCTGTTTTTCGGTGTGAGTGGCCATCAGGCTGATGCGGATCAGGCAGTCGTTGGGCGGAACGGCCGGGGGAACGACGGGGTTGATGAACAGGCCTTCTTCCTCCAGCCGTCTATTAAGCTTGAACAATTGAAATAATTCGCCGATATGGACCGGGATGACGGGTGTTTCGGACTTGCCCGTGTCAAAGCCCAGGGACTGGAGCCCTTCCCGCATCATGGCGGTGTTTTTCCACAATTGGGCGATCCTCTCGGGCTCCCGTTGAATGATTTTCAGGGCGGCCAAGGCCGAGGCGGCGGAAGCCGGCGGCAGGCTGGCCACGAAGATTATGGCCCGGGAATGATGCTTGAGGTAGTCGATGGTCTGTCGGTCGGTGGCGATGTACCCGCCGATGGAAGCCAGGGATTTGCTGAACGTCCCCATGATGAAGTCGACTTGGTCCGTCAGGCCGAAATGGTCGGCGGTGCCGCTGCCGCGCCGGCCCAGGACCCCCAGGGCGTGGGCGTCGTCGATCATGAGGGCGGCGTCGTATTTTTCGGCCAGGCGCACCAGTTCGGGCAGCTTGACAATGTCGCCTTCCATGCTGAAGATGCCGTCGGCGACAATGAATTTTCCGCATTCCCCGGGCAGGTCGGCCAGCATTTTATCCAGCTTTTCCATGTCGTTGTGAGGATAGCGGATCGATTTGGCCGAGGAGAGCCTGGCCCCGTCGATGATGCTGGCGTGGTCGTATTTGTCCATGATAATGTAATCGTGCCGGTTCGGGATGGTGGAAATTACTCCCACGTTGACCAGAAAGCCGGTGGAAAAAAGGACCGCCGCTTCCTTGCCGACCCAGGCGGCCAGCTCGCCTTCCAACTCCTCGTGAATGTCCAGGGTGCCGTTAAGAAAACGGGAACCGGCGCAGCCGGTCCCGTATTTCCTCACCGCGGCCTGGGCCGCTTCCTTGATTTCGGGATGATTGGTCAGGCCCATGTAGCTGTTGGAGCCTAACATCAACACTTTTTTATTACCCTTGAGGATGACTTCGGTGTCCTGTTCCGAGGTTATCTGCCGGAAATAGGGGTAAAGTCCCATTTGTCGAGCCTCAAAGGCCCCGGAAAAGCCATCTATCTTGTCGAAAATTTTTTTAGTTCTCAAACTAACACCCCTTCTTTTTCCAAGCTCCCAGAATTTTCAAACGGCGGTAAATAACAATTTATCCACAAACGCCGCGCTTGACTCAAGCCCGCCGTCGAGGCGTGGGGCGAAAACATTGCTTTGGTTTCGAGAGCCGCATTATACCACATACTTATTTTAAAAGTCGCCAAACTTGGCCCAACACCGGGTTATCATTAAATATTGTCGCGCCAGGCGCCAACCCGGAAATCGTTACTATAGCACAAACAATTCGGGATTGCCACCGCCCCCGGCTCGCTTCGGCCATTCTAATTGCAATTGATCGAGGTTTTAGAACCGGACTAGGTTGGGGATAATTTGAAAAAAGGACAATCCGTGAGTTGGGCCTGGCCCAGGACCACGTCCTCGGCCAGGGCCGCGCAGTCCGGGGCCCCGCAGGCGGCGCAGAACTTTCCCGGGAGAAGGGCTTCCAGGCTTTTTTTCAATTTCAGGTTGGCCAGGGCTTTGAGCGGTTCCGGGCCCAGGGCCGGGGGCGCCGGCTGGAGCGCCCGGTTCGACTCGAAATAACCGTCCTGGATGAGCCCCATGATCTCGCTGGGCCGGACCCGGGGCATGGCGCCGTACATCAGGACCAGTTTGCGCAGGGCGGCCCTGGCCCGGAAACGATCGGCGACGGTGAAGGGACCGCCCAGGCAACCGTCCGGGCAGACCCGGCATTCCACATAGCGCGCCTCGGCGAGGCGGCCCGATTCGATCTGTTCCAGGACATCGATCGTTTCGGCCAAGCCGCAGACGGACACCGTCCGTTCCACGTGGCGCAAGCCTTCCACTTCCCCGCCGGACATCTCCCACCCAATGCCGAACCCGCCGCTTTTGAAGAGCATGGTTTCCCGATCCTCGTCCGTCAGGCTTTTCAAGGCCGCCAGAATGCGACCGTAAATTTGGTCCAGGGCCAGGGCGCCGCTCAGTTGGGACCCGGCCGGAGTCAAGGGGTCGTTGATGGCCTGGGCCTTGGCCGGGCAGGGGGTGATCTGGAAAACCCCGATCTCTTCCGGGGCCAGCCCCAGCTTTTTCCCCAGGACCCGGCGAATATGCCTGGCGCCGATTTCCCTGGGAAGAACCAGGCCCACGATATTGGGAATGAGGTTGGGGAAGCGGGCGGCGATAAGTCTGACCACCACCGGGCAGGTCTGGGATATGGCGGGAACGGGCCGGGGATGTCGGTCCACCCAGTCGGAAATGGCCAGGTTCAACCACTCGCAAAACACGGCCTGGTCGAAAACGTAGTCGAACCCCAGCTTGGTCAAGGCCAGCAGGACGTCGTTGGGTCGGATTTCGTCGCCGAACTGGGTGTATAGAACCGGCGAGGGTAATACAACCTTGATCTTGAACCGGGAAGCGTCCTGTATGGTTGACACCCTGGCCGAAATGGCCCCGGGCGGGCAGATTCTCACGCAGGCCCCGCAATCCACGCAGAGATGGGGCAGAATCAAACCGCGGCCCCCGCGGACCCGTATCGCCTTGGTGGGGCAAGCCCGCACGCAGGCCAGGCAACCGGTGCATTTTTCCGGGTCGAGCTGAATCGCCAGTTGCGGCGGCGCGGCCGGCCTTTCTTCCCGCATGTCCTTCTCCCCGTTCGTGGTGTTAACCAACCGACATGATCGCGGGTTATAGTGATCGCCCTTCATGATTTAGCCAAAAAAGCTTCGTCGTGGAATTGGCTATACCACGTTATCCATGAACAAGGGCAATAATCGTGCCGAGCGGGCGAAATGAAGGCGTCGCAACTAGTCGATAATATGTTTCTTTTCGGCGTGATCCCCGCGACGGCCCCCGGGCGGGCGAACGAGGCGTCGGGATTCTTTACAGTCGGTAAAGGGGGCCGCCGGCCCGGGTGAGCCAAGGCCCCCCCTCACCCCAGCCCTCTCCCCCCGTCGGGGGCGAGGGAGATAATTGTCCGGCCAAGCCCACGCCCCTTCGGGTTGGGGCGAGGTGTTGTCTTGCGGAATAATAGAAACCAGCCCGGGGCATTTTTTCTCCCTCTCCACCCATTCATGGGGGGAGAGGGCGGGGTGAGGGGGGCGTTTCAACCACCTCGCCTTGGCCCCGTCCTTCACCACGCCCATGGCGTGGGAATCCGCCGCGTCGCTACTCGCCGGCGGCGGCCTTTTTCCTCAAACGCCATATAAATAGTTTGTAGGGTGCGCCACGCGCGCCATCTTTTACTTTTTTCCGGGCCTGACTACGTAAATTGGAGACGTTGGACGCGCCTTACGGGCGGGGCTGCTCCGCCCCACGCGCGGCCGGCGTATGGCTTCGAGGGACTCTTTTCCGTCCCAGGGTCAGGGGCGCGCCGGAGCCGGCGCCCCTGACAACCCCCGGCTCTTTTTCCGGAGAACCCGCCTGGCGGCGGTTCACGCCCCGAAACGTCCTGTTTCGAGGGCGGAAAGGGCGGGCGTCCATGCCCGCCCGAAGAGGTTCGGGGCGCTTGGAATTGCTTGGCGAGTCCGCCTCTACAGGCCAAAAAATAATGTGATCTCAGTAGGTTGGGTTGAGCCGTAGGCGAAACCCAACATCTTGGCCGGCCCCGTCGCCCCGGGTGAACCAAGCCCCCCTCGCACCAGCCCTCTCCCCCCGTCGAGGGCGAGGGAGAGAATAGTCCGGCCAAGCCCACGCCCCTTCGGGTTTGGTCGAGGTGTTGTCTTGCGGAATAAAAGAAACAAGCCCGGGGCATTTTTTCTCCCTCTCCACCCATTCATGGGGGGAGAGGGCGGGGTGAGGGGGGCTGTTCAACCACCTCGCCTGGGCCCCGTCCTTCACCACCCCCAGGGCGTGGGAACCCGCCGCGTCGATCCTAGCCGGCGGCGGCCTTTTCCTCAAACGCCATATAAATAGTTTGTGGGGTGCGCCACGCGCGCCGTCATCTACTAAATGAAAAATCAATAATTACTCTTAGCTTAATGACATTTTGCTTCAGCTTGAGGACCAGGGCCGGGGAATATTTATCTTCCCGCTTTTTCGGGCGCCTGAATACGCTTTTCCTTATGAGTTCATCCTGGCAACAAATTTGCCGATTCTTTACATTCGGTAAAGGGGACGGCCGGCCGGCGAACCGTCGGGGCATGGACAAGAGCGACGAACCGTCTTACACTTTTAACAGCGGCCCCGAAGGCGGGCGGTGGGAAGGAAAGCGAATGGAATGGGAGCGGCGGCCCGGAAAAATGGAAGCCCAGTCAAAAAGCGAAGAAATTGCGTTGGCGGAACCAACGCCGCCGGGCGGCCCCCGCGGGCCGGAGGAAAAGTCCGGGCCAAATTTTTCGGTTTTAGAAAAGGACTTGGCCGTATGGCTGGACCGGGAATCAGGCGATTTCGACCTGCGCCTCCTGGCCTGTGGAACTTACCTGGCCGGATTGATGGGCGGGGTCTTCGGCGGAGTGATCGGCCTCAACTTCAAGCATGAATGGCTGGGCCTGGCGCTGGGCGCGGTCGGGGCGGTCCTGTTCTTTCTGGCTATCCGGGCGTCCGGGATACGCCTCACCGGTCGCCGGGACTGACGAAGCCCCTCATTTATCCCTGAATTCCCCGGCAATTAAAACGAATTCGCGTTCCATCGCCCGAAAGGCCTCCACCATCTCCGGGTCGAAATGCCGTCCTTGACCCTCGACGATAATGGCCCGGGCGTGTTCATGGGTGAAGGCGGGTTTGTAAATTCTTCTGCTTATCAGGGCGTCATAAACGTCGGCCAGGGCCATCAAACGGCCGGAAATGGGTATCCGGTCTCCGGCCAGGCCTTCCGGATAACCGCCGCCGTCCCATTTTTCGTGGTGGGTGTAAGCGATTTCCCGGGCGAGGCGCAGAAATGAGTTTTCCCCCAGGCGCTTCAGGGCGCCGTCCAGGGCTTGCCGCCCGTAAAGGGCGTGCTTCTTCATCTCCTCGAATTCTTCCGGCGTCAAGCGGCCGGGTTTCAACAGAATGGCGTCGGGGACCCCGACCTTGCCGATATCGTGCAGGGGCGCGGATTTGAAGAGAAGGTCAATGGTTCCCTCGTCCAGGCGGTCGGCGAAGCGCGGGTTCGATTTCAACCGGTCGGCCAGGGCCCGGACGTAGCGCTGGGTGCGCAGAAGGTGCTGCCCGGTCTCGTTGTCCCGCGTTTCCGCCAGGGAGGCCAAGGTCAGGATGGTCACGTCGCGGGTGTCCTGAAGTTCCCTGGTCCTTTCCCGCAAGGCGTCGATCATCCGGTTGGTATAATGGGCCATGACCCCGAATTCGTCCTGGGTGGACGCCGGGACGCGGCCCTCGAGCCGTCCGGCGGCCGCCTCCCTGAGCACGTTGTTTTCTCCGGCCAGGAAGAGCTTGAGGTTCCGGGAGTAGGAAACGATTAGGTTAATCAGCTCGCCGAGCATGATCAGGCCCACGAACACGACGTCCAGCAGCACCGCCCGCCTGGCCGGGCCGATCCCTTCCGCGGCGCCCGGGGGGGGCCAGGCCAGGTTTTTGTAAAGAATAAGGAATAATATCAAGGTGAGGGAGGTCGCCATGATGGTGGTGAAGATCGCGATTTTCCCGGTCAAAGGGAAAAACCGGTCCTCGACCAGCAATTCCTGGAAATTGACGGCCAGTTCCCGGTGAATGTCCCGTTGCCGTTGCAAGGCCAGGTCCGCGGCGGCGAAGAGACCCAGGGGCAGGCAGGCCAGGATCACCTTGGCCCCGCTGCCGGCCGGAAATTCGTGGACAATCAGGTTGTAAAGGGTCAGGCCCAGCCCCACGGCCGCGAACAAGGCCATATCCAGGATGAACTGGCGGCGGGTTTGCAAGGACAGGGGAGTTTCCTCCACCAGGCGTTCAGTCAACCACGTTCGGACCAGGAAGGCCTGGCCGAAAAAAACCAGAAGCAGAAAAGCCCAATCCAGGGTCGCCAGCTTTTCCAAAAAGGGACAGACCCGGCCTCCGTACAAGGCCAGGACAACGATGCAGAAAAGATAGTGAGCCGCGGCTCGAACCATGGCGTCTCCCTGTTTTTTCAAAGGTTACTCTTCGTCCGCGCCGGCCCGGAAACCGTCCGACGGCGCCCTATTTTTTCTGTTGGCCTTCATGAAGTCTCCTCGCCCACGCCGTCGCGTTCTCTCCCGGATAGTCCCGCGCAAAACGACCGACGGTTATTATTATTGCTTTAAAAAGATAACATAACCGCCGGCCGTCGCCAGTCCACCCGCCTCTTTACTTTTTTTCCCGGATGTAATAAAAAAATTCATTTAGAAAAGCACAAGCCCAGCCACGAGTCCCCCCCACTAAATTGCGCTGTCAGGGAGGCGTCCATGAACGGTCGACAAAACAATGGAGGCAAGGGAATCAAAAACAATTTGGCCTGCTTCGCCGGCCTGGAAGAAAAACAATTGGGAGCGCTTTACCGCCTAGCCCCCATCCATTCGCTCCAGGAAGGAGAATACCTGATCAGGGAAGGCGACCCGGATCAGACCGCCTACGCCATCCTCGAGGGGGGGCTCAAGGTGTTCAAGGGTGGCGAAGACAACCGGTTGGAAATCGCGTCCCTGGGTCCGGGCGAATGGGTCGGGGAAATCGCCTTTACCCGGGCCATCCCCCGAACAGCCTCGGCCGCGGCCTTGGCGCCGACCCGGGTCATGGCTTTCAATAAAATTGTCCTGGCCGCCCTGGATCAACGCACCCAACTCCACATTTATCGCCAACTCAATGATTTGTCCGCCCGCCGGGCCGCCGACCTGGCCGCGCGGGAAGAAGAGCTTTCCGCCCGCAATCAGGCCCTGGTCAACTACATCGCCGGCCGGAATAAAAACCGAACCGATTACGCCGAATCGGAGATGATCCGGGGATTATTGCGAAAAATTCCACGGCTGCCTGATTTCGCCCTCGGAATGATTGTCCGGGTGACGAGCGAAAACGCCATGCCGGCCGAAATCGGGGAGATTATTTTCAACCATCCCGAGGCAGCCGACCTGGTCCTGGAGGCGGTCAACTCGTCCGACTTCGGTTTCAAGAATAATATTCCCGACATTCACCAGGCCATGGCCGTCCTGGGTTTTCATGGGGTTTTCCAACTGGCCCTCTCCGAGGCCGTGAAAAAAACCCTGCCCCACAGCCCGGCCCTGCGCCCCCTGCTGGACGAAGCCGCGGCCCTGGGCCATTTAGCGTTCGCCTTGTCCGGGATATCCTACCTGGGCCGGCCGGCCGAAGCCGCGGCCCTGGGGCTGCTGCACCACCTGGGGCAGTGCGTGATAGAACTTTTGAAGGAAAAAAACCCCAACCTGACCGCCTTGATCGAGGCCCTGGACCCGGCCCGCCTGGGAGCCCTCCTGATGCGGGAATGGGGCATGCCCCAACCTCTTTGCCTGGCGGTCGAAAACCAGTTCAAGCCGGAATTCGCTCCGCCCAATCTCATTCCGAGGGAAGTGCGGGACAATGTGGCGCTGCTCTATTTTTCCCATTTGGTCCTGGCCCATTTTCAGGGCGTCCCCGAGCAGGCCCTGCCCACGGCCTTTCTGGGGGATTATTTGCGGATTTTCGGCTGGACCGGCTTGACCGTCAAGGAGTTGGCCGAAACCAGGCTCCTGCCGGTATTAAAGAAAAAATTCGGCCATTATCCCTTGTTCCTGCGAGAGTTGCTGGCCGGGGTCCACTAACGGCGTTTTTCCGGTCGGCGGAAAAAACCAGGCGACCCGGCGGGAAATCCAAGCCCTGCCCCAACCCTTCACCCGCGCTGAAAGGGTTGGGGCGTTTTTTTTCATTTAAACAGCCGCCGACAAAACATCGGGCCTTGATCCGACTCGTCGTCGGTCTCGGTTTTAACTCCACTAAATACCGCGGCGCGCCCCCGGGATGGACGGCCCCGGCGGGTTAGAATGCGCTTGACAGGGGAAATTTCCCGGAATATGGTTACATTGTAGCCTTATTGCGATTATAATATAGCTTCGACTGTCGCTAGTCCGGAGGAGGAACTGAATGAAAACCATTTGCACCCTGAGCAATTTGGTCCGACGAAACGTGGAGCTCAACCCCGATAAGCCGGCGCTGATTGAAGGCGAGCGCTCGTACACTTTTCGGGATTTCGCCGCGCGGACCGGCCGCATGGGCGCGGCCCTGCTGTCCCTGGGCTTGGCCAAGGGAGACAGGGCGGCCATTTTGGGACATAACAGCATTGAAAACGCGGAAGCCTACTTCAGCATCCCCAACGCCGGACTGGTCCTGGTGATGCTCAATTTCCGCTTGGCGCCGGCCGAGATCGCCGTTATCCTTGAGGATTCCACACCCAAGGCGTTGATGGTCCACGCCGGTTACATGAAGGCGATCGAAAAAATCCAGGACCGCCTCGATTTCGTGAAAACGTTGATTTTCATCGGCCCGGAAGAGGAGACCCCGCCCGGCTGGTACAATTACGAACGCCTGATCCGGGAGGCCCCGGCGGCGGAGCCGGGCGTGAAAATCACCGAAGACGACTTGGCGGCCTTGATGTACACCTCCGGCACCACCGGCGCCCCCAAGGGCTGCATGGCGATTCACCGGAATTTCTACCACACCGGCCGGAGCCTGACCCTGGAACTGCGGATGGACCAGGACGACGTCGGCGTTATCGCCTCCCCCCTGTTCCACGCCACGGGGGAAGTCACCCTGATGAACCATTTTTACAGCGGGACCCCCTCGGTCATCATGCCCATGTGGAATGTGGACGACTTCTTCCAGTTGGTCCAAAAACACCGGATCACCACGGGCATGCTGGCCACGCCCATGGTCCTTTTTCTGGTGGATTACCCCGAAGCCGAAAAATACGATTTTTCCACCTTGAAAAAGCTCTATTTCGCGGGCGCTCCGGTCACGCCCGTGGTCTTTGAGCGGGCCATCAAGCGGTTCGGCAATATCTTCGTCCATCTGTTCGGGACGAGCGAGACCGTGGGGCAGGCGACCATCCTCAAGACCGAGGACGTGGCCCGGGCCCTGGCCAGGGGCAAGCCCGAAATCCTCGGTTCCTGCGGCCGCTCCTTCGCCGACATGGAGGCGCGGGTGGTGGACGAGCAGGACCAAGTGGTCCCTCCGGGCGTTATAGGGGAAATTTGCATCCGGGGGTTGGGGAACACCTTGGGATACTGGAACAAGGAAGCGGAGACCAGGCGGGTTTTTCGGGACGGTTGGTACTACCCGCTGGATATGTGCCGCGTGGACGAGGACGGCTATATCTACGTGGTGGACCGCAAGAAAGACATGATCATCACCGGGGGGGAAAATGTCTACCCGGCGGAGGTGGAGAACGTCTTATACAAGCACCCTGATGTGGCCCAGGTCGCCGTTATCGGCCTGCCCGACCCCAAATGGGGGGAAAAAGTCACCGCCGTGGTCAAGATGCGGCCCGGGACCGTGTTGAACGAGGAAGCCCTGCGCGACTTTTGCCGGCGGGAAATAGCCGGGTACAAGGTCCCCAAGGCCGTCATCTCGGTGGAAGACCTTCCCATGAGCGCCAGCGGCAAGATATTGAAGTATAAACTCCGGGAGGGTTTTTCCGAGACGAGGTCGAGCTAGGCGCGCCGAGGGGCCGTCCCGGCCCCTCGCCTCCACTAGGCCCCGCATGGTTTTTACGGTTCCGGTCCACCCCGCTTGTCGATATTTGATACCTGAAGTAAATTACTATCAGTGTATTTGTGGGGCGGATGTTTTTCGACCCGCCGCCGGGGGCCGGCGGGGAGATGGGACCAGGGGTTTCCGGCATGATCGACTTATTCGGAAAAATCGAAACGACCAGGGAGGAAACGCTTTCAACCGCGGAGGCGCCCGCGCCTTCCCGGGCCGGGGCCGGGTTATCCGCTTCCGGCTGGGACCTGGAGGCCCTGGTGGAAACCCTCCTGGAAAACAGCGGCGACATCATCCTGGTCAGCGATCGCGGCGGCCGGTCCATAATCTACAACGACGCCTACGCCAAATTGATCAAGGACGGCCTGGGCCTGGAGATGAAACCCGGGCTGATTCCGCACCGGACCCTGGAAGACCCCCGGGAAGTCGCCTACTGGAGCGACCTGCACCGCCGGGTTTTGTCCGGGGAAAAATTTCGGATTGAATTTTCCCGCCGGTTTCTGTCGGGGGAAGTCAGGCGGTTCGACGCCCTGTTCACTCCCCTGGTCAAAAACGGCGTGGTGGCGGGCTTCGCCGAATTCGTCAAGGAAATAACCGAAAGCCGGAAAACCGAGGAAGCCCTGTCCCTGAGTCGGGAAAAATTCCGGCGGCTGTTCGAAAACCTCCCGGACGGCTTCGCCTCCTTTGACCTGCACGGGACGATCAAGGAATACAATCCCGCCTTCAAGGAGATGCTGGCCTACAGCGACCGGGAATTGACGGCGCTTTCCTATCGCGACATCACTCCGCCCCGGTGGCTGCCCCTGGACCGGGAAAAAATTTACGAACAAGTGATGGTGCGGGGATATTCCGACGTTTATCAGAAAGAATATATCGCCAAGGACGGCCGTCTCGTCCCGGTGGAATTGCGGGTCTTCCTTTATCGGGACAGCGACGGGCGGCCGGATGGATACTGGGCTTTTGTCCGGGACGCGACCGAGCGGAAAAAATACGAGGACGCTCTTCTTAAAAGCGAGGAAAAATACCGGTTGCTCGTGAATCACGCGCCGGCCGGCATTTATGAAGTCGACTTTCAAATCCCGCGGATACTGAGTGTCAACGATGTGATGTGCGAATACACCGGTTACAGCCGGCAGGAATTCCTGACCATGGACCCCCTGGTCCTGCTGACCCCCGAAAGCCGGGACCTTTTTATAACCCGCCTGGGAAAAATGGCGGCCGGGGAAAAAGTCTCCGAGGCGGTGGAATATTCGATCATCGGAAAGAACGGGACCCGGTTCGATGTCCTGGTCAACGTCCGGACAATCATGGAAGACGGCCGGCCGCGCACCGGCACGGTGGTGGCCCACAATATCACCGAGTTAAGGAAGGCCGAAAAGGAAAAGGAAAACCTGGAGGCCCAGTTGCGGCAGGCCCAGAAAATGGAGGCCATCGGGGTCCTGGCCAGTGGGGTGGCCCACGATTTCAATAATATCCTCCAGACCGTCAGCGGCAACGTTCAGTTGATTTCCTCGCTGGAGGGCGTTGGGGACAAGGCCCGGAAGTACCTGGGCTCCATCGAAAACGCCGTGGAAAGGGCCGCGGACCTGGTCAGGCGCCTCCTGACCTTCGGCCGGAAGGTCGAACCCGATTCGGCGCCCATGGACCTGAAAACGGAACTGAACCAAGCCGTGGGCACGCTGCGCCGGGTTATTCCCAAAATGATAACCATCGACCTGGACCTGCCGGAAGACCTGTTCTGGATAAAGGCCGACGCCAATCAGTTCCACCAGATTCTCATGAACCTCGGCGCCAACGCCCGGGACGCCATGCCCCAAGGCGGCCGGTTGGTCTTTCAAGCCCGCAACGCAATTCTGGATGAAGAGTTTTGCCGTAAAAACATAAGCCTGCGCCCCGGGGAATTCGTTCGCCTGGTCGTCTCGGACACCGGGCAAGGCATGGACGGGGAGACCTTGAAAAACATATTCCACCCCTTTTTCACCACCAAGGACCTGGGGCGGGGGGCCGGGTTGGGCTTGGCCATTGTCTATGGAATCGTGAAAAGCCACGGCGCCGCCATCAGTTGCGAAAGCGAACCCGGGCGGGGAACGTCCTTTACCCTGTATTGGCCGGCCGGCCGGCCGGAAGAGACGGCCTTACCGCGAGAAGAGCAAAACACAGAGCGTTTTTGGGGTGGAAGCGAAAAAATACTGGTGGTGGACGACGAACCGGATATTCTGGACGCGGCCGCCGAATACCTCGTCGAGCTGGGCTATGCGGCGCTCAAGGCCGGCAGCGGAGAAGAGGCCCTGGAAATATTCCGGGAACAACACCGCCGCATCGACCTGATTCTTCTCGACCTGGGAATGCCCGGGATCGGCGGGTTCAACGCCTTGTTGGAAATGTTGAAAATTTTCCCGCCCGCCAAAATCGTCATCACCAGCGGGTATTCCGGGGAAAAGATGGCCCAGGAAGCCATGGCCGCCGGCGCGACGGGGTTCCTTCCCAAGCCCTACCGCCTGCGGGACTTGGCCAAAAAAATAAGACTAGCCCTTGGCGGCGCCGCGCCTTAATAAACTTGTTTCCCTCTCCGTTATGATATGATAAATAAAATAAAAAACGGGGGGGAATATCATGGCCATTGCCCGAGGCAACATTGTCCGGGAAGGGGAAAAGGGTGTATTTCACGTAACCGCTAAATGCGTGCGGGGCGCTTATCTGGGAGGGACGGACCCGAGTTCGGGGAAATCCTATGAACACCGGAGGGCCTGGATTCTATCCCGGCTCAAGAGGCTGACCGAGGGATTTGGAGTAAAAATCCTGGCTTACGCCTTCATGCCCGATCATTTCCATCTCGCGGCCTGGACCAGGCCGGACCTTCTGGCGGCTTGTTCCGGCCCGGACTTGGCCCGCCGCTGGCTCCTGGTCAGCCTCAAGAAGCCCCAGGAACAAATTTCCGAACAATTCGATGAACAGGACGTCGACGCCTTGGCCGGCCGGCCCGAATGGGTGACGGAGGCCCGGGAGCGCCTGGGCAGCCTGAGCTGGTTCATGCGCTGCTTCAATGAATACATCGCCCGGCGGGCCAACAAGGAGGACGGTTATCGGGGACGTTTCTGGGACGGGAGATTCAAGTGCCAGTCGATCCTGGATGATTCCGCGCTTCTGACCTGCATGGCCTTTATCGACCTCAACCCGATCCGCTCCGGTTTGGCCGGTTCCCTGGAAGACAGCGCCCCGGCCGCCATCGCCTTGCGCCTGGCCGCCGCTCAAAACGATTCCGGGGCGGGGGACTGGCTTTATCCTTTCCATGACCAGGTCCCCGCGGGCGGCGGAGGGGACGCCCTGCCGTTCAATTTCAAGGATTATCACGAACTATTGGAGTGGACCGGCGGCAAGATCAGGGCCGGGGAAGCCGGGGTTGTTCCGGAAAACCTGCTGCCCCTTCTGAACGGCCTGGAAATAGACCCCGGCTTGTGGCTGGAAATCGTTCGAGGTTTCAGCCGCATGTTTTTTCTGGCCGCCGGGAAAGCCGAATCGATGAAGCTGGCCGCCCAGCAATCCAACAGAAAATGGCTGCGGGGCTACAAGAGCGGCAGCCGGGCCTTTCTCTAAAACCGGCCGGCCGGGTGAAACGAGTCCGCCGCCGGGTTGGGGTCCGGCGGCGGAAAAAACGAACGGGCCCGCCGGGCTTATTCGACCGCCAACCCCATGGCTCGTTCCAGCGCGGCCGTGGCGATGTTGTAGTTGGCCAGGGCGTTGTAATAATTGTACCTGGCCGAGGTCAGCAAGGTTTCGGCGTCGGTGACTTCCGTGGCGGTGGCCACTTGTTCCTTATAGCGCTCGGTGCTCATCCGGAAGCTTTCCTCGGCTTGTTCCACCGCCTTGGAAGTAACTACCAACACCTTGTCGGCGGCCTCCAGGTCCAGGTAGGACTGCTTGACTTCCAGCTTGATCCCGTCCGTGACCTGGGTAAGGACGTTTTTCGCCTTGGACAAGTCAACCTTGGCGATCTGCACGGAATCGAAAGTCCGGCCCCACTCGAACGTCCAGGTGGCCTCCCCGTACAAATACCACTGGTTCGGCTCGTTAAACTTGTCTTCCTTCAGAAAGGCGCTTTCGCTTTTTTTCTGGTTGACATAGGCCGCGGCCACGGTCGGATAGTAGTCGGACCGGGCCAGGGTAACGCTTTTTTCCGACAATTCGATGTTCTTTTTGGCGTTGGCCATTTCCGGACGTTGGTCCAGGGCCGCGGCCAGGCATTCTTCCAGGGTCTTGTGGTAGGGGGTGTGGGCCAAGGCGTCCCGCAGGGTGAGCGGCGCGTCCATTTCCCTTCTCAGCAGGGTGTTGAGGTTGGCCCGGCCCAAATTGATGCCGTGCTGGGCCACCAGCTTCAATTGGACCGCCTCGGCCAGCTTGACCTCGGCTTCCAGCACGTGGTTCTTGGGTTCCATGCCCACGTCGTAGAAGCTTTGGGCCACGTCCAGGTGTTCCTGGAGCTGCTTGACCGACTGCTCCGACACCTCCAGGGCCTTCTCGGCCTGCAGCAGCTTGAAATAGGCGCTTTTCACCGACAACACCAGGTCCATCATGGTCTGGACCCGGGTAATCCTGGCGACGTCCAGCCCCAATTCGGCTATTTTGTAGGTGGTCAGGATTTTAAACCCGGTAAAAATGGGCTGGGTCACCGTGAGTTGCAGCTCCCAGATATCCTGGGAACCGACTTTTGTTCCGCTGGAACGAGGAATATTGTCCAGGTGGGTGACGTTATAATTCACTTCGGCGGAAGGTAAAAAGCCGGTGAAGGCCTTCTTTTTTCCCCAGTCCGCCCCTTCAATGGCCAGGTTCGAGCTGTCCACGGCCGGGCTTTTTTTGAGGGACAGGATGACGCAGTCCTTGAGGGCGATGGGCATGGCAATTCCATCCGGCGGGGCCGTGGAAGCCGTGGAGATGTCCGGCGCCGGCGCGTTGACCGAGGCGGGGCCGGCCTTTTGCGCCAAGGCGCCGCCGGGCCGGGCCAGGAATAGAATTCCCGCCGCCAGGACAAGAAAACAGGTCAATCCGATACGGTTTGTTCGCCGCAAAAGCATTTTGCTCCTCCATGCATTCATGACCGCGGACAAGGCGGTCGAGAAAATATCGCCGACATCACCATAAATAGCTTAAGAACGGTTATTTTGCAAGGGAGGTCTCGTCCGGCTTTGACCAAAACCGCGGCGGTGTGCTACTTTTTATCCTAACCGCCAAGGCGGAAGGGAAACCCCAGGGAGCAAAAAATCAAGATGGAGCAAAAAATCAAGACTGCCTTGATCCAATACGAAATACAGCCGTCGTGGTCCGAAAACATGGACCGCGTGGAAGCCCTGCTGCGGACCGCCAAGTCCCGGGGCGCGCGACTCGCCGTCCTGCCCGAGTTTTTCAACATGCCCTACGACATGTCCCTGGTTCCGGAGTTGGCCGAGGACGCGCCCGGAGGCCGGACTTGCGCCAGGCTCGCCCAGTGGGCCAGGGACCTGGAAATCGTCCTGGTGGGCGGGACCATCGCCGAAAAGGAGGGCGGCCGTTTTTTCAACACGGCCACGGTGTGGGACCGGGACGGGCGATTGCTGGCCAAGCGTCGCAAGGTCCATCTTTTCGACGTGGACCTGCCCGGAGGGGTCTCGTTTCGCGAATCGGCGGTCTTGAGCCCCGGGGACGAGATTGCCGTGGTGGAAGTCCTGGGGATCAAGCTGGGGGTGGCCGTGTGCTACGACATCAGGTTCCCCGAAACTTTCCGTCTCCTGGCCCTCCAGGGCGCCGATTTCGCGGCCCTGCCCGGAGCGTTCAACCATGTGTCGGGTCCGGCCCATTGGGAAATTTTGCTGCGTTGTCGGGCCATGGAAAACACTTTTTACACCGCGGGCGTGTCGGGGCTGTCTCCCGTTGGGTCCAATTACCACGCCTGGGGACATTCCATGATGGTCGACCCCTTTGGAGAAGTCACGGTCAACCTGGGCCGGGCCGAGGGCCTCGGCCTGGCGGAAATCGACCCGGCCCGGATACGGGAAGTCCGGGACCGGCTGCCGTTTTTGCGGCAGCGCCGCCAGGACTTGTACCGCCTGGAACTGCTCGGGGACCGGGAGAGGCTTCGCCATGCCGATCGCTAAAATCGGAAGGATCGAGATCGCGTACGAGGCCTTCGGCGCCCCGGCCGACCCGGCCCTGCTTTTGATCATGGGCCTGGGAGTCCAGATGATCGGGTGGGATGAAAACCTCTGTAGGGAACTGGCCGGACGGGGGTTTTACGTGGTGAGATACGACCACCGGGACGTGGGGTGGTCATCCAAAATGGGCAAAATGGGCAAGATGGGCGACGGGGACGCCTCGGCCGAGGGCATTAAAATGACCGCGGGCGGGGAAAAGGCGACGCCGCCCTATTCCCTGGAAGACCTGGCCGCCGACGCGGCCGGGCTTCTCGATTCCCTGGGGCTAAAAAACGTCCAGGTTTGCGGCGGCTCCATGGGCTCGGCCATCGCCCAGGTCCTGGGAATGAAGCGGCCCGACCTGGCGGCCGGCTTGACCTTGATCTACGGCTCCTCCGGCAACCCCGACCTGCCGCCTCCCCGGCCCCAAGCCCTGGAATACCTGATGGCCCCCCAGCCCCGGGAACGGACGGCGAACATCGAACACGGGCTGAATCTTTATCGGGCCGTGTCAGGTCCGGGCTTTCTTTTCGAGGAAGCCTGGCACCGGGAGTTTCTCGCCCGGTCCCATGACCGCTGCTTTTACCCCCAGGGCGTCGTCCGGCACCTGGCCGCCGTTTTGGCCCAGGAGGACCGGCGGCCGGGATTGCGGTCCCTGGCCGTTCCGACGTTGGTTATTCATGGGACCGCGGACCCCCTGGTTCCGGTGGAATGCGGGCGGGACGTCGCCCAGTCGATTCCCGGGGCCGAGTTGATGGAAATTCCGGGCATGGGCCACGACCTGCCTCATGGACGGGGTCCCTGGCCGGAAATCCTGGAAGCCATGGTCGCCCGGTCGGCCAAGGCCAACGGCGGCTCTTCCCGCTAGGGCGGACCCGGGGGCCGCCCCTCGCCAACCGGACCCGCCGCCGGAGGCGGTGGGCCGGCGGTCCTTGATAATGTGTCGATCTCATCGGAAAAAGGAGCACGGCCATGACCAATCCCTCGGAGTGGCTTCGGCGCGGAGGCGTTCTTAATATCGGACATCGAGGCGCCAGGTCCCTGGCGCCGGAAAACACCCTGGCGGCGGCCCGGGCCGCGGTTAAAGCCGGAGCGGACGGCTGGGAGCTGGACGTTCAACTATCCGCGGACGGTGTTCCCGTGGTGGTCCACGACGATACCCTGGCCAGGACTTCCAACGCGCCCCTGGTCTCCGAATTCGCCGATCGCGCCCCCTGGGCGGTGGAAAACCTGTCCCTGGCGGAGTTGAAACGGCTCGACTTCGGGTCCTGGTTTCTCCAGCGCGACCCCTTCGGCCAGATAGCCGCCGGCGAGGTGGACCCCCTTGAAATGGCCGGCTTCGCCGGGGAGCGCCTGCCCACCCTGGAGGAGGCCCTGCTTTTTTCCCGGAAAAACAACCTGCTGGTCAATGTGGAAATAAAAGACCTTTCCGGGCGCCCGGGGGACGGCGAGGTCGTGAAAAAAACCGTCCGCGCGGTTTTCGACCTGGGCCTGGCCGACCGGGTGATCTTTTCTTCCTTCAATATCGACTATGTCGCCCGGGTCAAGCAAGAGGCCCCCCAGGCCCTGACCGGGCTGCTGGTTGAATATCGGCCGGACGATCCGGTTTCCCTATTGAGAAGTTGCCGGGCCGAAGCCTATCATCCCGGTTTCGGCGTCACGTCCCCGGAAGAGGTCGCCCGGCTGAGGGCGCTCGGGTTTTTAATCAACATTTGGACCGTCAACCTGCCTGAAACGATAAAAACCTTCATTCAGGCCGGAGCTGACGGAATAATTTCCGATTTCCCCCAGATTATACCAAAAATGCTTGACGAAATCGTCGGCGGATAGACAGTGCGACGATTGTCCGGGAGGCGCGAAATGAAGAGCCTAGCAGCGGTGGTCCTGGTCTGCCTGGCGCTGGCCCTCGGTTGCGGCGGCGGGTCTTCCTCCAATAAATCCAATCCCTATAACCCGAATGTTAACTGGTTGCCGCTCCTGGGGCCGGGGACCTGGCTGGGGGTGGTCAAGCCGGAGGGGCATGTCGGCGCGCCCAAGGCCTTGATCGAGGCCGCCTTCAACGAATGCCTCCGGAGCGGGGTCAAGGCCTACCAATACAGCATCGCCTGGTCGGAACTGGAAAAGGTCCCCGGGGTGATCGACGCGTCCCGGCTGGACCTTGACCTGGCTGTTCTTCAGACCCATAACCTGGCAATATATTTAAATATCCCGACCATCAACCGTAATCGCCTGGCCCTGCCTTACGATTTGGTGGACCCGCAAAACCCGGACAGGCTGGCGCCCGGGCTGAAATTCGACAGCCGGGAAGTGCTGGACCGGTTCGGCCGGGTCCTGGACCGCGTGGTCCCGATCCTGGTCGCCCGCGGGGGCTTTTTCCTGTCCATCGGCCAGGAGATCGACGTTTACCTGGCGGCGAACAGCGGGGCGGTCAATGACTTTATCAATTTCACCGGAGTGGCCCGCAATCGGGTCAAGGGCCTCGACTCCCGCCTGGGGGTGGGGGTTAATTTCGGCTTCCGGGCCCTGGAGGTCATGCCGTCGACGATCCCCAAGTTCCTGTCCCATGGCGACGCGGCCTCGTTCAACTATTATCCGCTGTACGTCGACTACCGGGCGCGGCCTCCCGAGGACGTGGACGGGGACCTGGACCGCCTGCTCAATTCGTCCCAGGGCCTGCCCCTGCTGTTGCAGGAAGCCGGCTATACGTCGGGATATCATCCCACGCCGACCAACGGAAGCTCCCAGGAATGGCAGCGCCGCTTCATGATGAATCTGATCCGGGGCGTCAAGAAAAGACCCCGGATCAGGTTTTGTTCGGTGATTCAGTTGGCGGACTGGACCGACGAGACCGTGGACAGGTTGATGCTGTACTACGGCGCCTCGGCCCCGTTGTTTCGGGAATACCTGGCCGGTCTGGGACTCCTGTTCAAGGACGGGTCCCCGAAGACCTCGTACGAGACTTTTTTGGTCGAGGCGGCCCAGCTCGATTCAGCCGGGGATTGATTTTTTTGTCGACAGGCCGCCGCCGGCGGCGGCGGCCGGGGGGGGCGGGTTAGTCCTTGAGGGCCCGCCGGAGCAGCTTGCCGGTTCCCAGGGTGGGCAGCGAGTCCCGGAACTCGATGTGGGCCGGGTATTTATAGGACGACATGTTTTCCTTGGCCCATTTCTGGATGTCTTCCGCCGTGACCGCGCAGCCGGGCGCCAACACGATATAGGCCTTGACCACCTCGCCCTTCCGGGGATCGGGAACGCCTATGACCGCCGACTGGGCCACGCCCGGAAAACGGTTCAGCAGAAGTTCCACCTCTTCCGGGAAGACGGAGAAGCCCGAGACCTTGATCATCTCCTTCCGGCGGCCCAGGAGATAAAGAAACCCATCCTCGTCGAACCGGCCGATGTCGCCGGTGTAGACCCAGCCGTCGACCAGGGTGACCTCGGTTTCGGCGGGCTTGTTCCAATATCCCTTGAAGACGCCGGGGTTCTTGACCACGATCTCTCCCGGGGCCCCCACGGGCATCTCCCTGGTCCGGTCGTCGAGGTCCACGATTTTGAAATCGGTCTCGAACCCGGGGATGCCGACGGTCCCGTACTTAATCTTGTCCCGGGGCATGTAGGTGTCGGCGGTATGGGTCTCGCTCAAGCCGTACGCGCCTTCCAGCAAGAGGCCGCCGCCGCTGAATTCTTCCCACCGCCTGGATATTTCCTCGGTCAACTGAATACCGAAGGACGAGGTCAGGCAGAGTTTCAGGCTGGTCAGGTCGTGGCCCTGGGCTTGGGGAGTGTTCATGACGCCCACGTTCATGGGGACCGCGCTGTACCAGAAATCGACCTTGTATTTTTCGATGGCCATGACCGTGCACGGGACTTCGAACCGGGTGATCAGGACCTGGGTCGCGCCCGCCAGGATGCAGGAATTCATGCCGGCCAGCATGCCGGCGATATGGAAAACGGGCATGGTCACCAGGGACACCGTGTCCTTGTTCATCTTGGTTATGGCGCAGACCGCCGCGGTCTTGAACAAGGCCGCGTGATAGGTCAGCATGCAGCCCTTGGGCAGGCCCGTGGTCCCGCCGGTGTACTGGAACAGGCCGATGTCGTTGAACAGGTCGATCTCGACCCGGGGCGGGTTGGGCTGGTGGTCTTCCAGGATTTTCATGAAATCGTCCACGCCCTCGATCGGTTTTTTGGGAATCCGCATGATATCCAGGATGGGCAGTTCGGGTTCCGAAGGCAGGTAGTCGGCCAGGTTGGCGGCCACCACTTTTTTCACTCCGGTCCGGGGGACCGCCCCCAGGGCCACGGGCAGGAGGATGTCCCAGGAAACCAGGACCTTGATCCCGGCGTCGTTCAGTTCGTGTTCCAGCTCCATTTCCTTGAACAGCGGAGAACAGGGGCAGACCGCGGCCCCGATTTTCTGGGCGCCGAAATGAGCGATGATGTACTGGGGGCAGTTCCCCATGAAAATTCCCACCCGGTCGCCCTTGACCACGCCCTGGGCGGCCAGATACGCCGCGAAGCGGTCCGTCGAATCGTCAAGTTCCCGGTAGCTTATCTTCCGGCCGTAAAAAATGACGGCGGTCTTGTCCGGGGTTTCCTCGGCCCTCATTTTCAGGTATTCGTGAATCGGCTTCACGCCGCGCTCGAAGGTTAGTTCCCGGGGCAGGTCGGCCTGCCAGCTTTTCATCCAGATTCTATCCACGTCCCATGCTCCTTTTGCGCCTCGAGGTCGAGACCGTTCCCCGGTCCGGTAAAAAACCGGATAAGGAGGCCGGCCGGTCCGACCGGGTTTGATTGAGTGTCGCGGTTGCGGCCTTTCCCCCCTGGCCCGGCCGGTCGCCCCGGCGGGCGTCGAGGGGCGGCTTTTTTTTTATCGGTTTTGATCCGGCCGCCCGATCCGGGCGGGGCCCTCGCCTAAAAAATGTCAATTTTGTGGCAGCATAGGAAATCAGGCAAAAAAAATAAACCCTTATTAAAAAATTAATTAAAAAATTTATCGACGATAATAAATTTTGACAAACCATGGAAAAGATTCGTCATTTCATGGAAAAAAATAAAGGGTTATGAAAAAACGGCCGGGCGCGCCTCCCGGTCGAAACGAACGCCGCCGACCTGGCGCCGCCCCCTGTCCTCCCGAATGGGCCCCGGCCGGCCCGGTTATTGGTTCCTTCACCGGGAAGAAACCCCGCCGCCTTTAAATTTTATAAAAAAGTCCTTATAATATACAGTCAGCGCCAGGACGGCGGCTCCACCGCCGGCGGCGCCGCCGAACCATCATAATATTCAACAAGGGGAAAAGACATGGTTAAAGCCCGGCTTATCGACCACATTTGCATCGCGGTGCGGGACCTGGCCCAGGCCAGGAAGTTGTACGAGGAACGCTTGGGGTTCGAACTGGATCATGAATACATCTCCGAGAGCGAAAAGATCAAGGTGGCCCGGTATTACTTGGGCGACACGGCCATGGAGCTGATGGAGTCGACCACGCCGGACGGGGATGTGGCCAGGTTCATCGACCGGCGGGGCGAGGGCCTGTTCCTGATTTCCTATCGGGTGGACGACGTGGAGGCAGCCCTGGCAGAGTACCGCGACCGGGGAGAGAAGACCATTGACTCCGGCCCCAGGGAGATCATGGGCGCCAGGTACGCCTTTATTCATCCGCCCAAGGAGATGTGCGGAGTGTTAACCGAGCTTATCGACGGCGAATACAAGCCCGAGAAATAACCGCGCTCCTTCGCGCCAAGGGATGGTCCCGACCCGGTTGGCCGTCGTCGGGATCGCCGACCCCCAGCTAGGCGGCCAAGGCCAGGTGAAATGAACCGGTATCTCGAAATAGAACAGCGCATCAGGGAAGGTCTGTCCGCCCACGAGGGTTTTCGATACACCCGGGTGATGAACCAGGCGGCCAAGGTCTTGCTGGATTTGAGCCTGGAATACTCCGACCTGGACGATTTTTATCGGCTGATCGTGTTGATGCCCAAGGCCGCCCTGGGCTGGGACGTCTCCCTTTTGCTGGCCGGGAGCGGCGCGGGGACCGAGGCCGTCCTGGCGGCGTCGACCTTGCCGGAGCGCCAGGCCGAATTGATCAAGGGCGGCCAGGCCGGGTCCCGGCGCCTGGTTTTTGAACCCGCCCGCGAGGCGGGCGAATACCTTTTTCCCTTGAAAAACAATGGGACCATCTTCGAACCGGACGTCGAGGCCCCCCTCGAACCGGTGATCGGGTTGATGGTCGTGTATCCGGGCCGGGAGTTGGATGAGGTGGAACTCCTCTTTCTGCGGCGCTATTGCGGGGTCGCGGCCATGAGCCTGGCCCAGCGCGTCCTCGGCCAAAAAAACATACAACATATTAATTTCATTAAAAGCCTGTCCGCCGACATCGGGCATAACGTCATTGTTCCCAACATTTTTTTCAAGGCCTACCTGCGGCGGCTGGGAGGCAAGATCAAGCGGCTGGAAGAGATTCAGCAGGAGTTGGAAGGCCTGGTCGAGGCCCCGAGCGAGGGCCGGGACGCCCGGCTGGGGGACCTGACCGCGGAAATGGCCAACGCCAACGAGGGGTTGCGGGAAGAGTTCGACCATATTCAAAAGCATTACGAAAACACCAGCATGTTTCTGGAAACGCTTTTTCGGCAAGGGCATTTTGAAACAGGCCGCTATGTGTTGAAAAAGAGGAACTGCAATTTTCTCCGGGACGTTATCGGCCCCCAGGTGGACCATTACCGTCGACGGCTTCAGGAACGGGGCGTGGAGATCGACCTTTCGGCCGGAGGGGTCCCGGACCGGACCATGGAGGCGGTGGTGGACGTGGGCTTAATATCCCAGGTTTACGCCAATCTGCTGTCCAACGCCATTAAATACACCCGGCCGAACCATATTGACGGGCGGAAATTCATCGCCTACGGCCTGGAATCGATTCCCGACGCCTTTGGGCCTGGAGCGGACGGGATTAAGCTGAACCTTTTTTCTTCCGGCCGGCCCCTGGACCTGCCCGACGCCCAGCGGATTTTCGAGGAGGGACGCCGGGGCTCCAACGTGGAAAGCGAAAAGGGCACCGGCCATGGTCTTTTTTTCGTCAAGGAAGTGGTTGAGCTCCATGGCGGCCAGGTGGGGTGCGAGTCCACGGCCATGGGCAACAATTTTTATTTCATCCTGCCCAAGTAGGGGCCGGCGCCGACAAAAGCGCCGCCCCTACCAGCCTTCCTTGGACAACAGGTCGCTGGTGCGGGCCAGGCGGTGGATCAGGGTTTGGGAAAAAACCTTGTAAAACCGGAGTTGGGTGCTCATGGACGTCTGGTCGATGAAGGACGCCCGAATTTCCATTAAAATGGTGTTGGTCACCGCCTGGATGGTGGCTGTTCTCTTGGTTTTTCCCAGGTAGGCCATTTCGCCGAAACAATCCCCCGCGGAAAGCTTGGCCAGCCATTTCCCCCGTTTTTTCACCGCCACTTCCCCGGAAACCAGAATGAAGAAGGTGTCGTCCACCTCGCCTTCCTGGATGATGGTCTGGGCGGCTTCGAACTTGACCCACTTGGTGGCGTTGATGACCTCGGCCAGTTCACTGGCGGAAAATTCCTTGAAAAAATGTATTTTTTTAATGACGTTGAGTTTTTCCTGGTGAAGAAGCTCTTCCCGCAGGTTCCGGAGATGATCGAAGGAGGCGATCAAGTCCTGGGCCAGTTGCATGCCGCTCTGATACCGTTGGTCGAGGTCCTTTTCCAGGCAGCGGGACACGATCCAGCCCAGGGATTCAGGCGCGTCATCCCTGATGTTCTTGAGGACCGGGGCGGTTTCGTTGGTGATTTTAAAAAACATGGCCACGTCCGTCTCGGCCTGAAAGGGGGTCCGTCCGGTCAGGAGTTCGAACATGACCGAGCCCAGGGAAAAGATGTCGGCCTGGGGCGTCAGGGCCTCGCCCTTCAAGTATTCCGGGGCCGCGTAGGCCACGGACCCGGTCAGGCGGCTGAGGGCCTCGGGCTCGGACCCGCCTTTCACCGCCGCTATGCCGAAATCCGAAATTTTGGGCCGCCCGTCCGTCGAAATAAGGACGTTTCCCGGTTTGATGTCCCGGTGTATGACGCCCTGATGGTGGGCGTAATCCAGGGCCTTGGCGCATTGGAACACGATGTTGACCACTTTGTTGATGGGCAGGAGGTTTTCCTTGAAGGTGAACTTCCGGAGAGTGGAGCCTTCCACGTATTCCATGACCAGATAGCTGTGGTATTCGTCGACCGAGGCGTCGAAAACCGAGACGATATTACGGTGGCTGAGGCGTTCGGCGGCTCGGGCCTCGTTGAAAAAACCCTTTTGAAAGAGATCGAAATGCTCGGGGTCCGACGGAGGCGGTTTGAGGGAGGTTTTAATGGCGGCCAAGCGGTCGATGAACGGGTCGTGGGCCAGATAGACCATGCCCATGCCCCCCCGTCCCAGGCGGCGGATGATTTTGTAGCGCCCTATTTTTTGAAGCCTTGGTTCCACGTTAGCGACATTCCCCGCGCGACCGGTTGGTTGTCGGTGAGCCAATCCTACTACACCTCGAGGCCCCGAGCAACAAGCAGTCCAAATTAAAAAGAGACCAACCCGGCCATTAATATCACGTTCGCTCCCGGATTTCTTCATAATCCCGTCGCGGCGGAGGGAAAAACGAAAATACCGTCCCGCGCGGGCGGTCTTGACATCGCCGCGCGGCGGTCTTACTCTTTTTTTAGCTTAATAATATGTGCGAGGATCGCGTCCGATGATGAATTTTGATCCTTACGAGGCCCTGGGAGTGACCAAGGATACTTCCCAGGACGATATCAAAAAGTCGTACCGAAAACTGGCCCGAAAATATCACCCGGACGTCAACCCCGGCGACAAGAAGGCCGAGGACAAGTTCAAGCAGATTTCCGAGGCGTACGATATTTTGGGCGACGCAAAAAAACGGGAAGAATTCGATCGCCTGGGGCAAAAGGGTTTCTACGACAACGCCTTTGACGGCAAGGGCTATGAACGGCCCGATTTCGGCGCCGGTTTCAATTTCGAGGACCTGTTCGGCGATCTTTTCCGGGGCCAGGCCCGGGCCGAGGCCGGCGGCGGCCGCGGGGGGGGCTTCGATTTTCGAACGGCTTTCGGGGGCGGCGGGTTCCAGGACTATTCCGCCGGGCCCCGGCGCGGACAGGATTTGACTTTCCGCATGAGCATAGGTTTCAGGGAAGCCGTCTTCGGGACCGAAACCACCCTGGAATTCAACAAACCGGTTCCCTGCGAGACGTGTCGCGGCGGGGGCGTCAATCCCTCTTCCGGACAGGCTTGCGCCTCCTGCGGGGGGCGGGGACAGACCGTCGTTCATGAACGGATCAAGGCCCGGATTCCCGCCGGCGTGGACTCCGGCCGGAAGGTTCGCCTGGCCGGAAAGGGGTCCCCGGGACCGGGCGGCGGACCGGCCGGAGATTTATACCTGGAGATCGAAGTCGAGCCGGACCCGGTTTTTCAGCGGCAAGGCCAGGACATCTTGGTCGAAACCAGTGTCAACCTTTTCGAGGCGGTCCTGGGCGACAAGATCGAGGTCCCGACCCTCACCGGAAGGGCCGCCTTGAAGATACCGGCCGGGACCCAAAACAACGCCAAGTTCAGACTTAAGGGGCAGGGAGTCAAGGGCGGTAAAAAAAAGCCGGACGGGGATTTATACGTCCTGGTCAAGGTCTTGATTCCCAAGGGTCTAAGTTCCGAGGCCAGGGACATGTTCGAGCAACTAAGGCAAATGGTCCCCATGGACGCGGAATCACACGGAGGTTGACATGCCCAGGCCAATCCTGACCCTGACCCAGGTCGCCCGACGGCTGGGCGTTTCCACCCGGACCATCAGGGTATACGAGGAAGAAGGTTTTATCACCATCGAGCGGTCCGGCGGGCGCTGCCTGATCGATTCGGATCAAATCGAGGATATCGTTTTGGTGCAACGGCTGAGGAGGCAGCTCGGCGTGAATCATTCCGGCGTGGGAGTCATTCTGGAGATGCGACGCCGGATGATCGACCTCCGGGACCGCCTGGATGAAATGCAAGGCGAGTTCGAGCGCCGCCTGGAAGAGGCCTTGTTCGAACAGAAAAACCGTCTCCAGGGCCCGCTCGCGCGGGTTGAACCCCGCGATCCGACCCCGGTCCGATTCGACGAGGATTGAAGAACCCCGGCCCCGCGAGCCCCAACCCCCGGCCGGCGGCGGGCTAGGCGCCGGCCGCCTTTTCTTCCGGCGGCTCTCGATCGTCCCCGGGACCGCGGTTTTCCGACAGAAAACGAGTCAAAAAGGCGCCCGAGAGGATCAAGACCCCGGATAGGGACAGGCCCAGGGAAAAGGACAGGTGCTCGCCCATCCAACCCAGCGCCGCCGGGAGGACGCCGCTGCCCAGGAGCACGGCCAGGGGGGCGGTGAAGGACAGCACCACGTTTCTTTCCGACGGCCGCCCGATGTGGGACAGCGCCGTGAAACCGGCCGGGAAAAAGCAGATGGCGAAGGACGGCTGCAGAAAAATCATCGCCAGCAGAAGGTTTCCCGAACCCAACCCCAACAAAAGCGTGCTCAGTCCGGCGGCCAGGAGGATGATGGTCAGGGCCCGGGCCGGCCCCAGGCGGTCCGTGAGCCAGCCGGCCGTAAAGGACATGAGCGGCCCCGGCAGGCGGGAAAGCGCCAACAGGGTGTTGGCCCAGGGTCGGGAAAACCCCTTTTCGGCCACCAGGAAAAGCGGCAACATGGAATAAATCCCCATTTCGGCCGTGACGCCCAACCCGAACAGGGCCATGATTATCCAGAAGGGCTTTTTTCCGACCAGGGACCGCAGCAGTCGCGGGCTGGGCGCTTCCCCCTTGGATTCGTCTTTTCGTCCCCATATTAGAAAGGCCAATCCGCCCGCCGCGGACAGGACCCCGAACAGGAACGGCGCGGCTCGCCAGGAATATTTTTGCAGAAGAAATTCCGCGGTCATGGGGCACAAGATAAAACCGATGGTCGGCGCCAGTTCGTGAATGGCCACGGCCTTGCCCAGGTTTCGCGGTTGGACCAGATTCATCAGCAAGGCCATTCCCGAGGGGAGATACAGGCCCGAAGTCAGGCCCAAAAGGACGAGGGCCGCCCTGGCGGCCCAGAGGGACCGGCCTCCGGCCAGGACGAAGAGCGCCAGGGCCAGGGACAAGGCGCCCAGAATGATGGTCCCGCGGTGGCCCAACCGCGCGGATATGAAGCCCGACCCCACCACAGAGACGAAATAACCAATTGAAAGGAGAAGGAAAAGCCCTCCGGCTTGGGTATGGTTGATGGACAGGTCCGCTTCGATGGCCGGCATCAGGGGGCCAAGAATTACCCGGCAGGTAAAGTTGACGAAAAATATGCCGGTCAGGAAGAGTATGGTCGAGAGTTTCGCGCGAAAAGATTCGCCCGAACCGTTGGGAAGCATTGTTTAATTTTCCTTCGGGACTAATTTGAGAAAGGGCGCGGCCAGGGCGCCCGAAAAAATGGCCAGGCCGGCCAGGACCAATCCCGCGGCAAAGGACCCGGCCTCGCCCAGCCGTCCGATCAGCAGGGGCAAAAGTCCATACCCGGCCAGATACGCGCCGGGGACGGCCAGGGAGATCACCGCCTGTCGTTCCGAGGGCCGGCCGATAAACGACAGGGCCGCGAAGCCGGCCGGAAAAAAGCAGACCGCCGCCGCGGGTTGAAGAAAAATCGCCAGGACAAGCCCCCCATCCGAGGTCAGGCCCAGGCCGATCGTGGCCGCTCCGGCCACGCCGAGGATCAGGGTGATGGCCCGGGCCGGGCCGATCTTGTCGGTTAACCAACCCGAAAAAAAGGGCATGACCAGGGTCGAAAGCCGGGAGAGGGCCAGGAGCGTGTTGGTCCAGGGCCGGGAAAAACCGGCTTCCACCGTCAGGTAAAGGGGCAACATGGCGAACACGCCGATGGTGGAGCCGACTCCCAGGGAAAAAAGAAACATCATCACCCAGAAGGAGCGGCCGCGCGCCAGCTTTCCGGCCAAGGCCAGGCTGGGCGCCTCCCCCTTGCCGTCGCCCGCCGTCTTCCGCCGCGAAAAGACCAGGCCCACCCCGATGGAGCACGCTCCCAGGACGATGGGCGCAGTTCTCCAGGAGCCGAGGGACAAAAAAAATTCCGAGATCAAGGGGGCCGCGAGAAGGCTAAGGTTCGGGGCCAGCTCATGGATGGCCAGGGCCTTCCCCCAATTGCGGGGGGAGGTCATTTCCGTGATGGCCGCTATGGCCGAGGCCAGGTACAGCCCGGCGCCAAGCCCCAGCAGCGCCAGGGCCGCCCTCAAGGCCGAGAGGGATTCCGACAGGCCGACCGCTTCCAGGCCCAGTCCCACCAGGCAGGCCGACAAGACGATGGTCCAGCGGCGACCCACCTTGGCCGCGAGGTATCCGGACCCGGCCACGGCGAAAAAATAACCCAGGGACAACGCCATGAACAAGGCGCCGGCCTGGCCGTGGTTGAAGCCCAGGTCCTGTTCCATGGCCGGCATCAAGGGGGCCATGATGATCCGCCCGGTGAAATTGAGCAGGAAAATAAGGGTGAAAAATAGAATAAGCCCTATCTTGGGCCGGAAGGAATCGTTGGGTTCTTTGGCGCTCATGATTCTCTTGTTGGCGCGACGCCAAGCCCGATCCGGAAGCGATGGCGTTCCCCGGGCCGGAGTCCGATTATTTCGGAAAATTAATACTCCATCCGGCTTCAACATGCAAGCGAGCGCATTCCCCGCGGCTGGCCGCGGGGAGCTTCAATTGTCGAACACGTTTTTTAAATGGAAAAAGAAAGATTCCTGGAGGCGGGCTTCCGGCCGGTTATCCCGGGACCAGGCGGGGATTCGTTCAGTCAGGGGAGACGGAACGAGTCCCTGGTACGTGATGTTCCTCGGCTCTGAAACGCCGGATTAGACCCCGGTCCCGGACCGGGGTGAAAACGGCGTCGGGCGGCCTGAAGTTATTAGCGGCGGCCCTAGGCGCGCCCCATGGGTTCCATGTCGAGCAAACCGTCGTGCGCGGTAATTCCGACATTTTCCTCGGCTTGGCGACGCTTGGAGGCTTCGATCATGTAGATCATCTTGGTCACGATGAGACTTCTCAGGACGTAACCCAAGGCGAATTCCTGGGCCGGGTTCAAATTCCTCAACCCCAGGAGGGCGAAGGCCTGGCGGATCATGGGGATGACTTCCCGGTGTATTTCCTTTTGTTCCGGGGACAGTTCCCCTTCCTTGGCCGCGCCCCAAACGGCGGGCACTATATAGGCTATTTCCTGGTTGAGCAGATGAAGGCAATGTCGAGAAAATATGCCGCTGACCATCGTATCGAATAGTTCCTCGAGCGGGCGGGCGATGGAGAGGAAATCCTCGACTTCCAGGGATTCGTCAATGGCCCTCGGCTTGGTGGGTTTTATTTTTTTTATTAGTTGTTTAAACATGTCGATAACCAACCCCCGCGTTCCCCAAAATGGACGGCTCGGCTGTCCGGCGCCTGGTTACACTCAATGATCTTGACATTCCAGTGGTAGCCGGCATTACTTTTATAAAGGACGTCCGCCAGGCATCGCACCAAGAATCCCCCGTTACGGCGCGGCCTTTATCTATGATTATAATCTACTGTAGCTATTGAAATTCTTCAAGCCACGGCCCCGCGAATATTTCAATCTCGCCGGCCTTGCTGAGTTAATTGACTGATTTAGAAGTGTTTTATTGATTTTGCACCGGACGCGCCCCACCCCGGTGGTTCGGGTTTTACCACCAAGACGCCACTTCGCCGTCCCGAAAAGTTGGTGTTTTAGGCCGGGTCCACGACCGCAAGGGCCTGTTTCGAACCGACCGTCAAGACCTTCCCGGGGAGGCCCGGGGGCGGGGGGCGAAAGGAAATTCGGCGCTCCCACGCCGTGGTCCGGCCGGGCCGGACGCCCCTTCATTGGCCGGGAAGAAAAAAACGAAGGCGTCCGCTCGAGCCCCATTCCGCGGCGGGGCCGGGTTTGCCCAGGAGGCGGGTTTTCCTCGCCGCGTCTCGCGGCGACGCTAGCGATAATTGACAAGAGGTGTTTCCAGGTCGGTTTCCTGTTCCGCTCAAGGCCTTTCGAAGGAGGCGGCCGGAAACGCAACCTGGAATCGTTTCGGGGTTTTTGGAAGCGAGGGGCGGTCAACTGATCGGAAAAAGAGCGGGCGGACCGAAATGTGGAAACCTTGGGGATAAATTTCAGGGAAATCTAGGAAACGGCCGAGCCGGAGGCCGCGGAAGCGACGGGAAGCAACGTTTTTTGGGTAGGAAGAATCGTATTGTTAGTTTCGGCCGCGTGAAGGAGTAATTACGCTCGGTTAGTCAAAAAAACCAATTAATAGTCGATTCGCCTCCCGAAGCCTTGTTTTCGGCTTTCTTTCAAAACCTTCACCGGGAAGGCCGGCAAGGGACCATTAGCGCTAGCGACCCAGGCGGCGATGAGGCTTGGTTTTTTCGAGCGCGCAATTGAGGCGGGAATAACCTTGCGGGAAAGATTTCAGCCTTTTTTTGTGGGTTTTCATAATTTTTTTTATTTTGACTTGACATCCGCGGCCTAGGGAACTTATTCTATGACAATAAAACAATCGACAAAAGGCAGCAAGTCTGAAGGTTCCTTTTGCGAGAAAGTTTAGAGAGGATTCCAGGGCCGGACTGATTACAGTAATCGGCGCGTCCGGACAGTTAAAGGGAGAGCGCAAAACTTCAGTTTCTAGGAAAATTTGCCGCCTAGTAAGGGTTTTGTTCGAAGGACAATCGTTAGGCGGCCGGCGACAATCGATTCGGGGGGGATTTGCCGAAAAGAGATATGAAGCCGGCTTATGCCGGGTCTTTAATCTTATCGGGACGTTTTAGCCCCTCCAGCGCCAGGCCGCGGAGATGGGCGAATGAAACCTTTTTAAATTATTTCAGGGGAGAAAAAAAATGCCCAAGAAGAAGCGCGTGAATCTGGAACAGTTGTTCGAAGCTATTGAAAAGGGAACGAGTTCCAAGGAGGTAATGAAGAAATTCGAGATCAAAACCTCCGCTCAATTAAAATCCCTGTACCTTGACGCCTTGATTTTCAAGGGCCAGGCCAAGAGCATAATCGGTCGAGCCGGACGGGGCGTCGCCGAGGAAAGCAAGAGTATTGTGATAACCAAGCGGGGCAGCCTGGTTATTCCAAAGGAAATGGTCGAGGAATTCGGGTTTCAGGTCGAGGACGCCTTCGCTGTCCGGAAGACCAAGGCCGGAATCAGCCTCAAAAAAATCTAACCGACCCGGCGCCCGGAAAAACCTGCTCCAAGCGCCCGCGGGCGGTTGGCCGGAAGGCGATTCCGGGCGTGTTATTCAACCGCCTTGCTTCCCTCATCAAGACGAATTCTTCATCATCGAGGGCGAATCCGGAAGAACGGCTGGTCCGAAAAGTCGTTTTCGGACCGGTTGGCGCGAGCGCTTTCGCGCCGGTCGCGGCCGGGAGCGGAAATTGCCGCCGGCTCCGCGGCGCGGCCGTCAGAAATTGATTCGCAGGCCGAAGTTGTAGTAGTTGTTCCCGACTTTGGACGGACCCATCAGGCCGAATATTCCCGAGCGGTGGTGAATTCTAAGGACCAGGTCGGCTTGCGGCGCCAGGGGCAGGCCGAAGGACGCTTCCAGCATCAGGTAGTTCAAAAACCTGGGGTCCGTGTCGTACCTTTGGTCGGGGTTGGGCGGTTCCTTGGTGCAATATGAAAAGCCCTCGCCCACGGCGAAAGTGGTCCGGAGATAGCCGTCCCAGGGAAAGCCGCTAACCCGTAACGGAAAATGCAGGACAATTTCTTCCAGTTCCCGGGGGTGGTATTTCATGTAGTGCTTGGCCCCGATCCCTTCGATTTCCAGGGAAAAATGTTCTTGCCACGACCACAGTTCCCGGGAAACCGCCGCGGCGAACATCCATCTGGTTCGGGCCTGCTCGGCCGTGGGCAGTTCCCGCGCCATTTGGTTGAGGTCCTTTCGAGAAAAAATGCCGTAAAAGACGGACGCCGACCAAAGCCTTTCCCGGGAAGGGTCGGGCGTTTCCTGGGCCGGGGAAACCGCGGGGCCGGCCGCGAGGCACAGAAAAACCGCGATCGCCATGAAGCCTGTTTTCCTCATGCTTGATCCTTTGGGGTTGGTGAAAATCAGGGCGAATTTTGTAGGTCCCGTCTTGGGTTGTCAACCGTAAATTTAATTTTTTTTCGTCCGGCCCGCGTTGATCCGGGAAGCCGCTAGCCCCGGGTCCCGTCGTGGGCCTTGTTATTCCAACTGGGGCGGCCAGGCGTCAAAATAACGTTTTTTGGACTTTGGCCTTGACAATTAGTGCGAATTTTAGGTTATTTAGCCCAGCAAAAAACGACAGCCGCAAGGCGGGGAGGGACTTTGTCGTCGGACCAGCAAGCGAAAAACATTCGGCCCGATTTCGATAAAACCGGCGGGCTAATTCCGGCCGTGGCCCAGGACGCCGAAACGGGCGAGGTCTTGATGCTCGCCTATATGAACCGCGACGCCCTGGACAAGACCGTGGAAACCGGCGAGGCCCACTACTGGAGCCGTTCCCGGCGGGAATTGTGGCATAAGGGCGGGACGTCGGGCCATGTGCAGAAGGTTCGGGAAATCCGCCTGGATTGCGACGGAGACGCCATTCTGCTCCGGATCGAACAAGTGGGCGGGGCGGCTTGCCATACCGGGCGGCGGTCGTGTTTTCACTACCCTTTACGGGCGGGCGAATTTACGGTCGAAGGCGAGCTGGTCTTCGACCCCGAAGAGGTGTACAAGAAATGAGCGCTGTTTTAAAACTCGGCATCCCCAAGGGGAGCCTCGAAAAAGCCACGGTGGACTTGTTCGCCCGCTCGGGTTGGCGAATAAACATTAACAGCCGGAACTATTTTCCGGAAATAGACGACGCCGAAATCGAATGTTCCATCTGCCGGGCCCAGGAAATGAGCCGCTACGTGGAACAAGGCGTGCTTGACGCCGGCTTGACCGGCCTGGACTGGACCAACGAAAACAACAGCAAGGTCAAGGTCGTGGTCGACCTAGTCTATTCCAAGGTCAGCGCCAGGCCGGCCCGTTGGGTCCTGGCCGTGCCGGGGAATTCACCCATCGCCAAGCTGGAGGACCTGGAAGGCAAGACGATCGCCACGGAGTTGGTCAATTTCACCCGCCGCTATTTCAAGGAGCGGAACGTCAACGTGCTGGTGGAATTTTCCTGGGGCGCCACCGAGGCCAAGGTTGTATCCGGCCTGGCCGACGCCATCGTGGAGGTCACCGAGACCGAAAGCACCATCCGCGCGCACGGTCTCAAGGTCATCCACGAGCTGATGCAGACCAACACCCAACTCATCGCCAACCCGGAATCCTGGAAGGACGGGTGGAAAAAGACCAAGATCGAGCAGATCGCCTTGCTCCTCCAGGGCGCGCTCAAGGCCGACGGCATGGTGGGACTTAAAATGAACGTTTCCGAATCAAAACTGGAAAAGGTCATGGAAGTCCTGCCCAGCCTGAACGCCCCCACGGTGGCGCATTTGTACTTGAGCGATTGGTTGGCCGTGGAAGCGGTGGTGGCGGCCAACGTGGTCCGGGAACTGATTCCGGAGCTGATCCGCCGCGGGGCCGAGGGCATAATCGAATACCCTCTTAACAAGGTCATCTGATTTGAGACCTTGGATGAAAAATGTTATAATTTTTCATCGAGGTGAAAGGATGATGATCATGTTGAAACGGTTCTGGGCGTCCATGGCGTTGTTGGCGTTCCTGGGGGGCTGCGGGGGGACGTACGAAGCCCCGCCCCAGGTAATCAAAAAGAGCAGCCAGGCCGAGGCGAAGCTCAACCTGGGAGCGTCCTATTTGGCGCAGGGCAAGACCGCCCTGGCCCTGCGGGAACTCATGCGGGCCGAGGAGCTCGATCCGGATAACGCCCAGATCCAGAATCACCTGGGCCTGGCCTACCTGGCCAAGGACCGTCTCGACGAGGCCTTGGAATATTTTAAAAAGGCGCTCGCCATCGATCCCAAGCTATCGGAAGTCCGGAACAACATGGGGCTGGTCTATTTACGGGAAGGGCGGTACGACGAGGCCCTCGCCCAATTCCAGACGGCCGTGGCGGACCTGCTGTACCAGACCCCGCATTACGCCCAAAACAACATTGGGCAGGTCTTCGTGGCCCAGGGGAAATACAGCGAGGCCATCGGGGCCTTTAGAAAGGCGTTGGAGATGTCTCCCCGCTTCGCCCTGGCCTACAACAACCTTGGCGAGGTGTATTACAAAAACGAGAATTATTCCGTTGCCTTGGAAAATTTTCAGAAGGCCGTCGATTTCGCCCCGCAATACTCCTACGCCTACTTCAACCTGGCGGAAACGCATTTGAAAATGAACCGCCTGGAAGAAGCCAAGGAAAATTATCGGAAGGCCTCCCAACTGGCCCCGGACACGCCCTTGTCCGCCAAGGCCCAGGATAGATTGCGCATTCTTCCCTGAAACAACACGGAGCATCATGGTTACCTGTCGAGCCAAGGATATCCCACCGTTCATCGTCATGGACATCCTGGAAAAAGCCCAGGAAATGGAGCGAGCGGGCCGGGACGTTATTCATCTCGAAATCGGCGAACCCGATTTCGACACCCCCGAGTGCATCAAGGTCGCGGGCCAAAAGGCCATCGCCGACGGATATACTCATTACACCCACAGCCTGGGCCTCCTGGAACTTCGGGAAGCCGTGGCCGAGCATTATCGGCGACGTTACGGCGCCCGGGTTTCCCCGGACAACATCATCGTCACTTCCGGCACTTCTCCGGCCATGTTCATGATCTTCGCCGCCTTGCTCGAGGCGGGCGACGAGGTGGTCCTGTCCAACCCGCACTACGCCTGCTATCCCAATTTCGTGCGGTTCTTCAACGCCGCGCCCGCGTTTGTCAATGTTTTCGAGGACGATGGGTACCAGTACCTGCCCGAGGCCATCGCCGCGCGGATAAATTCCCGGACCAAGGCCGTGTTCGTCAACTCTCCGGCCAACCCCACCGGAACGATTCTTTCGCCCGAGAGGATGGAGGCCATCGCCGGGATGGCGCCCCTGGTGATCTCCGACGAGATTTATCACGGGCTGGTCTATGGGGGGGAACGGGAGCGGTCCATCCTGGAATTCACCGACCGGGCCGTGGTCATCAACGGGTTTTCCAAGTTATTCGCCATGACCGGGTGGCGCCTGGGGTATATCATCGCCCCGGACGAATTCATCCGGCCGATGCAGAAAATCCAACAGAATTTTTTTATCTCGGCCAATTCCGCGTCCCAGAAGGCCGGCGTGACGGCCCTGCGGGATTCCTGGCCGGACGTGGAACGAATGGTCGCGACCTACGACCGCCGCCGGAAGTTCCTCATCCAGGGCTTGCGGGAACTAGGATTTAAAATCACGGTGGAACCCACCGGCGCCTTTTACATTCTGGTCAACGCCGGCCACTTGAACCATGATTCGTACGCCCTGGCTTTCGACATCCTGGAAAAGGCCCGGGTCGGCGTCACTCCGGGCATTGATTTCGGGACCAACGCCGAGGGCTTCCTACGTTTTTCCTACGCCAATTCCCTCGAAAATATCGAGGAAGGTTTAAAAAGACTAAAAGTCTATCTGGAGGGTTGTGAACCAGCCTGAATACAATTACCCCGCCGCTTTCCTGGTGGGGGCCGCTTCGCCGAAACAGTTCCCCCCGGCCGACCGACCCGAAATCGCCTTCGCGGGTCGGTCGAACGTGGGAAAATCATCCCTGCTCAACAGTCTGCTCCAGCGCCGCAAACTGGCTCGCACCAGTAGTTCCCCGGGTCGCACCCAGCAGATAAATTTTTTTGACATAAGTGGAAACCTGTATTTCGTGGACCTGCCCGGATATGGGTACGCCAAGGCCCCCTTGTCGGTCCGGGCTTCCTGGCGCCCCCTGGTCGATGGCTACCTGACCGCGCCGCGGGACCTGCGCCTGGTCCTGCTGTTGAACGACATCAGGCGCGACCCCGGCGAGGAGGAAGCGAACCTCCTGACCTGGCTGGAAAGTCGGGGCCTGGTTTCCCTGCTGGTCATCACCAAGGCCGACAAGGTCTCGCGAGGCCGGCAAGGCGGGCGGGCCGCCCTTATTGCCGAAAAACTGTCGGGCGCCCGCGGGCCCGTGCTTTTTTCCGCCTTGTCCGGGATCGGGCGCCGGGAAATCTGGGAACATATCGCGAGCGTTTCGGCCGAACCGGCCGCCTGATGCTTTAAACCGATCAGCCAATTGCAACACCTCGGTCCTCGACCCCGCTTGTCGTTGGGGCCAATTTTAACATATCGAAATACTTCAGTACGCCCGCGGGTCAAGTTAATCGTCCTTCTTGATTTAGCCAAAAAATCGGAGTGTTGCAATTGGCTCCGATAAAACAGTTTGACAATCCCGCATCGGAGTTTTACATATTTTTCTAGAAGGGGCCTCCAATAAAAGAGGAACTGGCGGGTTAATGGCGGAAAACAAGTCGGGGAAAAACAAGGGCGTGGATCAGGTCCAGACGGCTTATCTCGAGATTCGAAACCTGATGTTTCACAACGAGATAGTGCCGGGCCAGAAATTGTCGTATCGGGAACTGGCCGAGCGCCTGGGCATGAGTCAGACGCCGGTTATTCAAGCCCTCAAGTGGATCGAATTCCAAAACCTGGTGTATCGGGAGCCCCACCGCGGATATTTCACGGCCCCGGTCAGCATCCGGGAGGTTGAAGAGATTTACGGCCTTCGGGAGCTTATCGAAACCTCGCTCTTGCCCGAGACCATCCGCTTGCTGACCCCCGAAAAACTCCAGGTTCTCGAGGCGGCCATGAACAGCCATATCCAGGCTTCCCGGGAGCCCCACATCCACGCCCGGTTGGTCCGGGACATGGAATTTCACCTCGTTTTGGCCGACTTGTCCGAACGCGAGGTCCACCGGCAAACCCTGTCTCACCTTTTTGACCGGCTCTACCTCAAGTACGGCGCCAATATTCTTTTCGCCGCCTCCATGAAACAGGCCGACAACGACCATCAGCGCCTGTTCGAAAAGATCGCCGGCCATGACGTCCGGGGCGCCAGGAAAACCCTGGTCTGCCATATTCAGCGGGTCAAGAAGCACGTTCTGGAGGGACTGGAAAAAATCAAGCAGTCCCGGGAACAGGATTTGGTCAGGATTTAGGGCCGGCCCCCGCGCTTCCCGCGCGACGCCATTTCATCCCATGAATTCGTGACAACCATGGCCGTCCCCGGGCCCCGGCTCGCGCCGGGGGGGGAGGGCGGGAACGGCGCCTATTCGACCAGGTCCACGCCCAGGGGGAACTTGGACATGGCCTCGCAGCCTTCCTTTTCGATCAGGATCGGGTTTTCGTACCTGAAGCCGATTTTTTCTTCCGGACAGGCGTACTGCATGGCGCAGATCAGCACTTCGCCTTCCTGGTACACATGGTCCGGGTCGGTCCAGTAATCGAAGGGGCCCTGATTGAGGCCGATGCGCCATTCGTCGCCCAGCAGGCCGATGCCGTGCTCGAACCCGGGGACCATGAAATCGGCGAATCCCCGGGACTCGGCGAAATCCATCATTTCCTCGGCCAGGGCGGACGGGGTGATCCCGGCCCGGTAGGTCTTGAGACACAACGCGACCAGGTCCGTGAAATTATTCGCGTGCCATCTCTGGCGCTTGGTTTCGGTCCCGAGGAAATAGTTGTGGGAATGATCGCCCAGGCCCAGCTTGAACATGGCGTGGATATCCACCATCAGGGGCTCGCCCGGTTGCAGCCGGCGCCGCGAGGCCGGAGTGCAGGCGCCGCCCGCCAGGCCGGTGCGGTACCCGCTGGCGATTTCGTTGCCGCCGGTGAAGGACCATTCCCATTCGCTGCCGGCCCGCCTCATGGCCAGGGCGGCCAGGCCGGCCACCTCGGTTTCGGTCATGTTTTTCCAACCGCCGTTTTGGATCGCTTCCAGGACCGCCTGGTGGCCCTGGTCGACAATGCGGGAAGCTTCCCGGAAACGGTTGATGGTTCCCTGGTCCTTGATCAGGGACAGGCGGTCCACGATGTGGTGGGCATTGACCAGCTCGCAGCCGTCCAGGGCCTGGCGGAAGCCTTCATATTCGAAATGAGTCAGGAAACCCTCGGGCAGGTAGTTGGAGAGGCCGCTTTCCACGCCGATCCGGCCTTTCCCGAGGCCCAGGTCTTCCTTGATGAAGCCGGATATCAGGCTGATCTGGTCCATGCCGCCCATGGGGGCGTAACCCTGGACCTGGTCCTCCCCCAGCCAGGAATCGTCCGCCACCCGGGCCGCGTCGATGACGAAGGTGAAGACCGTGGGCAGGCCCGTCCTGGGGATGACGATGAAGCTGCGCCAGGGGCAGAAGGCGTCCGTGGTCCAGGACAGGGTCCGCAGCCTGGAGCCTAGATAGGCTTGCAGGTCGTGTTCGGCCAAGCCCTTTTGAATGGCGGCTAGGCGGCCGGGAAAATCAATGAAAAAAGGGTCGTTCTTATCGAGAATCATTGTGAGTCTCCCTTCATGCGTCGGTCGCGATAACCAATGAAAAGGCCCGAGGGGCGTTTTTATACCAGGACTAGAAGACGGTCGGGACCTCGGAAATCACCTTGTTCATGCGGTCCGCGATGGAAGCCAGTTTCAGGGCCTTGACCATGCTGCCCTTCAGTTTCAGCTTGCCGGTCATGAGGGCCCGCTGGGACTTGAGCAGGGACTGGGAAATCCTGGCGAAGGTCTCGTAGTCCCCGGTGATCCGGAATTCGGCTTCCGGCGGTTCGCCCTCGCCCAGGAGGACCTTGGTGAAACGTCCGGCGTCGACCTGAAAGAAAAGGTATTTTTCCTTGCCGTCGGGACAGTTTTTATAGATGTTGGACATGGAGACCGTAAGATGGTTCATCTGTTCGGGCGTAATGTCGCCTTGGAGTTTTTTTTCAACCGCGTCTCGCCATTCCGGGCTGAGGTAGGTGGTTTTTTCCGCCATTCTTATTCTCCTTGTGGTGGGTGGTCCGCTCCGGTTCGCCTAGTGAAGCCAGGTCCGGCCTGTCCGGATCGGTCAAGCCGCGAAACCGCTGAAAATCCGGGCGTCAAAGTTATAGTTTAACGTCCAAAATCGCCGATGGTTCCAATATCCTGTTCCCGGGGGACGAAATCAAGATAAAACTGGAGCGAAAAGATCGAATAAAGCCGGGCCGGACCGGTCTGCTCCTTCCCGGGCTGAAATGGCGGCGGACGTTGTCTCCCCGCCGATAAATGTGTTATAGCCAGTCGAAAAGCAAGCCGCTTGGGGGGCCTCTTGGTCTCCCGCCGGCTCGCGGGAAAGTCGGGCCGGCCGCTCTGGCCGACGAACCGGCGGACCTAGTAGGAGGATAATGGGAACCATCGAGGACGTCACGGCGGGAATATCCGCCCTGATCCAGGAAGCCGCTGGCCTGCAGGCCGGCGGCTTCGATAAAAGCGAGTTCGCCCGGTTTGTGATGAGGTACGAATCCTGGTACACCCGGGCCTTGGTCGTGGTGGCCCGCCTGGTTCCGGAACGGTTGGACGATTTCAAGGGGGCGTACCAAAAGGGCGACCGCGGCGCTGTTTCACTTTTAAATTACACCATCGGGGATTATCTGCGGGGCCTGACGGCGCATCGGGACGGGGTCCCGGAGTTCGACCCGGACCAGGCCTACCAGATGCTGCTCATACGGCAGGTCGGCATTGTCGGCGCGGCCCTGGAAGCGGCCTCCCAAGCGCTGCCCGACATCGCGGGACGAATCCGGGACGATTTCCTGGCCAGGGAGTTGGAAGCGTCCCGCGCGCTGGCGCAGGCGGGCCGACTGGCGGCCGCCGGCGCGGTCTGCGGGGTCGCCCTGGCTTCCTTTCTGGAAGGCCGGGCCGCCCGGCTGGGGTTGAACCCGGAAGCCCGCGCTCCTCTCGAATTAAACGACGCGCTGCACCAACGCGGGGCGTACGACCGGGACTGGCGGCATTTCATTCGGCGCCTGCTCGTCCTGGCCGAAAAATGCCTGGATTCATCCGGAAACGAACCTGACTGGGACGAGGTCAAGGATTTGGTCCTGGGGGTGGAAAAGGTCATCGGCGAGTCCGGCCGGGGGCAATTGTGATTTTTCCCGCCGCCGCCCGGCCTGATTTCTTGCTCCCGGGCCCGGCATCATCTATCATGCTCCCATGACAAGCGAACGCGTAACGGTAATCGGCGGCGGCTTGGCCGGATGCGAGGCCGCCCTGAGGCTGGTCCGAAACGGGCTGGCCGTGGATTTATATGAAATGAAGCCGGTCCGGTTTTCTCCGGCCCACAAGTCTCCCGCCCTGGCCGAGCTGGTCTGTTCCAATTCCTTCCGCTCGGCCGACGCTCATTCGGCCGTGGGACTGCTCAAGAACGAAATGCGGCGCCTGGGGTCCCTGGTGATGCGGGCCGCCGGTAAAACCAGCGTGCCGGCGGGAAAGGCCCTGGCCGTGGACCGGGATAGGTTTTCGGCCCTGGTGACGGATATGGTGGCCGGCTTGCCCGGTCTGAACTTGATCCGGGCGGAGGTCACGGCCCTGGACCCGGACCGGGTGACGGTCGTGGCGGCCGGGCCCCTGGCCTCGGAAGCCCTGGCCGGGGAACTGGCCCGCTTGGTGGGGGCCGATCATCTGTATTTTTACGACGCCATCGCGCCCGTGGTCGAGGCGGATTCCATCGACCTGGGCCGGGCCTTTTTCGCTTCCCGGTACGACGAGACCGGGGAGGGAGATTACCTGAACTGTCCCTTCACCGAGGAGGAATACACCGTTTTTTACCAGGCCCTGACGGCCGGGGAAAAGACGCCGCTCCGGGAATTCGAGAAACCCAAGTTTTTCGAGGGCTGTTTGCCCATAGAGGAAATGGCCGCGAGAGGGTTTCTGACCCTGGCCTTTGGGCCCATGAAGCCGGTGGGGTTGATCGATCCCCGCACCGGCGAGCGGCCGTTCGCGGTGGTCCAGTTGCGCAAGGAAAACGAGGCCGGGACCTTGTATAACCTGGTCGGTTTCCAGACCCGGTTGAAACGGCCGGACCAGGACCGGGTTTTTCGCCTTATCCCCGGCCTGGCCGACGCTCGTTTCGCCAGGTGGGGCAGCGTCCACCGCAATACCTTCATCAAGAGCCCCGACCATTTGAACGAATTTCTGCAGCTCCGGAACGCGCCCCGCCTTTTTTTGGCCGGACAGATCAGCGGCGTGGAAGGATACGTGGAATCGTCGGCCATGGGGATTCTGGCGGGGGAAAACGCGGCCCGCTTGGCGCTGGGACGGCCGTTGGTCGTTCCGCCCCCTGAAACCGCCCTGGGCGCCTTGGTCAAGCACCTGACCGATGCCACGCCCAAGCACTTTCAACCGTCCAACGTCACTTTCGGGCTGACTCCGCCGGCCCCCGGAAAAATGCGGAAAAAGGACCGCCCCGCCTTTTACGTCCGGCGGGCCGAGGCCGCCTTGGATGGCTGGTTGACCGAGGTCGGGTATGAAGTCTAGAATTATTGTCCTAATCGGCCTGGCGCTGTTGTTTTGGGCCTGGGGCTGCTCCGCCGGCGGGGAGAAGACGGATGAAACCGCGGGGCCGGCGAGGCCGACCCTGGCCGTCGGCCGGTTTACCGGGCGCTTCGGCTCGGCCGCCCGTCAGGCCTTGCTGGAATATCTCGGCCGGACGCCGGACTTGGCGCTGATCCCGACCTCGGACCGGGCGGACATAATCCTCACGGGCCGGGTGGATGCGGAGGTCAAGGATATCCGGGGGCGGGACCTGGTCAAGATCAACCGGCCCACCGGGCGCGACCGGGAAACCACGGTGCATGATGATTTCGTGGACAAGGATTTCCGGGTTTCGGCGCCGGTCCTGGATTTCGAGGTCAAGCCGGTTCCCTTTGTCTACCGGCAGGCCAAGCTAGACCTGACCTACGTCGTGGCGGCCGGGACGCGGCGGCGGGAATACCGGATGAAGGCCGATTTCTCGGAGAAATACGGCGGAGTGAACGAAAACGCGGTCTTCGGACCACGCCTGGCGGACCTGCCTTCGGAGGAAGATACGATCAAGGAGATGGCCTGGGCCATGGGCGGCAAGCTGACCGAGCAACTCAGCCCCTCCTCGGCCCAGCCGCGCCTGGACCTCGAGGAAAGCGGCGAGTTGGCCGTGGAGGCCGGTTTACGCCGGGGGGCGGCCCTGGCCAAGTCGGGGCGCTGGGAAGAGGCCCTGGAGGTCTGGCGGCAGGCCCTGGCCGATTACCCGGGCAATCCGTCGTTGTCGTTCAACATCGGAGTGGCTTATGAGCGAATGGGGGAGCTGCGCAAGGCGCTGAAGATGTACTCCGAGGCGGCGGAAAAGGTCGACAACCCGCTTTATCGGCAAGCCTTGGAACGGGTCAGGGCCGCCGTGGAAAAGTTGAGGGAGCAGCATTGAACCCGGGCGGCGCGCGTTCGGCGCGGGAGCGTTTCAGGAAAAATCGACGTGTTCGCCGTCCGGCGGCTTTTTTCGGGCGCCCTGATTTTTTTCTTCCCTGAGCTGCCGCTTTTGCACGCGCAGGACAAAGCTGTGCAGGGCTTCCACCATTTTCGGCGTCAGGCCTTCATAGCGACAATGTCGGACGTTGCGAGCGTCCAGGGCCAGTATGGCCAGGCGTCCGGTTATGACTAGCCTTTCCTCCGGCAGTCCTAGGACCAGGTCCGGAACATCCCCGGGGCGGAAGTCGCCGCCCAGGAAGGCTAGGCCGCCGGCGCTGATATCCAGGAGTTCCACCTTCTGTCCGTCGATGGTCAAGGAAACCGCTTCCGAGGGCCTGGGGCGGACCCGGACGAATTGACGCTGGCAGGAATTGTCGTAGAAAAACAGCGCCGCTTCATTTTCCCGGTTCTTTTTCTTTTTCCAGAACAAATTCCACCCTCCTGTTCTTGGCCTTGTTTTCGGGGTTGTCGTTGGGGGCGACGGGCAGAAGTTCTCCATAGCCGGTGGCGGTGAGCCGCCTGGGGTCCGTTCCTGAACCGACCAGGTAGCGGAGCACCGTGGCGGCCCGGACCGCGGACAATTCCCAGTTGGACGGGAATTGAATCGTCGCGATGGGCACGTTGTCGGTGTGGCCCTTGATATTGACCCGATAAAGGGGAAATTTTTGAATTATCAAAGATATTTGGTCCAGAATGGAGAAGGCGCCCGGCAGCAGGGCGGCGCTGCCGGAATCGAAAAAGACCTGCCCCTCGATGGTGATGGTGATGCGGTTTTTTTCTTCGACGACGAGGATGTTTTCCCCGACTTTTTTCTGTTGGGCGAATTCCTTGACTTCGGCTTTGAGGTTTTCGTCAATTTCGTCCGGAGGGCCGTAGGGGATGTATTCCACGGGCCCCTGATCGAACTTCATCGGCTCCAGGTCGACCACGGGCTGCGACACGGTCACCACGGCCGTGCCCTGGCCCAGGTTGAATTGGATGGAGGCCAGGATTTTCTGGAATTTTTGGATATCGAGGGACGAGACCGAAAAGAGCAGGACGAAAAAGACCAGCAGCAGGGTGACCAAATCGGCGTACGTGGTTAACCAGTCGGCTTGGTCTCCGTCTTGGTCGATAAGGTCGGACCAATCCTTATTGCTTGGGCTGGGCATCGGTCCCCGGCGTTTTGCGCCTCATGGGCTCCCGGATGTTCCTGGGAATGTAGGACGATAATTTTTCGTAAACCATCAACGGGTTGTTGTTTTCCAAGATCGAGACGGCCCCTTCGAACATGATTTCCAGGTTGATGATATCGGCCAGGGTTCGGGCGCGCAGCTTGCCGGCAATGGGCAGGAAGAACAGGCTGGACATGAAGGAGCCGTAAAAGGTGGTCAGGATGGCCACGGCCATGGCCGGCCCGATCGATTCCGGGTCTTGCAGGTTGGACAGCATTTGGACCAGGCCGATCAGGGTGCCCATCATTCCGAAGGCGGGAGCGTATAGTCCCATTTTTTTGAACACGTCCTGAACCACGTGATGCCTGAGTTTAAGGGTGGAGATTTCGATTTCCAGGGTGCGGCGAATCTGGTCCTCGGCGGCTCCGTCGGAGATAAGGGTGGCGGCCTTTTTTAGAAAAGCCGAGGAGGTCTTGATCTTGCCCAGTTCCATCAACCCTTTTCTGCGACTTAGGTTGCAGAGTTCGACCATGTTGTGGACAACCAGGTTGGAATCCAGTTTCGGCTCGGAAAAGACGTAATACGCGGAGCGAAAGGCGGAGACCACGTCCCGGAAGGGAAAAGTGATCAGGGTCGCGGCGGCGGTCCCTCCGAACACGATCATCAAACCAGGGAAATTAATGAAACTTCTGGCGTTCCCCCCCAGAAGTATCGAGGCGATCACCAGCACGAGGCCGGAAATAATCCCGATAAGCGATGCCAAGTCCATCAAGCAACTCCCGGCGCCGGGTCGAGGCCGGGCGCCTTGAAGGAAAGAACGCGACTTTTCCGGGGTTCGTCCCGGGTTCCAGGGCGACTCCGCGTCCGGGGCCGCTGCTGGAAAACAATAGCACATCAATCCGCGTCCCGACCAGTGGCCGTCCGCCGAAAACCAAAAAATATAGTCCCGACCGCGCCCGGCATACCGGGCCGCGGACCGGTCCAGGGGGTATCGGGTCGCGGGGGCGGGCTTTATTGCGGCGTTTCCCTGGTCAGGGCTTTTCTGACCTTGGCCGCCAGTTGATCGAGCAGCAGGGGTTTCATCAAGGATTCGTTGATCCCTTGTTCCTGGAGTTTTTCGGGGGTGACGGCGGCGTTGTACCCCGTGCAGATGATCACGGGAAGGGCCGGCCTGATTTGACGTAGTTTTTCGACGAATCCGAGACCGGTCATCCTGGGCATGGTCTGGTCGGTTATCACCAGGTCGTACTCCTCGGGGGCGCTTTTAAAGCATTGCAGGGCCTCCAGGACGTTGGTGCGGCATTCGACTTCGTATCCCAGGGATACGAGCATTTCCGCCGTTAATTCGGCTACCTGGGCCTCGTCGTCCACTATGAGGATTTTTTCGGAGCCTCCGGCGGGCGGGGCGGGGTTCGAAAGGACGGGCGCCGGGGCCGCCTGGACCAGGGGCAGAAAGATGTTGAATTCCGCCCCCCGGCCGGATTCGCTTTCCACCTGAATGACGCCGCCGTAGCTGCCGACGATGCCATGGACGATGGACAGGCCTAGTCCCGCGCCCTCGCCCACTTCCTTGGTGGTGAAATAAGGATCGAAAATTTTTTCCTTGATCGCTGGGTCTATTCCCCGGCCGGTGTCCTTGACGCTCAAGAGCAAGTATTCACCCGCGGCGGGGAGTCCGGGCCGGGCTTGGTCGGAGTGGGAGACCTCGGTTTTTCCCATTCGCACGGTCAGGGTCCCGCCCTGCTCTCCCATGGCGTGATAGGCGTTGATGCACAGATTCATCAGGACCTGGTGAATTTCGGTGGCGTCGGCCATGACCCGGTGGTCTTCCGCGGCGATGATTTGTTCGATTTCCACGGTCGAGGGCAGGGAGGACCGGAGGAGTTTCAGCGCTTCCTTCACGATTGGAATGAGGGACATGGGGTTCCGCTTAATTTCCGTATGCCGGCTGAAAGCCAGGATTTGCTTGACCAGGTCCGAGGCCCTCAAACCGGCGGAAGCCAGGCGGCCGAGGTCCTTTTTCAGCCCCTCGTCCTGGGCTTTTTTCATGGCCAGTTGCGCGTATCCAAGGATAATGGTGAGAATGTTGTTGAAATCGTGGGCTATGCCCCCGGCCAGGGTGCCGATGGCTTCCATTTTTTGGGCCTGCTGAAGTTGCCGGGCCAATTTTTCCTTTTCCTTTTCCGCTTGCTGAACCTGGGTCAGTCTTTTTTCCAGTTCCACGGCGTCGCTTTTGGCCTTTTCGAATAACAGGGCGTTTTTTAGCCCCAGGGCCAACTCGGCGCCCAAGGCTTCCAGGAACGAGGCCTGCTTTCGAAAATCCCTTTCCTGGGCGGAGGCCACGACCATCAGCCCGATGACCTCGCCGGCGCTTATCAGGGGAAAGGCGGCGAAGGAGCACAAGCCCGGTCCCGGGCAGCCGCGGCCCTGGAAGAAGGGGTGGGTTGGCGGAAGGTCCGCCGAAAACAGCGGTTTTTTTTCCTCTATCGGGAAATCCCGCCAGGGCTCGGTCCAGTCCAGGGCCGCGTGGTCCACCGGGGAGGCGGGGCCGCGTTCCGGAGAAATTCCCTTGAGAACAAGGGCGTCGTCTTCCTTTAGGAAGACCACCGCCAGTTCCGCGGACGCGGCTTGGTTTATTTGCCCGAGGGCGGCTTCGACGGAGGACTCGACCGAGAGGTCGGCGGCGATGGCTTGTCCGAGCCTATTGAGGGCCGCCAGTTCGCCGGCTCTTCTTTGCAGGGCTTGCTCCGCGATTTTCTTTTCGGTGATGTCGGTGAGGATTCCCTGGACCCCCACTATTTTTCCGCCCTTGTATATCGGACGGCTGGCGGTCCGGACCCAGCGCGGGGACCCGGCTTTGTCGTGGACCTCATACTCGAAGCCGGTGGCGGCGCCGCGCAGGTTTTGCTTGAATTCGCCGATCATCCGCGGCCGGTCTTTTTCCTGAAAAAAGATCAGGAACTCGCGATTCAGTATTTCAGCGGGTTCAAAGCCGGTGAAGGGCCGGACGACCGGGCTGACATAGGTTATCCTTCCTTCCTGGTCGAGGGTGTACATGACGTCGTTCATGTTCTCCACCAAGTCGCGGTATTTTTCCTCGCTTTCCCTAAGGGCTTCCTCGGCTTTTTTCAGCTCCGTGATATCGTTGACCACCACATGAGCTCCGACGATGCGGCCGCCGACGTAGTTATACCTGGCGTTGAGTATCACCCACAGCTCCCGGCCGTCCTTTTTTTTGAGCTTGAATTCCGGCTTGTGGGAAAAATCTTCTCCCCGGCTCATCTTCATCAGCCGTTCGGTGAATATTTCCCGGCTTTCCGGGGTCAGGACGTCCATCACGGATATATCCAGCAATTCCTCGGCGGAATACCCCAGGTATTCTCGAATGACTTCGTTGAAACGGATGAACCGGCCCTCGATGAAGTCTATCTCGAAGATGCCGGACGGGGCGTGATCGAATAGTTCGCGGTAGTTGGCCTCGCTGGCCGCCAGGGCGTCCTCGGCGCGTTTTCGTTCGGTGATGTCATGGGCGATGCCGTAAACCAGGTTCCCGATATATGGCGCGGTACTGAGCTGGACCACGGCCTTGGCGCCCCGGGGCGTTTCATATTCCACCTCGCCCAGGTCCATGGCCCCGTTTCTGGTGTATTGCAAGGCCAGGCGGGCCCAGGTTTCCGCGGAAAGGAGCGCGTCCACGGTCGTGTTTTTCAACTCTTCCAGGCAAAGGCCGGTAATGGACGCGGCGGCCCGGTTGGCGTCGAGGATGCTGCCCTTGACCTTGTCGACCAAAAAAATGGCGTCGCTGCTTCTTTCGAAGAGCAGCCGGTATTTTTCCTCGCTTTCGGCCAGGGATTGGAAGGCCCGCAGGGCCCGCAGGCTTTCGCTGCCATGGGAAGCCAAGATGGCCCCGATCTCCTTGTCCTGGTTGGAAAATGATTCCCGGCGGTCGAGGATCAGAAGCCCGACGACGCCTCCGTTTTCGTCGGTAAGGGGGAAGCCCAGGGTCGAGCCCGCGGCGCCGTCGTGACCTTGAGCGGGCGAGATGTATCCCGAATTATGCGAGCCGCTCGACAACAGGGGGCCTTCACCCGCGAGAATCCCGTGCATGATCGAGCCTGGCGCGAGGGGCAGGGGAATGAATTCCTCGCGGGGTCCCGGCCCGAGGGCGCGCAGGAGTCGCAGGCCGTTATTTTCGGTCAGGTAGACGCCGCCCCCCTCGGCGTCGGAGTGGTGAACGAATTCCTGGAGCAGCGCGGCGCCGAACCTGGAAAGTTCGGTGCAGCCGGCCAGGCGCCCGGTTGATTCGACGATTCCCCGGAGGCGGTTGTTGAGCCGGTGCAAGCGCGAGTTGGCTTTTTCCAACTCCTTGGTCCGCCGGGCGACCATCTTTTCGAGGTTCTGCTGGTAGGCCTTGTTTTCGCGGATCAGCCGGGCTTTTTCCAGGGCCGCGTCGACCCGGTGGACCAGGATGGATAAATCCACGACTGGTTTGAGAACGAAATCCCACGCCCCCCGGTTGATGGCCTCGATCGCGTCGCCGATTTCCCCGGTTCCGGAAACGACGATCATGGGCGTGTCCGGAGAAAGTTCCTTGATCCGGCTGAGGACTTCCAGCCCGTCCATTTCGGGCATGCGGAGGTCCACCAGCACCAGGTCCGGTTTTTCCTTTTCGACGGCCTTGAGGCCGTCCCAGCCGTTTTTCGCCGCGAGCGGTTGGTACCCGAAGTCTTCGAAAAGATCGAAAAAACTGTCGCGAACGGCTTTTTCGTCGTCTATGATCAGGATTTTGGGGGATATCATGTCAAGCCTCGACGTCGCGCGAGCAGGCGCTTCCCGCCCGGCCTGGCCGGCGTCGCGCGCCGGGATGGTCGGCTCACGGTCGTTGTTATTCATCGGACTCAGCTTTTTTCTCTTTTGAGGGGAAGGTTGATCAGGAACTTAGCCCCATGCCCCGGGCTGGATTCAACGCCTAAAGCCCCGCCATGGTTTTCCGTGATAATAAAATAGGAAACGGAGAGCCCCAGGCCCGTGCCTTTCCCGACCGGCTTGGTGGTAAAAAAGGGCTCGAAAACCCGGCGACGGGTTTTTTCATCCATTCCGGGGCCGTTGTCTTCAATTTCCATCTGGATAGCGTCGTTTTGGTTCTTCAGCCGGATGACGATCCGGGGCGACGCGGCGCCCTCGGCCAGGCCCGCGGACATGGCCTCCGCCCCGTTTTTGAACAGGTTAAGCAGGACCTGTTGGATTTTATTCCTTTCGCAAGGGACCATGGGGAGGGGGTGATCGAATTCGCGGATAATTTCTATCTTCTTGAAATCGTATTTATTTTTAAGACTGAAATCGGCGCGGGCCAGTTCCAGGGCCTGGTCCACGATCTCGGCCATGTTGTAGCGTTGAATGACGTTTTCGCCGCGGCGGGCGAAACCGAGCATGTTCTTGACGATCGAGGCGGCCCGGCGGCCGGATTCGTTGATGTTGCCCAGCATGTTGACCACGCCCCGGGCATCCATGTAAGCCCGGATGGCGGCCAAGCTGGTCCCCGCCTCCTCGGCGGCGCGGCGATTGGCCGGGAGGTCGTCCATCAATCTTTTTTCGAGCATCTGCGCGTTTTGCATGATTCCGGCTAGGGGATTGTTGATTTCATGGGCTATTCCGGCGGCCAATCCTCCAACCGAGAGCATTCTTTCGGATTGAACCATCATCTCCTCCAGGCGCACCCGGTCGGTCACGTCGTCGAGGCGGATCACGGCGCCTTCCACGCCGTTGGCCACGAGGGGATAAATGGTAACGTCCTCGAACTTGGTTTCGGATTCCCGGCGACCGACCCGGTTTGATTCATGGTGGGACCGGCGTTCTTGCATGGCCTCGTGGACCTTGTCGAGCAGCGGGGCCAGGCGGGGAAACACCTCGTCGATGCTTCGCCCCGCCGCTCGAGGGGCCGGAACTCCCGTTTCGAGTTCGGCCCAATGGTTCCACTGGGTCACTTTTCCTTTCGGGTCGACTCCAATCAGGACCGAAGGCATGGAATCGATTATGTTGGAGAGGAAGTTCCGGAGCCGGCGGAGTTCTTCCTCGGCCTGCTTGCGACCGGTGATGTCGGCGGACACTCCCAGCAGTCGAAAACAACTTCCGTCCGGCTCGATCAAGGGGCGCTTGGCGGTTTGGAGCCACAAGACCCGTCCGTCGGCCGCGGTTATTTTTTCGTCGGGTATGAATTTTTCTTTTTTTTGTTCGATCACTTCCAGGTCATCGAGGTGGAAATGCCCGACCTCGCCTTCCTGCCGGTTGAAATGCGCGTCGGACCGGCCGATCAATTCCTCCGGGCGGGAAGCGCCGTAGACCTCGGCCACGGCCAGGTTGACCAGCACGAAACGGCTCTCCCGGTCCTTCACGAAGATAAAGTTGGGATCGGCGTCGATAATTTTTTGGAGGAAGGCTTTTTGGGCGGCCAACTCGTCCTCCGCCTTTTTGTGTTCGGTCATATCCCGGGCCGCGGCGTAGACCAAGTCGCCCTGGGGATAGGAACGCCACTCGAACCACCGGTACGAGCCGTCCTTGCACCGGTTGCGGTTGGAAAAGGCCAAGACGGGTTTTTGCGCCTTGAGCTCCTCGATTTTTTCCAGGGTCGTCTCGACATCATCGGGGTGAACCAGTTCCATGAATTGCATTTTTTCGAATTCCGCCGGCTCGTATCCCAGGGCCTTGGTCCATTCCCGGTTAAAGCGCCTGAATCGGCCCCTAAAATCGACGATGCAAAGCATTTCCAGGGCGCAGTTGAAAAAAGCCTCCAGTTCCCGGGTCTTGGCCAGCAAGGCTGTTTCCGCCTTTTTTCGTTCGGTTATGTCGTGGAGGGAAAACTGGATCAAGTCCCGGCCGCCTAACTGAAAGAGCATGAGGTGGACCGCCGCGTCCCAGGGGACGCCGTCCGGTCGCTGGTGAAGCCATTCGAATTCAACGGACCCTTGTTCGAGGCATTGTCGGATCAAGGCCCGGGCCTTTTCCTGAGAGGGGCGGCCGTCGTATTGGACCGGGAAGGAAACGTCGATCGGGGTTTTCCCCGTGACTTCCTCCTTCGAGGAAAGTCCGTAGATTTTCAGCGCCGCCGGGTTGCAATCCAGGAAGCGGGCGGTTTCGGGGTCCATGACCACCATGGCGGTTCTATGGCTTTGGAACAGCATATTGTTGTAGGCCTGGTTTTCCCTGAGGGCGGCTTCGGCCAGCTTGCGCGCGCTGACGTCCAGAAGTTGGGCCACGGTCTGCTTTTTGCCCCGGAAATCGACCATGATGGAGGAACTTGTTTCCACCCAGCGCCTGGCCCCGTTTTTCCGCCGGATCATGAACTCATAGCGCTTGGGAGGGGCCCCGCCTTGCTGCCTGGTCAGGTAGTTGCCGATGGCCACATGCTTGGTTTCCTCGGCCAGGAAATCGCGAAAGTCGCGGCCGAGGAGTTCCCGGGGCGAGTAATCCAACAGTTGGAGGAATTCTTCGTTGAAGTAGGTGATGGCGAATTGATCGTCGATGATCACGATGCCGTCGTGGGAATTTTCCACCACGGACCGGAAACGACTTTCGCTTTCCCGCAAGGCGACCGCGGCTTTTTTCAGCGCGGTGATATCCCGGAGGTGTTCCAGGACCCGGAACAAATTTCCCGAGGAATCGAAAACGGGAAAAACCCGGCAATCCAACCAGATGTCTTGGTCCTCCAGGTATTTTTCCACGCTTTCGGGTTGAGGGTCGGCGAGGCATTTGGAAACCAGGCAGTCCCGGCAGAGGGCGTCTTGACCGGAAATCTCCGCGCACCTTTTTCCCTTGGCGGTTTCGGGCGTGAAATTCAGGAAGCGGTAGCCGGCGGCGTTGAATCTTCTTATCTCCCCGGCGCCGTCATGGACCCCGATTACGTCCGGGACCCCGTCAAGAGCTGTATCCAGGATGTACGAGGCTTCCATCAACTGTTCCTTGTACAAGCGGAGGTCATTTTCGACCATATTCAAGCTCGACCAGGCCGCGGCGGCGAACAATCCGGAATGGATGACGTTTTTCAGTTCCCGGTCGGAATATGGCTCGGCGAGGCCCAGGACCCCGAGGGGACCGGCTTCCTTTTCCAGCCGGTCAAGCTGCCGGGGCGTCCCGACATAAACGATCGGCGGGCCGAATTGTTTCCGGATGGACCCCGCGTCGAGGCCCGGGGCCTCGGTTCCGCCGGGTTCCAGCCGGAAAATCAACAGATCGGGAGGATTGTTTTTTATGGCTTCCAGGGCCGATGGGGCGGAAATCGGACCAAGGGTGGCGATCCCCGTGATTTTTTCCAAGCCGTGTTTCAGGTCCCTCGACCCGTGGGGGCTGCTTTCGACTATCATTATCCGCTTGGCAGCGGCGGCATCGTCCATATAAGGGCGCCTCCGACGAAAATAGGCGCTCCCGGACGAAAAGCCCCCCTTGTCCAAGGCGCCGAAAGGTAATTTTGAAATTAATATAGATTAGTTTAAGAAGTAATATCAAGGTCCGGCTCCGAGCGGCTTGAAAAATAATATTAAGGACG
>JAZDGM010000223.1:0-16663 GCA_043806915.1 Pseudomonadota bacterium | reverse complement strand
ACGATTTCTTCATGAAAAAAATAGAAGAACATAAATAATAACAGTCAACTTGGCCCGGACCGGACCGGTTTCCGGTCCGGGACCGCCGGCCAGGGCTCGCGCTTCCGGTTTAAATGAACAAGGTCCTCGTCTTTTTAAATCGCCTCGAAGAATACACCCTGGGCCTGACTCTCCTGGCCCTGGCCCTCTTCTCCACCGTTCAGGTCTTCACCCGTTACGTGTTCGGAATCAGCTTCGCGTGGTTCGAGGAACTGTCCAGGTTTTCCTGCGTATTCATTACCTTCCTCGGGGCCGGACTGGGATTCAAGTATTCGACCCACTTCGCCATGACCGCCGCGGTCGACAAGCTGCCCCGGAAGTTGAAAAATGTTACGACCGTCGCGGTTTTTCTGATCTCGGCTTTTTTTTTCGTCGTCGTGGCGTATTACGGCCTGTTCCAATGCCAGAAACACTTTAAATTCGGGACCCTGAGCGCCGCCATGCGCTGGCCCATGTACATTCCCTACCTCCCCATACCATTTTTCTCGGCCGTCATGGCCTGGCGCTGCCTGATGATCGTCGGCCGGAACATCAGGGAAATGCTCCAGGCGGACCCGGAGGCGGAATCGTGATCGTTACCATCATTATTTCGTTTCTGGCTCTTCTGTTCCTGGGCATGCCCATTTCGGTCATGCTGGGGGTCATAACCGGCCTGACCCTGGCGACCCACACCAGCGTTCCCTTGCTGGTCCTGCCCCAGCAACTCTTCAACGCCCTGGACAATTTCATCCTTCTCTCCATACCCTTCTTCATCCTGGCCGGAGCGATCATGACCCGGGGCGAAATGGCCCAACGCCTGATCAACGTCATCAACCTGGCCGTCGGGAGGATGCATGGCGGGCTGGCCGTCGCCGGGGTCCTGGCGTGCCTGTTTTTCGCCGCGCTGTCCGGATCGAGCCCGGCCACCGTGGTGGCCATAGGCTCCATCATGATCCCGGCCCTGAAAAAAGCCGGGTATGACGACGATTTTTCCGTGGGCCTCATTACCTCGGCCGGGTCCCTGGGGATAGTCATCCCCCCCTCCATCCCCATGATTCTCTACTGCATGGTCATGAACGTATCCGTGGCCAAGCTCTTCCTGGCCGGCCTGGGTCCCGGTTTGATGATCGGACTGGCCTTTTGCGGGTATGTCTACCTAAAAAGCCGCCGGAAAAAATGGAAATCAAAAGTCGAGATTTCCTACCGGGAAGCCGCGGTCATCCTTCGGGAAGGCGTCTGGGGCCTCCTGCTGCCCCTGGTCGTCCTGGGCGGCATATATTCGGGCATGTTCACCCCCACCGAGGCGGCGGCCGTGAGCGTGACCTACGCCCTGGCGGTGGAACTTTTTGTGTACCGAAAGCTAAAACTCGGCGATTTACCCCAGGTCTGCCTGGAAGCGGCCGTCCTGTCAGGGTGCCTCCTTTTTATTCTCTCCTGCGCCATGGCTTTCATCTGGCTATTGACCAGCCAACAGCTTCCGGTCAAGTTGGCGGACTTTATCGTCAGCCGCGTCGATTCCTGGTGGCTCTTCCTGATCATGATCAACCTGGTCTTCCTGTTTCTGGGAACGATCATGGACGACGTCTCGGCCATGCTGATCCTGTCGCCCCTCCTGGCCGACACCCTGGTCCGATTCCAGATCGACCCCATCCACTACGGTGTGGTCATGGTCCTTCTGATCGAGTTCGGGTTTCTGACTCCACCCTTCGGAATCAACCTCTTCGTGGCCATGGGCCTGACCGGCAAATCCCTGACCCAAGTGGCGGCGGCGGTGGCGCCCTTTATTCTTATTTTGTTGTCCTGTGTGTTCCTGGTTACTTTTTTTCCGGAGATTTCACTGTTTTTACCACGCCTGCTCCTGCCGTGACCGCGTGTTCCAACCCGGGCGGAGCAAAAAACCTGTTGGAATATTCGAATTTTGACTCTAATATATAGCCGAAATCAAAAAGAAGACGGGGTACGCCATGAAATCCGGTCTTTTGTCTCTCCCGGTATTATTGACGCTGTCCGCCCTAATGTTCTCCCAACCGGCGTCGGCCGCGCCGGCCGCGGCGCCGGGCGGCGGCAAGGCGGACGGGACCGCGGTCGGCGAGGCCCCGTGGGCGGCCAAGAAGGAAATTAAACGGGCGACCGACGAATTCGATAAAGGCCTCGAAGCCCTGAACAAAGACGACTACCACGGCGCCCTGGAAGGCTTCACCGCGGCCATCGCGATCAATCCCAGGTACGCCCAGGCCTATTTCTACCGCGGGGTCGCCCGGTTCAGGTCCCAAGACTACGACCGGGCCGTGACTGACTATTCCCGGGCCTTGGAGATCGATCCGGGGCGCGAGGAAACATACCGGGCCAGGGGCGCGGCTTGGCTGGAACAGGGAAATTTTTCCCAAGCCTTGACTGATTTTGACCAGGCCGTTCTTTTGGGAGGAAAGGAGCCCGGGCTTTTTCTCCTGCGGGGGGCCTGCCGCCTCGGGCTCGGGAACCCCGACCAGGCGCTCGAGGATTTCGACGCGGCCCTCCAACAAGACCCCGCTTCCCTCAAGGCTCTCCTGTACCGAGCCTCCATCCTGGTCGAAAAAGAACTGTTCGACCGGGCGCGGGAGGATTTCGACCAAGTCCTGAAACTTGACCCTCAAAACCACCAAGCCTTGGCGGGACGCGGCTTGATCCACTTGCGTCAAGGTCGGTACGATCAGGCGGTCGCCGACCTTGACCTCGCCTTGGCCCATAAACGGGACGACCCGACCGTCTATTTCAACCGGGGACTGGCCCGGAAGCATCTCGGCCAAACAGACCCGGCCCGGGCCGACTTCACCACGGCCCTGGAACTGGACCCCGAACTGGCGGACGCCTGGCGGAACCGAGCCCAGGTGGACTTCGCCGCGGGTAAATTCGATCAAGCCATAGGCGATCTTGACCAAGTCATAAAACTGAATCGGCAATCATCGGACGACTTGACCCTGCGGGGGGCCGCCCTGGCTCGGACCGGCCGCCTGGACGAGGCGATCGACGATTATTCACTGGCCCTGAAAATCGAACCGCGAAACGCCGCGGCTTTCCATAACCGCGCCCTGGCCTGGAGAAAAAAAGGCTCCAACGACCAAGCCCTTTCGGACCTAAACCAGGCCCTGGCGCTGGCCCCGAACGATCTCCGGTTCCTGGGCGCCCGGGGCGCTGTCCGGTTCGACCGCGGTGATTTCGAAGGCGCCATCGAGGACTTTTCCGGGGCCATTCCCCGGGACCCGCGAAACCCCGAGTTGTTGCGCCAACGCGGCCGGGCCTATCTTCAAAAAGGCGACCATGCCCGCGCGGCGGCTGATTTTTCCGAGATTCTGAAATACCACCCGCAAGACGTCGCGGCTCGCCTGGATCGCGCCGGGTCGGCCCTGAAACTGAACGATCCGGACCAGGCCCTGGCGGACTTCAACCAGGTCCTGGACGCCTATCCGGACGACAAAACAGCCCTGCTGGGGCGGGGCGTGGCGGGATGGCAAAAAAACGACTTCGAAAAAGCACTGGAAGATTTCAGCCGACTTTTGGAACTGGACCCCGACTCCATCGAGGCCCGTCGTTACCGGGGCGCGGCCCGGCTCAAAACCGGACAAGCGGAAAAAGCCGCCGCCGATTTTTCGAACATCCTGGAAAAACATCCGAATGACGTGGAAATCCGATTTTATCGCGGCCTGGCCGGTTACGAAATGAAGGATTATCCCACGGCCCTGGCGATGTTCAACCAGGTTTTATCCCAACAAAACGATTACCCGAACGCTCTCTTTTATCGCGGACTGGTCAAGCGCCGCACGGGAGACCTGGACGGAGCGGCCGAGGACTTTCACGCCGCGATCCGGCAAAAACCCGACGATCCGGAGTCGCTCTTCAATTTGGGGCTGATCGGTCTGGATAAAAAGGAATACGCCGCGGCGGCGGCAAACTTCGCCCGGGTCGCGGAAATCGCTCCCGACCAGGCCAAGGGCCGGTTTTTTCTGGGCCTGGCCCAGGCCAAGGCCGGGGACGCGGACCAGGCCCTACAAAATCTGACCGCGGCCGCCAGGCTCGATCCGGCCGACCCGTCGGTCTATTTCGAACGGGGCCTGCTGTATTACCAGAAGAAGGACTACGACCTGGCCGCGGCGGACTTTTTTAAAGTCTTGGACCTGACGCCCAAAAATCCGGCCGCCAATCTGAATTTGGGGATGATTTTCCTGAAACAGGAAAAAATCGACCAGGCCATCGACCGCCTGGATAAAAACCTGGAAGCCTTTCCGGATAATTTCCAGGGGTTGTTCCTGCGGGGCCAGGCCTGGTTCAGGAAAGGCCAACTGGACCAAGCCCTGGCGGATTTCGACCGGGCCGCCGCGCTCGCTCCGGAAAACCCCGAGGTTTTCCACCTTCGCGCCCTGGTCTGGTCGGAAAAGGGCGATAAGAAAAAAGCCGCGGCCGACTGGAAGCAAGCCTTGATTTTCGACCCGAAAAACGAGGAATACCGAAAGGCCCTGGAAAAAAATCAACCGGTAAAATAGTAACGCGGACCAGAAGGTTCGCCCGAAATTGATTGGAGGAAAAAAAATGGAAGCGCAATACCTGGAACTGGCCAAGCGAATCGGCCTGGGGGGATCGAAAATCATCCCCGAACTATTCAAAATGGTCTCGGACCTGGACGAGGCGGACCTGCTGCTGGCCCTGCCCGGCTCGGCCCCGGAAATGGCCGAAAAATTCGGCCGGCCCCTGGAAGAAATGGAAAAGAAGCTTCAACACCTCTTCCACAAGGGCCTGGTCTTTCCCTCCGCCAAAAAAGTCCCGGTAATATACCGGGCCTGCCGGGATTTGGTGCAATTTCACGACGCCACCATTCTGTGGCCGGAAGCTCCCCGATCATTCCTAGACCGCTGGCAGGACTACATGGAACAGGAATGGCCGGACGCGGCCAAGGCGATCAGCCAGATGCTGCCCCGCCCCTTCACCCGGGTCATCCCCGTGGGCGTGGCGGTTTCGGCCACGACCCATATCCTGGCCTTCGAGGATATAAAGGAAATAATTGAAAAGTCCAGGTCCCTGGCCGTCACCAAGTGTACTTGCCGGCTGATCGCCCACAAATGTGACAAACCCCTGGAGGCCTGTCTTCAGGTCAACAACGCCGCGGACTATTCCATCTCCCGCGGCACCGGCCGGTCCCTAACCAAAAAAGAAGCCATGGACTTGCTTAGGGAAACCGAGGAAGCCGGGCTGATCCACGTGGTGGTCAACAAGCAGGACGTGGACCATTTCATTTGCAACTGCTGCGCCTGTTGCTGTCAAACCTTCCCCATCCTGATCAAATACGGAATCAGCGTGGTGGAACCAAGCCGTTTCGCCGCCCAGGTGGACCCCGACCTCTGCACGGCTTGCGAAACCTGTCTCGGCCGGTGCTTTTTCGGCGCCATAACCATTAACGATATTGCGGAAATCAACCTCGAAAAACGCCTGGGCTGCGGCCTCTGTCAGGTCACCTGTCCCACGGAAGCCATTTCCATGAAGGAAATACGGAAACAAGATTTCGTCCCGGAAAAAATGTTCGGTTGATCGAAAAACGATAGCAAGAGCGCCCCGGGCGGGCCGGCCCCGGTTAACGGCGGATGCCGCGGGGTCGGACCGTCGGAAAAACCGCCTCGGACCGGCGGACAGGGCGCCCCCCCGCGGGGGCGCCCCGTCGGAACAAGCAACACCGGCCCTGATTAGCGGCGGATACCGTGGAGGCAGGCCCCCGCGGCCGCGCTTTTCGGCAAGTCGCCACATTTCCGCCCTCACCGGCCCTGGTAACGACCGATTCCTCGGCCCCGCGCGTTGGCCACCGGGGCGCCGGGAGTTAGCGAACCACACCGTTTTTCCCGACCCCAGCCATTTTTTTACCGAAGCATTTCCGTCAAAGCGGCCGCTATTGTTATTAGCCTGTTTTTGTTATATTTTTTCAATAATAATTTATAATAAAATTTTCTTGACAACCATCCGACATTTAAGTATGTTCCACCTAATTAAATACCACATTACCTAACCTCCACCGGAGGAACGTCCCGATGACCTCAACCGGAACGGTCAAAAAAAAACGCGGCCGGCCGAAAAGCCGTACCGGACCGGCGGGTTATAAAAGAATTGTCGAGGCCTTGAAATCGCTTCTGGAAGAAAAAAGCTTCCAGGAAATTACCTGGGGAGAGATCGCCCGCAACGCCGGGGTGTCGGAGGCCTTGATCTATCAGTATTTCAAGACCAGGCACGGGCTGTTGTACTCCGTCCTGGCCGAGTTTCTCAAGGAATACAAGGCCCGAATCTATATATCCATGGAAGGCTCCCAAGGGACGCTGGAAAAGGTCAAGGCCTTTATCGGCGGCCTTTTGGCCCTGTACAACGACAACCGGGTCTTCGCCCGCATCATCCTGTTGGAAGTCAGGAATTTTCCGGATTATTACGAGAGCGAGGCTTACGCCCTCACCAGGGATTTCGGCCAAAAATATCTAACGATCCTGCAGGAAGGAATAGAATCGGGGGAAATCAGGAGGGACACGCCGGCCTCCAGGATGCGCCAAGTCCTGCTGGGCGGAGTGGAGCACGCGGTGCTGCCCTATATTATTTTCCAGAAGGAAGCGGACACCGAAGCCATTACCAGGGAAATAACGCCGCTGCTTCTCGATGCGATCAGAAATCGAGACAACGCCTCCTAGCCCGGCGTGGGCGGGAAGGCGCCTGGGTTTTTGTAAAACGCCTTTCATGGGTTCGGCGTCATGGGGGGTTGACGCCAAGACTCCGCCTCCCGGCGCGAGGTTGACCGGAACCATTTTCAAACCAAGCCCTAGGCGGTCCGACATCGGCGCCCCGGGGACCAAGGATAGGCGCATGACCTGGAACGTTAGCGAGATTCAGGAAAAATTCAAGGGGATGATGCCCTTTGTGGAGCGAAACGGTTTTAGGATTTTGGACATCGACCAGGGGTATGTGAAGATGCTGGCGCCCTTGGCGGGGAATGAAAATCATTTCGGAGTGATGTACGCCGGCGCCATGTTCAGCCTGGGGGAACTCCCGGGCGGCGCCATCTACCTGACAACCTTCGACAATTCCAAGTTCTTTCCCCTGGTCAAGGACATGAATATCAGCTTTGTCCGGCCCACTCTCACCGACGCGACCATCGAAGTCCGGATTTCCGGGAAGGAAGCGGCCCGAATCGAGCGGGACGCGGAACAACAGGGCAAGGCCGACTTTATCCTGCAATCGGAAATCAAGAACGCCGCCGGCGAGGTGACGGCCGTCTGTCGGGGTTCCTATCAGTTACGAAAAAAACCGACGTGAGCCGATTATGTTTTTACACTCCGCCGTCCCATGACGACGGGAATTTCTAGGCGTCAATTGGTTAGTCTGTCCCACTTAAATACACTCCAAAGGCAACGGGAGGAAAATACATGGAAAAAATGCTGGCCGGAAAAACAGCCATAATCACTGGTTCGGGCCGGGGCATCGGCCGGGCCGCGGCGCTCAAGTTCGCGGAGGAAGGGTGCCGCGTCGTCATCAGCGACATCGATCCCGAGCCCGCCGCCCAGACCGTGGAAGAAATCCGGGCGGCCGGCGGCCAGGCCGTCGCCTACGTCGGGGACGTCACGGCGGACGGGTTCGCCGACGGCATCGTCAAGACCGCCATCGACGAATGGGGCTCCCTCCATATTCTCGTCAACAACGCCGGGTTCACCTGGGACGCGTTGATCCACAAAATGTCCGACGAATGCTGGGATAAAATACTGGACCTTCACCTCAAGGCCCCTTTCAAAATCATCCGCGCGGCCAAGCCCTTCATGTGCGACGCGGCCAAGGACGAAATGCGGGAAGGCAAAAACGTTTCCCGCAAAATCATCAACATCTCCTCCGTGGCCGGCGTCGGCGGCAACGTGGGCCAGGCCAACTATTCCTCGGCCAAGGCCGGAATAACCGGCTTGACCAAGAGCATCAGCAAGGAATGGGCCCGCTATAACGTGCAGACAAACTGCGTGGCCTTCGGCTTCATCGACACGCGCCTGACCCAGGAAAAGGAAAAAGGCCTGTCCCTGGAAACCGGCGAAAAAAAAGTGGCCCTCGGCGTCCCCAAGGCCCAGCGGGACGTCTTCATCCAAATGATCCCCATGGGTCGCCCGGGGACCGTGGACGAGGCGGCCGGGGCCATCCTCTTCTTCGCCTCGCCGTTGTCCGACTACGTCTCCGGGCAGGTCCTGGTGGTTGGAGGCGGGTTCTCCATGTAGGGCGTTCCATGAAGCCGGGAGGAATCATCATGCCGTTGAACCTGGATGTCCTGGGCCGCCGCTTCGGCCCGTCCCTCTTCTCCTATGACCGGGACGACGTCATTCTGTACGCCCTGGGCGTCGGCGCGGGGGTCGATGAACTGGATTTCGTGTATGAAAAAAGGCTGAAGGTCTACCCGACCTTCGCCGCGGCCCCGCTCATGGGGTGCATCTTCAACTTCATCAAGGACTCGAACATAAACCTGGCGGCCCTGCTGCATGGGGAGCAGAAGGTGGTCCTTCACCGGGAAATCCCCGTCTCCGGGACGGTCCGGACCACCTATGAATGCAAGTCCATTTACGACAAGGGCAAGAACGGCGCCGTCCTGAACCTCCACCTGACCACGGTGGACGAAAAGGACGAGGTTTTATTCGAGAATATCGCGGTGCTCTTCGATCGGAGCGCCGGCGACTTCGGGGGCGACCCGGGGCCCAAGTCGGAAAAAATAGCGCCCCCGGCCGACGCGGCCCCGGACATGTCCATCAAATATCAAACATCCCCCAACCAGGCCGCGTTGTACCGGCTGTGCGGCGATAAAAACCCGCTCCACATAGACCCGGGGTTCGCCCGAAAGGGCGGTTTCGACAAACCCATTCTCCATGGACTTTGCACCTACGGCTTCGCGGGCCGGGCCATTCTGGAAGGGCTGTGCGGGAACGACCCGGCCCGGCTCAAATCGTTCGCCGTGCGTTTCACCGGAGTGGTCTTCCCCGGAGACGCCCTGATCACCGAGGCCTGGAAAATGGACGACCATCGGTACGTCGTCCAGACCAAAACCGGCGAGGGGCGCGTCGTCCTGGGCGCGGCCCTAGCGGAAATCGCCTGAGGGTCGAAAGCCCGGTCCACCTGGAGTCAGTCATGATGGAACGACTTGATGACAACAAGGACCGCCTGAGGAATGAAAGGGAAATAGTCCGGCCGGAACAATCGGCCGGGACTCGATGAGGAGGATAACGATGGCTGGAATCGTATCGTTCGGTGCGTACATTCCGAAATACCGCATCGATAGGAAACTTATTTACAAGGCCATGGGCTGGTTGAACCCGGCCACTTACCTGCCCGGCGAAAAGGCCGTGATGAATTTCGACGAGGACAGCGTCACCATGGCCGCGGCCGCGGCCCGGGACTGCCTGAAGGGGATGAGCCGCGACCTGCTGGACGCGGTCTTTTTCGCCAGTTCCACGGCGCCGTATCTCGAACGTCAAAGCGCGGAAATCATCGCCGCGGCTTTAAACGCCCGCGCGGACATCCGTAGCGCCGACTTCGCCAACACGGCCAAATCCGGGACCACGGCCCTGCTTTCGGGCCTGGACGCGATCAAGGCCGGATCGGCCCGCCACGTGATGGTTTGCGCGGCGGACGCGCGCAACGCCAAGGCCGGCAGCGCCCAGGAAGAGATTTTCGGCGACGCGGCGGCGGCGCTCCTGGTCGGCGAGCATGACCTGGTCGCGGAATTCATCGGCGCCTATTCGGTCTCCCACGACTTCCCGGACCACTGGCGCGGCGCCGGCGAATCGTACGATCACCAGTGGGAAGACCGTTTCATCCGCGACGAAGCCTATTCCAAGTTCATCCTGGAAGCCATGGGCGGCCTGCTCAAAAAATGCGAGGTGGGACCCGGCCAGGTGGCCAAATTCGCCTACCCCTGCTTGTACGCCGCTGATTTCCAAAAAATCGGCAAGCTGGCCGGCCTGGAACCCCGGCAGGTGGTCGAGCCGCTCCTGCCCAAGGTCGGGTACGCCGGCGCCGCCGACGCCATATTGCACCTGGTCAAGGCCCTGGAAGAAGCCCAGCCCGGGGATTATGTCGCGGCCGCGGGATTCGGCGGCGGCGCCGACGCCCTGCTGTTCAAGGTCACGGACAAGATCGAAGCCGTCAAGGCCGGCCGTCGGGGCGTGGCCAAGCACCTGGCCGCCCGGCGGGACCTGACCTCCTACGAAAAAATGGTCTCCTGGCGCGGACTCCTGCCCGTGGAAAAAGGCATCCGCGGCGACGTCACGGCCTTTACCGCCTTGTCCGCCCTGTGGCGCGATCGGGACCAGATACTGGGCCTGACCGGCAGCCGCTGCCGGGCTTGCGGAACGCCTCATTTTCCGACCCAGCGGGTCTGCGCCGATCCGGACTGCGGCGCCGTGGACGACATGGAGCCGTACCCCTTCGCGGATAAAATAGGCGCCCTGTTCACCTTCACCGGCGACAACCTGGCCTTCAGCCTCAACCCTCCCGCCATATACGGCATGGTCGACTTCGAGGGCGGCGGGCGGTTCTGGTTCGACATCGCCGACGCCGACCTGGACCAGGTCCGGGTGGACATGCCGGTGGAAATGAGTTTCAGAAAAAAAATACACGGACGACAAGTTCGGCATCCACGGTTACTTCTGGAAAGCCGTGCCGGTCCTGGACTAACGGGACGGGAAAGTCAGGAGGAAATAAAATGGCCGAGGGCATTAAAGATAAAGTCGCCATTATCGGCATGGGCTGCACCAAATTCGGCGAGCGTTGGAAGGACGGGGCCGAGGACCTTATTCTGGAAGCTTTCACCGAAGCCTTGGCGGACGCCGGAATCGAAAAAAAGGACATCCAAGCCGCCTGGTTCGGGTCCTGCTTCGACGAAGTAAACGTGGGCAAGTCCGGGACCGCCTTGAGCATGACCCTGAAACTGCCCTTCATCCCCGTGACCAGGGTGGAAAATTTCTGCGCCACCGGGTCCGAGGCCCTCCGCGGCGCGGTCTACGCCGTGGCCTCGGGCGCGGTGGACATCGCCCTGGCCCTGGGCGTGGAAAAACTCAAGGATACCGGGTACGGCGGGCTGCCCGAATTTTCCCAGACGCTCGGGACCAAAAACCGGATGATCTACCCCACCATCACCGCTCCGGGCGCCTTCGCCATGATGGCCACGCGGTATTTTTCCAAATACGGCCTGTCGCCGGAAGAAGGCAAGGAAATCCTGGCCATGGTGTCGGCCAAGAGCCACGCCAACGGCGCCAAGAACGAAAAGGCCCACCTGCGCAAGGAAGTTTCCGTGGACCAGATTCTGCGGGCCCCCATGATCGCCTGGCCCCTGGGGCTGTTCGACTGCTGCGGCGTGAGCGACGGGGCGGCCGCGGCCATTGTCTGCCGCGCGGACATGGCCAAGGACTTCCGCCCGGACCCGGTCAAGGTCAAATCCATGCAGATCGCCATCAGCTCCGGGGAGGAACTCCTGACCACCAAGTGGGACGGGACGTACGTCAAGACCGCCGAACAGTGCTCGGCCCGGGCGTACAAGGAAGCCGGGATCACCAACCCAAGGGAACAGATCAGTATGATGGAAGTACACGACTGCTTTTCCATCACCGAACTGGTTACGTACGAGGACCTGGGAATATCCGAACGGGGCCGGGCCGGCGCCGATCTTCGGGACGGCTTCTACAACCTGGATGGAAAAATCCCCTGCCAGCCCGACGGCGGGCTCAAGTGCTTCGGACATCCCATCGGCGCCTCGGGCCTACGGATGATGTACGAAATGTACAAGCAACTGCAAGGCAAGGCCGGCGTCCGTCAGATCAAGGACCCCCAACTTGGGCTGACCCACAACATGGGCGGGTTCCCGGCCATGAACCTGGTAAGCATCAATATCGTAGGGAGGTAGAAACGTTTGGATTGACGATTTGATTGACTGGTTTAGCGAGGGGCGGCCGACTTTCGGCCGCCGATTTTCCCCCCCACACCCTTGTTCCGGAGGAGGCATGCATGATTTACGACAAGAAGCCCTGGCTTAAATCCTATGACGCGGAAGTCGCCCCGGTGATCGACATCCCGGATATTTCCCTGAAGGATTACCTGCTTAATACCTTTATCGAATACAAGGACCGGGCCGCCTGTCACTATCTGGGCGAGACCATGAGTTTCAACGACCTCATCGAACAGTCCGGCCGCTTCGCCGCGTTCCTCAAGGCCAAGGGCCTGGGCAAGGGCGACGTGGTGGCCGTCAACCTGCCCAACACGCCCCAATACATGATCACCATCGTGGGGGCCTTGCGGGCCGGTTGCGCCATTTCCGGGCTGGCGCCGTTGCTCATGCCCGACGAAATCATCTACCAGCTCAACGACTGCGGCGCCAAGGTCCTGGTGACCCTGGACCTGCTTTTCACCGGAAAATTCGCTCCCGTGGCGGACAAGGCGACGGGAGTGAAACAGGTCCTGGTGACCGGCGTGTTCGACCCCTTGCCCGCCGTCAAGGAATACCCGGCCGGGACCCCGCTGGCGGGCAAGGAAGTCTTCGCCTTTTATGACATCCTAAAACAGTATCCCAACGACCCGCCCGAGGTCGCCCTGGCCAAGGACGATCCCTGCTACCTGCAATACACCGGCGGCACCACCGGCCCCCCCAAGGGCGCCATTCTGACCCACGGCAACATGACCGCCAACGTGTACCAGTTCGAGGACTGGATGAAAATGAAACGGGGCCAGGAAGTTTTCATTTCCGGGTTTCCCATGTTTCATCAGGCCGGCCTGTTCGTCTCCACCTGCGCCATGGCCTGGGCCGCCACCCAATGCTTGATTCCGGACCCCCGGAACGTCGACCATATTGTCGGCGAGATCGAAAAGTACAAACCCACCTTCATGGTCAACGTCCCCTCCCTCTACCTGATGCTCATGGCCAGCGAAAAGTTCAAGCAGCTCGACTTTTCCACCATCAAGTCCTGCATGTCCGGGGCCGCCCCCTTCCCCGTGGACAGCGCCAACGCCCTGGAAGCCATTATCGGCAAGGGGAAAATGGTCGAAGTCTGGGGCATGACCGAAACCAGCCCCCTGATCACCGTCAACCCCGGCCGCGGCCTTAAAAAAATCGGCTCCGTGGGCGTGCCCCTGCCCAACACGGAATTCAAAATCGTGAGCCTCGCCGACGGCGAAACCGAAGTCCCCATGGGCGACGAAGGGGAACTCATCTGCTCCGGCCCCCAGGTCATGAAGGGTTACCTGAATAAACCCAAGGAAACCGAAAACTCCCTGCGACTCCACGACGGAAAAATCTGGATGCACACCGGCGACGTGGGCCGCATGGACGACGACGGCTTCGTCTACGTGGTCGACCGGGCCAAGGACATGCTCATCGTCGGCGGGTACAAGGTCTTTTCCAGCGAAGTGGAAAACAAATTCTACGACCACCCGGCCATCGGCGTCTGCGCCCTGGTCGGCCTGCCCAACCCGGACCGGCCGGACAGCGAAATCGTCAAGCTGGTGGTTCAGAAAAGCCTGGCCTACAAGGACAAGCCGAACGACGAAATCCGGGAAGATATTATCGCTTTCGCCAAAAAGAAGTTGGCGCCCTATAAAGTCCCCAAGATCATCGAGTTCGTGGAGGTCATTCCCATGACCTCCGTGGGCAAGATCGATAAAAAGGCCCTCCGCAAGTAAACGCCCCTCCGGCGGCCGGGCCCCTTCCCTCGGGCGCCGGCCGCCGAATTTCGCCTCATAAAAAACGCCCCCTTGACCTTGACTGTTAGCGGCCGGTTGAAAATGTAAGGAAAAAATGAGTAAGGCTGGTTCCCAAGCTAGCGCTTGGAAATCAGCGGATATTGGATGTCTCTGTAAAAATTCGGCCTATAAGGCCTTGAATAATTCCATTCGCCTGGCCTTTTGCCGGGCCCATCTGCATCGAGACTTCATCAACATCGGGAACGGCTACCCTCGGCTGCGGGATTGGGAGGGTGAATGGATTGAGATCATCAATAATATATACCATCTCAATGGCCGCCGTCTTAAGGTCGTCTCCGATCCGGTCGGGTTCGCCATTAGGGACCAAGCGTTACGCGAGGCCGTCGAGGCCATGGCCGACGCCTGGAAAGAACAGCTCACTCACGATAAATTACACTCGGCCCAGAAGGGGGCGCTGGAAAGCATGCGAAACCATTGGCCGGGACTGTTTTTGTGTTTGTCGACCACCCCGAAATCCCCATGGACAACAATGAATCGGAGCGGCGGCTCCGACCCGCCGCCGTCGGCCGAAAAAACTACCATGGCAGGGGCGGACTTTGGCGCCCGCCCCTGAAGGCATTCTGTCAGCCGACCATTTCCCGCAGCTTGTATTTGAGCACTTTTCCGGTGGGGGTTCTTGGCAGGCTGCCCAAAACCAGTAACTTTTCAGGGTATTTGTATTTGGCGACCCTTCGTTCGGCCATGAACTCCACTACCTCCCCGAGGGTCAAGGAGTCCACGCCGGGTTTGAGTTCGACGCAGGCGCAAGACCTTTCTCCCAGCGCCGGGTCGCTGTAGCCCACGACGGCCACGTTGAAGACCTTGGGATGCTCGTAAAGCAGGAACTCGACTTCCTCGGCGCTGATGTTCATGCCCCCGCGAATGATGATGTCCTTCAACCTGGTGACGAAATGGAAAAAACCGTTTTCGTCGACATAGCAGGCGTCGCCGGTGTGATAGAACCCCTCCTCATCCCATTTTTTCCCATTCAAGTCCGGGCGTTTATAGTATCCCGAGATGATGAACGGAGCCTTCTGGCAGTATTCGCCCGCCTGTCCCGCGCCCACGCGGGCGCCGATCTCGTCCACGATCTTGATCTGGCTGTAAAGCTGGGAAACGCCGATGGTGGTCGAAATGAGTTCCGGGTCCAGTCCGAGTTCGGTGACGTTCAGATGCCCTTCGTTGGACCCGAACCCGTTCCAGACCAGGCAGCCGAAGGACTCCATAAGCTGCCTGATGACCGCGGTGGGACAAGGCGCGCCGCCGCTGGCCACGACCCGTAGGGAACTCAGGTCGTGGTCCTTCAGGCCGGAGTAGCTCAAGAGAGCCACGTGCATGGCCGGAACCCCGGCGTAAAGGGTGGCCTTTTCCGCGCTGATGGTCCGGGCCATGACCGCCGGATCGAAACCGTCCAATAGGATCAAGGTTCCCCCGGCCATGGCCATGGACAGTATGCCGACGGACTGGCCGAAAAGATTGATCCAAGGGAGGGCCATGACCACGCGGTCGTTGACGTTTTCGCCCAGATGATCCAAAAAACCTGACCGTTCGAATATTTTCCAGTGGTTATGAGTCCGGGGGCAGCCCTTGGGGTCGGCCTCCGTTCCGGAAGTGAAGCATAGGGTTAAAACGTCGTTGGCGTCGATAGGACAATTTTTGTCCAGGTGATCGGCCGGATATCTTTCCTCGATCGCCTCCTCCCACAGGGAGTTGAAGGAAACGACGCCCTCGGCCGGTTCGCCGTCCAGGGCGATGATGGTTTTCAAGGTCGGCCGCGATGTCCGCAATCCGCCCATCATCGCGACGTAATCGAAGCCCTTGTAGTCCTTCGGGACAATCACCGCCGGCGCCTGGGTCAGGGACAGCACGTACCCCAGTTCATGTTCGCGCCACTGCATGGCCAGGGGGACGATGCAGGCGCCGATCCGGGCCAGGGCCATTTCGACCACCACCGCTTCCACGCGGTTGGGTATCTGGGCCACGACCAAGTCCCCTTTTTTCAGGCCCAGTTCCAGAAAGTGGAGGGCCAGGCGGTCCATCATGACGCGGTACCTGGACCAGGTCAGGCGGGTGCGGGGATCGATCAGCGCTTCCTTGTCGGGGAAATTGAGGGCCCATCTTTTGACGTAATCGCACAGGGTCCATTTATCCCAGAACCCCAGCCGGGTGTATTCCTCGATTTGTTCGCGGGTGACATTGCTCTCGACAGACATCCTGACGCCTCCCTTTAGTGTTTGTAATTGTCATATATGAAAATTATAATTTATATACGATATAAATTTGCCGCCCCCCTGTCAAGTACTTTTCAGTGAAACTTATTTAATTAACTCCCCGCGAAACACCCGGCGCCGCCTTGACAACCGCTTGGATTGAAATGACATGCTCCAACTTTATAAGAGTTGGAAAAACCGGACCTCCCGGTCCATTTTCCGGCGGACAACCAACCGACAGCCGGAAATGATGGGAAGAAGATATGAAGTGTTGGCAAAAACCGACCTTGTGGTCCTTTTTCTCGGCGCCGCGGAGTCTGTGGTGTTCGCGGAAAAGTACCCCAAGGCGACCGGTCCTGTTCCGGTCAAGCGAGGAGAAGACTCGGGCATTTCCTGTACGGCGGGTCCTTGGTCATTCTGGCGCTAGAGCCGGGCAGGTATAAATCCGACGCCATTCAGGCGCGCCTGGGTAACCAGACCGGGACCTTCGACACGGACGGCAATGAGTGAGGCCTTTGACCCGGTCGTTCGTCGCCAAAAGCGAGGGGTGCGGCTCTTTCACGACGAGCTAAAATCAGTATTATAGCAATGAGTCAGCATGTGAATTGCGGTGACGCCCCGGCTGAAAGCCGGAGGATATTTTTCGGATCGGAAGATATGTGGGGCTTTTTTTGAACGTAAATGGC
>JAZDGM010000222.1:0-23972 GCA_043806915.1 Pseudomonadota bacterium | reverse complement strand
TAAACGATTAGAAAGGGAGATCAACAAGATATGGGATCAGGCCAACATCCAACCGAAATGCGAAACTTGATCTGTTTGTAAAGAAGTCAAGGCATATAGGTGTCTGGAGCTTCCCTGGCCGAGGTTCCCAAGCTAGAGCTTAGGAACCAGCCTTACTCATTAGGCCATTTTCCTTACATTTTCAACCGGTCGCTAACAGGAGGCGCCTCCTCAACCGGGAGACCGGCCGCAAGAAGGGCCTTCGAGGGCGCCCACGGGGAGGCGCCCCTACATGCGCCGCCGGCGGTTATTTTAGGATTGTAGGGGCAGGTCCCCGCGCCTGCTCTCTTGTGCGTGATCGGGATGGTCGCCTGGCATATGGATGGATGTCCAATAAATTGGATGCCCCGCGGAAAAAAGGAGTAAAAAAAAGGGCCCTCGAAAGGGCCCCGTGGTTGCTATAGGTCCTTGAAGGGGTTGGGACCGACTCTATCAATGGTTTCCATGAACTCATTGATGATCTTCGGGACCCGTTCCCAATCGGTGATGCCGATTTCCTCGACCCGGACGCGCTCGGACTCGAGGGCCAGGCGGGTCAGGGTTTCGGAAATCTTGCTCATGCGGACATTGGCCAGTTCGCTGCCCTGGATGAAATGGCACTGGTAGTCGTCGCCGCGGCGGCAGCCGAACAGCAGCACGCCGTCAAAGCCCTTGGACAGGGCGTCGGCGATCCAGACCAGGTTCAGGGAGCCCAGGCAGCGCAGGGGCAGCACCCGGACGTAGGGGCTGTATTTCAGGTTCTTGAGGCCGGCCATGTCGAGCGCGGGATAGGCGTCGTTTTCGCAAGCCAGGATAAGAACGCGGGGTTTCTCGTCCGCTTCCTCGGGGATTTCGACTTCCTTGATCATGGACCCGATCATGTCGACCGAGTAGTTCTTGAAGGAGATGATCCGTTCGGGGCAAGCGCCCATGCAGACGCCGCAACGGCGGCAGCGGGTCGGGACCGGGACGGGGTTGCCCTTTTCGTCCTCGTTGAGGGCGCCGAAGGGGCATTCGTCGGTGCAGCGGCGGCACTGGGTGCAGCGGCTCAGGTAGAAGTCCGGGAAGGACATGTCGCCGGCCCGGGGATGAACGGCCTTGCCCAGGGCCACGGATTCCATGGCCTGGATGCATTTCATGGCCGCGCCGGAGGCGTCTTCCTTGGCCGTGCCCATGGTCATGGGGCGACGGACGCAGCCGGCGGTGTAGATGCCGGTCCGCCTGGTTTCATAGGGGAAGCAGATGAAGTGGGAATCCGGGAAGTCGTATTTCAGGTTGGGCAGGTCCGGCCCCTGGCGGTAGGTCAGCTTGAGGATGCTGTTTTTCACCTTGGGCTTGGCCGCGTCGTCGCCTTCCTTCTTTTCCTCGGTCTGGCAGCCGGGGGCGTCCTGGATCAGCCAGTGGGCGGTATTGGGCACCATGCCCGTCGCCAGCACGACCAGGTCCAGTTCCTCGAATTCCACCGTGTCGTTGATCAGGACGTCCTGGGCCGCGACCTTGAGCTTGCCGCCCTCGGCGGCCACGGACTGGATTTCGCCCCGGATGAAGACCACGCCGGCTTTCTGGGCCTGGCGATAGAGTTCCTCATCCTGGCCGGGGGACCGGATGTCCTTGTACACCACGTAAACGGCGGCTTCCTCGTTCTGCTGCTTGATATACAGGGCCTGTTTCAGGCTGGCCCGGCAACAGACCGCGCTGCAGTAGGGCAGGTGGTCCTGGTCCCGGGAGCCGGCGCACTGGATGAAGAGAACGGAAGCCGGCTCGGCGCCGTCCGAAGGCCGGGCGATCCTACCCGCCGCCGCCATTTCCTCCAGTTGGACGTTGGTCACGACGTCCGGGGAAGCCCCATACCCCAGGTGGCCCAACTTGGTCGGGTCGTAGGGCGACCAACCCGTGGCCTGGATGATGGACCCGAATCTTTGGGACACGGACGAGCCGTTGGAGGTGAAGGTCGCGTCAAAGAGGCCGGGACCACCGGAAATTTTCTCGATCTCGGCGGATTTGTAGATTTTGATCTTGTCGTTCGCTTCCACGGCCGCGATGAGTTCGTCCATGCCCGTGGGTTCCAGTTCCTGGTACGGCGGCTTGGACGGGGTGGAGAGTTTCAGCTTGGCCGAGAACCCGCCCAAGACGTCGGTTTTTTCCAGGATGGAGACGTTGTATCCGGCCTTGGCCCCGTCCAGGGCTGCGGAAAGTCCGGCCACGCCGGCGCCGACCACCAGGATTTCCTTGGAAAAAACGGTATTTTCCCCGTCCGGTCCCAGGTAGGGGGAGGGCGCTTCCATTTTGGCCAGTTTGACCAGGCCCAAGCGCAGATAGTCTTCCGCCATCATCTGGCGGTCTTCGTTCTCATCGTCCAGGTCGGAGTTCGGTTCGGTGCACCAGACCACTTGTTCCCGGAGGTTGATCCGGTCGAGGAGGACGGGGCCGAAGTCGAAGACATCGTAGTTGACCCGGGGCGAACAGGCCGCGATGGCGATGGTGTTGACGCCCTCGTTTTCGACGTCGGCCTTGATCATGGCCACGCCTTCCCGGCCGCACAGGAATTCGTGGGATTTACAAATCGAAACTTTTTGCTCTTTTTGGGCGATCTTGGTCAAGGCCCCGATATTCAGGACCTCCCCGATGCCGCATCCAGTACAGATGTAGCAAGCCTTTTTCTTATCCATTGATCTTTTACCTCCTCGAGATGGACTGGATGGCCTTGAGGGCCGCCCCAGTGGCGCTCTGGACGCAAGAGGACACGTCGTTGGGCCTCCTGAGGACGCCGGCGGCGTAAATGCCGGCCGCGCCGGAATCGGCGCCGATAAAACCGTACTGGTCGTACTGGACGCCGGCCGGAATTTTGTCCGCGGCGGTGGCGGGGACCATTCCCGTGGCCAGAACGGCCAGGTCAACCGTGAGTTTCACCGGCTTGCCGGCCATGGTGTCCTCGCCCTCGAGGGTGACGTCGCCGGTTTGAGGGTCCTGGGTGATCTTGGCGATCTTCGATTTGACGAAGGACACGTTGGAATCGGCCTGGACCCGCACGTAGAAGTCTTCGAGTCGCTCCATGGCCCGAATGTCGATAAAACAGATCGTGGCCTTGGATTTGGGGTTTTGTTCCCGGATGTAGGTGGCTTGCTTGAGCGACGCCAGGCAACAGACGCCCGAACAGTAGGGTAGGTTGTTTTCGTCCCTGGAACCGGCGCACTGGACGAAGGCGACGGTCTCGACCGGCTTGCCGTCGGACGGGCGGACGATCTTGCCGCCGGTGGGGCCGTTAAGGGCGGCCAGCCGCTCGAACTGGACGTTGGTGACCAGGTTCGAGTTCTTGTTGAAGTTGTAGTATTCGATCTTGGTCGGGTCGTAGGGGTTCCAACCGGTGGCGTAGACGATGGAGCCGACCTTGAGGGTGAAGGTCTCGGCCTTCATGTCCAAATCGATGGCGTTGTAGGGACAGGCGGCCTTGACCGTTTGAGCTTCGTCGGTCCCGATCAAGGCCGGGTCCAGGACGTAGCGCATGGGGAAAGCCATGTCGTGCGGCAGATAGGCGGCCTTGACCTTGTCGACGCCGTAGTTGAAGGGGTTGTCGACTTCCAGGGAGCAGGCTTCGGCGCATTTGCCGCAGCAGGTGCAGTTGCTGTTGACATACCGCGGCGCCACCTTGATCGTCGCCTCGAAGTCGCCTTCCCGGCCCGAAATGGATTCCACCTCGGCCAGGGTGAAGAACCTGACGTTGGCGTTGTTCTTCATCCTCCTGAAGTTGATTTCCAGCCCGCAGTAAGGCGGGCAAAGTTTGGGGAAATACTGGTTCAGTTGGGCCACCCGACCGCCTAGGTAGGGATTCTTTTCCACCAGCACGACATTGTAGCCGGCTTCGGCGGCTTCGAGGGCCGTGGTGGTCCCGCTGATCCCTCCCCCGACGACGAGGATGGTTTGAGTGGTTTTCTCCTCTCCCATGATGTACCTCCGGGGTTACAGATTCTAATTTGACTTTGGCAAAGGTTCTATTCCGTGATCGGATCAGGGTCCGGACCGAGTGAGGCGGTCCATTATTGTGAAATTATTAACTAATATCGGCCGAATCCGATCCCGCGGCCAGGCCCGCCCACGCCTCGGTCAGCCTTTGTCTAATTTCTACAAGCCCTTATCCTGGTCGATCGCCACCAGCTTTCTACCACAAATTTCAATTTTTGCAAGACTTTTCCATGTCCGCCGCCGCGAAAGGACCGCGACCGGGGCGGTAGGTAAAAAAAAATAAATAAAAAAACCCCACGAGGCCCTTGACAAGCCTCTTTCGGGTATGTCAACGTGCTGACGGCATAATACTCACGATTGGGATTTTAAAAAACCCGCCCCCCAAGGTCGGCGGGCAATCCGATAAAGGGAGCCAGTCATGCGGCCCCTGACCGCCGCGAGGGCGGGACGTTAACGTCCGGCTTGGCGGTCAGACCACCATCCTTATAAAAATCCTCGACGACAGTCGTTTTTTCATCAGCCGATTTACCATTCCCGCGGCCGACGCGGCGCAATACGTCCTTGGCGACCCGCCGCCCCCGGGATTTATCTCGGACAATCCGCCCCTTCGCGGTTCCATACTAGTTCCGCGCCGGGGGTGCGTTGTTATATTGTGTTTAATTTCAACCTATTAGCTCGATAGCGAGCGCAAACCAAGAGAGGAGTTTGGACATGAAGGTATTATTAGTGGGAGCAGGAGCGGTGGGAGAGGCTTATGCGGTCTTAACGGCCCAAGCCGATCCCAAACGATTGACGTTGGAGCAACTGGTGATCGCGGATTATAACCTGGAGCGGGCCAAGGCCGTGGCCCGGAAAGTCGGCGGCGGGGAGCGGTTCCCGGCCATTCGGGTCGACGCCGGCGACCAGGCCGAGGTGGAGGCGGCCGCCAGGGAATACGGGGTGGACCTGATCATGAACGGCTGCCCCCAGAATTTCGACGAGGTAATTTTCGACGCCGCCTTCGCCGCCGGTTGCAATTACATGGACATGGCCATGACCTTGTCCGAGAAGCATCCGGACGATCCCCTGAACAAGTCCGGCGTCCTGCTGGGCGACTACCAGTTCGCCCGGCACGAGGCCTGGAAGGAAAAGGGGCTTCTGGCCCTCTTGGGCATGGGCATCGACCCCGGCGTGAGCGATGTTTTCGCCAAGTACGCCGAAAAACACCTTTTTGACGAAATCGACGAGATCGGCATCCGGGACGGCGCCAACATGGAGGTGGACGGGTTCAGATACGCCACCCAGTTCTCGGCCTGGAGCGTGATCGAGGAATGCCTCAACCCGCCGGTCTACTGGGACCGGGAACGGGGTTACTTCACCGGGGAGCCCATGGGCGGGTCCGAGATTTTCGAGTTCCCGGAAGGCATGGGACCGCTGGAAGTGGTCAGCGTGGAACACGAGGAAGTCATCAATATCCCCCGGTGGGTCGACAAGGGGCTGAAAAAGGTCTCCTTCAAAATCTGCCTGGGCGAGGATTTGATGAAGCTCCTGCGCATTCTCGGCGAAACCGGCTTGTCTTCCGCCGAACCGATCAACGTCAAGGGCGTTCAGATCGTCCCGCGCGACGTGGTCGAGGCCTGCCTGCCCGATCCGGCCAAGATCGGTCCCTTGATGAAGGGTAAAATCTGCGTCGGGACCTTGGTCAAGGGCCGCAAGGACGGCCGGGAACGCGAGGTTTACCTTTACCAGGTGTCCGACAACCAGGAATGCATGAGGAAATTCGGCTGCCAGGCCGTGGCGGTGCAGACCGCCGTTGGACCGGCCGCGGCCACCGAACTTCTGGCCAAGGGACTGTGGAAAGGCGTGGGCGTGGTCCCGCCCGAGGCTTTCGAGCCCGAGCCGTGCCTGGACCTGCTCGCTTCCTACGGCTTCCCCTACGCCATCAGGGATAGTTGGAAATAAGCTTCCGGGCCGTTTTCCCGCCGCACTCGGCCCCTCCGTTCCGGAGGGGCCGGACTCGCTCCCGGCGAGGTCGACCCTGGCCTTCCCGCCAGGCGCCGAATATTTCGTTTCCCTTGCCAACCGCCGCCTCCAGGTCGGAAAAACGGCTTTCCAAGCGCCGGCCCCGACCCGCGCCCCTCATTTTTTATTGGCTTTTTGCGGAGGTTTTGTTAGCATTTCCTTTTTTATGGATTAACCCCGGGAGGGAAAGGGAGCGGTTGTGGGCGTGGAGGCGGTCGAGCAGGGCCTGGTCAAGGAATTCACCGATTACCTAGTGGTCATACGGGGGCGGTCGGAAAACACCGCCAAGGCGTACGGCCGTTATTTGTCTGAATTCATTGAATTTCTCGAGGAAAGAAGCGTGAACGACCTCGCTTCGGTTTCCCGGGCCGACGTGCGGGCCTACCTGTTCAAAAAACGTTCCACGGCCAAAAACATTTCCCTGGCCCGGATACTGTCCGGCTTGCGTTCTTTTTTCAAATACATGGCGCGGGAAGGCCGTCTCACGGCCAACCCGGCCCTGGAAGTGGAGACGCCCAGGTTTCCGCTGAAACAACCCTTGTTTTTTACGGTGGATGAAGCTTTCGCCCTGGTGGAGGCGCCCGGCCGGGACGACCCCCAGGGGCCGCGGGACCGCGCCGCCTTGGAACTCGCCTATTCTTCCGGCCTGCGGATCGGGGAATTGGTCGGCCTCAACCTGGCCGACCTGGACCTGACCGAGGGCCTGGTCCGGGTCAGGGGCAAGGGCAAGAAGGAACGGATCACGCCGGTCGGAAGCAAGGCTCTCGCGGCCCTAAAAGATTACTTGGCCGTCAGGCCCTCGCCGGCGGCGAACCGCGGGGCCGGGGACCAGGACGCCTTGTTTCTGGGCGCCCGGGGCGGCCGCCTCAACCCCCGGGTGCTGCGGCGGCAAATGGATAGATTAACGACCCGGCTCGATCTCGAACCGGGCTCCTCGCCTCATACCCTGCGCCATACCTTTGCCACGCACTTGCTCGAGGCGGGGGCGGACATCCGGTCCATTCAGGAAATGCTGGGGCATGAAAGCCTGTCCACCACCCAGAAATACACGCATTTGAATCTGGACCACCTGCGCCGGGTCTACGACCAGGCTCATCCCCGGGCCGGGCGCGGGCCTGGTACCGGAGAGGAAAAAAATGGAAAGTGAAATGATCCGGTCCACCACCATCCTGGCCGTTCGCCGGGGCGGGCGGGTCGCCGTGGCCGGAGACGGCCAGGTGACCTTGGGCACGACCATAATGAAACATTCCGCCCGCAAGGTGCGGCGGATATATAACGACAAGGTCGTCGCCGGTTTCGCCGGCGCCTCGGCCGACGCCTTTACCTTGTTCGAGCGGTTCGAGAGCAAGCTGGAACAATACCGGGGCGGGTTGGTCCGTAGCGCGGTGGAGCTGGCCAAGGACTGGCGCCTCGACCGCAACCTCCGGCGCCTGGAAGCCCTGCTCGTTGCCGTGGACGCCGAAAAGAGTTTGATTATTTCCGGGACCGGGGACGTGATCGAGCCCGATGACGGCCTCTGCGCCATCGGGTCCGGCGGCCCCTACGCCCTGGCCGCGGCCCGGGCCTTGATCGCCCATTCCAACCTGGGCGCCAGGGAAACGGCCGAAACTTCCCTGCGGATCGCCGCGGGCATTTGCATCTACACCAACGAGAATATCGTAATCGAGGAACTCGATGCCGTTGACTAAGGATATGGCGCTGTTGACGCCCAGGGATATCGTGGCCGAACTCGACCGGTTCATCATCGGGCAGGCCGCCGCCAAGAAAGCCGTGGCCATCGCCCTGCGCAACCGCTGGCGTCGGCAGCAGGTCCCGGAGGCGCTGCGGGACGAAATAGCCCCCAAGAACATCATCATGATCGGCCCCACCGGCGTGGGCAAGACCGAAATCGCCCGCCGCCTGGCCAAGCTGGCCCAGTCGCCCTTCCTGAAAGTGGAAGCGTCCAAGTTCACGGAAGTGGGCTACGTGGGCCGGGACGTCGAGTCCATGATCCGGGACCTGACCGAACTGGCCGTCAACATGGTCAAGGCCGAGGAACGGGTCAAGGTCGAGACCAAGGCTTCCGAGATCGCCGAGGAAAGGCTGCTGGACATTCTGCTGCCCACCAGGAGCAAGCCCGAGGGCGCGTCCGACCAGGAACCGGGACACGGCGCCCTGGAACTGGTCCGACCGGGGTTCGAAAACAACGACCCGCAACGCCCCGGGGCCACCAGGGAAAAGTTGCGGCGCCTGCTCAGGGAAGGCAAGCTGGACGAGCGGTTCGTGGATGTCGAGGTCGCCGACGCCGGCCGGCCCATGGTCGAGGTGTTTTCCAACCTGGGCCTGGAGGAGATGGACATCAACATCAAGGACATGTTCGGGAACATCTTCCCCAAGAAGACCAAGCGCCGCAAGGTCAAGGTTCGGGAAGCCCTGAAAATACTGGTCCAGGAAGAGTCCCAGCGCCTGATCGACATGGACAAGGTCGTGGAGATAGCCCTGGACCGGGTGGAGCAGACGGGGATCATCTTTCTCGATGAAATAGACAAGATCGCCGGCCGGGAAGGCAAGCACGGCCCGGACGTGTCCCGGGAAGGGGTCCAGCGGGACCTCCTGCCCCTGGTGGAGGGGTCCACGGTCACCACCAAGTACGGCATGGTCAAGACCGACCACATTCTGTTCATCGCTTCCGGGGCCTTTCACGTGAGCAAGCCCTCGGACCTGATTCCGGAAATGCAGGGGCGGTTCCCGATCCGGGTGGAATTGGATTCCTTGTCCAAGAACGATTTCGTCCGCATCCTGACGGAGCCGGAAAACGCCCTGATCATCCAATACAAGGCCCTCCTGGAAACGGAAAGGGTCCTGCTCGATTTCGACGACGGCGCGGTGGCCGAGATCGCCGAGATCGCCTACCAGGTCAACGAGCGGACCGAAAATATCGGGGCCAGGCGATTGCACACCGTCATGGAGCGGCTTCTGGAAGAGGTTTCCTTCGAGGCCCCGGATATCGCTCCGGCTTCGATCAAGGTCACGGCCGGGTACGTGCGGGAGCGTTTGGTCGACGTGGCCCAGAACGTGGACCTGACCAGGTTTATATTGTAGGAGGGGAGCATGAACGGTTTTCCCAGTGAAATGACGGCCCGCGTCCTGATCGAGGCCCTGCCCTATATCCGGCGTTTCGCGGACAAGACCATCGTCGTCAAATACGGCGGCCACGCCATGGTGGACGAGGAGCTGAAAAACGCCTTCGCCCAGGACATGGTCCTGCTCAAGTACATCGGCCTCAATCCCATCGTGGTGCATGGCGGGGGGCCCCAGATCGGGAGCTTCCTCAAAAAGATGAACATCGAGTCCCGCTTCGTTTCCGGCATGAGGGTCACGGACGGCGAAACCATGGACGTGGTGGAGATGGTCCTGGTGGGCAAGATCGGCAAGGAGATCGTCAATCTCATCAACCGCCACGGCGGCCGGGCCGTGGGGTTGTCGGGCAAGGACGGGGCCATGATCCTGGCCCGGAAAATGACCCTGACGCGACAGGAAGGCGATCTGCCGCCCGAAATAATCGACATCGGCCAGGTCGGGGAAGTCGAAACCATCGACCATGGCTTGCTGCGCTACCTGGAACGGGGTAATTTCATTCCGGTCATCGCTCCCGTGGGCGTGGGCGCCGCCGGGGAAACCTACAATATCAACGCCGACCTGGTGGCCGGACACGTGGCCGCGGCCTTGCGGGCGGAGAAGCTGATCCTCCTGACGGACGTCGAGGGCGTTCTCGACCGGGACGGCGGCTTGATCAGCTCCATCAAGACGGGCGACATCGAGGGCCTGAAGAGTTCCGGGACCATCAAGGGCGGAATGCTGCCCAAGCTCGATTGTTGCGCCGAGGCCCTGGCGCGGGGAGTGAAGAAGGCTCACATCGTCGACGGCCGGAAACTGCACGCCGTGCTGTTGGAAATATTCACCGACCATGGGATCGGCACCCAGGTCGTGGCAGAGGATTGATTAACATGGGCATGAGTTCGGAAGAAATTAAAACCCTGGCGTCCAAGGTCTTGATGAACACTTACGGGGATAGGTACGGCCTGGCCCTGGTCAGGGGCGAGGGGGCCAGGGTCTGGGACCCGGAAGGCGTCGAATACCTCGATTTCCTGAGCGGCCTGGCCGTGACCAGCCTGGGGCATTCCCACCCCCGGGTGGCCGAGGCCCTGGCCGCGCAGGCCAAGACCCTGGTTCATGTATCCAACCTCTATTTCACCGAGCCCCAGGTGGTCCTGGCCAAGCTTCTGGTCGACAATTCCTTCGCCGACCGCGTTTTTTTCTGTAATTCCGGCGCGGAGGCCAACGAAGGGGCCATCAAGCTGGCCCGCAAGTATTCCTTTGACAAATACGGTCCCGGCCGCCATAAAATCCTCACCCTGGAAAATTCCTTTCACGGCCGGACCATGGCCACCCTCTCGGCCACGGCCCAAGCCAAGATTCACAAGGGCTTCGAGCCCCTGGTCGACGGCTTCGCCTACCTGCCCGTCGGGGATTTATCGGCCCTGGAAGCGGCCCTGACCAACGAGGTCTGCGCGGTATTGGCGGAGCCCATTCAGGGCGAGGGCGGGGTCAATCTCCTCGGCCGGGAATTTTTGCACGGCCTGGTCCGGTTGTGCCGGGCCCGGGACGTGCTGGTGATCTTCGACGAGGTCCAGGTCGGGCTCGGTCGGACCGGTCGGCTCTTCGCCTACCAGAATTTCGACCTGGAGCCGGATGTCATGACCCTGGCCAAGGCCCTGGCCAACGGCGTTCCCATGGGCGCGGTCCTGGCCCGGGAAAACGTGGCCCGGGCTTTCGGCCCGGGGTCCCACGGCTCCACCTTCGGGGGGACCCCCTTGGTTTCGGCGGCGGCCCTGGCGGTCTTGGAAACCATGCTGGCGCCCGGCTTTTTGGACGGAGTGGTCGAGGTCGGCGCTTATTTTCGCGGCAAGCTGGAAGCTCTCGCCGCCAAATACGGTTTTATCAAGGAAGTGCGCGGACTGGGGCTTATTCTAGGCCTGGAATTGACCTTCAACGGAACCGGCGTCATGAACCGGCTCAAAAACGCCGGCTTCCTCATCAACTGCACCCGGGACACGGTCTTGCGGTTCCTGCCGCCCCTGATCATCACCGCGGCCGAGGTCGACCGCCTGCTTCCGGCCCTGGAAGAGGCCCTGACCGGCGAGGCGGCCGCGGCCGGGGTCGAGTCATGAAAAGGGATTTTTTGAGCTTGAACGACCTCGCGCCGGCGGAACTCGTCGCGGTTCTGGACCGGGCGGACGCCCTGAAGGCCGAACGGGGCCGGGTGGACCAGACCGGTCTCCTGGCCGGTCGGAACGTGGGCATGCTCTTCAACAAACCCTCGGTGCGCACCAGGGTTTCGTTCGAGATCGGCATTCAGGAAATGGGCGGCCGGGTGGTCTTCATGCAGGAAGCCGAAACCCAACTTTCCAAGCGGGAGCCCCTTGGCCACGCGGCCCGGGTTTTTTCCCGGTACCTCGACGCCCTGGTCATCCGGACCTTCGCCCAGGCCGACCTGGTGGAAATGGCGGGCCAGGCTTCAATACCGGTGATCAACGCGCTGACCGACGATTTCCACCCCTGCCAGCTCCTGGCCGACTTGATGACCGTGCGGGAAAAAAAGGGGCGGCTGAATAATCTCAAGATCGCCTGGGTGGGGGATGGCAACAACATGTCCCATTCCTGGTTGAACGCGGCGGCCCTGCTGGGGTTCGACCTGGCCCTGGCCGTTCCGGCGGAATACCGGCCCAACGAGGGCGTCTTGGCCCGGGCCCGGGAAAGGGCGTCCGGGACCATCGTGCTGACCCATGACCCGGCCGAGGCGGTCGAGGGCGCGGACGTGGTCAATACCGACGTTTGGGCCAGCATGGGCAGGGAAGCCGAGTCCGAGGTCCGATCCCGGGTTTTCGGCCCCTTCCAGGTCAACCTGGCGCTGCTGAAAAGGGCGGCCCCCAACGCCGTGGTCCTCCACTGTCTTCCGGCCCACCTGGGGCAGGAAATAACCGAGGAGGTCCTGGAAGGGCCGTGGTCGGCTGTTTTCGATCAGGCGGAAAACCGGCTCCACGCCCAGAAGGCGTTGCTGGAATTTCTGTTGAAAAAGCAAAAGTAGATATTCCCGGGGTCCTTTTGCTGGCCGACCCCGGGAAAACGATAAAAAAAGGCCGGGTTTTCCGGTCGTTTCCATTTCTGGCGTCCAAACGGGGCGATAAACCCCCTGGTTTTAGGAGGAATTGAGTTGAAGAAAGCAAAAAAAGTGGTGTTGGCCTATTCGGGCGGCCTGGACACCTCGGTTATCCTGAAGTGGCTTGGGGAAGAATACGGGGCCGAGGTTATCGCCTTCGCCGCCGATCTGGGACAGGCCGAGGAACTGGACGGGCTGGACGCCAAGGCCAAGGCCACCGGCGCGTCCAAGGTTTTCATCGAGGACCTGCGGGAGGAATTCGTCCGCGACTTCATTTTTCCCGCCCTTAGGGCCAACGCCATGTACGAGGGTTCCTATCTGTTGGGCACTTCCCTGGCCCGGCCCCTCATCGCCAAGCGGCAGGTGGAAATAGCCCGGGCCGAGGGCGCGGACGGCATCGGCCACGGCGCCACGGGCAAGGGCAACGACCAGGTCCGGTTCGAGCTCACGGCCATGGCCCTCGACCCCTCCCTCACGGTGGTGGCGCCCTGGCGGATGTGGGATTTCAAATCCCGGACAGACCTGATCGGGTACGCCAGGCAACACGGCATTCCCGTCCCGGCCACGGTGGAAAAACCCTATTCCTGCGACCGCAACATCCTGCACATGAGTTTCGAGGGCGGAATCCTGGAAGACCCCTGGCGGGAGCCGGACGAATCCATGTTCGTCCTGACCGTTTCCCCGGAACAGGCGCCGGACCAACCGACCTACCTCGAGGTCGGCTTCGAAAAGGGAACCCCCGTTTCCGTGAACGACGAACGCCTTTCCCCGGCCGCGCTGTTGTCCCGGCTCAATGAAATCGGCGGGAAAAACGGGATCGGCCGGGTGGACCTAGTGGAAAACCGGTACGTGGGCATGAAGTCCCGGGGCGTCTATGAGACGCCGGGCGGCACGATCCTGCACGCGGCGCATCGGGCCCTCGAGTCCATCACCCTGGACCGGGAAGTTATGCACCTCAAGGATTCCCTCATGCCCAAATACGCGGAATTGGTCTATAACGGATACTGGTACGCTCCGGAAAGACTGGCCCTGCAGACCCTGATCGATTCCACCCAGGACAACGTCACGGGCGCGGTCAGGTTGAAGCTCTACAAGGGCAATTGCGTCATCGCGGGACGCAAGTCCGACTTTTCACTGTATAGCAACGCCTTCGCGACTTTCGAGGAAGACGAGGTTTACGACCAGAAGGACGCGGCCGGCTTTATCCGGCTCAACGGCCTAAGGCTCAGGATTCAAAATTCGTTAAGGAAATAAGCCGGAAGGCGAATCCGTCGACCGGGAGCGGCCCGGCCGGATTCGCCCGGGATTCCCGAGGTTGACGAGACCGGGGCGGGCGAGTCCGACCTGGAGAACGGGTGAGATATGACAGCCAAGAATAAGACCGAGACCAAGATGTGGGGCGGTCGGTTCGCCGAGGGGACGGACGCGCTGCTCGAGGAATTCTCGGCGTCGGTCCATTTCGACCGCAAGCTATATCCTTACGATATCGAGGGGAGCATCGCCCACGCCCACATGCTGGGCCGGCAGGGCCTGGTGGAGCCCGAGGAAGCCCTGGCCATGGTCAAGGGACTGGAATCCATTCGCGAGGATATCGAGGCCGGTCGATTCGAGTGGGACCCCAAGCTCGAGGACGTCCACATGAATATCGAGCGGGCCCTGGCCCAGCGCATCGGCGCGGCCGGGGAGAAGCTGCACACCGCCCGTAGCCGGAACGATCAGGTGGCCCTGGATACCCGGTTGTACGTCCGGGCCGCCGTGGACGCCATCGGGGACAACGTCCGGAAACTCCGGCTGGCCCTGGTCGAGCGGGCGGACGAGCACCAGGACCTGCCCATGCCGGGCTACACCCATCTGCAGCGAGCCCAGCCGGTTCTGCTCGCCCACCATCTGCTGGCCTACCAGGAAATGCTGGCCCGGGACGGGGAACGGCTCCGGGACCTCCGGAAAAGGGTCGACGTCATGCCCCTGGGCGCGGCGGCCCTGGCCGGGACCGGCCTGCCGATCAACATGAAATTCGTGTCCAAGCAGCTCGGGTTTTCCCGGATCACCGGCAACAGCATGGACGCGGTGGCGGACCGCGATTACCTCATCGAGTTTCTTTCCGCCGCCGCCATACTGATGATGCACCTGTCGCGGATGTCCGAGGACCTGATTCTCTGGGCCACCTCCGAGTTCAATTTCGTGGACCTGCCCGACGAGCTCTGCACCGGGTCGTCCATCATGCCCCAGAAAAAGAACCCGGACGTCCCGGAACTTATCCGGGGAAAAACCGGTCGGATTTACGGCCACCTGATGGGGCTCCTGACCGTGATGAAGGGCCTGCCCCTGGCTTACAACCGGGACATGCAGGAAGACAAGGAACCCCTGTTCGACACGGTCGAGACCCTCCAGCGGGTGCTGCCGCTCATGGCCCTCCTGATTTCCCGCGTGACCTTCAAGTCGGACCGGATGAGGGCCGCGGCCGACGATCCCTTTGTCACGGCCACGGACCTGGCCGATCATTTGGTCCGGCGGGGCGAGCCTTTTCGCCAGGCCCACGCCCAGGTCGGCCGGACGGTCCGGTATTGCGTGGAAAACGGGCTCCGGCTGGACCAACTGTCCGTGGACGAGTTGATTCGTTTCTGCCCCCGGGCCGACCCGTCCGTTCTGGGGGACCTGACCCTGGAATGCTCCCTTCAGGCCAGGGTCTCGGAAGGCGGGACCGCTCCCAAAAAGGTCAAGGCCGCCATTAAAAAGGCGCGGCGGGAACTCGAACCTTCCTTTCTACGGGGCGGCGGCGCGTGAGGCGGTCGGTCCGGACCTGGCTGGTCGCCGGCCTGGCGATCCTTGTTCTGGCTTCCTGCGGAGTCAAGGGGCCGCCCTTGCCCGCCGACGCCCTGCTGCCCGGTCCGGTCCGGGACGTCGCCTATTCCTTTAACGAGGAAGGTCTTCTGGTCGTGGAATTCAAGGCCCCCTTGCTCGACGCCCGGGGAGTGAAAATTGATCGGGTGGACGGCTTCTTCGTCGACCGGTCGGAAAACGACCTGACCCAGGGGTTCTGCCCCGGCTGCCCGGTCCGGTATACTTCGCGGTTCCAGGTGAACATCGAGCCGCCCCTGGAAGGGGAGTCCAAGGAAGAGGAGGAAAAGTTCAAGTTCGTGGAGCGGTTGAACCCGGACCACTCGTACCGCTATCGGATTTTCGCCCATGACGACGACGGCGAATTCGATCCCGCTTCCTTTGTTTCCCTGGTCGTGAATTACGATTCGCCCATCCGCCCCCCCGATGACGTTCGCGTGGAGACGGGCGACGCCATGATTCTCGTGTCCTGGACGCCTCCGGACCGCCTGGTCGACGGACGTCCCCTGGCTGACCTGGCCGGATACGACATCCACCGGCGGGAAGAAGGACGGCCCTGGACCAGATTGAACGTCGACCGGGCCTGGGACCGGACGGTTTATCGGGACAGCCGCGCGGAAAAGGGCCGGACGTACGATTATAAAATCAGGTCGGTTCGTTTGTGGCGGGAAACCAGGATCGAGGGACCGCCTTCCAGAATGGTTTCCGCGGCCGCGCTTGACTTGACACCACCACCACCGCCTGTTAATGTTAATTTCGCCTCAACCGACGCGGGCGTAAGCCTTTCCTGGTCCGAGGCCGAGGCTGGCGACCTGGCCGGCTACCGGGTTTATCGACGAGCGGAAGGCGAGTCTGATTTTCAAGTTATCGGACCAAAAATAATATTAAAAAATCTTTTCGTGGACAAAAACGTTGTCCCTGGCCGGAAATACTATTACCGTATGACGGCCGTGGACAATTCCCCGGCGGCCAACGAGAGCGAACCGACCCGGGAAATTGAAGCCACCTACGCGCCCTAGTGTTCGGGAGAAGTCGGAGCAATGAACCATTTCCGGTATAAAAACAACGAGCTTTATTGCGAGGATGTTTCCCTGGCCGACCTGGCCGCGGAAGTCGGCACGCCCGCCTATGTCTATAGCCACGCCACCTTGCAAAGACATTTCCAGGCGTTCGACCAAGCCTTCGTCGGCCTGGACCATCTGACCTGCTTTTCGGTCAAGGCCAACAGCAATATCGCCCTGCTCGGGCTGTTCGCCGAAATGGGCGGCGGAGTGGACATCGTTTCCGGCGGCGAGCTTTTCCGGGCCCTCCAGGCCGGAGTCCCCCCGGAACGGATCGTCTTTTCGGGCGTGGGGAAAAGCGTCGACGAGATGCGACAAGCCCTGGACGCCGATATCCTGATGTTCAACGTGGAATCGTCCCAGGAAATCGACACCCTCGACCGGGTCGCCCGGGAAGCCGGCCGGACGGCCCGCGTTTCCCTGCGGATCAACCCCGACGTGGACGCCAAAACCCATCCCTATATTTCCACCGGCCTGCGCAAGAACAAATTCGGCATCTCCCACGACCGGGCCAAGGGGGAATACCTGCGGGCCGCGCAACTACCCGGGCTGGAAGTTGTCGGCGTGGATTGTCATATCGGCTCCCAACTGACCGAGGTCGAACCTTTCGTGGAAGCCCTGCGCCGCTTGCTGGATTTGGTCGAAAATTTGAAAAAAGAAGGCCTGGGCCTGAAATACCTGGACCTGGGCGGGGGACTCGGCATAACCTATAACGAGGAGGAGCCGCCGGCGCCGGGGGAATTCGCGTCCGCCCTGGCCAAGGTTTTGGCCGGCTCCGATTTGAAGTTGATCCTGGAACCCGGGCGGGTTATCGTGGGCAACGCCGGAATTCTTCTGGCCAGGGTCCTGTTCACCAAGAAGGGTGAAAAAAATTTCCTAATTACCGACGGGGCCATGAACGATTTGATGCGTCCCTGCCTTTATGGGTCTTACCATGGAATCAAGCCGGTCAAAGTGGTCCCGGGACCGTCCCTGCAAGTGGACGTGGTCGGGCCGATCTGTGAATCCTCGGATTTCCTGGCCAAGGATCGACTTCTTCAGGAAATGGGCCCGGGCGACCTGATCGCGGTCATGAGCGCCGGCGCCTACGGCTTTTCCATGAGTTCCAATTATAATTCGCGTCGCCGGGCCGTCGAGGTCCTGGTCAAGGGCGACCAGCGGCGCATAATCCGGCGGAGAGAAACTTACGACGACCTCGTCAGGGGCGAATCCATCCCGGACTTCCAATAGAACGGAGCAACGATATGACTGATTTCGAGTTTTTTAAAATGAGCGGTCACGGCAACGACTTCATCTTCGTGGACAACTGGGATGGAAAAATCAAGGTCGAGGACATGCCGGGACTGGCTAAAGCCTTGTGCCGCCGACGGATCAGCGTCGGCGCCGACGGCCTGGTTTTCCTGGAGGAAGGGCCGCCGGAAGTCGATTTTTCCTGGCGCTTTTTCAACTCCGACGGCAGCGAGGCCGAAATGTGCGGGAACGCCGCCCGCTGCGCCGCCCTTTTCGCCAACCTGACCGGAATCGCCCCCGCGGAAATGAGCTTTATGACCAAGGCCGGCGTGATCAACGCCGTGGTCGCCCAGAGTTCCGTCAAGGCCCAGTTGACCGCGCCGGGTCTCCCGGAAATGGACTACAGCCTGGAAATAAACGGCCAGGCCTGGACCTTTTCCAGCCTGAACACCGGCGTGCCCCACGCCGTCGCCTGGGTGGACGATATCGACGCCGTCGCCGTCGTGGAAGTGGGGCGCGCGGTTCGGGAACACGCCAAATTCAAGCCCGCCGGCGCGAACGTGGACTTTGTCAAGGTGCTCGGGCCCGACCAAGTCGCGGTCCGGACCTACGAACGCGGGGTCGAGGGCGAAACCCTGGCCTGTGGGACCGGCGCCGCGGCCGCGGTGCTCCTGTCCGCTAAAAAAGGCCTGGTCAAGTCTCCCGCCAAGGTGCTGACCAGGGGCGGCGAGGACCTGACGATCCATTTCACCCTGACCGCCGACGGTTTCGGCGACGTGTTCCTGGAAGGTCCGGTCAGGGTTGTCTACACCGCCAAGCTCGGACCGGACGCCCTCAAATAGGAGCGCCCCCGGCCGGGCTTGGTTGTCATGCAAGGCGCGGCCCGTCCCTGGGCCGCGAAATTAAAGGTTTGGCGTCTTGACAGGAGGACGAAATGCTTGAAGGGGTTATGGTGGCCATCGTCACGCCTTTTTCCGACGGCGCGATTGACGAGGAGGCCTTCCGTCGGTTGATCAACCATCAGATTGAATGCGGCGTCACCGCCCTAGTGCCGTGCGGGACCACCGGCGAGTCGGCCACCTTGTCCCATGCCGAGCACAAGCGGGTGATCGAGATCGCCATAGACGAAGTCAAGGGACGCATTCCGGTCATCGCCGGCACGGGGTCCAACAGCACCTCCGAGGCGATAGACCTGACCTCCCACGCCAAGAAGGCCGGCGCCGACGGGTGCCTGATGGTTTCCCCCTACTATAACAAGCCGACCCAGGAAGGCATTTACCTCCATTTCAAGGCCGTGTACAAGGCCGCGCCCCTGCCCGTGATCCTGTACAACATCCCCGGCCGGACCGCTTCCAACGTCGCCCCGGAAACCATCGCCCGGCTGGCCAGGGAAAAGTGCATCGTCGGCGTCAAGGAAGCCACCGGCGACCTGGCCCAGATGGCCCGCACCATCGAACTCTGCCCTCCGGACATCTCCGTGCTGTCCGGGGACGACAACCTGACCCTGCCGCTTTTGGCCATTGGCGGGAAAGGGGTCATTTCCGTGGCCAGTCACCTGGTCGCCCGGGAAATGGTTGAAATGTACAACCTGTTCCAGGCCGGGGACATCGCCGGGGCCCGGAAGATGCACTATCGGCTGCTGCCTGTTTTCCGCGCCATCTTTCTGGAGGGCAACCCCATTTCCCTCAAGACCGCCCTGGCCATGCTGGGCCGGATCAAGCTGGAATTCCGGTTGCCCTTGTGCGAAATGAGTCCGGAAAACGCGGCCAGGCTGCGCCAAACCCTCGTGGAATTCGGCCTGCTCGGCTAGGCTGGAGGAATCATGACAAAAGTCATCGTCGCCGGGGCCGCCGGGCGCATGGGCGGCCGGGTCATGAACGCGGTCCTGGAAACGCCGGGGCTGGAACTGGCCGGGGCGTTCGAGCGGCCGGGCCACCCGGCCCTGGGCCGCGACGCGGGCTTGTCCGCCGGGCTCGGGGAGCTGGGAATATCCCTGGCCGGCGCCCTCGATGAAGTGATCGGGTCCGGAGAGGTGGTCATCGATTTTACCGAAAGATCGTCATCCCTCCGGAACATTAAAACCGCCGCCGCCGCCGGGCTGGCCATGGTGGTGGGCACAACCGGCTTCGACGACGACGAGAAGGCCGTGATAAAAAGAGCGGCGGCCGGCATGCGGCTGGTCGTGGCGCCCAACATGAGCGTCGGGGTGAATGTCCTGTTCAAGGTGGTGGGAGACGTGGCCCGCGTCCTGGGACCGGGCTTCGACCTGGAAATCGTCGAGGCTCATCATCGCCTCAAAAAAGACGCCCCCAGCGGCACGGCCCTGCGGTTGGCCGAAGTCCTGGCCGAGGCTTCCGGACGTACTATTGGCGAGTCCGCCGTTTACGGCCGCCAGGGCATGACCGGGGCCAGGACCGACGACGAAATCGCCGTTTTGGCCGTCCGGGCCGGGGATATCGTGGGCGATCACACCGTCATCTTCGGCGGGATGGGCGAACGGGTGGAAATTACCCACCGCGCCCATTCCCGGGACACCTTCGCCCGGGGAGCGGTCCGGGCCGCGGGCTGGGTGATCGGTCAAGCCAACGGCCTTTACGACATGCAAGACGTTTTGGGCTTGAGGTGACGCCATGAAGTTGGTGGGATTCCGGACGCCGGACGGGCGGGAAGACAAGGCCGGACTGGTGGAGCAGGACCTGATCCGGGAGCTTCGGGGCCCTATTTTCGGCCCCCTCGAGTTTTCCGGGGTCGTTTACTCCCCCGCCGACGTCCGACTGACCGCGCCGGTCAAGCCCGGCAAGATCATCGCCGTGGGTTTAAACTATCGCGACCACGCCGAGGAAATGAAGTTCGACCTGCCCGCGGAGCCGCTTATTTTCATGAAACCCGATTCCTCGGTCATCGGCCCCCTGGACCCGATCGTGTACCCGATCATCAGTCGCCGGGTCGATTACGAGGCCGAGCTGGGCGTGGTTATCGGCCGCCGGGCCCGCAAGGTCCCCCGGGAACGGGCCCTGGAGTTCGTCCTGGGCCTGACCTGCCTCAACGACGTCACCGCCAGGGACCTGCAGGGCCGGGATGGGCAATGGACCAGGGGCAAGGGCTTCGACACCTTCTGCCCCCTGGGGCCGGCCATCGAGACCGACCTTGATCCCTCGGACCTCGAAATTTCCGCCTGGCTCAACGGCCGGCGGGTTCAATATTCCCGGACCTCGAACCTGGTCTTCGATGTTCCGGCCCTGGTGGAATTCATTTCCTCGATCATGACCTTGAACCCCGGGGACGTCATCGCCACGGGCACGCCCTCGGGAGTCGGGCCGGTCCAGCCCGGCGACAGCGTGGAAATCAGGATCGAAGGCCTGGGGTCCCTGGTGAACCCGGTCGTCGCCGACGACTAAAAAGCCGTCTTCCCGACCGGACCTGGTTTCAATTAGAGCGACACGCGGAACCTGTTCATGGAAAAGGCATCCAAAATAGGCATCGGGCTGGGGTCCAACGTCGGCGATTCCAAGGCGCGGCTCACCAGCGCCCTGGCCGCCCTGAACGCCCACCCCGGGATTGAGGTCCTGGCCGCGAGCCGGTTCTACCACACCGCTCCGGTGGGGTACACCGCGCAGGATTGGTTCGTCAACGCGGCGGCCGCGGCCGAGACGGTCCTGTCCCCCCGGGAACTCCTAAATGTCCTGTTGGATATCGAACAGGACCTGGGGCGGGTGCGGACGATTAAGTGGGGCCCGCGCCTGATCGATCTGGATTTGTTGTTTTACGACGACCTGACCATGGCCGGGGACGACTTGGTTCTACCCCACCCCTTTCTCGCCGACCGCCGGTTCGTGCTTCTACCCTTGCTCGACGTGGCCCCGGACTGGATTCATCCGGTCACCGGCTTGTCTCCCCGGGCGATGTTAAAAAAATTGCCGATCCAAGGGCAGGAGGCTGTGTTGCTGTGGGACTGATTCGTTGGATTATTATTATATTTCTTTTTTTTATGATATACAGGGTCCTCAAGGGCTTGATGAATCCGTCGTCGAGCCGGGACCGGCAGCGGGATCGCTTCGGTTCCTCCGGCCCTTCCCCGGAAGAAGCCGGGGAGCAAAATATCCAGGACCTGGCGCGGGACCCGCACACGGGAGTTTATTTTCCTCGTTCCGAAGGGATCGCTTCCTTGATCGACGGCCAGGTGATGTACTTTCTTAACGCCGAGTGCCGAGACAAGTATCTTCAGGCGCGAGGGAACAAAACCGGAGGAAGATAATGAAATTTTTCATCGATACGGCCAATCTGGCCGAAATTAGGGAAGCCGCCTCCATGGGCTTGCTGGACGGCGTGACCACCAACCCGTCCCTGATGGCCAAGGAAAACGCGGACCGGGACGCCAGGATCAAGGAAATCTGCGCGATCGTCAACGGCCCGGTGAACGCCGAGGTGCTCAGCGTCGCCTACGAGGAGATGGTCAAGGAGGCCCTGTACGTGGCCGACCTGGCCCCCAACGTGGTGGTCAAAATCCCGATGATTCCCGATGGGATCAAAGCGGTCAAGACCCTGGCCGAAAAAGGCGTCAAAACCAACGTCACCCTCGTCTTTTCGCCCTTGCAGGCCCTGCTGGCGGCCAAGGCCGGGGCCGCCTACGTCAGCCCCTTCGTCGGGCGGCTGGACGACCTCGCCACCCCGGGCATGGAATTAGTCGAACAGATAGTGACCATTTACAGTAACTACGGATTCGAGACCGAGATCATCGTGGCCAGCATTCGCAACCCGGTCCATGTCCTCGATTCCGCCCTGATGGGGGCCGATATCGCCACCATGCCCTTTAAGGTTATCCAACAGTTGGCCGGGCACCCCCTGACCGACAAGGGGCTGAAAGCTTTCATGGATGACTACCAAAAGGCCTTGGCGCGGAAATAACCGGGGCTTGGGGGTCCTACCTTGGGTCGGGGTGCTCTGTCTCTGGGCGACGCTCGCTTGCCCGGCCGAGTCTCCGGCCAAGGACGTTTTTTTCTTTCGGGACCGTAATGGGGTGATGCACTTCACCGACGCCCCGACCACTATCCATTACCGACCCTATCAGGTCTGGACCCAGGTCAGGGTCGGTCTGGGGACGTCCCGCCTGGACCCCAAGATAACCTCGCCGCTGATCACGGCGGCGGCCCGAAAATATAATCTGGACCCGGCCTTGATCCAGGCCGTTATCCAGGTGGAATCGGCGTTCGATCCCAACGCCGTGTCCTGGGCCGGCGCCCGGGGGTTGATGCAGCTCATGCCGTCCACCGCCGATCTGATGGAAGTCAAAAATAGTTTCAACCCCGGGGAAAACATCCTGGGCGGCAGCAGGTACCTGCGCCACCTGCTGGACAGGTTCGACGGAAACCTGGAACTAGCCTTGGCGGCGTACAACATTGGACCAACCAGGGTCGAGTCGGAAAAAAAGATTCCCGAGGTCAGGGAAACGCAGATGTACGTTAAACGGGTTTTGGCCTTTCACCGGAAATACAAGACTAAAAATGAATAAATTCAAGGAAATAATGACATTGCCCAACTGGCTCTCCCTCGGCCGGATCGGGGCGGTGCCCGTTTTGGTGCTGTTGCTGGGGGTCGGCGAGGGCGGGCGAGGCCTCTCGATCGTCTCCGCCATCTTGTTTCTGGTCGCTGTTCTGACCGACCTTCTGGATGGGTTCCTGGCCCGAAGGTGGAAGCTGGTGACCAATCTGGGGCGTTTTCTCGACCCCCTGGCCGACAAGCTTCTGATTTCCTCCGCCTTGATCATGCTGATACCCTTGGACCGGGCCGCGGCCTGGGTGGTTTTTCTGATCATTGGCCGGGAAATCGCCATAACCGGCCTACGGGGCATCGCGGCCGCCGAAGGCGTGGTCATTGACGCCTCCCTGGCCGGCAAGCAGAAGGCCTTGACCCAGAATGTGGCGATATTCCTACTTCTTTGGCATTACCCGGTCTGGGGGGTCAACCTGCACGTGGTGGGGTCGGTGATCCTCTACCTGGCCCTGATCGCCACGTACTGGTCGGGGTATGCCTATTTTAGGGAATTTTTCCTGGTTTTTTTGGAGCAATCCGAAGAAAAAGGGATTGACAAGGCCGAGGAAAAGTGAGATAAACCGATACTCGTTGAGCGGGAATAACTCAGCGGTAGAGTGCAACCTTGCCAAGGTTGAAGTCGCGGGTTCAAATCCCGTTTCCCGCTCCAAAACAAGCAATTTCAGCGGCGCCTAGCGCCGCTTTTTATTTCAGCCTTGACCCTTCCCTTGTCCCTTTCCCCGCGCCGAGAAAATGTCGAATAGACCCGGTCAGCCAGGGCAGGCGCGGCGGCGGAATAATATGTTTTATCGCGGCGAGCCTCAACCTCGCCCCATGATCGGATGCGCCGTTATTTTTGTAAGCCGCTGGTTCCCAAGCTCTAGCTTGGGAACCCGGGATTGGGAAGCTCTAGCTTCCCCACTTTATCCGGAAAGCAACCATGGGGAATCAACGCGGCGTTTCCATTCCGAAGTCTTGGCGCGGCGGTGAAGGTATCGATATTAGTCGGTTTGAAATTTCATCCGTCTCGTTGAACCCATGCCTAAAGGCTCGCCGGGCAAGGTCTATCCCCTGGCCGGCGATTATGGGCGGGGGTGGGGCGCTACATCTCTAGAGTGAGGAAGCCGGCGAAGCTT
>JAZDGM010000221.1:0-4707 GCA_043806915.1 Pseudomonadota bacterium | reverse complement strand
GGTAAATTGGAGACGTTGGCCGGCGCCTTGCGGCGGGGCTGCTCCGCCCCCCGCGCGCTTGGCGGCGGTTTCACGCCCCGAAACGTCCTGTTTCGAGGGTGGAAAGGGCGGGCGTCCATGCCCGCCCGAAGAAGTCCGGGGCGTTTGGAATTGCTTGGCCCGGCGCGCCGCCACTGGCCTAAAAATAATGTGATCTCCGTAGGTTTGTATGAAAATGACCGAAGGGCATTTTCATTGGTTGTTGTGACCGACATGGCCTGCGGTCATGTCGGTTGGGTTGAGCCGTAGGCGAAACCCACATCTTGGCCGGCCCCGTCGGCCCGGGTGAACCAAGGACTCCCCCCCTCGCCCCATCCCCGTCGGGGGCGAGGGAGATAATTGTCCGGCCCGGCCCTCGCCTCCGTTTGGAACAAGGTGTTGTCTTTCAGAATAAATGGAACAATACATTTTGGGATGGCCAGGTTTTAGGCATTATCAGATGGCCGCTGACAGCAATAGATTCCCATGAAATATAACATTTGATTTTAGTTTGGAAAAAAGGATAAAATCCGAATATTAACGGGACCGGCCGGAGGTTTGGCGATGTCCGTTTCAATGAATGTCGCGGTTTTCGTCCTGGGGCTCTGCCTGGGAAGCTTTATCAATGTGGTTATTTATCGTCTGCCCCGGGATGACGTCACCATCAGCCGTCCCCGGAGATCGGCCTGCCCCCACTGCGGGGGAAGCATCGCCTGGCATGACAATCTCCCGATCGTAAGCTATCTGTTTCTCAAGGGAAAATGTCGCCATTGCGGCCATCGGATTTCCTGGCGGTACCCCGTGGTGGAGCTTCTCTGCGGTCTGCTTTGCCTGGCCGTTTTTTTCAAGACCGGCCTCGGCCTCCGGACTGTCGCCGGATTTTACTTTGTCTTGGCCCTGGTGGCGATTACCTATATCGACCTGGATCATTGGATCATTCCCGACGTGATCACTTTTCCCGGCATGGTCGTGGGCCTGGCCGCCTCCTTCCTGGCGCCGGACCCCGGCCTGATCGGGGTTTTCTTGGGGGCCGAGTTCATCGCTTGGGGCGTGTCCGACCTCCGGTTCCTGTCCCTTATCGGTTCCGGGCTGGGGTTGGCCCTGGGCGGCCTTCTTCCATACGGCATCATGAAGCTTTACGCCTTTCTTCGGAAACAGGAAGGCATGGGCGGCGGGGACCTGACCCTGCTGGCCATGATCGGCGCTTTCCTGGGCTGGCGGGCCGTGCTGATGACTCTTTTCTTCGGATCGGCGGCGGCACTGGTCGGCGCGATTTTCGTGGCCAAGCGGGACGGAGGGTTCGGATTGCAGATGCCCGTCCCCTTCGGACCCTTTCTGTCCCTGGCCGCGCTGGTCAATATGTTTTTCGGCGAAAGTATACTGCGGTGGTATTTGGGGTAGGAGGATTTTCCGATTGATGAGGGCGGCATGAACCAAACCTGGGGCCGATGGAGAATCAAGACGCCCGGGATTCGTTTTGAAGTCCTGGTTAGCCTAGCTATTTTGATCTCCGCCGCCGCCGGCCTGATGGGGTTGCTGGTCTTCAAATTCACCCAAAAAGAGATGATAACGTTGAAGGTGGAAGCCGGGTTGACCTTGGTCCGCGCCGTGGAGGAGCAGCTAAATTCCGCGGAAACCGGAAGGCGGGGAGCGGCCGGGGTAATTCAATCCTTCGCGGAAAACGGGTTTGACCAGGTGGTGGTGGTGGACCGGACCGGCGCGGTCAGGGAAGAGTACGACTCCGGCGTCCCGGGTTACCGGCCCGACCGGGCCTTGTTTACCGCGGCCCTGTCCACCGGAGAACTCCAAATCAATCTGAACCGCTCGCCTAGCTTTCTGATTTTTTCCGAACCGACCCTGACCATGGTCGCGCCCCTGTATAAGGGCCCCCTGGTGACCGGCGCGGTCGGCTTGTATTCCTCCCTGGCCCGGCTGAGGGCTTCCTGGGAGCGGATAAAGATGATCATTTGGTTGTATCTGTTTTTCGACGCCGTGATCGCGGTCCTGTTCGGCGCCTGGCTTTTAACCAAGAGGGTGATCGATCCCCTGGCCAGGCTGTCCGGAAAGGTCAAGGAGTTGGAGGAGGGGCGGTACGAGCCCGGCCGGGCGGCGCTTGCCGCGACGGATAACGAAGTCGGGCGGCTGGAAGCCTCGTTTGAGCGGATGGCCGCGGGGCTGTTGCAAGGCCGGGACGAATTGAAGGAAAAAATGGCTTCCCTGGAAAGGGCCCAACGCGACCTGATCCGGTCGGAAAAACTGGCTTCCGTGGGGCGGTTGGCCGCCGGACTGGCCCATGAACTCGGCAACCCCCTGGGGGCGGTCCTGGGGTTCGTCCATCTCTTGAGGCGCGACGATCTGCATTCCGAGGAAAAGGACGATTTTTTGAACCGGATGGAGTCGGAGCTGACCCGCATGGACGGCATCATCCGTTCCTTGCTGGATTTCGCCCGACGCCGTCCCGAGGAAACCGGGCCCGTGGACCTGAACCAGGCCGCGTCCCACGCCCTGACCCTGGCTTCGGTTCAGAAATGGTTCATGGGCCTGGAAGTGAAAACCTATTTCGCCGAAAACCTGCCTCCGGTCGGGGGGGAGCAGGGCCGCTTGACCCAGGTGCTGTTGAATCTTCTGACCAACGCCGGACAGGCCATGAAGGGACGGGGGGAACTGACCATTACCACCGGTCGGGCCTCGGGGGAAGTGGTTTTGACCGTGGCCGACACCGGGCCCGGGATTCCCCCGGACGTATTGAATCATATTTTCGAACCGTTTTTCACCACCAAGGAACCCGGTCAGGGAACCGGGTTGGGCCTCTCGGTCAGCCTGGCCATCGTGGAACAATTCGGAGGCCGGATCGAAGCGGCGGCCAGGCCTGGTCGCGGGGCTGTTTTTTCAGTGATCTTGCCGGAGTATGAGGAGCGCCCCAGCCATGACTCTTGACCCGAGGCGACGCATCCTGATTGTGGACGACGAAGAGAACATGCGGGTGGTTTTGGACAATATCCTGTCCCGGTCCGGTTACCTAGTTAAAAAAGCCTCCGACGGGAATGAGGGGCTCGTGCAATTGGAACGGGACGTTTTTGACGCCATCCTCTGCGACGTGCGCATGCCCGGGATGGACGGCCTGGCTTTTTTGGAGGAAGTCCAGAGACGCGGCGTCAAAACGCCGATCATCATGCTTTCCGCCTACGGGACGGTCGATTTCGCCGTGGACGCCTTGAAGGCCGGGGCCTTTGACTATGTGTTCAAGCCGTTTAAACCCGATGAAATCCTCCTGACCCTGAAAAAGGTCGAGGAGCGCGAGGATTTAAGAAGGGAAAACCTGGTTCTTCGCCGCGCGGTCGCCCGGGAGCCCCTTTTCGGTATTGTGGGCCGGAGTCGGGTCATGAACGAGCTGTTGGTCCTGGTGGAAAGGGTGGCCGTGGTGAAAAGCCCGGTTTTGATCACCGGCGAGTCCGGGACCGGCAAGGAGTTGGTGGCGCGGGCCATTCACCAGGCCGGGGAGCGTCGGGATAAGCCCTTTATCGCGGTGAACTGCGGCGCCATTCCGGACAAGCTCCTGGAAAGCGAGCTGTTCGGTCATGTCCGGGGCGCCTTCACCGACGCGGTCAAGGCCCGGTTGGGGCTTTTTCGGGAAGCCGACCGCGGGACCCTGTTTTTGGATGAGGTCGGGGAATTGCCCCAGGCCATGCAGGTCAAGCTGCTCCGGGCCTTGCAATTCGAGGAAATCCGTCCGGTTGGGGCCGCCGGCGAGATTAAGGTGGATGTCAGAATCGTCGCCGCGACGGCCAGGGACCTGGCCGGGGAAGCCCGGGCCGGTCGGTTCAGGGAAGACCTCTTTTACCGCTTGAACGTACTCCCCCTGGTTGTTCCTCCCCTTCGCGACCGACCCGAGGACATCCCCCCGCTGTTGGACCATTTCCTGGCCGTCTTTTCCGCCAGGCTGGCCCGCCGCGTTCCGGAAGTCGCCCCGGAAGCGGCCGAGGCCTTGCTCACATACGCCTGGCCGGGCAATGTTCGCGAATTGGAAAACCTCCTGGACCGCTTGCTGGTCATGTCCCCGGGGCCGCGCTTGGAATCGCGGGACTTGCCGCCCCATATCCGGTCGGCGGCGCCCCCGAACCCCGGCTTCATCCCCCGGGATGACCTGGACCTCAAGGCCGGGATCAAGGAACTCGAGGCTAGGCTTATTCGGGAGGCCCTGCGACAGAGCGGCGGGAACCGGTCCGAGGCGGCCCGAACGCTCCGGATAAGCTACCCGTCCTTGCTCAGCAAAATCAAGACGTACGGGCTGGAAGACTGCTAAACCGTTTTTCGGCCGGCCCTGTAATTTTAAGGACATCCAATTTCAGTTTGACCTTGTCTCCGCATTTGCTCTGTGAGGACATCCATTTTTAAATTGACTTTTTCTCCGCATTTGCTATTATCTGGCAGTTGAAAAATCCAAGCCATGACGAAGGGGGGACTTCCATGACCATCGCCAGAAATGAAATAGTGACTGATGGCGCCGAGGGGATTTATCATTGCATTTCCAGATGCGTGCGGCGAGCTTTCCTCTGTGGAGAAGACCCGTACACCGGCCGGTCCTTTGAGCATCGAAAGGCTTGGGTGGAGGCGCGGCTGGAGCTTTTGTCCCAGTCGTTCGCCCTGGAAATTATATCTTTCGCCGTCATGTCCAACCACCTGCACGTT
>JAZDGM010000220.1:0-25860 GCA_043806915.1 Pseudomonadota bacterium | reverse complement strand
TGGTTTCGCCTACATCTCAACACAACCTACTGAAATTACATTATTTTTAGGCCAGTGGCGGCGCGCCGGGCCAAGCAATTCCAAACGCCCCGGACTTCTTCGGGCGGGCATGGACGCCCGCCCTTTCCACCCTCGAAACAGGACGTTTCGGGGCGTGCAACCGCCGCCAAGCGCGCGGGGGGCGGAGCAGCCCCGCCGCAAGGCGCCGGCCAACGTCTCCAATTTACCGTGGTCGGGCCCGCAAAATAGTAAAAGATGGTGCGCGTTGCGCACCCTACTTACTAAAATCAAATGTTATATTTCATGGGAACATATCGCCGGGTCGGTCCCATGAAAGATTGCCTTTTGTTCCGGAATACGTCGGGGTTGCGGCGAAAAAGCGGGGGCGGGGTCCCTTTTCATCAGGCCCCGCCCCGTGTTTCCGTTAATCCAGGTCCAGGCCGGATTTCCGGCCCGGCGGACGATTAATTTTTCACTTCCTCGAAATCGGCGTCGACCACGTCGTCATCGCCGCCGCCCTTGGAACCGCCGGCCGGACCGCGGCCCTCGGGACCGCCGCCGCCCTCGGGGCCGCCGGGCTGCTGGCTGGCCTGCTGATACATCTGCTCCGCCAATTTATGGGAAGCCTCGGTCAAGGCCTTCATCTTGGCTTCGATAGCCGCCTTGTCGCTTCCGTCCATGACCGCCTTGAGGTCGGCCACGGCCGATTCAATTTGGCTTCTGGTGGCGGGGTCGACTTTCTCGCCCAAGTCGCTCAAGGATTTCTCGGTGGAATAGACCAGGCTGTCGGCCTGGTTGCGGGTTTCCACCATGGCCTTTCTCTTTTTGTCTTCGTCGGCGTGCAGCTCGGCGTCGCGGATAAGCTGCTGAATCTCTTCCTCGGAGAGGCCAGAGGACGCCGTGATCTTGATGGACTGTTCCTTGCCGGTCCCCAGGTCCTTGGCCGACACATGGACAATGCCGTTGGCGTCAAGGTCGAAGGTGACTTCCACCTGGGGCACGCCCCGGGGAGCGGGAGGAATCCCGACGAGTTCGAACCGTCCCAAGGTCTTGTTGTTGGCCGCCATTTCCCGTTCGCCCTGCAAAACGTGGATGGACACCGCCGGTTGGTTGTCCGCGGCGGTGGAAAAAATCTGGCTCCGCCGGGTCGGGATGGTGGTGTTCTTGTCGATCAACTTGGTGAACACCCCGCCCAGGGTCTCGATGCCCAGGGACAGGGGAGTTACGTCGAGCAGGACCACATCCTTGACTTCGCCCTTGAGAACGCCGGCCTGGATGGCGGCGCCGATGGCCACGACCTCGTCGGGGTTGACGCCCTTGTGCGGCTCGCGTCCGAAAATTTCCTTGACCTTCTGCTGCACCCTGGGCATGCGGGTCATGCCGCCGACCAGAATGACCTCGTCGATTTCCGAGGTGGAAAGCCCCGCGTCCCGGATGGCGGTCTGACAGGGCCCGACCACGTTTTGGATCAAATCCTCGACCAAGCCTTCCAGCTTGGCCCGGGTCAACTTGATGTTCAAATGCTTCGGCCCGGAAGCATCGGCCGTGATGAACGGCAGGTTGATGTCCGTTTCCATGGAACCGGACAGTTCCATTTTCGCCCGTTCGGCCCCTTCCTTCAACCGCTGCAAGGCCATCTTGTCGTTGCGCAGGTCGATGCCGGATTCCTTCCGAAACTCGTCGGCCAGGTAATTGATGATCCGGAGGTCGAAATCCTCGCCGCCCAGATGAGTGTCGCCGTTGGTGGACTTGACTTCAAAAACGCCGTCGCCGATTTCCAGGATGGAGATGTCGAAGGTGCCGCCGCCCAGGTCGAACACCGCGATCTTCTCGTCCTTTTTCTTGTCCAGGCCGTAAGCCAGGGACGCGGCGGTGGGCTCGTTGATGATCCGCAAGACTTCCAGGCCGGCGATGCGCCCGGCGTCCTTGGTGGCCTGACGCTGGGAGTCGTTAAAATAGGCCGGAACCGTGATCACGGCTTCCGTGACTTTTTCTCCCAGGTAGTTCTCGGCGGTTTCCTTCATCTTGGTCAGGATCATGGAAGAAATTTCCGAGGGGCTGTAGGTCTTGCCGCGAACCTCGACATGAGCGTCGGCGTTGTCGGCCTGGACGATCTTATATGAAACCACCTTGGAGTCGCGCTGCACTTCCCCGGAAGCGAATTTCCGGCCAATCAGGCGCTTGACGGCGAAGACCGTGGCCTCGGGGTTGGTAATGGCCTGGCGCTTGGCGGTCTGCCCCACCAGACGCTCCCCGGCCTCGGTGAAAGCCACCATCGACGGGGTGGTCCGGTTGCCCTCGGTATTGGCGATGACCTTGGGCTCGCCGCCTTCCATTATCGCCACGCATGAGTTGGTGGTGCCCAGATCGATTCCGATTACTTTTCCCATGATATATCCTCCTGAAATTATATCAAAAAAATATTAAACAATATTGTTTATTCATTCACCGGCCGGTCGGCGGGACACTATCACCATGGTCGGCCTGACCAACCGGTCGTTCAAAATATAACCTTTCTGAACTTCCTCCAGAATGGTGTTCTCTTCCACTTCGGAACTTTCCCGCTGCATTACCGCTTCGTGAAAGTTAGGGTCGAATTTCTCTCCCACGGCGGATATCGACTTTACTCCGAATCTCTCCATGACATTCCTGAAGCCGTCGATGGTCAATTGAATGCCTTCCGCCAACCCATCTCCGGCGCCGCCCGAGGAACAAGCGTGTCCCACGGCCCGTTCGAGGTTATCCAGCACCGGCAACAGGTCCTTGACCAGGCTGTGGTTGGCGTATTTAAAAAAGTCGGTTTTCTCCCGCTCCAGCCGGCGTTTCATGTTTTCCATCTCGGCCTGGCTCCGGAGATACAAATCCCGAAATTTATCCGCCTCGTTGCGCCAGTCCTTTTCTTCCTCCCGGGGTCCGGCTCCGAGATCGCCGGCATCCCCCGAATTCAGGGTTTCGCCGCCGCCGGGGAAGCTGTCGTTATTTTCCACCATATCCTTAACCCTTCCGTTCCACTTGGGATTTAATAGCCTTCCTCAAAAATATGACTGATAAGCCGGGCGGTGTAATCCACCACGGGAATGATCTTGGAATAATCCAACCTGGTGGGTCCGATAACTCCCAGGGTCCCGATGGGAATGGACCCCCGGGAATAGGCGGAGGCGATGACCGAATATCCTTCCAGCCCGGCCAGTTGGCTTTCCCCGCCAATGAATATCCGCACCCCCGACGCGTTGAGGGTCTTATCCAAAAGTTGAATCAGAATGCTTTTATCCTCGAAAGCTTTAAACAGGCTTTTCATGGCCCCGGCCTCGGCGAATTCGGGGTAGTCCAGCAAATTCCCCCGGCCTTCGATAAAGACGTCGTCCTCGGCGGATTCCTGCTGAAAAACCCGGTTGGACAAGGCCAGGGCCTTGGACATCATCGTGTCGAACCTATTCTTCTCCAACCGCATCTCGTCCACAATCCTGACCTTTATCTCGCTGATGGTCAGCCCTTCCAGGATATCGGTCAGATAGCGGTTAAAGCGGTCCAGGTCGTCCTGGGACAAGTCCTCGTCGCTCTCGATGATCCGATTCTGGATGATGCCGGACTGCCCCACCAGGATGACCAGGAAGGTTTGCCTGCTCAACCGCACCAACTGAAGCTGCCGCAATCGAAGACGGGAAAACTTGGGCGCGAGCACAATCCCGATCTGCCTGGACACGGCGGATAAAACCTTGGACGTCCGCTTGATGATCTGCTCGGCCTCGTGGGGAAGCCCCGCCAGTTCCTGGCTGATGGTTTCCTTTTCCTTACCCGAAATCCTGCTCACCTCCAGGATAACGTCCACGTAGTAGCGCATCCCCAGGTCGGTCGGGGCCCGGCCCGCGGAAGCGTGAGGTTGAGCCAGGAGCCCCAGGTCTTCCAGGTCGGCCATGACATTGCGTATGGTGGCCGGTGAAACCTCCAGGTCGTATTTCTTGGAAAGCTTCCGGGAACCCACCGGTTCGGCCGTGGCGAGGTAATCCTGAACCACCGCCGCGAAAATCCTTCTATCCCTTTCCCTTAGTTTTAAAGTCATGCCCAATCTCCGGCAGCCCCTTTGCTTTTCGAGTGCTAAGCTAACCTTAAGCATGCCCCCAGGCGATGTCAAGGTCGCCGGGCCTCATTTTAATACGGTTAAAACCCGCCCCGCCGGCGCGACCGGAAGCTGGAATAAAAGAAAACCCCAAATTGAATTCCACTGAATCGAGAGTCGAAAAAGAGAGGAACAATGTCGGCGGCCGCCTGAAAAAATCGGCGAAGGGAAATAGGCCAAGCAGGTCCGCCAACCTTGACCCGGCCGCCGAACCTAGGCGACTTATTGGAAAAAGCGCCGTTTTTCGGAACGTTTCCTCCGGTCCAGGGATGAAAAAAGGGCCCGGTTCCTCCAATAAAGGCCCAGGCGCCCCGGGATGTCCAGGCCCAGGTTTTTTTCCAAAAACCTGGAGGCGATATATATTTTCCACAAGGGCGCCGCGGGCGCGACCCGCCGCAGGACCCGGCCGGCGTGGAGAAGCCAGTCCTCGGGGAAAGTCATGTCCTCGGAATAGATCAGGAAGTTGCGGTTCCGGTACCAGGCTCGCTTGGTCAGTTCCCGGACGGTTTCCAGGGGCAACGCCTGCGGGTTGTAGGCGACGGGCCGGAAAAAACCGTCGGCCGCCGCCGCTCCGTCCTCCCGGGCGACTTCCACGGCCAGGGGCGCGCCCTTGTAAACCCTGACCCCCACGGCCACGCAGACCATGTCCCACTTCGACGCGGCCCGGGCCGCCGCGTCAAGGGTTTCCTCCAGGGTCTCCAGGGTTTCCCCGGGGCCGCCGACCAGAAGCATCCAGGACGTCGGGACCCCCTTGTCCCGCAGAAGCCTGCCGGCCCGCAGCACGTCCGCCTTGGTGTAATTCTTCCCCATTCGCTTCAAGACCGGGTCGGACAGGGATTCGGCGCCCAAATCCACGTCCTGGAAACCGGCCCGGACCATCAGGTCCACCAGTTCCGCGTCCACGGCGCCGGGGTTGAGGCCCATGGTCCTGATTCTCAAGCCCAGGTTTCGCGAAATTATCGCCCGCAAAACCTTTTTGGCGTGGCCCAGGGGCAGGTTGAAGGTGCTGTCGGTGATTTCAATGTGGTTGGAACCAGATTCAGCGACCAAGCCCTCGATTTCCGCGGCGACCTTTTCGGGGTCCCGCAACCGGTATTCCCGACCTTCTATCACTTTATAGGTGCAATAGACGCAGCCAAGGGGGCAGCCCCTCTTGGTCTGAATCTGCAAGGGCGAGTCATAGGCCAGGTAAGGCGCCAGGTCCACGTATTTCGCTAGGCTGACCCGGGGCAAGGCGTCCAGGTCCGGAACGAGCCAGGGCGGGTTTTCCTCCACGACAACTCCTCCCACCCGCCTGACCAGTCCCCGCAGCCCGGCCAGGGGCTCCCCCACGTCCAACCGTCGCGCCAGTTCGCGCACCGCCGGCTCCCCGTCGCCTTGTATGGCCAGCCCGACATCGAAAAAATGAAGCATCTCGGCGGCGTTGACTCCCACCGCCGGGCCGCCCAGGACGATGGGACCGTCGAAACATTTTTTCAGCGGCGCCATGACCTCGTCCCGGACCTGGTCCAACAAAAAAACCGTCCCATGCCCGGAGCCGCTATCGATGTTCCGAACGCTGACCCCAACCAGGTCCGGACCGAAATCCGCCACGGCCCGCTCGATTTCCCCGGCCGGGTCCCGGGAAAAACACAGATCGAGGGCCCGCGCCGGCCGGCCGTCCTCTTCCAGGGAAGCGGCGGCGGCGCAGAGTCCAACGGGAATAACCGGCCAGGGATATTTATAGCGATTGGAATTTATCAGGAGAATCTTCATGGCCGTCCTTGAACTCTTTCGTGTTTTAAAGCGGCGTTAGTTCGATTTCCCCCATGGCCCCGATCTTGTCCCCCAATACCGCGACGGCGCCCCTGACGCCCGGCAGGGCCAGGACCCATTCCAGGCCTTTTTCCAGGTCCCGGGGCCGCGCCACGCGATTACCCAGGGCCGTGGCCGCGGCGTCGGCCAGGGCCGCGGAATCCGCCGCCACCACGGCCGCGTCCGCCCGTCCCAGGCTAAGGGAATGCCCCAGGGAACCCGACGAGGCGCACAGGCCCATGGGAGTCCGTCGCGGGTCGATCACCAGGCCCAGGCGCATCGACAGCACGGATCGCCCCGCGTAAAGCCCCACGACAACTTGACCGGTCGTCAGCAAAAAAAGGTCCCCCCCATTTTCCACCAGGACCCCGGATGGGGAATCCGACGCCAGCCCCCGTCCCACGAACTCGGCCAGGGCCCCGGCCACGGCCGCCATGGGGCCGACCCCGGCCGACCGACCGGCGGCCAGCATTTCCCTGACCGGGGAAACAGCCAGGGGCGATGGCGGCAAGGGCTCCAAGCTGGTCAGGAAGTCGGGATGCTCGGCCGCGAAGGCTTCGATCGCCGCGCGGCCCGCGATTATCAGGGCGTGGGCCTGATCGGTCAGGTCCGTTTCCGCCCGAATGAACATATCGGTCTGCACTACCCGGACCCGAAAGGAAACCAAGCCGCCGGCCCGAACCAGCGACCGGTATTCGTGGTCCATGCGGGGACCGGCCAACTCAGGTGTACCTCAGTTCCACCGAACCCTCGCCCAGGGCTTCCCGGCATTCCCGCAGAAAATTCCGGTTGGGTTTTATCCCCCCGCTTATCTGCATCACGCAGGCGCCCCGGCCGGGGATTTTCATTTTCAGGACCGCCGGGGTCGCCCCCCGGTGGGTTTCGATGATGGTCTTGAGTTTGTAAAGGTCCCGGCTATCCAGTCCGGCGGCGGACAGGGACAGGACCACGGTCTTCGCCTGTTTTTCCAGGGCTGATTCCAGCGGCAGGATTTCCTTGGCGATGATCTTGTTGGCGACCATGCCGCCCCGTTCCTCGGCGCTCAGCTCCCCGGACACCAGCAGGGGAGTGTCGGGCTCGAGGTGGTCCTGGCAGGCCTTGTACAGCTCGGGAAAAACCAGAATTTCCACCAGGCCGGCCATGTCTTCCAGGGTGACGAAGGCCATGCGGTCCCCCTTCTTGGTGGTCTTGAGGGTGACCTTGGCCACCACCCCGCCCAGGCGGACCGAGGCCTTGTCCGGCATTTCCTTGATTCGCTCGGCGTCGGCGTTGGCCAACTGGGCCAATTCCTTCTCGTACTTGGACAAGGGGTGTCCGGTGATGTAAAAGCCCAGGGCTTCCTTTTCGTAGGCCAACCGCAGGCTTTCCCGCCATTCCGGCACATCCGGCCACTTGACCGGAATATCCTCCTGGGTCTCGACCAGGGCCTCGAACAGGCTGGTCTGGCCCTGCTCCTTCTGCCGCTGGGACCGGGCGCCCCGTTCCAAGGCTTCATCCAGGGCCGCGGCCATGCGGGACCGGCCGGCGCCGGTGGAATCGAAGGCCCCGCACTTGACCAAGGCCTCGATAACCCGGCGGTTGACCTTGCCCAGGTTGACCCGCTCGCAAAAGTCGAACAGGTCCGAAAAAGGCTTTTCCCGCCTGGCTTCCAGGATGGATTCGATGGCCGACTGCCCCACGCTCTTGATGGCGGCCAGGCCGAAGCGGATTTGACCGTCCACCACGTTGAAATGAATGTCGCTCTCGTTGATGTCCGGCGGCAGGACCGTCAGGTTGGATTCACGGCATTCGCTGATCAGGCGGACGATCTTGTCCTGGTTGTTGACTTCGGACGTCAGCAGGGCGGCCATGAATTCAACCGGGTAATGGGCCTTCAAGTAGGCGGTCTGGTAGGCGATCAGGGCGTAGGCCGCGCTGTGGGACTTGTTGAACCCGTATTCGGCGAAGTTGGCCATCAGCTCGAAAATACGGGCCGCCTTTTTCTCGTCGATCTTGTTTTCCCGGGCGCCCCGCATGAACCGGTCCTTCTGCTCGGCCATGACTTCGGCGATCTTCTTGCCCATGGCCCGCCGCAGCAGGTCGGCCTCGCCCAGGCTGTAATTGGCCAGGATGCTGGATATCTGCATGACCTGTTCCTGGTACAGGATCACGCCGTAAGTTTCCTTGAGAATGGGTTCGAGCTGGGGCGGTTCGTACGCCACCTCGATCTGGCCGTGCTTGCCCTGGATGAACTGGTCCACCATGCCGCTTTTGAGGGGGCCGGGGCGGTACAGGGCCACCAGGGCGATAATGTCCTCGAACCTACTGGGCCGCAGCTTGACCAGTATCTCCCGCATGCCCGAACTTTCAAGCTGGAACACGCCCGTGGTGTCCCCGCGGCCGAGGAGGTCGAAACTAGGCTGGTCGTTCATGTCCAGGGCGGTCATGTCCAGGTCCCGGGCCTGGCCGCTCCGTTCCAGCAGTTCCAGGATATGCTTGATCAGGGTCAGGGTTTTGAGCCCCAGAAAGTCGAACTTGATCAGCCCGATCTCTTCCACGCCCTTCATGTCGAACTGGGTGACGACCACCCGGTCGGAATCGCCGTCGCCGCCCGAGGACACGCAGTACAGCGGCAGGTAGTCGACCAGGGGCCGGTCCCCGATGACCACGCCGGCGGCGTGGGTGGAAGCGTGCCGGGGCATGGCTTCCAGGGCCTGGGCCGCTTCCAGCAGCCGGGCCAGGCGCGGGTCTTCCCGGGCCGCGTCCTTCAACCGCGGCTCCTCTTCCAGGGCCTCGGCCAGGGTGATCTTCAGACGGTTGGGCACCAGCTTGGCGATGCGGTCCACCTCCCCGTAGGGAACGCCCAGGGCCCGGCCCACGTCCCGGATAACCGCCCGGGCCTGCATCTGGCCGAAGGTGATGATCTGGGCCACCCGCTCCTGGCCGCCGTATCTTTCGGTCACATACCGGATGACCTCCTCCCGGCCGTCCGTGCAGAAGTCGACGTCGATATCGGGCATGGAGATGCGTTCGACGTTCAGAAACCGTTCGAAAAGGAGGTTGTAAGGTATGGGGTCGATATCCGTGATGCCCGTGGCGAAGGCCGCCAGGCTGCCGGCGGCGGACCCGCGGCCCGGCCCCACCGGAATGCGGTTCTTGCGGGCGTAACCGATAAAATCCGAAACGATCAGAAAATATCCCGGGAAGCCCATCTTGATGATGACTTCCAGTTCGTATTCCAACCGCTCGCGGTAGGTTGTCTCCATTTCCGGGGTCAAGCCCTTGTTCCGGCGGATGTGTTCCAGCCGCTTTTCCAGTCCCTCCCGGGCCTCGCGGGACAGGCGGGAATCCAAGTCCTCGCCGTGTTCCAGCGGAAACTGGGGGAAATGGTAATCCCCCATGGGCAGTTCCACGTCGCATTGCGCGGCGATCTTGACCGTGTTTTCCAGGGCCTCGGGAACGTCCGCGAACAGGACGTGCATTTCCTCGGGAGACTTGAAAAAATATTCCTGGGTGGTGAACCTAAGGCGGTTCGCGTCGTCCACGGTCTTGCCGGTCTGGATGCACAAGAGGACGTCGTGGGTTTCCGCGTCGGTCTTTTTCAAATAATGGCAGTCGTTGGTGGCGACCAGGGGGATGGAAAGCTCCCGACTCAACTGGATAAGGCCCTGGTTGACCACGTCCTGCTCGGGCAGGTAGTTCTTTTGAATCTCGAAATAAAAGCGGCCGTCAAAGATGCGCGCGTATTCCCGGGCGGCCTTGACCGCCTCGTCTTGCTGTCCGGACAGGATCATCCGGGGGACCTGGCCCTGCAGGCAGGCGGACAGGGCGATGAGGCCCTCGTTGTATTTTTCCAGGATTTCCAGGTCCACGCGGGGTTTGTAGTAAAACCCCTCCAGGTTGGCCAGGGAGATCAGGGCGCTGAGGTTCTGGTACCCCTTGAAATTCATGGCCAGGAGGACCAGGTGGTACATGGGGTCCTTGGGGTCCCGCCGGCGCCGGCCCCGGGAAGCCACGTAGGTCTCGCACCCGATGATGGGCTTGATCCCGGCTTTCCTGGCTTCCTTGTAGAACTTCAGGGTCCCGAACATGTTCCCGTGGTCCGTGACCGTGACCGCGGGCATGCCGTACTCCTTGGCCCGATAAATCAGGTCCTTCAGCCGAATGGCCCCGTCCAGGAGACTATAGACGGTATGAACGTGCAGATGAACGAAAGGCGGATGCTCGGCCATGCTACTCCCACTCGATGGTGCTGGGCGGCTTGGACGAAATGTCGAAGACCACGCGGTTTATGCCCTTGACTTCATTGATTATCCTATTGGAAATCACGGCCAGGACCTCGTAGGGCGCCCTGGTCCAGTCGGCGGTCATGGCGTCGATGCTGTCCACGATCCGGAGCGCGGCCACGTTCTCGTAGGTCCGGGAATCGCCCATGACCCCCACGGTCTTGACCGGCAGCAGCACGGCGAAATACTGCCAGACGGACCGATGCAGCCCGGCGGCCCGAATCTCCTCCCGGACGATGGCGTCCGCTTCCCGGAGCACCGCCGTCCGTTCCGGGGTCACTTCCCCGAGGATGCGAACGGCCAGGCCGGGTCCGGGGAAAGGCTGCCGCCAAATCAGTTCCTCGGGCAGGCCCAGCTCCGCGCCCACTTCCCGCACCTCGTCCTTGAACAGCTCCCGCAGGGGCTCGACCAGTTCCATTTTCATGTGTTCGGGCAGCCCGCCCACGTTGTGGTGGCTTTTAATGGTGGCGGACGGCCCCCTGAAGGACACGGATTCGATCACGTCCGGGTACAGGGTCCCCTGGGCCAGGAACTTGACCTGTCCCAGCTTGGCCGCCTCGGCCTCGAAAACCTTGATGAATTCATGGCCGATGATCTTGCGCTTTTTTTCCGGATCGGTCACGCCGGCGAGGTTGTCCATGAAGGCCCGGGAAGCGTCCACGTAATCCAGGTTCAGGCTGTATTTGTCCTTGAAGACCCGCACCACGAAATCGGCCTCGCCCTTGCGCAGGACCCCGTTGTTGACGAAGATGGAAGTCAGTTGGTCGCCCACGGCCCGGTGGATCAACATGGCCGTCACGGCCGAATCCACCCCGCCGGACAGGGCGCAGATGATTTTCTCGGACCCGATCCTCTCCCTGAGGTCGGCCGTGGTCCGCTCGATAAAGCCGGCCATGGTCCAGTCCGGCTGGAGCCGGCAGATGCGAAACAAAAAATTGGCCAGCACTTCCCGGCCTTGCGGAGTGTGGACCACTTCCGGGTGGAACTGGACCCCCCATAAAAGGCCGGTCGCGTCGCGCATGGCGCCCACCGGGGAATTCCGACTGCGGGCCGCGACGGTGAATCCCGGGGGCGGGTCCTGAATCCGGTCCCCGTGGCTCATCCAGACCGGCAAGGGGCCGGCCCCCAAGCCTTCGAACAAGTCGCCGGGCTCGGTGACGAACAGCTCGGCCGGACCGTATTCCCGGTGGTCGGACGACTCCACCCGGCCGCCCAGCAGATAGGTCATGAGTTGCATGCCGTAGCAGATTCCGAAGACCGGTATTCCCAGGTTGAATATCTCCACCGGGACGGACGGCGCCCCGTCCCAGTCGACGGAAAAGGGACTGCCGGACAGGATCAAGCCCCGGGGATGGAGGGCCTTGATTTTTTCCAGGTCCAGGGTGCAGGGGTGGATTTCGCAGTAGACCTTGAGCTCCCTCACCCGGCGGGCGATGAGCTGGGTGTACTGGGACCCGAAATCGAGGATGACGATCATTGCTTGAGGCTTCATATCCCTACCGTTTCCTTAAAACTGACCGGGCTAGTCCAAAATCGAGTTTTCCGCCGGGTTTCCGCGCCCCGAAAACCCGAATAAACGCCCCCCGCGCTCCGGTTTTGGCGGGAACGCGGGGGCGGGCCATGGACCTGTGTTTATTATTAACCCGTCGTCACGGTTTCGAAAGGAAAAAAACTAAAAATTCTCCAACCTGTAGTTGGGCGCTTCCTTGGTGATGATGACGTCGTGAACGTGGCTTTCCCGGAGTCCGGCCGAGGTGATGCGGACAAAGACCGATTTGGTCCGAAGGTCCTCGATGGTGGGGCAGCCCACGTACCCCATGCCGGCCCGCAGGCCGCCGATAAGTTGATACACGCTGTCGGCCAGGGGGCCGCGGGACGGCACCCGGCCCACGATGCCCTCGGGCACCAGCTTGGACTCGGACAGGGCGTCTTCCTGGAAATAGCGGTCCTTGCTGCCTTCCCGCATGGCCTCGATGGAGCCCATGCCCCGGTAGACCTTGTAGGTGCGGCCCTGGAAAAGAATTTTCTCCCCGGGGCTTTCTTCCGTCCCGGCGAACAGGGAGCCGATCATGACCGCCTTGGCCCCGCCGGCGATGGCCTTGGTCACGTCCCCGGAAAACTTGATGCCGCCGTCGGCCAGGACGGGGATGCCGTGCTTGTCCGCTTCCCGGGCGCATTCCATGATGGCGGTCATTTGGGGCACGCCCACGCCGGCCACCACCCGGGTGGTGCAGATGGACCCGGGTCCCACGCCGACCTTGACGCCGTTGGCCCCGGCCCCGATCAAGGCCTTGGCGCCCTCGGCCGTGGCCACGTTGCCGGCCACGATCTGGAGATCGGGGAACGCGTCCCTGATTTTTCGGACGGTGTTCAGCACCCCGATGTGGTGACCATGGGCGGAATCGATGAAGATCACGTCCACCTTGGCCTGGATCAGGGCTTCCACCCGGTCCAGGGTGTCCTCGCCGGTCCCGACCGCCGCGGCCACGCGCAGGCGGCCCAAGTCGTCCTTGCAGGCGGAGGGATATTTCTTGACCTTTTCGATATCCTTGATGGTGAGCAGGCCCTTGAGCCGTCCCTCGGCGTCCACGATCAACAATTTCTCGATGCGGTGCTCGTGCAGGAGAATTTTTCCTTCTTCCAGCTTGATGCCTTCATGGGCCGTCACCAGGTTATTCTTGGTCATGACCTCATGGACGGGTCGTTCCAGATCGGTCTCGAAACGAAGGTCCCGGTTGGTGACAATGCCCCTGAGTTCGCCGCCCTTGACCACGGGCACGCCGGAAATGCGGTATTTTTTCATTATGTCCAGCACGTCCTTGACCCGCTGTTCCGGCTCCACGGTGACCGGGTCGATGATCATGCCGCTTTCGGACTTCTTGACCTTCTGCACCTGGGTGGCTTGTCTTTCGGGAGGCATGTTGCGGTGTATGACGCCCAAACCGCCTTGCCTGGCCATGGTGATGGCGGTTTCGGCCTCGGTCACGGTGTCCATGGCGGCGCTGACCAGGGGGATGTTCAGCTTGATGGTCGGGGTCAGGTAGGTGGAGACGTCGACTTCGGCTGGAAGCACATAACTGGCGGCCGGAACCAACAGCAGGTCGTCGAAGGTCAAACCCTCGCTCAAAATTCTATTTTCCCTCATCTTTAATACTCCTCAAACCAGCGGCGACCAGCCAGAGGCCTTCCAACAGGCCGGAATCGCTGACTTTTATTTCATTTAACCTAAAAAAGTCCATTACTTCCAAAACCACCGCCGTCCCGGCGACCATAATGTCGGCCCGATCGGCCGGAAGACCCGGCAGGTCCCGGCGTCGGTCCACGGGCAAGGCCGCCAGGGCGTCGAAAAGAAATTCAGCCGCCGCGCGGGTCAAGCGAAAGTTATCCACCAGTTCGCGTTGGTACACCGCCAGGCCCTGGGCCATGGCGGCCAGGGTGGTGACTGTTCCGGCCGTGCCCGCGACCAAGGCGGGGCCATTGAGCTTGCGTTTGACCCGGTCCAGGCCATGCTTGAAGATGGAGCCGATCGCCTGCCGGCATGCCCGCATTTCCCTCGGGGACGGCGGGTCCGAAGCCAAAAAGCCCTCGGTCAGGGACACGGCGCCCAGCCCCAGGCTGAAAGCGGATTCAATCCGCCCCGCCCTGTACAGGACGAACTCGGTGCTGCGGCCTCCCAGGTCGAAGATCACTAGTTCGCGCGGGACCGGGCGGAGGCTGGTCATCACTCCGGCGGCGGTGAGTTCCGCTTCCTGGCGACCGGTCAGGACCACGGCCTCGAACCCCAGCTCCCGCCGGACCCTAGCCATGAAGCCTTGACCGTCCCCGGCCTGGCGCACGGCCATGGTCGCGCCGACCAGGACCCGGTTCACTCCAAAGGCCGATATTTCCAGCTTGAAGCGCCGCAGGACTTCCAGGGTCCGGTCGGCCGCCGCCGCGTCCAGGAGCCCGCCCTGGGTCAGGCCTTGACCAAGCCGGGTGGCTTCCTGGCGCGTCAGGAGCCGCTTGCTCCCGCCCTCGCCGGCCGAGGCGACCAGAAGTCGGACTGTATTGGAACCTAAATCGATCGCCGCGACAGTGGTTGGATTCATTGGTAATTCCGGCCTGGAAACAATTGCGGGAACGAGGGCCCCGGAAAAAATGTTGGTCCTTAATAGCAAAAGGCCCCGGCCCTGGCAAGGTTTTTCCTTGTTCGGGTCCAGGGTCCCCGGCCTCCCCGGCGGCGGGCCGGTAAGCCGGTTTAATACCCTAATATAAACTTTCTTTAGGAAAAGGCCAATGGAAATGGGCCAATAAATTCCAACCCCGGGTTCCAGGGGGTCTCCGGGGGCCGCCTATCGAGCCCGCCTGTCGTCCCAATTCTTTCCCGTCCGACCGGTCCCCGGCGAATTTTACGGGTATTTCGGCTCGCCCTCGCCTTCCCGTCTTCGCCCGGATGTATTTTAGCGCCAGTCGGAAAAAAATATTTTTTCCGAAAAAAATAATTGGGGATTGACTTGGGAAAAGAAGGGTGGTAGAGAGGTTCTCCACGAAGCGAATGCTTCCCGAAATATTGCGCCGCTAGCTCAATTGGCAGAGCAAATGACTCTTAATCATTAGGTTGTAGGTTCGATTCCTACGCGGCGCACCAACAAAATCAAGGGCTTAGGTCAAATCGACTTAAGCCGTTTTTGTTTCACGGAAGCACCACGGAAGCAGCCGGAAGTAACCTTGAGGGGGTTAGGGCGTAAACCGGGGGGGTTTTCCCCCCTCGACTCCGGGGTTCATACTTACCTTTCTTGCTTTATGGAAGCAGCCATGGGGCTCATTTTATTAAAAAAATACTTCAAACATAAGAACGTCCGCCCCCGGACAGGCCGACCGGCCGAACCGCCTTCCAACCAGTTTCCTGCCGGGCCTTCCAGAGGTCATGTTCCTGCTGCAACCCAAGCCAAAGTTCCGCCGTGGTATTAAGCGCCTGGGATAGACGCAAGGCCATGTCCGGTGTAACCGCGCCGTGTTCATTGACAATTTTGGAAAGCGTCTTCCGGCTGACGCCCAGGGTCTCGGCCAACTCGGTCAACGACAAATCAAGCGGCTCCAAGTAATGTTCCCTGATAATCCGCCCCGGATGGACCGGGGGCCGCGTCCGTGTCCTCATAACAACACCTCAATGATAATCTACATAGTCAACTTCAAAGGCGTCGCCCTCGACAAGCCGAAAGGTCAACCGCCAATTTCCCGAAACCTTGACCGCCCACCGGCCGTCTTGCTTGGGTACAAGAAGGTGAAGCCCCGAACCGGGAAAGTTCATATCCCGGGCTTCCCGCGCCCGGGCTTTACGTTCATCGCTTCGGAAATCCGCTTGGCGATTTCATCCGCCGCCGCCCGCATGGGGTCCGGGGCCAAGTGGGCATACCTCGCGGTCGTCGAAGGTTGAGTATGTCCAAGCAAATGCAAAACCAAGGGCATAGGTCAAATCGACTTAAGCCGTTTTTGTTTACAGGCAGCGCCTGGTCGGTCAGTGCAAGGTCACTTGGAACGTTTCCTCGGCCCCCTCGACCGGGGCCCCGGTTTGATCGTCGAGACCGACCATGGTCACCAGATACGGCCCGGCGGCGCCGGCCAGGGAAAATTCATGTTTGAACTCGTACAGGGAGTAAGAGAAGTTGGCCGGATTGGCCGCGTCGTAGGCCCGGCCCAGGTTTACATCCTTGACGGCGGCGACGGCCGGGTTTCCGTCGGGGTCCGTGATGGTATACTGAATTTTGGAGATGCGATTCCGGATTAAATATTCGGCCGTGGAGACGCCCGGCTCCACCTCGGACGGGATCGGAGCGAGGACCCCGAACACGCTGAATTCATCGCCGGCGCCCACGTCCAGGCCGTCGCTCAAATCCGTGTCCAACTCTCGCGGGGTGGCGTCGCTGATCCAATACTTGTTCTCGTCATTGCTGCCGTCCAGGGTTTTAATTTCAGCCCGCGGCAAAACCAACCGGTCCCCCGGAACGATGGAGACGATCGCTCCACCCAGGAACTGGGAAACTCCGGCGCGGTCCACATACTGGATCGAAGGTTCTCCCACGTCATAGCGATGATAGGTGACGCGCGGGCTGTCAACCAGGTTGTACGCGGTGACGGCGCCCAACTCCACCCGGCGGGTGGCGCAGGAATCGGAAATATTATAGATAATAAAGTCGCTGACCGCCGTGCCCGGGTTGTCCACCAGCGTGCCGGGCAAGTGATTGACCGACTCGATGCCGTTGTTCGGCATCCAACGGTTGCGGATTTCGAAACTGGTATTGTTGTAGCTGAAATAACCCGGAAAAGGATCGATATAGACCCGGAGACCGTTGGCCAAGCCAAGGGCTTGCATCATCAGGAAATGCTCGGTCGGCCGGAAACGGCCGAACAGGGCGTGGGTGCGGTCGAAACGGATGGTCTTGGCGCCGACGGCGTGGGCCAAGCCGCCGGAAAGACCCTTGACCCGGATGGTATAAACGCCGGCGGTCAAATCCCGATAGGGGCGCCCGGCCTCGTCCGCATAGGTGGTCCGGTAATTCCTGGTGACCCCGCCCAGGATGACGCCCGCGTAGTAGTCGTTGGTCACGACCACCTTGTTGTTCGGATTATCGAGCCCGCCCGGTTCCTTGATCAGGTCCGGGACCTTGGTGAGTCCCCAGTTGTTTCCGTCCGGCCCATAGTTCGTTTCGAAGGCGCTGTCCGGGGTCACGCCCGAGGCGGGGTCCACCCGGCTTTCGATCACCCGGATCGGGGTCCCCATGGTTTGCTCCCCCACGAAAAGTTCGATCCGAATGTCGCCGGGATGGTCAAGAGGGGGGTTGAAATAGCCCACCACCATGAAATCCCGCATCTCGGCCATGGTCTTCTCCTTATCGCTCGGTACGTCGATGGGCATGACAGTCGCGGGAAAATCCTCGGTCCCGGCGCCACAGGCCGCGGTCAGAAGGAACAACAACCAGCAGATGATCCATTTTATCTTTCCACATGAACCACGCGGATATCTCATTTCCGTAAACCTCCCCAGGTAATTAGGCCCGAAAACACGCCGTCGTCCCACGATAAGCGAACACTTGGCCGCCATGGGATTTTTCATGATTTTTCCAAGGATATTACTTCATCGCCCGCCCGAAGGCAACCCGGGGCGACCTTTTTACCCCGGCCGCCGCGCCCCGAGCTAATAATGGAACAACCGGTCATCCCGAAAGCCGGCCTCGCCCCCGGACCGGATTCCATCGACTTGGCGGAGGAATTCCCGCGGCCCTCCGCGAGCGGGCGTAAAAAATTAACGGGCCGCTGTCGCCACAACGCCTTCCGTCTTGACGCCCACCGCCCCCTGGGATACCTTCACTCCAAGCAGACGCTTGGCTTCTCCGTCCCCCCGTCAAGTCGGCCGGCCTGATAACGCCGAGGCCCCGGGCGGATGACTCACGCGGGCGGAGCCCCAAGCGCCATCGCTAGTATGACTTGATTCAACCCGACGGACAACCGACGCGTTCGTGTTCAACTATCCACCCCTAAAACGGGTGTTATTTAGGAGGAAAACCATGCTTGACCTTAAAAATCTACAAGTCGCGCCGCCCTGGGAATGGCCGGAAAATTCAGGAAAAATTATTCTGAAGGTTCTTACCGATAGCCAAGCCGAGGCGGGCGACCGCCTTATCGCGGCGGAACTGGCCGGCGAAAGCCCGGTCATCGACGACAAAATCGCCGCCGCCCTACTGGCCATCACGCTCAACAACGAGGAAGCGCCGGACCTGCGGGCGCAAGCCGTGATTTCATTAGGCCCCGCCCTGGAACAAACCGAATTGGCGCTCGACGACGACGACATCGATGACGCGCCTATTTCCGAAAAATTGTTGCGGCGGATAACTACCGCCCTCCAGGAGCTATTTCTTGACGCCGCCCTTCCCGCGAACTTGCGCCGTCGGGTTCTGGAAGCCTCCGTTCACGCGCCGCGGGACTGGCACCAGGACGCCGTGCGCGAGGCCTATCTCTCCAGCGACCCCAAATGGAAACTGACCGCTGTTTTTTGCATGCAGTTCATCCGCGGTTTTGCTGAACAAATACTGGAGGCGCTCAACAATCCGGACCCAATCGTCCAGGAGGAAGCTGTCACGGCGGCGGCTAATTGGGAATTGCGGGCGGCATGGCCGCGGCTAGAAAAGATCATAACCGCTAGCGCGACCGACCACGAAAATTTAAGGTTAGTGGCGATCGATGCGGCGCCGTTCGTCGATCCCCAAAAAGCGTTGGATGTTCTTTCCCAAATCAGGCCGACCGGAGATGAAATATTTGACGAAACTCTTCGCGAATCCTTGTCCATGGCCGAGGGGCTATTGTCCGACGTCAGCGACGAGGATGACAACCTCCTCTGATAATAGTCGAGGCTAAAGCGTCACGCATGGCGAACAAAAAAGTTAAATTAAATCAAAAGCAGCGGGAATGGGTCGAGGCCCGCCAACAACGGAAACTTTCCCACGCCCAGGTTCAGATGGCGAGGGAACTGGGGTTGAACCCCACAAAACTCGGCCAAATCGACAACCACCAACAGGAATTGTGGAAATTGCCGCTGGGACAATATATCGAGCACCTTTACTTCAAAAGCTTCAAAAAAGAACGTCCGGATGTTGTTCTTTCGATCGAGGAAAAGGCGAGATTGGACCACGAAAAAAAAGCCCTGAAAAAGGAAGCGAAAAAAGAGCGCGGCCCAGCCGCTCCGGATGATGAAAACACAACGGATCGCTAAGTCGCCGCCCGGGCCGGAACCGCGGCGCGTTATCGAAAAACCGGGACCAGCCCCTCGCCCCGGCCAGGCGCGCTCTTTCCAGGTTCATTGACCACCCCGGGCCCGGTTTTACACCCTGTTCCCGGGATGTTAGCCGCATCCGTCGCTGCCGGGCCAAGCAGCGGCGGAAGTTGTTCCCGAACGATCCGTCCCGGGTTCGCCGGCGTTTTTTCCCGCCATGATAACACCTCGTCGATTAATTTAACCAGGGGGTTAAAAAATCGGCCGGGTTGCCGAAACCTAGTCCCCAACCGAACCTTCTTCCCGTATTCCAAGAGATAAAGCTGAAGTTTTTGTGTTCATGTCGGCCCTCGATCCCGGACCGCCTTAAAGATAAATAAATAAAAAACTCGATTACTCCAGGGTGGAAATCAATTTTGCCCGGGGCCGTCTCGAAAAAAAAACATCGAGCGCTGGAAACGCCTGAAAAACATCATCATTTTACTCAAATAGAGACAAGTTATAATTCAGTTAGTGGACATTTGCATTTATTTCGAGACATGATAATTTTCCCGCGCGAAAGGGATGGATAAAAACGAGGTTATGGCGCTGGACATAATTGATAAGTAAAGTTCCGGCTCTTTTTTTCCGATAAGCCCAGTGACAGAGGTAGTGGTTCGGGCCCTTTTCAGCACATGAGCACAAAGCTGGCGCTCGAGATCATGGACCATTTCCCGGCTAAAAAAAAGAACAGCGCTCCGACCACGGATAGTGGCGTGAACCGACGCCCTGGTCGGGAAAGCCGGGTTTTACGGTGGGTGGAGAAACAATCCTTAATGACGGAAGCGCCCGCTGTTCGCCGGTTCGCTAATCGCCGGGGGGGTCGCGGGCCGGCTCAATCCTTCCGGGGTCGGCCGAGGTAAACGCGTCGGCCCGCCGGTTGAAATAAAACTTAACCACCAGCCACCACACCCAAATTTTTATTTGCATTGGGAGACGACGCGAACGGGCGCCGACGGCGGCCGCCGGAAAAAATCAGAGGCATGGATGCCGACCGCGCCCTTTAAAAGAGTCGGGCGTATAATTCAGGGAGGAATTTGGTCATGGCTATTTACACCAATCATAACCTCATCGCGAACGAGGCGGCCAGGCATCTGAACCATAACTATTCCGCCTTGAACGCCTCCACCAGCAGGTTGTCATTGGGCCTCCGAATCAACTCGGCGGCCGACGACGCCGCCGGCTTGGCCATCCGCGAATTCATGCGGGCCGACATCGCGGTCCTCAACCAGGGCTTGCGGAGCGCCTCCGACGCCATCAGCCTAGTCCAAACGGCCGAGGGATCGATGCAGGTCATCGATGAAAAGCTCAGCCGGATGAAGGAACTGGCCGAACAGGCGGCCACCGGCACTTACACCACGGTCCAACGCGAAATAATGAACTCAGAATACCAGGCCATGGCGGCGGAAATAGACCGCATCGCCAACGCCGCGGAGTTCAACGGCGTCAAACTGCTGGACGGCGGCATGAGCGCCCTGCATCAAACAGCCGGGCAAAAGGCCAACGGCTCCGCCGGCGCCGGGATCAAGATTCACTTCGGGGTCGGCAACGAGGCCGGGGAAGACTATTATTTCATCAATATCGGCGATTCCCGGGCCACCTGCGCCTCCGGCCTCCATGTGGGCGGGGACATAAACTTCGGCGCCAGGGAAGTCTGGAATTCAACCACTTCCTGGGCCGGCTCCGGCAGCGTCGTCCAGACCGGGTCCTCGGGCTATTACGGTTTCTTCTACGATGTCGACGCCTCTTCCGCCTCCGGCGCGCCGCAAACATTATCCTACCTAACGGGTATTTACGAGGCCGGGTCCGGGGCCACCCTCGGCCAAGTGGTCGCCGACATCAACAGCGGGACCAGGTCCCGGGTGATGCTGACCGTCTCCGGCGCCTCCACGGTCAACGATCTCTCCATTGACGGCTCGACGGAAAGCTTCGCCCTGACCATCGGGACCAGGACCTACGGCTTCGTGGCCAACGCCGACGGCAGCGCCTGGGCCCTGGCCTCGGCCGGCGCCGACGTGGTCTACGATGTCGGCGGCCAGAGCGCCTCCATGAGCGTTCGGAACTTTTTGGCCAGCGCGGTCAACAACGACGCTTCCGCCGACGTTTACGCAATTTACGGCGCCAACGACAACGAACTTTGGTTCTTCGCCAAGACTTCCGGGGCCAACGCCTGGGCCGTGGCCGAGCAGTCCCAGGCAACTGCGGGCGGCGGCAATTCGGCGGTCAGCGCCCTGACCTGGACCAACGTCTCCACCGGCGTCGCCGGCGACGTCGCCGACTTCAGCCTGGGCGGGCTCACGTGGGTCAACGCCTCGACGGCCGCCAATTCGTCCGGAACCGCCTTCACCCTCCGGGTCGAAGGCGCCGACGCCGGAGCGGGGTACGACCTCCAGGCCTTCCAGTTCGGTTCCCAGAGCGCGGCCGTGACCGCGACCAGCGGCGGGGTCTCGTTCGGCGCCCTTGACTTTGCCATGTCGGAAACCCAACACGCCTCCGCCGCCGCGGCCGTATCCGCGGCCGCCCACATCCGGACCCAATCCGCGGCCCAGGAAGCCCTGGGGGCCCTGGACGCGGCCATTATCAGAAAGGAAAAGACCAGGGCCAACCTGGGCGCCCTGCAAACCCGGCTCGAAAACACCATAACCAATTTATCGATGCAGGCCGAGAACCTGCAAGCGGCCGAATCCCGGATTTCTGACGTGGACGTCGCCACGGAAATGACTGAATTCACTCGCACCAACATCATGACCCAGGCGTCCAATTCCATGCTGGCCCAAGCCAACTCCCTGGCCCAGTTGGCCATGACCCTGATGGGGCTTTAACAAAACCGGCCCGCCGCCGCTCCAGGGGGGACGAGGAAAATAATCCTCGTCCTTTTTTTTGACCTCGAGACAACCCGAAAAAGCCAACCGGCCGCTTACCTTCCACGTCAACAGGACGGGGCGAAATCCCCGCTCCGAAAATTACGTTTTACAAGCCCAAGGGCTCGCGTTATGATCCCCTGATTGCATGAAAAAAATCAGGGCCGTTTAACGTCGAGGGGCGGATTTCGCGACGTTTTTTCGATCACGCCGCGCTTAACCGGGGCCAAGCGTTTTTTAACCTTTTGCTTTATAAACGACGGCGGCTGATAGGTCTGGACAACTCATTCGGGCTGTGAAATGAACGTTGAATTGAATGATCAGCCTGCCTGGAGGAAAACGATGTCGAAAACAATGGTGATGATTCACGGCATGTGGGGAGGCGCCTGGTGCTGGGACCATTTAAAGACTTTTTTCGAGGAACGAGGGTATCGGTGTCATGCCCCGACCCTGCGCCATCATGAGGTCAACCCCAAGGACCAGCCGGACCCGCGGTTGGGCGCCCTGAGCCTGGACGACTACGCTTCGGACCTGGAAAAATTCATCCTCGGCTTGGACGAAAAGCCCATCATCGTGGGCCATTCCATGGGCGGCCTGCTGGCGCAAAAACTTGGCGCCCGGGATCTGGCCGCCGGTCTGGTCTTGTTGACTCCCGCGTCTCCCAGCGGAATAAACGCCCTCAAAATCTCGGTCGTTAAAAGCTTCTGGGACATACTCACCAAGTGGCAATTCTGGAAAAATCCCCAACGCCTCTCCTTCGACCGGGCTGTGTACGCCATGCTGCATCTACTCCCCCAGGCCGAACAAAAAGCCGTTTATGACCGGTTGGTATACGAGTCCGGCCGGGCGGCCGCCGAGATAGGCTTTTGGCTTTTATTCCCGGCCGGGGCCTCGACCATCGACGAAGCCAAGGTAACCTGCCCCGTCCTGGTCGTTTCCGGCGCCGAGGACAGAATCACGCCCGCTTCCGTGGTTAAAAAGGTGGCCCAAAAATACGGCCGGGTTTCCACCTACATGGAATTTCCAAATCACGCCCACTGGATCATCGGCGAGCCCGGTTGGGAAAAAGTAGCGGCCGGCGTCCTTGAGTGGATCGACCGGGTCAAAATCTGAACCCCGCGGACGCGCCGCATCCGCCGCCGCCCGCGGCCATCGACTCGGGAACAAGACCCCGGCCGGAAGGGCCCTTCCCCCTAGTCGGCTTTCTTGCTGAAATAGAGGTTAAACAAGGCCAATACCGACGTGCCCACGATCAGAACCAGGGAAATGGCGTTGATGACCGGCGTGCTGCCGTCCCGGACCTGGAGGTACAGATTGACCGGCAGGGTGGGTTCGGAACCCACCAGGAAAAGGGTGGTGTTGAAATTTTCGAAACTCATCAGAAAAGACACCGCGGCCGAACCGATGATGGCCGGACGCAAAAATTTTAGCGTGATATGCCAAATGACTTCAAAGCGGTTCGCCCCCAGATTCAGGGCCGCCTCTTCCAAGGACCGGTCGAACCTTCTCAACCGGGCCGAAACCACCAAGGCCACGAAGGTGCTGATGAAGGAAAATTGGCCTAGCACCACCAGCCAGAAACTGGGCCGGAAGATCTCGATATCCCAGCCCAGGACCTCCTCGGCGAACGTCCCGGCCGTGTTGGCGGCCAGGAGTATGGATATGCCCAGGATCACGCCGGGTATGACCAACGGCGCCAGCATCAGGAAGTAGAGAAAGCCCTTGCCGGGAAAATCCTCCTGCTCGAACAGAAACGCCGCGCAGACGCCCACCGCCAAGCTAAAAAGGGCCACGAAAAAGGCCGTCTGAAAACTGGTCCACATGGCCCGCAGGTTCTGTTCATCGTGGAAAAAGCCCACCCGCTCCGGGCCGGAAGACAAAAACCAGTCCAGGCTGAAACCCCGCCACGGCAACCCCGGAAAATTGGAGTTATTGAAGGCCAGGAAGCAAGTCACCGCCAATGGCGCGAAAAGAAAAATGAAATAGAAAATGATGAACAGGTTGAAGGACCACCGGTAGGGCCGGGAAGTCGGCAGGGACCGGATCATGACGCCACCTGCCCGAGTTTCTGGCCCGAGGCCCGCAATCCCAACCAGATGATGGCCGAACTGAGCAGCAGCAGCAGAAAACCGAAAGCCGCGCCCTGGTTCCAGTTGAAGCTGGCGATGAACTGGTTGTAAATCTGTTCGGTGAACCAGAGCGAATTTTTGCCGCCCATGAGGTTCGGGGTCATGTAGTTGCCCAGGCTGAGCATGAAGACCACAATGGACCCGGAAGTTATGCCGGGCTTGCAGTGAGGGATGATGATTTTCCACCAGATGGTCAATTTGCCGGCGCCCAGGTCGTAGGCCGCTTCAATCAGGCTGTCGTCCAGGCTCTCGACCACCGAGACCAGGGGCACGACCATGAACAGCATGGACGTGTAAACCAGGCCCATGATCATGGCGGCGTCGTTGTAGAGCATTTCCACCGGCCGGGTCAGGAGGCCCAGGCGGAGCAGGAAATAATTCACCACCCCCGACTCCCGCAACAGGATCATCCAGCCGTAGACGCGCACCAGCTCGCTGACCCAGAAAGGCAGCAGCAACAGGGTCAACAAAAAACCGCGCTTCCGGACCAGGGCGACCTTGGCGATGTAAAAGGCCGTGGGCATGGCCAGGAAAAAGGTGATTGCGGTGGTGATCGCCGCATAGAACGCGGTGCGCGCGAAGGTGCGCCAGTAGACGGGTTCGGAAAAAAAATGCCGGTAATTGTTCCAGGTCCAGGCCGTCTTCCCCGCGGGGTCCTGACCCCGGAAGCTCATGATCAGCAGGTCCAGGTGGGGCAGCACGATCAACAGCAGCAGCCAGGCCAGCACCGGGGTCAAAAAAATCCAGAAGGCCAGCCGGCTCCGCATGCCCCTACTCCTCGGCCCGAAAGCAAATTCCGGAATCCGGATGCCAGCCGGCCGCGATTTTGCCTCCCACGGCGAGATTATCGAAACGCCGGTTTTGAGGGAGCGTGACCAGAAGCTCGAATTCGCCGGGCGTGACCGTGAGCAGCCTGGTGTTGGCGCCGTCGAACAAAACGGCCCGGAGCGTCACTTCAAAAATGTTGTAGCCCTCGGCCCGGCCGGGATCGATGAGGATGGCCTCGGGCCGGACATAGAGCCTGACCCGTTCACCCGGGGACAGCGCCTCCGGGCAGCGGGAACGGAAAATGAAGCCTTCCTCGGTCCGAATTGTCGCTTGACCGTCTCGGGCCTCGGCCGCCACGCCAGGCCAGATATTGTTGTCCCCCACGAAACCGGCCACAAAGGGCGTTAGGGGTTGGCCGTACAGTTCCTGGGGCGTCCCGATCTGCTCGAAGCGCCCCTTGTTCATTACCGCCACCTGGTCGGACATGACCAGGGCCTCGGACTGGTCGTGGGTGATATACATGAAGGTCGTTTCCACTTGGTTCTGCAATTTCTTGAGTTCCACCTTCATCCGTTCCCGAAGCTTGAGGTCCAGGGCCCCCAAGGGTTCATCCAACAGCAGGACCGACGGTTCAAGCACCAGGCAGCGGGCGATGGCGACCCGTTGCTTTTGGCCTCCGGAAAGCTGGTTGATCTTCTTTTCGCCGAAACCGGCCAGGCCCACGCGTTCGAGCATGCGTTCGACCCGGCCGCGGATTTCCGACCTGGGCGTCCGCCGCCGTTGCAGCCCGAAGGCGATGTTTTCGCGCACGTTCATCATGGGGAAGAGGGCCAGGTGCTGGAAAACGAGGTTGACCGGGCGCTGGTTGGGAGGCGTCCCCCGCATGTCCCGGCCTCGAATTTCGATGGTCCCGGACGTCGGCTCCTCGAACCCCGCCACCATGCGTAAAATAGTGGTCTTGCCGCATCCCGAGGGCCCCAGGATGGAAAAGAAGGAACCGTGGGGCACGCCGAAGTCGACGTGGTCCACCGCGGTGAAACCGTCGAACCGCTTGACCAGGTCGCGGACGGAAAGGTCGTAGTCCATGAGTCTCCGCAAACTGAAGGTCCGGCCGGCGCCGGGAACGGGAATAAACCGTCCC
>JAZDGM010000219.1:0-30370 GCA_043806915.1 Pseudomonadota bacterium | reverse complement strand
GGGGAGAGAACAAACCTGCATGCTGGAGAAAAAAATGGCCAAAATCCTGGTGGTGGAAGATGAAGCCGAAATTAGGCAATTATTGATAGAATTGGTCGAGAACGCTGGGCATTCCGCTTTTGGAGCCGGCAATGGACTTCTGGGCTGGAACCTCCTGAAGGACAATGCCGACGTGACCCTGGTCATCACCGACATTAGAATGCCGGAACATGACGGCCGGGAGTTGATCGCCAAGATCAGGGCCGACTCCGGTCTGGCGGATTTACCGGTAATTATCATTTCGGGGGCGGTTGGTCCCAAGGAAATATCGGACCTGCTGTCCATGGGCGCCACGGCTTTTCTTCCGAAACCGATCGGTCCGGGCGAGCTGGAAAACTACCTGAAGCGGTATTTGGCCTGAGCCAAGGCGGCGTCGCGGCGGTTATTCCGCCGAAAAGTCAGGGCCTTCCCGGAAGGAAGTCCTCGTTCCCGGGTTAGTTCGCCCTCCTGAAAACTTCTGGTTCAAAAGCGGGGGCGGGGGTGCTATCATGGGGTCCAAAAAAAATGGGAGGCGTTCGGAAAACCGGCGGGAAATCAAGCGCCCCTCCTCTCCAACTTTTTTTCCCGCGGGGAGCGGCAGTGGGGGCGAGGAATGCTTTTCCCTAAAAAGCCAGGCGCGCGACTAGGTATGTTCCAAAACGTAAAATTTTTAGACAATGGCCCCGCCGCGAGGCTTGGTTTCCCCTCGAGGCCTTTTTTCCCCGGGCCGTTCCGGCGGCGGATTCCAAGGATTGGTTTCCGATATTGGACGGCAGTCCATTTTTTCGGTGAAAACTAGCGCCTACAAAGGTTATAATCCCTGGTCTTCAGCAATATTAAGGAGATTTTTTCATGATCAACGGCGGGGCTCTTGACGAACTAACCAGCAGTTTCTTGACTGAAGCCCGGGAAATGCTTGACGAGGTTGAACCCTATCTGGTGGAGTTGGGCCAGGTATCCAGCGAGGAAGGGGCGATCGACCCCGAGACGGTCAACCTTGTCTTTCGACTCTTTCATTCCCTGAAGGGAAGCGCCGGCTTCTTTCAATTCAGCACCATTGTCGGGGTTACTCATGTGGCCGAGACCTTGCTGGAGCTTTTCCGGTCGGGAAAGGCCCAGATGGGCGCGCGCCACACCGATGTTCTATGCCGGGCCTGCGACGTGGTGGGATTGCTTCTGGACCGGATAGAGACCGTCGGCTCGGATACGGGGATTCAAGACGCCGTGGAGGATATTTCCCGGGAACTCCTGCAGGTGATCGAGGAAATAAGAACGGGAGGCGCGGCGCCGACTAGGGCGGAGGTCGCTCCGTCCGACCGGCCGGCCGCCTCTCCACCGCCGCCCCCCGAGCCCGCCGCTCCGAACCTCGCCGCCGCCGAACCCGCCGCCGCCGAACCGCCCGCTTACGACCCCAAGGATTTTTTTCCGATGGGGGATTTTCTGGAACGCTTTATTCAGGAAGCGGACGAGCAGTTGGAGCGGGTCGAACAGGTGCTCCTGGCCCTGGAAAAGTCGCCGGACAACCGGGAGGAAGTGGACGACGCTTTTCGCTCCCTCCATAGTTTCAAGGGAAACTGCGGTTTTTGCGGCCTGGCGGAGTTGGAGCACTTGAGTCACTCCGCGGAGACCGTCATGGACGCCCTGCGGCGGGGCGAAGCCAAGTTGGAAAGGGCGGTGGGACCACTTCTTCATGTGGTGGACGTCCTGCGGGGCGGCGTGGCCGACTTGTCCCAGGGAGGGGATGGGCGGTTGGACCACCTGAGCGTGCTGTTGGATATGCTGGGCGATATCGCCCCGTCGCGCGAGCCCGAGGAGGGGCGGCCGGTGGTGCGGGCCGAGGTCACTCAGTCCGAGGCCTTGGACCTGCTGCGGGATAACGATCCGCCGGCGGAAAAGGAAGCGGTCGAGGTCGAGGCCGCGGTGGACGAGTCCCAGTCCGGCGCCGCCGGCGCCAAGCAGCGGTCGGTTATCCGGAACGATATCCGGGTGGATTTACGAAAACTGGACCAACTGATCAACCTGGTGGGGGAAATGGTCATCGCCGAGGCCATGGTCACCAAAAACCCCGATCTGGCCGGCCGCGAATTCGAGAATTTCGAGCGGGCCGCCTTGCATATGAATAAAATAGTCCGGGACCTTCAGGACGTGGCCTTGTCCGTGAGGATGATTCCCATATCCGGCATATTCCGAAAAATGATCCGGCTTGTTCACGATCTTTCGGCCAAGGCCGATAAAAAAGTCGAGTTAAAGCTTCTGGGCGAGGAGACCGAAATCGATAAGACCGTGGCCGAGCAGTTGGCCGATCCCTTGGTTCATCTGGTCCGCAACGCCATCGACCACGGGATCGAGACGCCCCAGGCGCGCCGGGAGTCCGGAAAGAACGACGTCGGGGAACTTTTGATCGAGGCCAAGCACGAGGGCGGCGAGGTCTGGATCACCATCAAGGATGACGGCCGGGGCCTTTCCCGGGAAAAAATCCTTAAAAAGGCCCACGATCGCGAACTTATCAAGGGCGACGGTTCGGACATGTCCGACCCCGAGGTCTTCAGCCTGATTTTTGAGCCCGGTTTTTCCACGGCCGAAAAAGTGACCGACATCTCCGGACGAGGAGTGGGGATGGATGTGGTCAAAAAAAATATCGAAAAAATCAAGGGGCGAGTGGACGTCTATAGTCAGCCGGGTCGGGGCGCCACCTTTATCCTGCGCATTCCGCTGACGTTGGCCATCATGGAGGGCATGCTGGTGCGGGTGGGAAAGGCCAGGTACACCATCCCCATTCTTTCCATCAGGGAATCCTTGCGAATTCAACCCCAGATGGTGACCACAACCATGGACGGACAGGAAGTCGCCAAGGTTCGCGACGAATTGCTGCCGGTGCTGCGGCTGCATGAACTGCACGGAGTGGAGCCCGATCACCTGGAACTCGCCCACGGCCTGTTGATAATCCTGGAGGGCCATGGCGAGGCTTTCTGCCTCTTCATCGATGAAATACTTGGCGAACATCATACCGTCATCAAAGGGTTGTCGGGCTATTTGGGGGATGTTCGCGGCGTCTCGGGCTGCACAATCCTGGGGGACGGCGAAATCAGCCTGATTCTGGACGTGGGCGGATTGATGGCCCTGGCCGCGGCTCAATCCGCCAAACAGTCGCAAAGATACGTTTAACCTTACGGTGGGGGGGGCTTGGGGCAGGGCGTTTCCACCGAAATAAACAAGGAGGTGGCGCGGGCGTGATGAATTGGACAATAAAAGCCAAAATGGTCGGGATGGGGTTATTGGTTCTTTTGGCCCTGGGCGCTTTGGTCGGGGCTGTTCAATGGTCGAACCACCGAGTGGGCGCGGCCATGGCGAAAAACCGTCAAACATTGGGGGAGACCGAAGCGAGGCTGGAGGCCAACCAGGCCAAAATCCGGCAACTGACCCTGGTTTCCGACATTCTCGGCGCCCAGACCAGGATGAATCTCTCGGCCAAAAACGCCATCATCAACAAGGAATCGGGAAAAATCGACGAAGGCCGCATGACCCGCATCAAGGAGAACGCCGGATTTATAATTAACAATATTAAACCGTTGCGTGACCTGGCCGACACCGATGAAAAAAGGAAAACCGTGGAGGAGGCCGCCCAGGCCCTGGAAGAACTCGTCCGGTTGATCAGTCGGGACATGGTGGAACTCATAGCCAACAGCGCCAGGCAGACCATGCAACTGGACGCCGCCTTTTCCAAGATTCAACGTGATTTGGACCGGGCTTCCAACCAGATCGGCGCGGCCCTCGGAAAAATGAAAGGCGCCCTCGAGGACCGCCTCATGCAGACCCTGGAAAACCGGGGCGAACTGGAAATGCACGTTTCCCTGGTCCTGGACCTGATGGTCAGGCATTACCAGGTCCAGGCCGCGGCCGTGGGGGCCTTGCTGGATCGGGACCAGGGGCGCATCAACGCCAGGCGGAGCGAGGCCATCGACCAGGGACTGAATTATATGACGGGCACGGTCGAGCAACTCGCCGTTTTCGCCCAAACCGACGAGGAAAAGGACGCGGCCCGCGTCATCCAGGAAAACTTGAAGACAATCGCGCAGCTCATTCAGGCCGACCTGGTCAAGCTGATCGAGGAGGGATCGATCGAGCGGCTGCGCATCCGGGGCGCCTTCGAGCAGTTCAATGAAATTTTGCAGTCCCGCACCCAGAAGGCCGAGGACGGATTGAAGACCTTGATGGTCGCCATTCAGGGTGAAGTGGGCCGGTCGACCCAGGAACTCGAGACGGCCAACCGGGGCCTGGTGGAGTCCGGGGAAAGCCTGGGGAAAATCCTGGGGCGGGCGGGCTTGGCCGCCTGGCTGGTTTTCGGCGTGACCGCGACGGCGCTCGCGGCGGTATTTTTCTTTTTCGCCGGAAGCATTATCAGGCCCTTGCAAAAAGGCGTTGAATTCGCCCGGGCCATTCGCCTCGGCGACCTGTCCACGCGGCTCCGGCTGCCGGGCCGCAACGAGATAGCGCATTTGGGCAATTCCCTGGACGACATGGCCGACAGCCTGGAAGCTAAGTCCAAAATGGCCGAGGCCATCGCCGGCGGCGACTTGACCTGCGAGGCCCTGCTGTCCTCGGACCGGGACGTGCTGGGAAAAGCGCTCCAAACCATGGTTTCCAGCCTCAACGAAGTGCTGTCCCAGGTGGATGAGGCGGTGGGCCAGGTGGCTTCCGGGGCCGGCCAGGTTTCCGATTCGAGTCAGTCCCTATCCCAGGGCGCCACGGAACAAGCGGCATCCCTGGAACAGATTACCAGCTCCATGACCGAGGTCGGCTCCCAGACCAAGACCAACGCCGAGAACGCCCACCAGGCCGCGTCGTTGACCCTGGCGGCCCGGGCCGCGGCGGAAAAGGGGGACGGCCAGATGGCGGAAATGATTTCGGCCATGACCGCCATTACGCAATCATCCCGGGAGATCGGCAAGATAATCAAGACGATCGACGATATCGCCTTTCAGACTAACCTGCTGGCGCTGAACGCGGCGGTCGAGGCGGCCCGGGCCGGCAAGCACGGCAAGGGGTTCGCCGTGGTCGCCCAGGAAGTCAGGAACCTGGCGGCCAGAAGCGCCAAGGCCGCCCAGGAAACCGCCGATCTGATCGAGGGTTCGGTCAGGAAAACGGACGTCGGCTCGCAAATCGTCAATCAGACGGCCGAGTCCCTGCGGCGAATCGTCGAGGGCGCGGCCAAGGCGGCCGACCTGGTCGGTGAAATCGCTTCCGCCTCCAACGAACAAGCCCTGGGCATCGTCCAGATAAATCAAGGCTTGGAGCAGGTGGAAAAAGTCACCCAAGCCAATACCGCCAGCGCGGAACAGACGGCCTCGGCGGCGGAGCAGCTTTCCAGCCAGGCCGCCATGCTCAAGCAACTCTTGGCTCGTTTCCGGCTCAATCGCGTTAATGGCGGGCGTCTCCAACTGGCCGACCCGGAAAACGCGGTCGACTATTCGACGTCGCCGCCCTTGGGGCTTGATTCTTGGGGGGAAGTGGGAGACGCTAGGGAAACAAGAACCAAACTCAACGCGGAGGACGTAATATCACTGGATGACGATTTCGGAAAATACTGATTTTATTGACGGGGGGCGAGGCGAAATCGCCGGTTGAAAAAACTATAACTTACTTAATTTTCAGGAAAAGAGGTTTGTGGTCCCGACTAGGGGCCCGGCGGCCGCGCCGGGCTGGATATCCATTGTCAATCCTTCGGCGTTCTTGCGGTTGAAACCACAAGGGAACCGGGGGCCGCGAAAAAAAAGTTCCAGGTTGGGGGACGTGACGTGGAATATGAATCTGGTGAAAGGGTAAAGTCATGAAGTTAAATCTCAGAGGGAAATTTTTGACCCCGACCATTGTCTTGGTAGTCCTGGGCATGGGTATTTCTTCCGCGGTGTCGTACTATAAGTCCGCCGGGGCACTGGAGGCGGGAGCGATCCGGGAAATCGAACAAGTCGCCAATTTCGCTGAAAAACAGGTTAGGGATTGGTCCAGGGAGAGGGTCCGGGAAGTTAAAAATTGGAGCGATTCGAAGCTATTCGAAACCGCCCTGCAAGAAGGCTTCATTGGAAAATCGGCCCGCAAGGCCTCGGACGCCTTTCTCGCCGACCTGAAGAAGCAGTTCGCCATTCTGGTGGACGTGGGCCTAGTGGATGGAACGGGGGAGATTGTCTCGGCGTCCGACCCCGGGCTGGTGGGGACCCGCCGCGGCGACAACCAATTCTTCAAGGAATCGTTCGCCGGAACCCCCTTTTTCTCGGATGTTTTTTTGAACAGCGCCGCGGGCGAGCCTAATTTTATCATTTCCCAGCCGGTGTTCAAGGACGCCAAGCCGGTGGGCGTCCTTTTCGCGACCATGAACCTCAATGAGTTCAGCGCGGAATATATCGACCCGATCAAGATCGGGGAAAAGGGGTACGCCTTTGTTTTCGCGAGGGACGGCGTTGTGATCGCGCATCCGGACAAGAGCCAGGTCATGAAGATGAATCTCAAGGATTCGGATTTCGGCCGGGCCATGCTGGCCCAGGGCGGCGGCCGGTTCGATTTCTCCTATAACGGGTCTGATGTAACGGCCTATTTGGTTAAAAACAAGGAAATGGGTTGGACCATCGTCACGGCGGTCTCCTCGGATGAGATATACGCCCCGGCCAGGAATATCGGGTCCATTAACCTGGGGTTCGCCCTGGTTATCATCCTGGTTATGGTTTCCGCCATGTCCTGGTTGATCGGGACCCTGGTGACCAAGCCCCTGGCCAAGGCCGTGGGGGTGGCCGACGCCATCGCCCTGGGGGACCTGTCCCGCCGCTTGAAATTTTCCACCGAGGATGAGGTCGGGCGCCTGGCGTCTTCCCTGGACGTGATGGTGGAGAGCCTGGAGGGCAAGGCCAAATTGGCCCAGGCCATCGCGCGGGGAGACCTTGACCAGGATGTTGGGCTGGCTTCGGACAAGGACCAATTGGGCCGGGCCTTGAAGGAGATGGTGGAGAGCCTCAACCTGGTTTTGGGCCAGGTGAACCAGGCCGTTTCCCAGGTGGCTTCCGGCTCGGGCCAGGTGGCGGAATCAAGCCAGGCCTTGTCCCAGGGCGCCACCGAGCAAGCCGCCACCTTGGAGGAGATAACCAGTTCCATGACCGAGGTGGGCGGTCAGACCAAGACCAACGCCGAAAACGCCTACCAGGCCAATCAATTGGCCCTGTCGGCGCGGGGCGCGGCCGACAAGGGGGCCGTGCAGATGCAGGAAATGATCGAGGCCATGAAGGACATCAATGAATCTTCCCGGGAGATTGCCAAAATCATTAAGGCCATTGATGACATCGCCTTTCAAACGAACTTGCTGGCCTTGAACGCCGCGGTCGAGGCGGCCCGGGCGGGCAAGCACGGCAAGGGGTTCGCCGTGGTGGCCCAGGAAGTCCGCAACCTAGCTGGACGCAGCGCCAAGGCGGCCAGCGAAACCACGGAACTGATCGAAGGCTCGGTTAAAAAAGCCGAAAAAGGCGTGGGCATGGTCAATCTCACGGCTCAGGCCTTGAACGGGATCGTCGAGGGGGTGACCAAGCTGACCGATTTGGCCGGGGAAATTTCCGCCGCGTCCAACGAACAGGCCCAGGGCATCTCCCAGATCAACCAGGGCTTGCAACAAGTCGAGCAGGTCACGCAGCAGAACACCGCCAGCGCCGAGCAGACCGCGTCCGCTTCCGAGGAGCTTTCCAGTCAGGCCGACTACTTGAAGGGCCTGTTGCGGAAATTCAAATTAAAAAAGGAAGCGTTCGGGCCGCCCGTTCGGGCGGGCCTCCCGGGCCCGAGACCCGCGGAGAAAACAGCCGCGGCCGCGGGCTGGCCCGCCCTGGGCGAGGGAATGACCAGGGCGCCGAGGGAAACAATGGTGCGGCCCCAGGACCTGATCGCCCTGGACGAGGATGATTTCGGGAAATACTAAGAGGCGCGGACGCCTGGTCGCGGGCCCGTCCCGGGCGGGACGAAAGGGCCGATCTTGTCGGTCGGCCCGGCCGCGGGAATAATAACGCGGTGAAAAAACAACCGGACTGTTGTTTTCGAAAATGGAAAACTAGGTCATACTATAGGAAGAAAGGGATGATTGAAAAGACAAGGTCCAGCTTAGTGTCACGAACCGGCGTTTCGAGGGCCGGATTGAGCCGGGGTCGAATCGGGGCGATCCTTGTCCCGCGCGGCGGTGGAGTGATAACGTGGATGAAGGATTGACGGTCTTAAATTCTTTTCTCGAGCCGGGCCATGTCTACCTGCCGGCCAAGCCGACTCAAATATGCGCCGTGGTCGGCTATGGCGTGGTGGTGACGGTGTACGACCAGGGACGCAGACAAGGCGGCATGTGCCATTATCTTTATCCCTTCCGCAAATCGAAAAAGGAGTCCACGGCCCTGTTCGCCGGTCCGGCCATCGTGGCCTTGGTCAAGATGTTTTTTGAAGCCGGCGCCGCGCCCGCCGAACTGGAGGCGCATCTTTTCGGCGGGGCCTGGGAAACCGGCGCGGAAGCCCCCCGGGAGTGGGCGGAAAAAAACGTGACGGTCGGGGTGGAAATCCTGGGAAAGCTGGGCGTGAATATTTCGGGACGGGACGTGGGCGGCCAAAGGGGCCGCAAGATCGTGTTCAACAGCGACACCGGCGAGACGGCGATTCTGAAGGTCAACCGGCTGCGGTCCACCGATTGGGCCATTAACCCTTTCACGGAGAGATAGGAATCCCAGGGCTTGAACTCCAACGACGCCAAACAGACGCCCTCCGCCTTGCCCGATCTTGAATTGTTCATGAGAATTTCCGACCAGGAATTCCAGAACATCCGGTCCTTGGTCTATGATCGTTTCGGCATCAACCTGACCGACCAAAAGCGCGGCCTGGTGGTGGGGCGCTTGCAACGGCTGCTGCATACCCAGGGCTTCAAGAATTTCGGCGACTACTATCAATACCTGACCGCCGACAAGACCGGCCAGGCCCTGGTGGACCTGATCAACCGGATATCCACGAATTACACCTATTTTTATAGGGAAAACGCCCACTTCGACTTTTTTTCCCAAACCGTGATGCCCTGGATCGTGGAAGACCTCAAGGCCGGCAATCGACGGGACGTCAGGGTGTGGAGCGCCGGATGCTCCACCGGGCAGGAGCCCTACGGGTTGACGATGCTGCTGATGGAATATTTCGGTCCGGAATATGGGACCTGGGACGCCGGCGTCCTGGCCACCGACATTTCCGCCAACGCGCTCCAGCAGGCCGCCGCCGGCGTTTATCCCGAGGACCAGGTGTCCATGCTTCCCAAGAACCTGGCGAGCAAGTACTTTTCCCCGTCCGGTTCCGGTCGGCTGGCCGTGATTCCCCGGGTCAAGCAGGAAGTGACCTTTCGAATTTTCAATTTGATGACCAAGAGTTTTCCCTTCAAAAAAAAGTTCCACGCCATTTTTTGTCGGAACGTCATGATCTATTTCGACGCGCCCACTCGGGCGGAACTGGTGAGGAAGTTTTTCGAGTTCACGACACCCGGAGGCTATTTGTTCATAGGTCATTCCGAATCCCTGGGGCGTCAGGATTCCATGTTCAGGTATATTATGCCGGCCGTGTACCGGAAGATATAAAGAAACAGCGAGGCGCGAAGCGCATGAACCAGAATGCAGCCGGCCCTCCCGGCCCTGGAGCCAAAAGGAGGATACGGGTCTTGATCGTCGACGATTCGGCCCTGGTCAGGGACATTCTCGCCAGGGGCCTGGCCGCCGATCCGGGCATCGAGGTCGTCGGGACCGCTCCCGACCCGTACGTGGCGCGTGACAGGATTGTCGAACTAAAGCCCGACGTTCTGACCTTGGACGTGGAAATGCCCCGGATGGACGGGGTGGATTTTCTTCGCAAGCTCATGCCCCAATATCCCATTCCGGTGGTCATGGTCAGCGCCCTGACTCAAAGAGGCAAGAAAATCACCCTCGACGCCCTGGAAGCGGGAGCGGTGGATTTCGTGGCCAAGCCCAGCACCGACGTGGCCCGGGGGCTTTCCGCCATGATGATGGAATTGTTGACCAAGGTCAAGATCGCTTCCACCGCCAATGTCAGCCACTGGAAGGCCAAGCGGCCCGAGGCCCCGATAAGGGCTCGAACGGGGAGCAAGGCCCTGGACGAAAGCTCGGACAAGGTAATCGCCATTGGGGCCTCCACCGGCGGAACCGAGGCGATACGCTCCATCATTTCCCAGTTTCCGCCCAACACGCCGGGGACGGTTATCGTGCAACACATGCCCGCCGGCTTCACCAAGGCCTTCGCCGAAAGGCTGAACACCCAGGCCGCCATGGAAGTCAAGGAAGCGGCGGACGGCGACCGCGTCATGCCCGGCCGGGTCTTGCTGGCGCCCGGAGGTTTTCAAATGACCGTGGTCAGGTCCGGGGGCGTTTACCGGGTCCAGATCAAGAGCGGCGAAAAAGTGTGCGGGCATATTCCTTCCGTGGAAGTGATGATGAATTCGGTGGCCGAGTACGTGGGGTCCAACGCGGTGGGCGTGATGCTTACCGGGATGGGCCGGGACGGGGCCGACGCCATGTTGGCCATGAGAAAGGCCGGGGCGCGCAATATCGCCCAGGACGAAGCCACCTCGGTGGTTTTCGGTATGCCCAAGGAAGCTTACGAACGGGGCGGGGCCGAGCGCCTGGTTCCCTTGGGAGACATTCCCCAAGCGGTCCTGGACCTTTTGGCCGGCGGTTTCAAATGAGCGTCATCATGCTGGGCATTGGAGATTCCGGCGCCAGCAAAACCCCGGGCGATGTCGTCAAGACCATGGCCCTGGGGTCCTGCGTGGGGATCGTTCTTTTATATCCCGGGAATAAAACGGTCGGAATGGTTCACGTGGCCCTGCCGGAATCCAAGATCAGCCTGGAAAGAGCCAAGGAAAGGCCCGGCTATTTCGCCGACACGGGCCTGCCGCTTCTTTTCAAGCAGATGATGGCCCTGGGGTGCGGCAAGGAAGCGCGGGGCTATGTGGTGAAACTGGTGGGCGGCGCCCAGGTCATGGACGCCCAGGGCGCCTTCAATATCGGGAAAAGAAACATCCTGGCCATCAAGAAGCTGTTGTGGCGGCACGGCATGGGACCGGTGGCCGAGGATATCGGCGGGTCCATCAGTCGGACCGTGGCCGTTGAAGTCGACACCGGCCGCTTGATCATCACTTCCGCCGGTCGGGGCTCCTGGGAAATTTAGATGACGGCCGCCCACCCGGGACCATGACAATTTTTTCGGGCGAGAAAGCTGGGCCGGAGCGGAATTCAAGGAAACCTATTGTAACATTCCGATCCCGGCCCGCATCCCGGCCCCGCGAAACGGTTCGCCTCCAGGGCCGTGTCGAGGGAATCAATTAACCGATTTATGGAAAGCGGTGGGACACTGTGACTCGAATCGAGGAAATCCTGAACAGGGTTCGGCTGATCCCCATGCTATCTCGTAGCGCGGCGCGCATCCTGGAACTGGTGGGGCAGGAAGAATACAGCATCGGCGAAGTGGCCAAGGTCGTGGAATGCGATCACGTTCTGACCGCCCAGGTCCTCAAGGTCGTGAATTCCACCGCCTTCAGCCTGCGGGAACAGATCACCACGGTCAACCGGGCCATCGCCTACCTGGGGCAGAAGATGGTTATCGGCATCGCCCTGTCCCTCTGTTCGGAGCATATTTTCGAACGCCCCCTGGAGGGGTATGAAAGCAAGGAAGGCGAACTCTGGCGGCACAGCCTCCTTACGGCCATGGCTTCCAAGGAATTGGCCGGCCTGGCCCGGGCGCCGGTCGACCAGGACCTGGCTTTCACGGCCGGCTTGCTCCACGATATCGGGAAAGCCGTCCTATCCGATTTCCTCAGGGGTTCATCCCGGGAAATGACCGAAAGGATCGACAGCGGCGCTGTTCGCGGTTTCTTGCAGGCCGAAAAGGAAATCGCCGGGGTTACTCATCAGTTGGTTGGGGCGGCCCTGGCCTCGCGCTGGAAACTTCCCCGGCCGCTCGCGGAGGTCATTCTTCACCACCACCTCCCTCGCCTGGCCGAAAAGAAATATATATCGCTGGTTTATGTGGTTCATCTGGGCGACTTGGTCGCCATGATGGCCGGCAAGGGCACCGGCGCGGATGATTTGTCCTACAGAATGGACCGGGGCTATGCGGAATACATTGACATTAACCGGGAAAAACTGGAAATATTGATGCTGCGAGTTCAGATGGAATTCGAGAAAACCGAGGCGATGCTGTTTGGCGGCGAAAGGAGAACCTAGAATGTTTCGGATAATTGTAGCGGACGATTCAAGCATGGCCAGAATGTTCATCCAGCGCTGTCTTGAGATCGCCGGTTTCAGCGACGCCAAGTTCATTCAAGCCGTAAATGGAGAGGAGGTCAAGAAAATCCTGGAACAGGAGCCCGCGGACGTGGTCGTGACCGACCTCAACATGCCTAAAATGGACGGGACGGAACTTTTAAAGTGGATTAAATCCACTCCGGCGCTTAAAAACATCCCGGTGGTGATTATCAGCAGCACCACCAACAAAAAGAAGGTGGCCGAACTGGAAGAACTGGGCGCCTTCGCCATTCTGGGAAAACCGCTCTCTCCCCCCGTCGCGGTGGCCGCCCTGACCCCGCTCCTGGAGAAACTGGAGGCCGGAAATTGAATTGCCTGGGCGCTCCCATGATCGAATCCCTAAATGCGGCCGTGGCGGAAACCCTGGAAGCCCTGGCTTTTATGGAAGTCCTTCCCGGCGACGAGACCGAGGGCGACGCCGGGCAGTGCGCTTCGGAAGCCTTGTGGGCGGGCATCGACATTCTGGAGCCCTGCCAGGTTCGTTTGGCCATCTGCGTCCCCGTGCAATTGGCGCGGGAGATTGTCGTGGAGCTTTTCGGCCTGGACTCGCCCGAGGACGCCGGCCAGGAGATGCTTCTTGACGCCATGGCGGAAATCATCAACACCATCGCCGGGCGGCTCATGACGTCGCGCCTGGGGCCGGAACAGACCCTGGCCCTCGGACTTCCGGAAACAGGGATGGGAGTTCTTCGGGAGGACTGGGACGTCACGATCTTTTTCATGGCCGGGGATTTTCGTTTCATGGTTAAGATCAGGGGGAATCTAACCTGAGCCGCGACGTTCTCCCGAGATAAGACGCCCGTTCACTTTTTGTTTTTAATAAATGATATGTTCCCCGGAGGAATCGATTGAATCGTCTCCCGTCAAGGATTCTTTTGGTCGAGAGCGATGACGCTTTTTTCGAAACGATCCGACGCGCCTTTCAGGATTACGGTTATCCGGTCGAGCTTTTGCCGGCGAGGACTATTTCCGAGGCCCGCCAAAAGCTGAAGGATTTCACTCCGGACCTGGTCATCGCCGCCGCCGTTCTGCCCGACGGCCGCGGCGTGGAGTTGACTCCCTCCCCCGACGAACGTTCTTTTTTTCCGGTCTTGATCATTTCCGGCGGCGACGAACAGGCGGAAGCGATGGACGCTTTCCACCCCGGGACCGTGGACCTGGTGGTCATCAAGGACGCGGCCGGCTCCGCCCTGCCCGGAATCAGCCGGCGGGCCATTCAGAAATGGCGCTTGCTGGTGGAAAAAAGGCGGACCGAGGAAGCGCTTCAAAACAGCGAGGAACGCTTCCGCCGGCTGGTCGAGAACATCGGCGACGCCATATACCGGCTGGACCCCCAAGGTGTGTTTACTTACGTCAATCCCGCGTGCCGGCGTTTGTTCGGGTATTCGCCGGAAATGCTTCTGGGACGGAATTCGTTGGAAGTCGCGGCCCCGGAATTCCGGGACCGGTTGCGGTCGATCCATCAAGCGCAGTGGCGGGAACAGCTTGCGGAGACCAAGAACGAATTTGAAATTTTGACTTTTTCCGGCGAAAAAAGATGGGTTTCCGCCGTGACTTCGCTGGCCCGGAAAGAAGGCCGGAGAGTCGGTTTTCACACCATCATACATGACATTCACGACCGGATATCAGCCCGGGCCACCTTGCGGGAAAGCGAAAAACGCTACCGCACCCTGTTCGAGTCGGCCAACAATTCCATTTTTCTCCTGGCCGGGGAGGTCGCGGTTGAATGCAATACCTTCACCGAAAAAATTTTCGGCCGCTCCAAGGAGGAATTCCTCGGCCATAATCCCTTTTCCTTCTCCCCGGAGTATCAGCCCGATGGCGCGCGGTCCCTGGAAAAGTTCCGGAAAAAGTATAATTCCGCCCTGGCCGGAGACGTGCAACTTTTCGAGTGGGTTCACCTCCGGCCCGACGGCTCCGTTTTTGAATCGGAACTCGCCCTCAATAAAATTGAAATATTCGGCCGGCTTTTGGTCATGGCGGTTTTACATGACATCACCGAGCGAAAGGCCGCCGAGGAGGCCCTCAAACGCCGGGACGCCGTGTTGGAGGCCGTGGCCTGGGCTTCCTCGCGTTTACTGAAGGAAGCTGTCGCGCCTGAAAACGTCGTCGAGATTCTTGGACCCGTGGGACGGGCCAGCGGCGTGGGGCGGTTGTCGGTTTTTGAAAATTTTTCCAACCCCTCCGGCGATATAGGAGCCGCCATTCGCTTTCAGTGGACCGATCCGGACCGGAAGGACGCGGCGGCCGGCGACCTGGACTCATCCTTTTCGTATCGGGACAGCGGACTGGAACGGTGGCGGGCGCTGCTGGCCCAAGGCGAGGCCGTCTTCGGAAACGTCCGGAACTTTCCCCGTCCGGAACGGGAAAATTTAACCAGGCAAGGCCTGGAATCCCTGGTCGCGGTCCCGGTGTTTGTGGGGGAGGACTGGTGGGGGTTTGTCAGGTTCGATGAAGAGCGGTGTCAACGGGATTGGTCTCCCACCGAGGTCGAGGTCCTGGGGCTGGCGGCTGGAGTGTTCGGCTCGGCCATGCGAGGGTTGCGCTCCCGGGAAGCCCTGCGGCGGTCCGAGAAGAAATACCGGAACCTTCATGAAAGCATGCGCGACGGCTTCGCGCGGCTGGATTTGTCCGGGCGCATTGTGGAGGTCAATCAGTCCGCGGCCGTCATGCTGGGCTACTCCCGGGAAGAGTTGCGGAACATGAATGGCCGCCGGGCGACTTCGACCAGGTGGACGCCCCCGGAGCGGAATGGCATCCGGGACGAGGTCCTGGCCAGGGGGTATTCCCGGGTTTACGAAAAGGAGTTCGCGAGGAAGGATGGGACCTTCTTTCCGGCTGAACTTCGGCTGTATCTTATTCGGGACGACCAGGGGCGGGCCGAGGGTTTTTGGGCCGCGGTCCGGGATATTTCCAATCGCAAGAAAAGCGAGCTGGAATTGAATCGAGCCCGACTGGCCGCGGAAAAGTCGGCCCTGGAACTCAAGAAAACGCTGGGCCGCTCCGAGACCATGCGCCGGGCCATGGAGGAGGCCAAGATGGAAGCCGAGGCGGCCAATCGGGCCAAGAGCGCTTTCCTGGCCAACATGAGCCACGAAATCCGCACGCCGCTCAACGGAATAATCGGCATGACCAGTCTCCTGGCCGAGACGAGCCTGACCGACCGGCAACGGGAATACCTGGAGACGTTGCGGCAGTCGACCGAAGTGCTGCTCGAGTCCATCAACGATATCCTCGATTATTCGAAAATCGAGGCGGGAAAACTGGATATTGAGCTAATTCCCTTTGACGCGGGCGAGGTGGCGGCCGGGACCCTGGATATAATGGCCCTCAAGGCCGTTGACAAGGGCATGGAACTTCTGTTGCGCCTTCCCCCGGGGCCCGTTCCATTTCTGTGGGGAGACCCCGGCCGCATCCGGCAGATATTGATCAATCTGGTGGGAAACGCCATAAAATTCACCGAAAAGGGCCATGTCCTGGTCGAGGTGCGGTTAATACCGGATGGCCTGGGGAAGCGCCGGCTGGAAATAGCGGTTGAAGACACCGGCATCGGCGTGCCATTGGAAAAGCAGGACATGATCTTCGACTTTTTTTCCCAGGCCGATGAGTCCACCACCCGTAAATACGGGGGAACCGGGTTGGGCCTGGCCATTTCCCGCCAACTGGCCGGGCTCATGGGGGGAGGCATAACCCTGGCCAGTCGACCGGGGGAAGGCGCGGTTTTCACCTTTTTCGCGTCGTTCAAGGTGGTCGATTCGCCGGGGGAAGTCGGGCGTCCGGACCCGGGCCTGAAAGCGCTCGAGGGCCGGCGGGTATTAATCGTCGACGGCAACTTGGTGAATCAAAAAATTATCGAGGAATACCTGGAACAGTGGGGTGGGCGGGCGCGTTCGGCTCGGTCCGGCCGGGAAGCCCTGGCTGAACTGCGCGGCGCGGTCCGGGCCGGGGTCCCATACGCCGCGATCATAATTGATTCCCGCTTGGGAGACTTGGATTGTTTCGAGTTGGCGGGCCGGATCAGGGGCGATCCCGCGCTGGCGTCCACTGTTGCGGTGCTCATGGCGCCGGCCTCGCGCCGCCGGGAAGACAAGGAACTGGCGGCCGTGGGCGCGGCGGCCTATCTAGCCAAGCCTGTTCGACCCGTTGACCTGGGGCGGGTTTTGGTCCGGGCCTTGTCCGGGGCCGCGCCCGGGGGAAGTCGGACCGGAACGCGGGAACAAGAGGGCCGGGACGAACCGGCCGCGGCCCAGAGGCCGTTTCCCGGGATGCGCCTGCTGCTGGTGGAAGACAACCCGTTCAACCGCAAGGCCGCCTTGTGGATGCTGCATGGCCTTGGCTGCGAGGTGGATTGGGCGGAAAACGGCCGGGAGGCCGTCGAGAAGGTCGGCCGCGAAAATTACCACCTGGTCTTGATGGACGTCCAGATGCCGGAAATGGACGGGCTGGAGGCCGCGGCCCAAATCCGGGCTTCCCGGGGAAAAGGCCGGGACATCCCCATTGTGGCCCTGACGGCCGGGGCCATGCCCGAGGATCGGGACAGATGCCTGGCCGCGGGCATGAACGGGTATCTGGCCAAACCGGTTCGAAAACCGGAACTGGAGGCGGTTTTGAGTTCTTTTTGGCGAAGAAGCGTTCAACCTGGTCCGCCCCCGTCCGACGCCCGGCCGGAAGCGAGCGCTCCCGGCTTCCCGGCTTGGGACTTCGCGGGCGCCGTGGAGCGTTTCGAGGGGGATAAGTCCATATTAAGGGAGACCGTCGAGGCCTTTCTGGGAGCGGCGCCGGAACGCCTGGCCCGTCTCGGCGCCGGGGCGAGCCGGGGCGAGCTGAATGTCGTTCGGGAAGTTTCTCATTCCCTGAAAAGCGGCGCCGCCTTCATTGGAGCCGAAAGGCTGCGGGCGGCTTCCCTGGCCGCGGAAACCGCTTCCCGCGCGGGGGACGCGCCGCGAGCGCAATCCCACGTCGCCGCCATTGAAAAGGAATACGGACTTCTTTTAAGGGAACTGACCGAATTTGATTGGGATGTCGAAAAATAACCAGCAATCGATCCGACCATTCACTTCGACTCCAACCGTAAAAATCAGAATCCCCTTGCGACAAAATACGAATGGTGTTAAGCAAGGCGAGGTTAATTGGGATTCTGGCGAGGAGTGAAACGTTATGCTGGGCGACAAAAACATGAAAATCCTCGTGGTCGACGATTTCTCCACCATGCGGCGCATTTTACGCAATTCCTTGCGTCAGTTGGGCTTTGAAAACATTGTCGAGGCCGACGACGGAAAACAGGCCGTGAAAGTCCTTCAAAGGGAAAAGATCGATTTCCTAATTTCGGACTGGAACATGCCCGAAATGTCGGGCATTGAACTGTTGCGCTGGGTCAGGTCGAGCGATGAATTCAAGGACCTGCCTTTTCTGATGGTCACGGCCGAAGCGCAACAGGAAAATATTCTTACCGCGGTTCAAGCCAAGGTGAGCAATTACATTGTCAAGCCATTCAACGGGGAAACACTGAAGGCGAAAATGGAAAAAATATGCGCGGATTATAACAAAAAATAATCCCCTTGGGGCCCCGCCTTGACAGCGGGACCCGCTTTTTTCACCGCCGAGTTTTTTCCGGCTTCGTCCCCCAAAAAACGCGTTTGACTGAACCTTCGGTCCGGATTATTTCCGGGCCGGGGTGTACTCGATCAACGGTTCGAGGGCGACGAGCGGCGTGTTTTGGGAAGCGTATTCCTGGAACATTTCGGCGTCGAAGAATCCGGTGTCATACTTTTTTATTTCGGGATTATTAAACAGGTCGAAGCCCCCGCCGCCATTGGCCATGTAGCTGTTGACCGCCAGTCGGTAGGTCGCGGCCCGGTCCAAGGGCCTGAAGACGCCGCCCGCGTCCCTGATTTCCACGACGGTAATCCTTTGTCCTTCCGGAAGATTCAGGTCCGCTTTGTAGCGGAGGCCGGCGGGGTAGAGAAAGGAACCGTCGCCCAGGGTCACTCCACGCTCCAGGGCGGCCGTAAGGTCCGCGCCGGTAACCTGAAGCAGGTAAATCGTGTTCCCGAAAGGCAGAAGTTCGTAGACCGCCGCGACGGTCAGGTCCCCCAGGGGCAGGTCGGCGTGGGCGTCGCCGGCGTTGTCCAGGGCCGCGTCGGCCTGGAGGCCTTCCCGGTTGGCTTGCCAGAGCAAGGCGGCCGAGATATGCGGCGAGACCAGACTGCCATGGGCCATAACGCCGCCTTCGGGGTGGGTCTGCCCCGGGACCCGGACGTGCCAAAGGTTTTCCGCCATCGTCGCGATCACGGTTTTGCGATATTCCACCAGCCCGGCGGTGAATGGCGCCAGGATGGCCGCGGCCTCCCGGTCCGGTTCCACGATTTCCACAATCGGGGTCTTGGAAATAAAAGCCGTTAGCTCGGCCTTGGTCTCGGCCGAGACTTCATTTTTATCCTGGTCGAGGAAACGGTCCGAAGCCAGCAGAACCGGGGACCCGTCGCAGGAGATCGTTTTTCCTTCCCGATCGAATTTTACGTTCATCACGCCCAGCCCCACGCCCCATTTCCAGTCCTGGCCGATGCAGACCAAGCTCCCGTCCGGTCCGGTTTCCCGGGTGGGGTAGGGGCCCGCGGAATCCAAGCCCAGGGCCGAAAAATCCCCCAGGAGCGTGTGGGAATGGCCTCCGATAATGACGTCGATTCCAGGGACCCGGCGGGCGAGTTCCCGGTCCTCGCCGTAGCCTTGGTGGGTCAGCGCGATGATCTTGTTCACTCCCTGGGACTCCAGCTCGGCGACCAACCGGGCCGCGGTTTCCCGCGGGTCCACGAAGGAGATGGTTTTCCCCGGTTGGGAGCTGTGGGCCGTTTCCGGCGTGATCAACCCGATAATCCCCACGCGCTCGCCGTCTATGTCCTCGATGACGTACGCGGGCAGGCGTCCGGACAGGAACGGATCGGCCGAAGCGTCTACATTTCCGCCCAAAATCGGAAAGTCGGCTTGATTGATTATGTTGAAAAGCCTTTCCGGTCCAACGTCGAATTCGTGATTACCCACCACCATGGCCTGGGGCGGCGTCAAGTTCATCAAGGAGACCCCGGCGACGCCGTGGTATTTGGTGTAATAAATGGTCCCCTGAACCAAGTCGCCGGCATGCAGGAAAATCGGGTTTTTTTCCGTATCCATCAGTTCCCGGACCTTGGCCGTCAAGCGGGCTTGGGACCCGAGGAAAAAATAGAAAGTCTCCGGGCCCCGCCCCAAGTCTATTTTCACCGCGTAACGCCCTTCTTCCAGTTGAGAGTGGGTGTCGTTGACGTGTAGAATCGTCAGGGCGTGGACCTCGCCCTGTTCCAGTGGCGCGTACCCTCCGGTTTGGGAGCATCCCTCCGCCCAGAACAGAAAAAAAACAAGCAGCAAGCCGGTTTTAATTTTTAACATGCTAGTCACGGCGCTCTCCTCTTGATCGCGGGTGGGAAAAACAGGACCTGACCCCTATCTTCAACTGATTGTATCATTTCTTTTTCCGGAGGGCCTACACTAAAATTCCACGGTTTTTCCGGGAAGGAGAAAAAGACCGTCCGGGAACCCCGTTTTTTAATGTTGACTCTTGCCCCCGGTTAAGTCAGTTTTTTCCCATGGTTTCCGAAAACGTCATAATCCATCTGGACATGGACGCCTTTTACGCCGCGGTCGAGGTCCTGGACGATCCGTCCCTCCGGGGCCGGCCGGTGATCGTGGGCGGGACCAGGGAGAGGGGGGTGGTTTCGACCGCGTCCTACGAGGCCCGGGTCTTTGGAATTCATTCGGCCCAACCAATCATGACGGCCAGGAAACTTTGCCCCGGCGCGGTTTTTCTTCCGGTGCGCATGCGGCGCTATCAACAGGTTTCCGAACGGATAATGGAAGTTTTCCGGCGCTTCACTCCCTTGGTGGAGCCCCTGTCCCTGGACGAGGCCTTTTTGGATGTGGCCGGGTCCCGGCGCCTGTTCGGGTCGGCGGAGGAAATCGCGCTCCGGATCAAGCGCTTGATCCGGTCGGAAATCGGTTTGACGGTTTCGGCGGGAGTGGCGCCCATCAAGTTGGCGGCCAAGATAGCTTCCGATCTGGAAAAGCCCGATGGCCTGACCATTGTTCCGGCCGGGGGAGTCCGGGAGTTTCTCGCGCCCCTGCCCATCGGACGCCTGTGGGGAGTCGGCCGGGCCGCCGGAAAAACCCTGCGGCTGCTGGGGGTTGAAACCATAGGAGACCTGGCCGGACTGCCGCTCGAGTTGCTGGAACGAAATTTCGGCCGGAGCGGGAGGCAGTTGGCCCTCCTGGCCAGGGGAATTGACGAACGAGCGGTGGAGCCGGAGCGGGAGGCCAAGTCCATCGGGGCCGAGGAAACGTTTCAGCGGGATATCACCAGGCCGGAGGAGGCCGCGCGGGCCATCCTGGGGTTGACCATCCGGGCCTGCCGGCGGCTGCGACGCGGCGGGTTGTTCTGCCGGACGGTTACTTTGAAAATTAAATTCAGCGATTTCAAACAGATCACCAGATCGGCGACCCTGCCCTGGCCCGCGGACGACGACCGGATCATTTACCGGATGGTCCACGACTTGTTGGGCGGCGCGGAAATCGGCGGACGTCCCATCAGATTATTGGGAGTTTCCTTGTCCCGGCTCGAGTATGAAACCGAACCCAGGCAAGGGAGTCTGTTCCAGGACTTGACCGGCGAAAAAAAGGGGGGGGACCTCAATCGGGCCTTGGACAGAATTTCCGCGAAGTATGGCGACAGCGCGGTTGTTCCGGCGGTGTTGTTGAAAAAAGGCGGGATCGATTCTCCGGACTGATCGGTTTTGGGCCGGCCGGGCCGCGCTAGGTTTTCAGGGCCGTTTCCAGTAGGCCGGCCAGGCCGATCATTCCCAGGGGCTTGCCCACGACCTTGTTGACTCCGGCCAGCTCGGCTTCCCGGGTCAGGTCCGAACAAGGCTTCCCCGTGCAGATTATGAAAGGAAGATCAGGGCGTATGGCTTTCATCACCAGGGCCAGGTTGGTCCCGGTCAGTCCCGGCATGTTTTGGTCGGCGATCACCAGGTCGAACTCGAAGGGTTCGTCCCTAAAGGCCTCGTACGCCTGGCGACTGGAATCGAAGCCGGTGGTCCGGCAGCCTAGTTTTTCGAGAATCAGCGTGATTACATCCCTGACTAGTTTTTCGTCGTCAATTACCAGAATTCTTGGTCGGCCTGGGAACCTCATCGAAAACCCCCCGATTTTTGGCATGAAGATACAGGGTTGACCGGATGAAAATCCACGGCGCGACGAAACCCGACATCTTGTTGACCGCCAAGCGGGTGGAAATGGCGGGATAAACCGAGGGAACTCCAATAGTTTGCCGTGAATAGAGCATGTTAAATATTACATATTGAAAAAGCAAGCTTTTTTTGCCTGATACCCCGGGTTGCACGAAAAAATTCCACCCCCGGTCAGTTGCGGCGCGGCCGGCTTCCGACTTGAGGGAACCGCAATATCCGGCGGGGTGGACGAACGCGGCCCCTGGCGCCGCCCGACGAAGAAGCCGCGGGCGAGCGGCGGGCCCGGTCCGGAAACCTGAATCATCCCCGAGGGTTTTCAGCGGCTGGGACCGGGCCGTTTATCCTTGCTTGCCGGGCTGTATTTTGCTAAAGTAATAAATTTAGATAGTTGAAAGTCAGCGGGGAGTTTTCGGGAATGAAAATCGGCGTGATGTCCGATACGCACTTGACCAGGGTCCAGGAGTCCTTGACCAGGATCGTCGAGGAATGTTTCGCGGATGTCGACCTGATTCTTCATGCCGGGGATATCGTGTCCGGAGAAGTGCTGGATTACCTGGAATCGGCCGGAGTGACGGCTGTTTGCGGCAACATGGATGGAGCGGTCGCGGCCTCCCGCTTGCCGACCAAGCTGGTTCTCGAGGCGGGGGGCGCCGTGATCGGCCTGATCCATGGTTGGGGGGCGCCCCAGGGGCTGTCCCGGCGGGTCCGCGCTGAATTTCCGAACAAATTGGATTGCCTGGTTTTCGGCCACAGTCATCAGCCCCTGATCAGCGAGGTCGAGGGGGAGCTATGGTTCAACCCGGGCTCCGCCCTGGCCCCGCGCGGCGGGCCGGGGACCATCGGTTTTTTGCATATTGACGAGAAAATATGGGGAGAGATTGTTCCCATCGGATAGGAGCGCGAAATGAAAAATCTGTGGGCCCCGTGGCGGATGACTTATATTCTAGGCGAGGATGAACAGTCCAGGCAAAAAGGGTGCATTTTCTGCATCGACGACGACCAGGCCGGGCCCGATAAAAGCCGGTTGATCGTCTTTGTCGGCCGGCTGACCATGATCATGTTCAATCGATACCCGTACAACAACGGCCACCTGCTGGTCGCGCCCCGGCGCCACGTCCCGGACCTTTCCGCCTTGACTCCGGAAGAGATGCTGGACCTGACGCGGAAAGTACGGGACACGATCGAGATAATGAAGCGCGATTCCCGACCGGACGGTTTCAACGTGGGCTTGAACCTGGGCCGCGTGGCCGGGGCCGGGGTCGAGGATCACATGCACTATCATATCGTGCCCCGGTGGAACGGGGACACCAACTTCATGACCGTTTTCGCCGACGTTCGGGTCGTGCCGGAACACCTTGAAGCCGCCTACGACCGTATTTTACCCTTTTTCAAGCAGTTGGAGGACCAGACATGAAAACGGCCAAAATCGTGTCCCTGGGCTTGGCCGTTTTTCTGTTCGTGCTGTTTGTGGTGCAAAACCTCCAGGTTCTGACTCAAAGCGAACCCTTGAAGCTGAACCTTCTGCTCACTTCCTTTTCCACGCCGCCCCTGATGGTGGCCCTGATGTTGATTGTCTGTTTCGCCTTGGGTTTCGCCTCGGCCTGGTGTCTCGGGTTTTCCCAGTCCCGAAAATTGAAAAAAACCATCAAGGATTTCAAGGCCAAGCAGATCAGGATCGAAGCCGAGCTTAAGTCCCTCCGAAACCTGCCGATCAAGGGCGAACCGGGCGCCCCCGCCGCCAGGGCCCCGGCGGTCGTGGAGGGGGGGTGAGGACATGCCAGGTCAAACCGTTGAAATATTTGGTTACGCGGTCCCTCTCTATCAACTTCTGCTGTTGACCGCCGCCGTCGGGACGGCTTTCGGACTCGCCCTGGCCGATTTTTCCAAGGGCCGCGCCGGGAAAAAAGACGATGAAAAGCGGAACCTGGCCGCGGCCAAGGAACGGGCCGCCTCCAACGCCGCCTTCATGAAGGGCGTCAACTACATCCTGGCCGATCAGCCGGACCGGGCCATCGAGGAATTGACCAAGGCCGTGGAAGTTGACACCGAAACAGTGGAAACCTACGTGGCCCTGGGGAACCTTTTTCGGAGCAAGGGCGAGACCGACCGGGCCATTCGCATCCGGCAGAGCATCATGTTCCGGCCCAAGTTGGACCCTCGGATCAGGATGCAGGCCCAGTACGACCTGGGCCTGGATTATCGCCGGGGCGGGTTTTTTGAAAGGGCCGCGGCCTCGTTCGAGGAACTGCTTCGCCAGGACCCCAAGCGGGCGGACGCGCTGACCGAGCTGGTGCGGATTTACGAGGAAACCAGGGACTGGGACAAAGCCTCCGCGGCCTTGACTCGCCTGGCCAAGGTCACGGGCCGCAAGGTCAATAATATTTTGGCGCACCACCAGGTCGAGATCGGGCAGGCGTATTTTGAAAAAGGTCTTTTGCCCCAGGCCAAGTCCGCGTACAAGAGAGCCCTGGTCCTCGATCCCGGGTGCCTTGACGCCCACCTTCACCTGGGGGACCTGCGGGCCAGGCAGGGCCAGATTAAAAAAGCGACGGCGGCGTGGCGCAAGGCCATCGAGGCCGCTCCGGACCGGGCGTACCTTGTTTTCAACCGCTTGGCCAGGGCGGCGGTGGACATGAAGGAGGTCTCGCCCTTGATGGACTTCCTGTCCGAATTGGCCCAAAGTCACCGAGGCCCCCTGGCCCGGCTGGCCCTGGGCGGACTGATGGTCCAAGGCGGCCAGGTCGACCAGGCCGTGGAGGAGTTCAAAAAGGCGATATCCCTGGACCCGGGGCTCATCGAGGCCCGGCGGCGGCTGGGGCTGCTGTTGTTGTCCCTGGACCGAAAAGACGAGGCCCTGGAGGCCTGCCGGGAGCTCCTTGCCGCCCTAGGGGACCCGACCCCGGTTTTTCAGTGCGGAAAATGCGGCCTGGAGTCCGCGGAGCCGCGGTGGCGTTGTCCGCAATGCCAGTCTTGGGACTCGGTCGCGTTAAAGGACCAAAACCGTCCGACGCCCCGGGAGGAGAGCCCGTCATTCAACGCGCGGAAATTCGAAGAGCGGACTTCCGGCGATTCAACCCTGTAAGAAGCCTGTTTTCATGTCCACGCTAACCCCCATGCTGCAACAGTACTTCGCCATCAAGGAGAAACATCCGGACTCCATTTTGTTTTTTCGCATGGGGGATTTTTACGAAATGTTCTTCGAGGACGCCCAACAAGCGGCGCCGGCCCTGGAAATCGCCCTGACTTCCCGCTCCAAGCATCAGGGCCAGGACATTCCCATGTGCGGGGTGCCCCATCATTCCGCTGAAATCTACATTAACCGGTTGATTTCCAAAGGGTTCAAGGTCGCGGTCTGCGACCAGGTCGAGAACCCGAAGTTGGCCCGGGGGATAGTGGCCCGGGACGTCACCCGGGTGGTCACTCCCGGCATGGTGGTCTCGGCCGAGATAGATGAACCCAAGGTCCCGCGATACCTGACGGCCCTGGTCGGGCCGACCGACGAATCGCCGGGCTTCGGGGTCGCGGCCCTGGATGTCGGCACCGGGGAATTCATCGTTACCGAGGTCAAGGACCGGGCGGCCCTGGCCGCCGAGCTTTACCGGCTCGGGCCGGCGGAGGCGCTGATCAGCGAGGATGATCCGCACGGCCTGGCGGCCCTGGCCGAGGAGCTGGGAATTTATCGGACCCGCTTCGAGGCGGGGGCGTTCGAATACGCCCGGGCCAAAAAAGCGCTGGTCGACCGGTTCGGCGAGCACGCCCTGGCCGGGTTCGGGGTCGCGGACTGGCGCCTGGGCTTGTCCGCCGCCGGGGCGGCCCTTCTTTACGCCCAGGAAACCCAGGGGCGCGACTTGCGCCACGTGGACCGCCTGCGTGGGCGCCGCTTGGAGGAGTTCATGGTCCTGGACGAGACCACCAAGCGGAACCTCGAGCTTTTTCACACCCTACGAGATCGCTTCAAGGCCGGGTCCCTGATCGGGCTGCTCGACCTGACCGTCACCGCCATGGGCGGCCGGAAAATGAGAGCGTGGCTCGGGTCGCCCCTGCTTGATCGGGCCAGGGTGGCCGAACGGCATGAAGCGGTGGAAGGTTTTGTCCTGGATGGGATGAACCGGGCGGATTTCCGGGAAGCCCTGGGCGGGGTTCACGACCTGGAGCGGCTCACCGGACGCATCTCCCTTAACCGGGCCTCGCCCAGGGACCTCTCGTCCCTGAGAAACAGCTTGCTTCGCCTACCCGCCATCAAAACCCTGCTCCTGGAACAATCCGCCGGCTTGACGAGGGAACTGGGCGACCGGCTCGACCTGCTGGGCGACTTGTCCGACCTCATCGGGTCCGCCCTGGTGGACGACCCGCCGCTGAATTTCAAGGAAGGCGGGCTTTTCCGCAAGGGGTACGATCCGGAACTGGATGAATTCATGGACCTGGTGGCCGACGGCAAGGGCTGGATCGCCCGCCTGGAGAAACAGGAACGGGAACGGTCCGGGATATCGTCATTGAAGGTCGGGTTCAACCGCGTCTTCGGGTATTACATCGAAGTGACCCGCACCAACCTGCCCCAGGTCCCGGAATATTTCATCCGCAAGCAGACCCTGGCCAACGGCGAACGGTTCATCACTCCCGAACTCAAGGAGTGGGAGGAAAAGGTCCTCTCGGCCGGCGAGAGGCGGGTGGAAATCGAGCAGCGTCTATTCGAGGAATTGCGCGTCAAGGTCACGGCCCAGGCTTCGCGTCTCCGGGAAACCGCCGACATCCTGGCCGAGGCGGACGTCCTGGAGGCCTTCGCCGAGGCGGCGGTCCGATTCGATTATGTCCGGCCCGAACTTCTAGACGCCGACGTGGTGGATATCGAGGGCGGCCGGCATCCGGTGATCGAACGGTCCATCCGGGGGGAGAACTTCGTTCCCAACGATCTCCATCTGGACAATGAAGCCGCGCAGGTCCTGATCATCACTGGCCCCAACATGGCCGGCAAGTCGACCATTCTGCGCCAGGTCGCCCTGATTGTCCTCATGAACCAGATCGGAAGCTTCGTCCCGGCCGAGAAGGCCCGCCTGGGCTTGGTGGACAGGATTTTCACCCGCGTCGGGGCCTCCGACGACCTGACCAAGGGGCGGTCGACCTTCATGGTTGAAATGAACGAAACCGCCCAAATCCTCAATCAGGTCACCCCTCAAAGCCTGGTGATTCTAGATGAAATCGGGCGGGGAACCAGCACCTTCGACGGCCTGTCCATCGCCTGGGCCGTGGCCGAATACCTGCACGATCTACAGGGCAAGGGCGCGCGGACCATGTTCGCCACTCATTATCACGAACTGGTCGGCCTGGCCCGGGCCAAGTCGAGGGTCCGGAATTTAAACGTGGCCGTCAAGGAATGGGAGGGGAGCGTCATCTTTCTGCGGAAGTTGCTGCCCGGGGGGACCAGCCGGAGTTACGGCCTGGCCGTCGCCAAACTGGCCGGAATACCGGCGGAAGTCCTGGAACGGGCGCGGGAGGTGTTGGAAAATTTGGAAAAGCAAGGCCTGACCGCGGCCGGAGCGCCTCGCCTGGCCAGGTCTTCCCGCCGCCCCAAGTCGTCGGAGGCGCAGTTGAGTCTGTTCGGCCCCACCGACGACGGCCTGGTCGAGGCGCTTAAACGGATCGATTTGGACGCCTTGACGCCCCTGGCGGCGCTCAACAAACTAGCCGAATTGAAAAGTCTGGCGAAATGAAATACCGGCTCAATATTATTTTCATGCTGGCATTTTTTATCTGGGGAGCGGTCCTGGTCCGCCCGGTCCCGGCCGCCTCCCAGGACGTCCTTTTTCAAAGGGCCCAGGAAGCCTGGAACAGCCTGGAAAAGGACCTTAAAAGTCAAAAACTGCGCCAGAGCTGGTTTAAGGTCATTGACCGGTTCAAGGCGGTCGGCGCCCAGGACCCGGGCAGCGCGTTGGCCCAGAAATCCCTGGCGGCCCTGGGCGACCTTTACGCGCGCTTATATCGCGTTTCCCGTCGGGCCGACGACCTGGACGAGTCCATCGGCCATTACCGCAAGTTGGTCAAGATGTTTCCCCAGGGAGAAAAAGCCCCGTACGCCCAACTCCGGGTCGGGTTGCTCCTGTTCTACAACAAAAAAGACCCTGACCGGGCCTACGTCGAGCTTCTGAAAGTCGAATTAAACCACCCGCGAAGCGCCGAGGTGGCCGAGGCCCGCAGGGTGATGGCCAAGATTTCCAACACCGACGTTCCACCGGACGAGGCTCCTGCCCAACCCCTGGGCGAGCCCGGGAAAAAAACGGCGGAAACAGCCGGGGAATCGACGCCGGACCCGGTTCCGACGCCTCGCCCGACAGCGGAAAAAAAATCCAAGCCGGCGCCTTCCGGCAACGGCAAGGCCTTGGTCGCCGGTTTGAGGCACTGGTCCAACCCGAATTATAGTCGCGTGGCCATAGACCTGGATCGGGAAGTGGTATTCAAGGATCATCTCCTCCGCCAGGACCCCACTCTGGGCAAACCCATGCGGCTTTATCTCGACCTGGAGCAGACCCGGGTCGGTCCCGACATTCCCGAGGAACTCCCCATCGCGGACGGACTACTGAAAAGAGCGCGCGTGGCCCAGTTCGACCAGGACACCGCGCGGGTGGTTTTGGATATCCAAAATATTGGCAATTACAAGATTTTTTCCATGAACGACCCTTTCAGGATACTGGTGGACGTCACCGCCGACGCCAAGGCGCCTTTACCGCCGCAAGTCGCCGCGCCGGAACCGAAAAAAAGCCCCAAGCCCGAACCGCTGGACCTGATGGAGAACGTCAAAAAAAGAAAAAAGTCGCCCCGGGGGCCCGCCCAGACTGTTTCCGACGGCCAGGCCTCCTTGGCCAGGCAACTCGGCTTGGGGGTCAGCCGGGTGGTCATCGACCCCGGACATGGCGGCAAGGACTGCGGCGCCCAGGGAGTTACCGGACTCAATGAAAAAGACCTGACCTTTAAAACAGCCCAGAGGCTGGCGGAAAAAGTCAGGAAACGCCTGAAGCTGGAAGTGTTTTTAACGAGAACCACGGATGTGTTCATGACCCTGGAGGAACGAACCGCGTTCGCCAATACCAAGGGCGCGGACTTGTTTCTATCTATTCACGCCAACGCCCACCCCAGCGCGGCGGTGCATGGCCTGGAAACCTATTTTCTCAACCTGACCACCGACCGGGAAGCCATGCGGGTGGCGGCCATGGAAAACGCCACCACCAATAAAAAAATGAGCGACCTGCAAATGATCCTGGGAGATTTGATGCTCAATTCCAAAATAAAGGAATCGGGCAGCCTGGGAACCATGATCCACAAGGCCATGGTGGCGAAGTTGAAACTAAACTACAAGGATATTCACGATCTTGGAGTAAAGCAGGCGCCCTTCTACGTGCTGATCGGGGCCAATATGCCGTCCATTTTGGTGGAATTGGGTTTTATGTCCAACAAGGCCGAGGAGGCTCGCTTGAAAAACGAACTCTACCTCGACCGCCTGATGGACGGGATCGTCGACGGCATCAGGAACTACAACGCTTCCATCAAAAGCGGGGGGTGACGGCGCGGTCCCGCCCGTCTCCCGGGACCCGGGCCGGACCGTTCCCGACCGATTCGTTAAAGGACCACGGTGCGGCGGATTGTTTTAACCACTTCCTCCGGATCGTCGATCACCTGCAGAATTTCGAGGTCTTCCTTGGAAATCCGGTGGTTGGTCAGTAGTTGGCTTTTGATCCATTCCACCAGCCCGCTCCAGTAATCCGAACCCATGAGAATAACGGGAAAGGGCCGAACCCTTTTGGTCTGAATGAGGGTCACGGCTTCAAAAAGTTCGTCGAGGGTGCCGAAGCCGCCGGGCATGATGACATAGGCGACGGCGTATTTGACAAACATCACCTTGCGGACGAAGAAATAGTGAAAATCGAGCTTGACGTTGGAATAGGTGTTGGGAAATTGTTCGTGGGGTAGTTCGATGTTGAGACCAACGCTGATTCCGCCGGCTTCGGCGGCGCCCTTGTTGGCCGCTTCCATGACTCCCCCCCCGCCGCCGGAAATGACGCCGTATCCAGCCTCGGCCAGGCCCCGAGCCACTTTTTCGGCCATTTGGCAGACCTGATCGTCGGGTTTGACCCGGGCGGAGCCGAAAATGGAAACCGCCGGGCCTATTCGGCTCATGGTTTCCACGGCTTCCACGAATTCAGCCATTATTTTGAAGATTCGCCACGATTCCCCAACATTAAGGTCGTCGACCGGCCAACGGTCCTTGCTGCCGGCGAGTTTTGGTCTAGTTAGCATCGTCATCCTCCAGGGAGCCGGCCTTGTCGGACGACCCGGCTTGTTTCGGGTCCGCGGCCCAGGCTCCGTCGCGGTTTTTCGGCCCCGCTTTAATCAATCAATAACATCCGCCGCCTTAAATTCCAAGCAAGGAATAACTTATTAAAAGACATCCTTCATGCCTCCTCGCTATTTCATGTGGGTAAGCCGAAGTCGAGCTTGCCGGCGGCCATGTAAGTCATAGCGATAAGGTTACGGTTGGAACGGTAACCCCTGGCCTTGGATTTAGCCGCTTGGGTGAGGCTGTTGATTCCTTCAAGGATGCCATTATTCTATGAACACAAAATACGGTTGGATATTCAAACGATTTGATTTTATTAATAAAATTCAAATACTGATAATAATTAATCATATAAATATGTTACATAATTAAAATTTAATTATGAAAAAATAAATATA
>JAZDGM010000218.1:0-13997 GCA_043806915.1 Pseudomonadota bacterium | reverse complement strand
GGAAAAGGGCCAAATAAAAATGAGTTAGGCTGGTTCCCAAGCTCTAGCTTGGGAACCTCGGCCAGGGAAGCTCCAGTTTCCTCACTCTAGGGATGTAGCGCCACCGCCACCGACCATAATCGCCGGCCAGGGGATAGACCTTGCCCGGCGAGCCTTTAGGCCTGGGTTCAACGAGACGGATGAAATTTCAAACCGACTAATATCTATACCTTCACCGCCGCGCTAGGACTACGGAATGGAAACGCCGCGTTGATTCCCCGTGGTTGCTTTCCGGATCAAGTGGGGAAGCTAGAGCTTCCCATTCTCGGGTTCCCAAGCTAGAGCTTGGGAACCAGCGAATAATGGATATCTTCGAAAAAAGTATCCGGCTAAGCCATTTGGCCATCGGTTAGCGCTCCCTGCCCGATGACAAGGATACAAGAGGCCACGCCGGCAAGAAATCGAAAAGAAAAAAATGAAGTAGGCAATTTTTTTGAACTGAAAAAGAAAGGAACAACACAATTTCAGATGGCCAGGTTTTAGGCGTTATCAGATGGCCGCTAACATTTCTCGGCCGCCGGCTCTTTTTGTCCCGTTGGTTTTAGGAGGGGAGACGGGTTGGGGCGGGGCCGGCGGGGCGGGATGAATTTGCTTGACTTCCCCTATCGTTTATGATGAATTCACTTTTAATTCAATCTTGCCGCGACAAGATTATAGTGTGTATCAGTAGTTTGGACAATCAGTGACGAGTGGTGATTCACCAATAAAATTCTCCCAGTCAACGAGAGGAGACCGGACATTATGAGCGGGATTTTGGCCAACCAACCGACCAGCGGACAAGCGTCGGACTATCTGGTTTTGAAGGAAAGCGTCGCCGGCGGCGATATTCCCGGGGCGACGGCTGAAACGAGGCGCTTGGTGGAGCGGGGGACCCCGGTGGGGGAAATACTCGACCAGGGCCTGGTCCCGGCCATGGATGAAGTGGGCGCGCAATTCGCCGCCGGGGATATTTTCATTCCCCAGATGCTGTTGTCCGCCAAGACGATGCAGGAATGCATGAAAATTCTCGAACCCCTGTTCAAGAAGGGTGAAAAGACCAGCAAGGGCAAGGTCCTGATCGGCACGGTCCAGGGGGACCTCCACGATATCGGTAAAAACCTGGTGGCGGTCATGCTGGAAGGCGCTGGTTTCGGCGTCATCGATTTGGGAGTGGACGTCAAGCCGGAAACATTCGTTCGAAAAGCCTTGGAATTGGAACCGGATATCGTGGCCATGTCGGCCTTGCTTTCCACGACCATGCCGGCCATGTCCAAAACCATCAAGGCGTTGCGGGAAGCCGGGCTGAAGGACAAGGTCAAGGTCATGATCGGCGGCGCGCCCGTGACCGAAAAATTCGCCGCGGAAATAGAGGCGGACCTTTTCGCCCCGGATGCCGGGGCCGCGGTCGGCAAGGCCAAGGAAGCGCTCGGACTTTCGTAGTTTTTAAACATCGAGGAGATGAGGATACCAAGATGCCGCAAATGGAAATACCGACCTTTCAGCCCTATCTGAAGGTCTTGAATAGGGAGCAGGCCCTGGCCATCCATACCGCCGCCCTGGAAGTGCTCGAAAAAATCGGCGTAAAAATGGAACACCCCGAAGTGCGCCGGATGCTGCTGGAAAAAGGATGCCGGGCCGGCCTGGAAGACTGGATTTACATACCTTCCTTCCTGGTCGACGAGGCCCTGCGGTCCGCTCCGAGGCAGATCACGCTGTACGATCAACTGGGCGGCAAGGCCATGCCCCTGGTCGACAACAACACCTTCTACGGAACAGGGTCGGACACGACCTTCACCCTAGACCTGGAAACCGGCGAACGCCGCCGCGCGCGCCTCCGGGACACCGCCAATTTCGCCCGCCTGGTCGACGGCCTGGACAACATTTCCTTCGCCATGTCCATGTCGAACCCCGAAGACGTTCCGGTGGACGGCATTTATGTCTATTCCTTCGCGGAGATGGTCAGGAACACCAACAAGCCCATCGTCTTTATCGCGGACAACGCCACTGACATCGCCAGGATTCATAAAATCGCCTGCGCCGTGGTCGGCGGCGAGGAAAACCTGCGACAAAAACCCTTTCTATTGAACTATTCGGAAGCAATCAGCCCCCTTCGTTTTCCCGCCCACGTGATGGACCGGCTCGTTTTCTGCGCGCAAAAAGGCATCCCGGTCTGCCTGCCTTCCGGCTCGAACGCGGGCGGAGGCGCCCCGGCGACCCTGGCCGGCGCCATGGCCATGGGCATTGCCGAGAACCTGGCCGGCCTGGTGATTCACCAGTTGGCGGGGCGCGGCTCACCCTTCCTTTTCGGCCCGAACGTGAGCGTGCTGGACATGAAATCGGGCGTGGTCTCCTATGGTTGCCCGGAATGGAGCCTGACCCAGGCGGCCCTGGCCCAGATGCGTGACGAAATTTACGGCCTGCCGATCTGGTCCTTCGCCGGGGCGACGGACTCCAAGGTCATGGACGCGCAGGCGGGCGCGGAGTCGATGTTCTCCATCGCCACGTCCATGCTGTCCCGCTGCAACCTGATCCACGACGTCGGGTACATCGAATACGGCAATACATCCTGCCTGGAAATGATAACCATGGCCAATGAACTGGTGGAAATGTGCAAGTTCTTCGTCAGGGGCATACCCGTCAATGACGACACCCTGGCCCTGGACGCCGTCAGGAGGGTCGGGACCGGCGGTTCCGGCCGGATATTCCTGTCCGACGAGCATACCTTCAAGCATTTCATGACGGCCCAGTTCCTGCCCAGGCTTTTGAATCGGTCCCGTTACGATGCGTGGAAAAAAGGCGGGAGCCAGGACCTCTATCAGCGTTGCAATGTCGAAACCAAGCGCATTCTGGCCGAACACCGGATGCAGCCGAAATCGGCCGAGGTGCTGGCCGAAATAAGCGGGATGCTCGAGGCCTAGCCCACGTCCCGGGCTCGCGGGGGGAAGCGTTCCCGCCCGCGGGCCCCCCGGGCGCCATTTAGACAGGAGAACCAATGATCATCGTCGGTGAAAAAATCAATACCAGCCGTCGGCGAATTTCCGAGGCGGTCGAAACCAGGGACGCGGACTTTATTCGCCGGGTCGCCCGGAGCCAGGCGGAGGCCGGGGCCGACTTTATCGACGTCAATGCCGGGACCTTTGTCGAGAAGGAAACCGAGGCCTTGTGCTGGCTCGTGGAAACCGTGCAGGGCGCCGTGGACCTGCCGCTAACGCTCGACAGCCCCAACCCGGCGGCCTTGGCCGAGGCGATCAAGCTTCATCGGGGCGAGCCGATGATAAATTCCATTTCCATGGAAGAGGAACGGCTCGACTCGATCATGGAGATAATAACTTCCAGGCCTTGCCGCGTGGTGGCCCTGTGCATGGGGCGGACGTCGATGCCCACCACAATCGAGGAACGGTTCGCGGTCGGCGCCGCCCTGATCGACCTTTTGACCGGCGCCGGGTTTCCCCTGGAAAGAATATATGTGGACCCCCTGATTCAGCCGATATCCGTCGATTCGAAAATGGGTCCGGCGGCCCTGGGCGCCATCAGGCGGATCATGGACGAGTTCCCGGGAGTTAATACCATCTGCGGCCTGTCGAACATATCCTACGGCCTGCCCGGACGCCGCCTCATAAACCGGAATTTTCTCTCCCTGGCCATGGCCCACGGCTTGTCCGGAGCGATTTTGGACCCGAACGACCAGGAACTCATGTCCACGCTTTTCGCCGTCGACCTGCTGTTGGGCCGGGACGACTACTGCGGCCGGTATATCAGGGCCTTCAAGGGAGGGCGTCTTGGCGGACTTTAGACCCGCCGCCGCCGATCGAAAAAAAACGCCCGGCCAGGATTCACGGTTGCCTCGGCCGCCGTTCCCGGTGTATTAAGGGCGCCGGGAACGGCCCTTCCGGCGGGGGCGACGCCGGAGGTCGGCGACGTGACGGCGCCCGTTCCGGGATAGGGCGCCGCCCTTGGAATCGTCCCGGAAACTGGGGGTGATTGTTTCCTTATTGACAATTAGGTAGCCTTAATTTACACTAATATATTCACGATTAACTCATCCAAGCTTCAACATTGCTTAATGCGAAGGGCGCCATGGACTCAAAAAAAATCCACGAAATTCTGCGTAACAAAATTATCCACCTCGAAATGGAGCCCGAACACATCATTAATGTCAGCGACCTGGCCGCCAGCTTCGGAATCAGCCGGACCCCCATCAAGGAAGCCTTGATCCTGCTGCAAGGGGAGGGGTGGCTGTTGCGGCACGGCAGCCATTTCATGGTCACTCCGCTAAGTATCAAGCGCCTCAGGGACAATGTCGAAATCCGGCTGCTCATGGAGCCGCCGGCCTACGTCTGGGCCATGCAGCGCATGACCGAGGCCGATCATCAGGAACTTATGGCGCTGGAACGCGAAATGCGCCAGCTCAGTCCCGAGGAGCCGGCCAGGTCGTTCGGGGAGTTGGACCAAAGGTTTCACGAAACGCTGCTCAAGGCCACCAACAACCAGGAACTGTACGTTCTGCTTTCCAGGGTGATCGGACAATGCCTGCGCTGCTGGCTGTCCCCCATCGAAAAGGACAAGGCCAATTACTTCAACACGTCCTATGACATCATCGACGCCCTTCGGAAGGGCGACGCCGAAAGGTTGAAGGAAGCCGCCGCCGAACACATCAAGATGTCCCTCCTTGAAGTCAAGCTGCTTTGATCAGCCGTCGGCGGTAATCCGGTGTTTTTTTAACAGGGCGTAAAGCCTGGACCGGGAAAGCCCCGCGGTTTGACAGGCGGACCGGATGTCGCCCTTGGCGCGGGACATCAATTCCCGAAGGTAGTTTTTTTCGACCGCCTCCACGGCCGCCTCGCGGACGTCTTGCAGGGAAGGGAGGGGGGAGGATGGTCCCGGGAGCGCGCCGGGGAAGGGCGCGGCGTTTTTTTCCTGGTCGTGCTTGACCGTTTCCCGCAGCATCTTCACGCGAATGTTGATGGGCAGGTGTTGGGGAAAGAGGACCGGATCGTGCCTGGCCGCGGCGACCGCGCGTTCCATGGCGTTAACCAGTTCCCTGACGTTTCCGGGCCAGTTGTACTCGGACAAGGTCTCGAAAAAATCGGTCGAGAAGTCCTTGGGGGGCAACCCGTACGATTCGCAAATCTGCCGGAGGTGATACCGGGCTATTTCCGGTATGTCCTCGACCCGCTCCCGCAGGGGCGGCATGTCGATCTCGAATGATTTCAGCCTATACAGAAGGTCCTTGCGGAATTCCCTTTTTTCGACCATCTCGTTGAGGTCCCGGTTGGTGGCGGAGATGAGCCGAAAGTCGCTGGATACTTCCTGACGCCCGCCCACCGGCCGGAACCTTCTTTCTTCCAGCACCCGGAGAAACCTGGTCTGGGCCGGGGGAGGCATTTCCCCGACCTCATCCAGGAACAACGTCCCCTGGTCGGCTTGCTTGATCAGTCCTTCCCGCGTGGCGTCGGCGCCGGTGAACGCGCCCTTTTGGTGCCCGAACAGCGTGCTTTCGACCAGGGTGGCCGGCAGGGAGGCGCAGTCGACCACCACGAAGTTCTTGGCGGCCCTGGCGCTATTCTTGTGAATGGCCCAGGCCACCACTTCCTTGCCGGCGCCGGTTTCCCCGGAAAGCAGGACGTTGGCGTCGCTTCTGGCGGCCATGGCGATCCGCTTGAGGCAGACCTTCATCTGCGGGCTTTCCCCGACCACGCCCTCGAAATTCAACTCGGTTTGCACCGATTCGATGGCTTCGATGGGGTTTTTTTTCTCCTTGTATTGAAGCGCCCTGACCAGGAGGAGTTGGAGTCGTTCCGCCGAGGCCGGCCTTTCCACATAATCCCAGGCCCCCTGCCTGATGGCCCGTTCCGCCTCGTTGGGCGTGGGGGAATCAGCGATGACGATCACTTCCGGATGCCAGGGGAGCTTGAATATCTTGGGCAGCAACTCAAAGCCGTTGCCGTCGGGCATGACGTCCCGGATGAACACCAGATCGAAGAAATCGGAGTTTATATTGGTCATTCCCGTTTTCAGGGTGGAATCGAAATGGCACTCGTGTCCATTTTCCGCGATAACGGCGGTCAAGGGCTGGTAGAAGCCGGGTTGATAGTCGATTATCATTATTTTGGCCATGTTCCCCCTCTGTCGGACCGCTTCGATTATCCGAAAAAGGCGCGTTTTTTGCAACACATCTTTCAAGCCGCCGCCTGGAAAAACACCCGCGCGGGCGTTTTGTCGTCGCCAAAAAATTTTCTCCTGGTATACTTGTCCCATGGCCAAGATATTGACATTTCCGGAAGAAAAATGTCGGCATGAAATCCTGGGAAGGTGTTCCAATCATTTCTGGAACGTGATGAAGGAATGCGGGAAGCCCGGGTTGGATGATTACCAATGCGTCTTGTGGCGCGATAAACTCCGCCAGGTCGAGGATTACCGTGAGGCGACCCGGCGCGCCCACTCCCTGGGGCTGACGGGGGAAGCCATGGAGACCGTCGCGGCCAAGCTGCTGGGCCGCCTGGACCGGCCGGCCGCCTGTTGCCCGCACTACCGCCCCAAGGCCCAGGCTGGTTCCAGCCTGTGCCGCTATTTTTTTCTGGAAACCTGCCTGTTGACCTTTCCCTTTTGCCGGGGCCGCTGCGACGATTTCCTGCCGCTCGGGGACCAGAAGGGTTGAAGCGGCCGTCCTTCCGGCTGGCGGGATTAGAATCCGGCGCCGGGGGCGGCCGGACCTCCAGGCGGCGGTGGTCCGCGTCGCGGGGGCGTCTTTATCCGGGCCGCGGTTCTCGACATTATCACCGTGATTTTTTAAAAGGACATCCATTTTTAACCCATTACAGTCTCCATTTGGCTTAGACAAAAATGGATGTCCTTTTTATTGATGATCAGCAGCTCGAAATAGGGCATGGTCTGGCGCAGGACGCTTTTGATGGCCCGGGGCAGGAGGTTCGCCCGGTTGTAGGTCGGTATTATCACCGAGACTTTGATCTGCTTGGCTTTCATGGGCTCACCTTTCATCAGCGGGGCCGGAGGGGGCGTAAAAAGATTGAATCGGCACCCGATTCCCTTTCCTTGCGGGCCAGGCACGCCAGGCAGGGGAAGAAGCCCTTGCGCGGCTCGGGCTGGAGCGGGTCCGTGGAGAAAGTCAGGGGCCGGTAATGTATTTCCTGTCTTTTCCACCATTTTTCCGGAAACATGACCAACAGGAATTCCGGCGGCGAAAAACCGTTCGCGCGGTAAACGTAATGAAAAAGGGTGGGGGAAAAGTTGTAGAAGCCGTGGTTGATCAGGTTCAGGGGCGACAGGTGAAACACTAGGCCTCCTGTTTTCAGCATGGCGAGGATGTTTTCAAAGACCATGCGGATGTCGAAGACATGCTCCATGGAGCCGGCCTCGAAGACCAGATCGAAACGGTTCCGGAGCGAGTCCGGGACCGCGGTGTTCAGGTTGTGGCGAATTATGCCTTCCTCGGGCGAAATATCCAGATCGTCTTACCGGTCGAAGCCCAAAGCTCGAAAAAGCTCCCGGGTGGTCGCCTTGGCTTGGTTCCGGATTATATCCAGGCCCGAGTCAAAGCCCAGTTCTTCCAGGCGGCGGGCCAGGTCTTCCGGCGGGCAGGTTATTTTTTGCCGGGCCAGGCTCATCACGCGGCCCCGCGTCGCCACCCGCGGCAGCATTTCCCGGACCAGCAGTTCCCCGGTTCCCAGATTGAAGGCCATAAAGGCTCGCCTTTCCAACGTTGGACTGTATTTTAGCCCGTATTTCTTGTTTTCTGCTCAAGATAACAATGAATAAGGCTCAAAGGGCCGGGGGCGTAGGCCGCTCTATGTCATTTTCGGCGGAATCGAATGTGACCGGCCAATAGGCTATGGGGCGGGGTCAACGCCGCGAAGCAAGCTTCGGCCAAAAGTAAAAATTCTATTCTGGTACATCTTCACCCGCCGCAAAGAACTTGATTAATATTACCCCATTTTGAGGTTCAATTTCAGATATTTTTCCCTCACCGAAGTCGACTTTAGGTGCTAACATATTAATATTACATTTAAAATTTGAAAAACATTCGTCCTTGTCGCCCCTGGGAGTTTTCAAATTCGTTGACCTTTTTTCTTTCTTGAAGTACTATCGTTTCAAGTGGGCCCAACTTTAGCCGTTAAAGGATATCGAAAAACCGCTCACGCCGGCGGTAAAGTTTTTAGCTTTGGCCCGAGGCTTGTTAGAGGGAAGGGCTCCTGCTTTGCGGTTATGCCGGTTTGAGCAGATGTCTGTTTTTTGCGATTGGCTAAAAGTTTAACGAATTAGCATGGCGCGTATGGTGACGCATTTGGCGGATTACATGGCTATGGCCCAGAACTGAAGGATAGACGGGAAATATGAACATGGAGGAAATTGCCCGGCAAAGAGAAATTGAAAAAGAGTTGGCGGCATATAGGGCGCAAGCAAGGCTATTGGAAAGTTTCGTGGCCATGGCCCGTTCCCCTGGACCTGGAAAACTATTGTCGTCGGCGCTACAGACAGCCCTGACCGTGGTTTCCGATCTGGCCGACGCGGAAAAAGGCAGTCTCTTTCTTCTGGATAAGGAGGCGAGGGTCACCGAGAGCATTCTGACCAGAAAGGAAGCCAGCCCTGAAACGAGGTCAAGGCTTATCGGCAGTGTGATGAGCGACGGTTTGGCCGGCTGGGTCGTCCGTGCCAAGGAAATAGGACTTATTAAGGACACCAGGCAAGACGACCGATGGCTCACCCTGCCAGATCAACCCTATCAGGTTCGCTCCGCCTTGGCCGCGCCGATACTTCGCGCCGGGAAAGTCCTGGGATTGGTCACCTTGCTTCATTCCCATCCCGATCATTTTACCGTTGAGGCGGCTGCGTTGGTTCAGGCGGCTTGTGATCAGTTCGGACTGATCTTGGAGAACGTCGGATTGTATGAAAAAGTCAGCGCCTATTCCCAGGCCTTGGACGCTCAAATGGAAAAAGGTCGCCGGATTCAGCATGACTTTTTGCCCAAGCGCCTGCCCAGTTTATCTGGCTGGGAATTGGCCGCTTTTTTTGAGCCAACCTGGCAGGTTTCCGGAGATTTTTACGACGCTTTTGAATTACCTGGAGGTCGGTTGGGCCTGGTTTTGGCTGATGTCAGTGATAAGGGAGTGGGCGCGGCTTTATTCATGGCTCTAATCAGAACCCTGATTAGGGCATTCTCAGGAGCGGCCTCATGTGAGGACGGCGATTTTCCGACCCCGGAGGATTCGCTTAAGGCCGTGTCCTTGACCAATAATTATCTGGCCCGCCATCACGCGGAAGGAGGGATGTTCGCCACGATTTTCATGGGGGTCCTTGACCCCGAAAGCGGACGGCTTGATTTTGTGAACGCCGGTCACGAGCCTACTATAATAAAGAGTCTTCATGGTGCCTTGCGGCGCTTGGGTGGAAATGGTCCGGCTATAGGGCTGCTTGATGATTTTAATTACCAAACGGGAATTGACCGTCTGGAACCGGGAGATTTATTGCTTGGTTACACTGACGGCGTTACCGAGGCAAAATCAGTGGATGACCGCATGTTCACGCGGGACAGGTTGGAGAGACTCCTAATAAGGCGATGGGATTCAGCGGACTCTCTTTTAGAAGGGATCAACGTCGCCCTGAAACAGCATGCCTCCGGCGCCGATCAGAGTGACGACATTACCATGCTCTGTCTTAAAAGGTTGGAACTTTAACCAAAAAGGCCTGCCATGAAGGGGCGGCGGGAAACTTGCGGTAAAGGTATTTTTGATCGGCGCCCAAGCGCTTTTTAATATCTTTGTCCAAGTTCGGTATGTTCCGTTTTAGTGTTCTATGAGTATTTTCCAGTATTATCAAGGAATTGTTACTAAATAGCGTCTGTCCAGAAAGGGTTGAATTAGGGCAATTTCACAAATACACAAAGCTAAAAATTAGCACCCTAACCGGTTTTTCGTTATTAAAAAATTATCGAGTACCTTTTTTTAGCGATTTACAAGATTTTTAAACATGACTATCCCTCAAATTCTTAAAATAGAGGCCGCTAAAATAAAGTCAGGCGGTTTGCCCAGCAGCCAAAGTGCGCAAATTCGCCGCGACAACAGACAGCCACACATAGCTATCGAAAGAGCGGCTTCCTTTCCATGTGCAACGATCAAACCCCAAACTACACTTGATCCACGAGATCACCGACTCCACACCGGCCCGGAAGTTGCGCAACCTCTTGTAAACCCAATGACTACGACACATGTCGAGTTCATCGAGACCCCTTTTCTTGGCGAAGCAGACATCCTTGATCCCTTTTCCCTTGGCGGCCAACAAATTGGGCTTGGAAGCGAGTCCACCGTCCAGAGCCGCCTTGAGTGGATAGCGTCCGTAGATTTCATTCTGACGCTCAAGCATTACCACCGTCAACTCCGTATCGGCCGGATTGCCTTTGGTTATCAGGCAATCCGTGATCAACTGGGAGGCCCCGACGCACAAACAGACCTTGTGGCCGTAATAAGTCTCGCGGCGATCCTTGACTATGATGTCGGTGTGCTCCTCGAAGATAGAAACCACTTTCTCCGAAGACGGGACCTTTTCCCCTTAAAAAACCCTACGTTCGGCCTGGTCGACCACTTTCAAGGCCAGCTCGGAACAATGTTTCAATTCACCGGCCGCGGCGGCTGCTTCGATATCCATGACTTGCTCCAACAACAAAATGGCCTCGTTGGCGTAATGGATCGTTTTGCGAGCGACCTTGAGCAAGTCCCGATATGGGGCTTTACGAGCCTCGTTGTTTTTAGCATTCAAGATGTTCATCTGGCGGCGCTTGGCCCGCTTGGTATGATCCTGATGCGGCAGGCGGCCCCACCGGCCGTCGGCGTGTCGCAGCAGGCGGCTCAAGACCCGCACCGCGTCGAAAAGTTGGGTCGAATCGGCGGGCGGATGAATATCCGTTTCCACCACCGTGCAGTCAATGCGAACTTGGCGACCTTTTTCAACGCCCCCTTCCTTGGCAAAGGAAAGCAGAATGCGATTGACCTCTTCCCAAATTTCTGGGTTTATCATTTTGATGTTCTTATTCAAAACGGAATGCTTAAATGGCTTGTCGCCCATGCCGATCTTAATGAAACGCGAAATCGAAACCGAGTCGGCGATATGAAAGGCCAACTCTCTGTAACTAAATCCGAACATCTGCTTGACCATCGCCGCTCGCAGCACTTGTTCGGCGGTCATGCCGTTGCCCCCGGTTCGCTTTCGAGTCTGGCCCCGGTTGAGGTCTTCCAAGATGGACTCAAGTATGGTATGATTCCTTTCCAGAATACGATTGATCGTCTCGAGTTCGACAGCTTTCGGATCATCGATTATCGGGGCGATCAGAGACATTTGTTTTTCACTTTTTTCGCGCATTTTGTTGTGGCTTCGTTTGTTTTTTTGGTAGTATTTTTAGTGTATTCTAATTCTATTTATAATATCTCGAGAACGAATTGTCCACCTCAAAATGCGCGTTTTTCATTTATTACTAATAGTTAGTAGCGTGGACAGACACTAAATAGGGGAAGTTCGATGGCCGAGGTAAGTGTGAGGCGCAAGCTCGCCGCGGTTCTCCACGCGGACGTTAAAAGTTACAGCCGCCTAATGGGTGATAATGAAGAAGAGACTCTTCACACTTTAAACGCCTATAGAAGGATCATATCTCAATACATTGAAGATTATCGAGGCCGGGTGGTTGACATGGCCGGCGATTCCGTGCTGGCCGAGTTCGCCAGCGCCGTGAATTCAGTAAAATGTTCGATAGCTATTCAATTGGATTTGGCCAAACGTAACGCCGAGCTGCTTGATCACCGTAAGATGGAATTCCGCATTGGCGTCAACCTCGGGGACGTCTTGGAGGACGGTAACAATATTTATGGAGACGGAGTCAATATCGCCGCCCGGGTGGAAGCTCTGGCCGACGGCGGAGGAATATGCGTATCGGGCAGCGTCCACGACCTAATCGGGGAGAAGTTGGACTATGCTTTCGATTACCTGGGAGAGCATCAGGTAAAAAACATTGTTAAGCCAATCAGAATATACCGTCTCTTGTTTTTGCCTGGAGCACGCGCCAGAGGAGACGTTAAGACGGGGAAGACGAGCAAGGGGGGACGGAAAAACGCAGCCCTGGTTTTGTCGGTCGTCCTTATTACGGCTTTGGCGGCCGCGGGGATTTGGCTTTATTGGTCACAAACCGAAAAGATGGCGAAACCTCAACCGACCGGACAATCAACATCCGGTCATTCCTCGGTAGCGGCGCCGGTCCTGCCCGCCGTGGAAAAAACAGCTTCAGAAAAGCCTTCCATCGCCGTTCTACCTTTCGATAATATGAGTAACGATCCGGAGCAGGACCCCTTCGTCGACGGCATGAGTGAAGACCTCATGACCGATCTTTCCAAAATATCGGGGTTATTGGTAATAGCCCGTAACTCGGTTTTCGTGTATAAGGGCAAGGCTACAAACATCCAGCAGATCGGTCGCGAGCTTGGCGCGCGGTACATCCTGGAGGGAAGCGTTAGGAAGCTTGGCACTAGGATCAGAATAAACGCTCAGCTTATCGACGCTCAGACCGGAGGCCACCTCTGGGCCGAGCGCTATGACGAGGAGCTTAAGGATATTTTTAACCTACAGGACAAGATTAATCAAAAGATATGCTTGGCGTTGGCGCTCCAACTGACCGATAGCGAGAAAAGAGAGCTGGGGCGGAAAGGAACCACAAACCCCGACGCTTACGGCGCCTTCCTAAAAGGACTGGGCTATTCAAGGCGATGGACCAAGGAGGACGTCCAAAAGGCGATTTTTTTCTTTAAAAGGGCCATCGAGCTGGATCCGGATTATGGGTCGGCCTACGCGGCTTTGGGTTACATTTACTTCAAATTACCATATGGGGTGGTCAACATAGGTTTTCACGAAGCCCGCGCCATGGCTTTTCAATATATGAAAATGGCCATGAAAAACCCGGACGGACTGGCTTACGCCCTTTCCGCCAACCTCAACCTTTATCAGAGGTTATACGAGGAAGCTATTTCCGACATCGAACACGCCCTATTGTTGAATCCCAATGTTCCCGAGCTTCAGGGCATTATGGCGAATATATTAATATACGCGGGTAGGCCGAAAGACGCTATTCAGTTCGCTGAATTTCAATTGAAGCAGGACCCTAATCAGGCTCATCTCGCCTTGTATAACCTCGGGTTGGCCGGTTTCTGTCTCGGGGAATATAATCAAGCAATCTCTTACTTTGAAAAAAGTCTCGCTCAATATCCTGATTTTATAGATAACTTACTCCCGCTTGCTGTCGTTTACGCCAAGGTCGGCCGTGACAAGGACGCTTTTGCCACACTCGTCGGCATTTATCAAAAAACAGGCCTGAGTTTTCCGTTAAGGGATATTATGTATAATTATCCGTTCAAAGACGTGAAAATCGCCGATTCCTTTGCCGACGGGCTTCTCAAGGCTGGAGTAAAAACCGGCGATCCTCCTGGATATTACAAGGTTTACGAGGAAAATAAATTATCCGGGGGTGATATCAATAACCTCGTAAAGGGTGTGGATAAAAGCCTTTGGTGGACCGAAAACGATCGGTTGTGTTTCGAGAAATGGAGAATGATTACTGGATGTTATCCTGTTTTTCGCAATCCAGAAGGTCGGGCCGGAAATAATGATGAGTATCTTGTGGTCAGTTCATCGGGTTACATCCCGTTTAGCTCGCTCCCCGTCCTTAAGAAGGAGCCGGCCGAAAGCCAATTTCTTTCATGGACTTCCGATGAAGACGGTAAGGGCGAAGGGGGAGTGTTCATCCGTAAAAACCCTCCCACTTTGTCTATTAAATATCCTGCTGATTATAGAACGTTAGCCCTCCGTCCCATCCAGGTGTTCTGGGCGGCTTCCGAGGGCGGACTCCCTAATATTTCAGTCAATATCATTAAACATTCGGGAGACGTCAAGGAGGCGCTGGAAAATAACGCCGAAAAATTAAAAAGTTT
>JAZDGM010000217.1:0-18712 GCA_043806915.1 Pseudomonadota bacterium | reverse complement strand
GGGTTGAACCGGCCCGACCTGTTCTCCTTGATCGACCTCGACGGGGACCTGGAAATAATTTTCGGCGAGGACCCGGACGTGGAGGAAATGGTCTGGACCGGTCCTCAAACCCCGTTGCGGGACCAAGCCCGGGCCGCGGGCGTGGACCGGACCGCCCCCTGGTCCGAGCTCGAGGCCCGGCTGGCCAAGGCTCGCCGCGGCGGTCGAAAAGTCCGCTATCTCCCGCCCTATCGGGCTGAAATCACGATCCAACTGGGGCGATTACCTGGGCTGCCCCTGGAACAAGTCGCGGCCGGGGCTTCCGTCGGCTTTATCGAGGCGGTGATCGCCCAGCGGTCGGTCAAGTCGGACGAGGAAATCGCCGAAATAGAAGCGGCCTTGGAAATATGCGCCCGGATGCACCGCCGGGTCATGTCCCTGGTCCGCCCCGGGCCGCGGGAACGGGACCTGGTCGGGGCCATGACCGAGATCATCCTGGCCGCGGGAAGCCGCCCGTCCTTTCCCTTGATCCTGACCACGCGGGGGCATATTCTCCACAACGAGGACCAGTCTCGCGAGCTGCGGGCCGGCGCGCTGGTCATTAACGATTCCGGCGCCGACTCGCCCCGGGGTTACGCCTCGGACATCACCCGGACCCTGCCCGTGGGGGGCCGGTTTTCCCCGCGGCAAAAGGAAATTTACGAGATCGTTTTACGCGCCCGGGAAACGGCCCTGGCCGCGATCCGGCCCGGGGTCCGCTATCTCGACGTCCATTGGGCGGCTTGCGAGACCCTGGCCGGCGGCCTCAAGGACCTGGGACTGATGAAGGGCGACCCGGTCGAGGCGACGCGGGCGGGGGCCCACGCCCTGTTCATGCCGCATGGGGTGGGCCATATGCTGGGGTTGGATGTTCACGACCTGGAAAACCTGGGCGAGGACCGGGTCGGGTATTCCCCGACCCTGCGCCGGAGCGACCAATTCGGGCTCCGCGCCCTCCGCCTGGCCCGGGAGCTTGAGCCGGGCTTCGTGACGACCGTGGAGCCGGGTTTGTATTTCAATCCCCTGCTCATCGACTTGTGGCGGGCGGAAAACCGGCTGTCGCATTTCCTCGACTACGAGGCCATCGACAAATACCGTGATTTCACCGGAATCAGGATCGAGGACGATGTGTTGACGACAAACGACGGCGCGCGGGCGCTCGGCCCCCCCATACCCAAGACGGTGGAGGAAGTGGAAGCCCTGACGGCGAAGTGAGTGAACGCGGCGGAAAAGTCCCGCCGCGTCGGGTGGCGGCGATTATTAATCGAGGTTGGCCGGGTCCAGGGCTTTTTCCGAGTCTTTCAGCTTGGCTCGAAGCGGTTCATGATAAAAGGATAGTTTGGTCTCCCGGGTCCTGTTGTTGAACTTGGCCTTGAACGTCTTGGTATTATTGTCGAATTGGCGAATATAGACCGTCCAGTCCCCTTCCCGCGTCACGCGCTTGGGCGGTCCCCATTGTTTCAAGAGGGTTTTTTCCAACAGTTCCCGGCTGTCGTTCGAACACCTGATGACGCGGGCGTAGAGCTGGTCCTGGATGAAAGCCCAGGAAATCGCCGGGTTGGCGCGATCATGAATGTTCAGGCGGCAGGGGCCCACGTAGTTGTAGTAGGCCACGCCGCCTTTTTCCATGTACTTAACAAAATCCCCGTTCCGGTTCAATTCCGCCAGTCCGGCGCCGAAGGGGGGATTCATGCATTCAAACCCCAGCGCGGCGGCGGGCGGGAGCAGCAGCAGCAAGCAAAGAGCCCAAACGCCTATCATCCTGGTCATGTCGGGTCCTCCATTGTCGGTGTTGGTTGTCGCGGGTCCATTGATTTCCACCGGGCCGTCGCGACCAATAACAAACCGCGGCCTTCGAAGAGGGCGTCCACGGAGAGGCGCCCCGGCCTTGCGCCGCGGCTGGTGGTTGTCAAGGCGCGTGGGGGCGGTCCGTCCGCGTCTGCCGTACCGTGAAAACCACCACGGCCGTCGAAGAGGGCGCCCACGGGGAGGCGCCCCTACCTTGCGCCGCCGCTGGTGGTGGTCAGGGCTTGTAGGGGCAGGTCCCCGTGCCTGCCCTCTTCGCTATTCTTCCAGGTTGGCCGGGTCCAGATGCTGTTCCTCGGGTTTCAGCTTGGCCCGGAGGGGTTCATAATAGAGGGCGCCCTTGACTTCCCCGGTCTTGTTGTTGAACTTGGTCTTGTGTTGTCTGTCTTCGAGTTTTCGGGAAAAGACCGTCCAGTCCCCCTCTTCCGTCATTTGGGCGTGGGGGCCGAACTTGGTTTGCAGGGTTTTTTCGAGCAATTCGCGCTTGTCCCCGCTGATCTTGATGATGCGGGCGTAAAGATGGTCATCGATGAAGGCCCAGGAGACCGCGGGGTTGGAGCGTGAATGCGCGGGCAGGATGCGGCAGGCGCCGGTGTAGTTGTAATAGTCGACCACGCCTTTTTCCAGGTATTTCACGAAATATCCATCCTTGTTCAGTTCGTCCAGGCTGGCGCCGAAGGGGGGATTTTCGCAGTCAAATCCCAGCGCGGCGGCGGGCGCCGTCAGCAGCAATAAAGAAATAATCAAGGCCCCTAGCATTCTGGTCATGTTCGTTCCTCCATGGTTGGTGTTGTTTGTCAATCATCGGTCGGGCCGTCGCGGACGAGCGGCCGCCGGCGTTACGAAATGTTACATTATAACATGGATATTTTTATGACGCTTGGGATAGGGCCACTGGAATACCGCCGGGGTGGAAAAACAGCGGCTTCCGGCTGGAGGAAAAAAGGTCTGACCGGTAAAACCACCAAGGCCGTCGAAGAGGGCGCCCACGGGGAGGCGCCCCTACCTTGGGCCGGCCGCTGGTGGTTGTCAGGGCTTGTAGGGGCAGGTCCCCGTGCCTGCCCTCTTCGTTAACGACGGGACGTCCTGGGGTCGGGCCGCCCGGTCCGGCCTGACCCGTAAAACCGCCGCGGCCGTCGAACAGGGCGCCCACGGGGAGGCGCCCCCACGGAACAGGCGGCGCCGGCCGCTGGTGGTTGTCAGGGCTTGTAGGGGCAGGTCCCCGCGCCTGCCCCCTTCGCTAAGACGATACGTTTCGCGCCTTATCGGGCCTGGTTAACGACGGGACGTCCTGGGGTCGGGCCGTCCGCGTCTGGCCTAACCGGTAAAACCGTTACGGCCGTCGAACAGGGCGCCCACGCGCCCTAACACCCTTCTCCGCTCCCGGAGCAACAGCCGCCGCCGCGGCCGCCCTGTTTTTTGACCGCGAAGCGAAGGAGGTCCGGCCGGTTTAAAAAGACCGCCTCCACTCCTTCCCGGATAAAACAATCCATTTCAAGGGCCGAGAGCCCATGCTTTTCCAGGACTTGGCGCGGGCGGTCGCCCAGGGCCTTGACCAACACGGCCCGGCAATCCCGGAACCGGGCGGCCAATTCCACCCAGCGGTCGTCCCCGGACCCCGGCTCGGGAACGGCCCGGTCCTGGACCAGGGCCGGGCCGGCCGGCGTCATGGTCCAGACTTGCAGGCGGGACGCCTCGCCCAGGTGCTGGTTGATCAATTGCCCCTCCAGGGTGGCCACGGCCACGAAGGGCCGGTCGCCGGCGGGAAGGCCTGCCCCGGCGGCCCGGGACATCAGTCCTAAAAAATCCCGGGACCGGTCCTGTTCCAGAAGCCCCACCGCGTCGGCCCGGCAGCGGCGGCAGTGAGTCATCTGGTCGATGTAGCGGCCCGCCTCGTTCCGCAGGACCCCGATGAATTCCGGGCTGGGCTCCGGGACGTCGGCCAGGGGCGTTCCGGCGGTGGGAAATAGGGGCGTCAGGTTCTGGATGTCGGCGCCAAGGTCCCGGGCGAGCCTCGATATTTCCGTGATATGATGGTCGTTGATCCCCGGAATGACGATGGTGTTGATCTTGACCGTAACGCCGCGTTCCTTGAGGCCGGCTATCCCGAGGACTTGTCGTTCCAGGAGTCGCCGGGCCGCTTCTTTTCCCTGGTAGATCACCCCGTCGTCGCGCACCCATCGGTAAATTCGGGCGCCGACCTCCGGCGCGACGGCGTTGACGGTCACGGTGACGTGGGTGACGCCGCTTTCGGCCAATTCGTCCAGGCGGGCCGGCAGGGCCAGGCCGTTGGTGGCCAGGCAGAGGATCAGGCCGGGGTGGGCGCGGCGGACCCCGCGCAGCACGGCCATGGTCCGGTCCGGGTTGGCCAGGGGGTCTCCCGGTCCGGCTATCCCCGCCACGGACAAGCGCGGCTCCTTTTCCAGGGCCAGGTCCAAATAGGCCAGGGCTTGGTCCGGGGTCAGGACCCGGCTGGTCACGCCGGGCCGGGATTCATTGACGCAGTCGTATTTCCGCAGGCAATAATTACACAGAATATTGCATTTCGGCGCCACCGGCAGGTGGACCCGACCATGGAACTTTTCCGCGGCCCGGTTGAAGCAGGGGTGGGCCGCCCGGTTCAAGGCGTTTATCATGGCGTCGACCTTACATATATCCCCAGCCAACGGCCGAGGCGGCTTGCTTGTGTTCCAACAAGGCGTTGACGATGCGGTCCAACAGGGCCAGGGCGCCTTCATGTCCCACGGTCAGGACCCGTTGGGCGCCGAAACGATCGTGGATGGGAAAGCCGACCCTGACCAGGGGGACCCCTAGCTCGCGGGCCGTGGGGGCCCCCTTGCCGTTGCCGATCAGGATGTCGGGCCGCAGCCGGGCGGCCTGGTCGGCGATTTGGTAAAAATCGACCCCGTCCAGGACCAGGGGCGGCTCGGGCGCCAAGTCCCCGACAGCTTCCGCCGCGGCGGTTTTCAACCGTCCGGTCTTGTCGCCGGACCCGGCCAGGACCACCTGGACCCCGATTTCGGATAGAAAGGAAACCAGGCCCACCACCAGGTCTTCCTCGCCGTAAACCGCGGCCTTGGCGCCGGCGAGGTATTTATGCCCGTCCACCATGGCGTCGACCAGCCGCCCCCGGACGAGGTCGAGGTCCGCCGGGACTTCCTTTCCGGAAAAGTCGGCCAGGACCCGAAGAAAGGCGTCCGAATTCCGTATTCCGATCGGGTAGGGAAGGCAAAGGGCCCGGCGGTTGAATTTTTCGGCCAGGACCCGGCCCGCGCTGGAAGCCGGGCTGAAGGTGGAGCCGAATTCCACGGTCAGGCCGGCCCCGCCCATGGCGCGGATGTCCGCCAGGGGCGCGCCGCCGCTGGGTATTCGTTCGTAATCGAGCCGGGCCGGGCCGTCGAGGGTCAGGGAAATATCCGGCAGCACGACCGTCTTGAGTCCGAAGGCCCGGGTCAGTTTTTTCAGTTCCCTGATATCCGCCGGGGAAAAGAGTCCGGGCAAAAGGTTCAGGTCCGGCCCGCCCACGCCCACGCCCTGGCCGGCCATGGTTTCCACCACGGCTTTTATCGCGGCCCGCCAGCCGTCCAGGTGGGTCCCCCGAAAACTGGGGGTGGATACGGTCACCAGTTCGGGCAGGCCGCGGGCGCCGAACTCTTTTTTGAATTCCCTGATCAGGGCGGGAACGTCGTCGCCGATGGTTTCGGTCAGGCAGGTGGTGGCCACGCCCACCAGGCGGGCGCCGTACCTCTGGCCGACGTTCAACAGCGCCTGCTTCAGGTTGGGGCCGCCGCCGAAGACGGCGCTTTTTTCTCCCAGGGAAGACGAGGCGATATCCATGGGTTCCCGGAAGTGGCTGATGATGTACCGCCGCATGTAGGTGGCGCACCCCTGGGACCCGTGCAAAAGGGGCACGGCCTGTTCGATGCCCCGGAAGGCCAGGGCCGCGCCCAGGGGCGTGCAAAGCTTGCAGGCGTTGGTGGTCGAAACGTAATCAGGCCGCGACATTTTTCGTCCTTTCCCCGGCCGCCGCCCGGCGAGGGACGAAGCGCCAGACCGGGCTCATGACCGTGCGATGTATTTCCCGGGCGAAGTTGTACATGCCCACGAACCCTTCCAGGGGTTCCTTGCGCTCGTGATTATGGTCGCAGAACCCGACGCCCAGCTTGTAGGCGATGGGCCGCTCCTTGACTCCCCCCACGAAGACGTCCACGTTCTTTTCCTTGATAAAAGCCGACAATTCCAAGGGGTTGGCGTCGTCCACGATGATGGTCCCGGGGTCGACGATGGCGGCCAGCTCCCGGTAATCGTCCTCCGTGCCGGTCTGGGACCCGACCACGGCCACGTTTATGCCCAGCCGCCGGAAACTCTTGACCAGGGAAAAGGCCTTGAACGCTCCGCCGACATACACGGCCGCGACCTTGCCGGCCAAGTCCTTCTTGAAGTCCTGGAGCCGGGGGTAAAGCCGGTCCAGCTCGTCCCGGACCAAGTCCTTGGTCCGGTCCAGGACGCCGGGGTCAATGTCCCGAAAAAAATCGGCCGTGTCGTACAGGGCCTGGGCCATGTCCTCGATGCCGAAGTAGGAGACCCGTTTAAAGGGCGTCCCGTATTTTTCCTTCATCATCAGGGCCAGGGGCAGGGTGGCGCCGGAACATTGGACCAGGTTCAACGCCGCGCCGTGGGCCTTTTGAATATCGGCCACCCGGCCGTCGCCGGTGATATTGGCCACGACTTCCACGCCCATGCGCCGGAAATAGTCCCGCACGATCCAGGTTTCCCCGGCCAGGTTGAAGTCTCCGAGAATGTTGACGCTGACCGGGCCGATCCGGGAGACGTCGCCTTGTCCGACCAGGACGGACATGGCCCGGCAGGCGGCGTCATACCCTTCCCGCTTGTTCCCCTTGAACCCCTCGGACTGGACCGGAATCACCGGCAGGCCCTTTTCCTGCTGGACCCGGCGGCAGACGGCGGCCAGGTCGTCGCCGATGATCCCCACGATGCAGGTGGAATAGACGAAGGCCGCCTTGGGATGATGCCGGTCGATGAGTTCCCGGAGGGAGTCCAGGAGTTTTTTTTCGCCTCCGAAAATTATGTCCTTTTCCCCGAGGTCCGTGGAAAAGGCGAGGCGATACAGTTCCGGCCCGGACGAGAGGGCGCCCCGGATGTCCCAGGTGTAGGCGGAGCACCCGATGGGGCCGTGCACCAGGTGCAAGGCGTCGGCGATGGGGTACAGGACCACCCTGGAACCGCAGAAGACGCAGGCCCGCTGGCTGACCGCGCCGGCCAGGCTGTCCTTGTTGCAGTCGATCTCGAAGGGCCCTTCTCCGCGGCGGCGGACTTGGCCGCGGCGTTCCTCGAGGATGGGTTCGGCGGTTGGGGCGGTCATGGCTGTTACTCCTTTCCAAGGTCAGGCGATCAGGTCCAAAGTCAGGCGAGCGGGTTCAAAGTCAGGCGAGCAGGCGGGCCTCGCAGGCCCGTCCCGCCGCGACGGCGTCCAGGATTTCGTCGACGGCTTCCTCCGAGTCCACGCCGCCGTACCAATCGCCCCTGGGGTAGACCACCATGATCGGCCCCTGATCGCAGTATTTCATGCACCCGGCGCTGGTGCAGAGGCCGGAAATTCCCCGGTCGGCCAGTTCGGATTCGAGGTAGGGGAGCAGGTCCGGGGAGCCCTTTTTGACGCACTTACCCTTGGCCTCGAGCCCCCGGAAGCTGAGGCAGAGCAGAAAGTGATAATCCGGTTTTTTCATGGCGACTCCTATAAAACCAATTCGAAGCGCTCGTCCGGGGAGTCCCGGTCGAAACGGTCAAGAAGCGTGTTGACGATGCGGGACAAAAGGTGAAGCCCGCCCTGGTATCCGACGCTGGGGAAATGGGAATGCCCGAGGCGGTCCAGGATGGGGAACCCGTGCCTGACCAGGGGCAGGTCCTCGGCCCGGGCGATGTGTTTGCCGTAGGTGTTGCCGAGCAGCAGGTCCACGGGGTTGTTCTTGATCCACTGGTGGAGGAAGAACAGGTCCGACGCGGCCCGGACTTCAGCCTGGGTCCGGCCGTACCCGGCCAGGATTTTCCGGACCCGGCGCTCGAAACGCTTGCCCGGCGCGCCGGTGATCACGCAGCAGGGGTCCAGGCCCATGGAACAGAGGAAGTCGGTCAGGGCGATAAGTTGGTCCGGATCGCCCCAGAGGGCGACCTTCTTGCCGAAGAGATACTGTTGGTAGTCGAGCATGGCGTCCACCAGGCGGCCCCGGTCCCGGCGGATCGATTCCGGAATGCCGGTCCCCAGGACGTCGTGGACCGCGGTGACGAACCGGTCGGTCATGTTGACGCCGATGGGCAGGTCCAGGGACCGGAAGGGGACTTGGCATTTGGACGCCAGTTCGTTGGCCGCGGGTTCGGAGGCGACGGTCCCCAGTGACAGGGTGAACACGGCCCGTCCGGTTTCCCGCAACTGGTCAAGGGTGGTCCCGCCGGGAGGGAACATCTGGAACGACCCGGTCTGGGGGCCGTCCAGGACGTCGGACGGGTCGGGAAAGACCACGGCGTCGGCGCCCAGGGTCCGGAGCAGGCGCTTGATTTCCCGAACGTCGGACGGCTCCGTGAACCCGGGAATGACGTTGACGCGGCCCGGGATGCGTCCGGCGGTCTTGTCGGAAAAATAGCGGACCATGCCCGCGGTCATGTTGGCGAAGCCGGTGACATGGGACCCCACGTACGAGGGGGTGTTGGCGTGAAAAACCACCTTGCCCTCGGGGATGATCTTGTCCTCGTGGGCCTTCCGGATAATGGTCGGCAGGTCGTCCCCGATGGTCTCCGACAGGCAGGTGGTGTGAACGGCCACCAGGTCCGGGTTGTAGACGCTGAAGATGGTCTGCAGGGCCTGCCGCAGGTTGGGGGCGCCGCCGAAAACCGAGGCGCCTTCGGTGAAGCTGGACGTGGAAGCCATCACCGGCTCCTTGAAATGCCGGGTGAGATGGCTGCGGTGGTACGAGCAGCATCCCTGGCTGCCGTGGCTGTGGGGCAGGCAGCGGTGCACGCCCAGGGCCGCGTACATGGCGCCGATCGGCTGGCAGGTTTTGGCGGGGTTGATCCGCAGGGCTTGGCGTTCGCTTATTTCCCGGGGCGTGTGGGCTAGTACGGTCATGATTTTTTGTCCCGTTTGCTAGGGTTTTGGTTTTCAGCCCGCGACCGGTTCGGCCCGCAGGGTCGGTTCCCGGTCCCAGGGAGGCTTGATCAGGCCCCAGGCCGGGTTGCGGATAAGCATGTCGATTTCGCGGGCGAAATTCACCGCGCCCCGGAACCCGGCGAAGGGCCCGGAATAGTCGTAATTGTGAAGCTGCTTGCTGGGGACCCCGAACTTTTCGATCACGTATTTGTCCTTGACCCCCGAACAGACCAGGTCGGGCTTCATCTTTTTAATGATGGCCTCCAGCTCGTGGTGGGAGACGTCGTCGATGACCAGGGCGCCGGCCCCCAGGTCTTCCCACATGCCGCCGTAGGCCCCGAGCCGGCCTTCGAGCTTGAGCCGGGCCAGTTCGTCCGCGGGCTTGCGGGGACGGAACCTGTCCGGATGCGGCGCGACCGCGATTTCCTCGATGTTGCGGCTGTCGGCGTCGACCTTGAGCCCGGGCAGGACCCGGCGGCCCTCGTAGTCGTCCCGGTGGGCGAATTCATAGCCCGCCACGATGGTTTCCATGCCCAGGTCCCGGAACAGGTGCTGGTAATGATGAGCCCGGGACCCGCCGACGAAGAGCACGACCGACTTGCCGGCCAGGCGTTTCCGGTATTCGGCCAGGCCCGTCGCGGCCGCCGCGGTCTCCTCGGCCAGGACGGTTTCGACCCGGGCGGTCAGTTCCGGGTCGTCGAAATATTCGGCGATCTTGCGGACCGACTTGGCCATGGCGTCGACGCCGATGAAATTGACCTTCACCCAGGGTATGCCGAACCGTTTTTCCATCATTTCAGCGAGGTAATTGATGGACCGGTGGCACATGACCAGGTTCAGGGACGCGAACTGGGCCTGGCGGAACTCGTCCATGCGGGCGTCCCCGGAAAAGACGGCGACCACGTTGATCCCGCATTTTTCCAGGACCCGCTCGATCTCCCAGGCGTCGCCGCCGATGTTGTATTCCCCCAGGATATTAATGGAAAAGGGGGGGACCGCGGTCTCGGGCGGTTCGGAATCCACCAACTGGGTGAAAAGAGTGTTGTTGGCGATATGGTGCCCGGCGGACTGGCTGACGCCCTTGTAGCCCTCGCAGTTGAAGGCCATGATTTCCACGCCCAGTTCCTTCTGCATTTCCCGGGCGGCGGCCTTGACGTCGTCCCCGATCAACCCCACGGGGCAGGTGGAATGAACGGTAATCCCCCGGGGATGGAATATCTCCACGGCTTCGCGAATGGCCCGGCGGAGTTTTTTTTCGCCGCCGAAGATGATGTCCTCGTCCTGTAGGTCCGTGGAAAAGCAGTAGGTCAGGTAATTCCGGCCGTCCTCGCCCTTGGGGCGGTACAGGTTGCGGCGGGTCAGCCAGGAATAGAACCCGCAGCCGATGGGGCCGTGGGTGATATGGATCATGTCCCCCACCGGGCCGATGACCACGCCCTTGCAGCCGGCGTAGCAGCAACCCCGCTGGGTGATGATGCCGGGCACGGTGCGGACGTTGGCTTGAATTTCCTGGCAGTCGCCGTCCTCCCCGGCCAGGCGGGCCGTCATGTGCAGGCGCCTTTTTTTGCCGACCTTGGCCGGGTATTCGGCCAGGACCTCGTCGATCCAGGTTTCGGCGTCGACGGTCGGGGCGGTCTTGATTTTGGTCATTGAAAATCCTCCCTCCGGGCTAGCTCGTCTTCATTTCGTCGATGGCCTGTTCCCCGGCCTCCCCGGTCCGGACGCGATAGACTTCCATGACGGGCAGCACGAAAATCTTTCCGTCCCCGGGCTTGCCGGTCTGGTTGGCCTTGATGAGCAGTTGGACCACTTCCGGGACCCGGTCGTCGGGCACGACCAGAAACACTATTCTCTTGGGGAGCAGCCGGCCGCCCTGGCTCAGGGTGGGCAGCACCTCTGCCCCCCGGACCGGGTCTTGGTTGATGGCTTCCAGCAGCTCGAAATCCACCGGCTTGCGCCCGCGCCCCAGGGCGGCCAGGCCGGTGAAGGCCGGCAAGCCGGCGTCCACCAGCGCGGTCTTGGTCTGATTGACCCGGTTGGCCCGGATCACGGCCATGACTTCCTTCATTTTTTTTCTCCGTCAGGCTTCCTTGACGCCGGTGGAAATGGTGAAGACTTCGTCAATGGGCGAGACGAAAATCTTGCCGTCCCCGTAACTGCCTTTTTCCCCGCTCCGGGCGCTTTCCATGATGATCCGCACCAGGAAGTCCTTGTCCGCGTCCGGGGCCACGATCATGAGCATGTCCTTGGGCAGTTGATCGTAGACCACGTCGCCCATCTTCAAGCCCCGTTGCTTGCCCCGACCGGCCACCTCGGCCTTGGTCACGGCGGGAAACCCCGCTTCCAGCAGGGCCCGCATTATTTCCGCGCTTTTTTCGGGCCGGACCACGGCCCGCACCATGAGCGTCATTTTATTTCTCCCTTTCCGTCCGTTACTGCATCATGCCGTAGTCCATGAGCAGGCTTTCCAGGTTTTCCATGGCCAGGGGCCGGGGGATGACGAACATCTCGTTATGGTCGATGTTCCCGGCCAGGTTCCGGTAGTGCTGGGCCTGCTCGGCCGACGGGTCGTACTCGATCACCGTCTTCCGGTTGATCTCCGCCTTCTGGACCATGTTGTCGCGGGGCAGGAAATAGACCATCTGGGTCCCCAGCCGCCGGGCGAATTCGCGGATCATGTCTTCCTCGTTGTCCACCTTGCGGCTGTTGCAGATCAGCCCCCCGAGCCGGACGCCGCCCGTTTCCGCGTACTTGGTTATGCCCTTGCAAATGTTGTTGGCGGCGTACATGGCCATCATTTCCCCGGAACAGACGATGTAGATTTCCTTGGCCTTGCCTTCCCGGATCGGCATGGCGAACCCGCCGCAGACCACGTCGCCCAACACGTCGTAAAAGACGTAGTCCAGTTCCTTGCTTTCGTGGTACGCCCCCAGTTGCTCGAGCATGTTGATGGAAGTAATGATGCCCCGGCCCGCGCACCCGACCCCCGGTTCCGGACCGCCCGATTCCACGCAGATCGAATTCATGAACCCGGTCTTGGCGATGTCGTCCAGTTCCACGTCCTCGCCTTCTTCCCGCAAGGTGTCGAGGACCGATTTCTGGGCCAGGCCGCCCAGCAGCAGCCGGGTTGAGTCGGCCTTGGGATCGCAGCCGACCACCATGACCTTGCGCCCCATTTCCATGAGCCCGGCCACCGCGTTCTGGGTGGTGGTGGATTTGCCGATGCCGCCCTTGCCGTAAATCGCTACTTTTCTCATAAGGTTTCCTCCGGTGAAGCCTTCGGCTTCCTTGTCGGGATATAAGGGCAAGTTCGGGGCCAAGGTCGGAACCTAAAACTAATGTCCTCTACATGGCCTTGTTTTTATGTATAAAATAGTTTTTATCACGTTGGCGATTTAATAAATTTTTACAAAATTGACGCCAAATACTAGTTCCAAATTGTCATATCCTACATTATTGAAAAAAATTACCCTGCGGCCGAAAAGGCGATTGCTGTTTTTATATCAAATTTTCAGCCTGTTATCAAAAAGTAATGTTACAATTAAGGCCTGGCCCGGTCGTTGCTCTTTACGACAAGGCGGGCCGCGCCCGCCGGACCGGTTCGCCCGCCGGGACGGGCGCGGCGACGGGAAAAGGAATATGTCCATAAATCTGATCAATCTCAAGTTGCGGGTCTTGTCCGACATCAGCCGGATCGTCGACCGGGCCCTGGAGTTGGACCAGGCCTTGTCGGAGGTGTTGCGGATTTTGTCGGAAACCTTGTCCATGAAGCGCGCCGCCATCACCCTGGTCGACCGGGAAATCGGCCGGTTGGTCATCGCCGCGTCCCATGGCCTGTCGGAGGAAGAACGGGGCCGCGGGGTTTACGCCCTGGACGAGGGGGTCACCGGCCTGGTGTTTCGGACGGCCAAGCCCTTTTGCGTGCCGGACGTCCGCCGGGAACCCTTGTTCCTGGACAAGACCGGCGCCCGAAAAATCGAAAAGGGGCGGGTGTCGTTCATCGGCGTGCCGGTGGTCCTCCATAACCGGCCCATGGGCGTCTTGACCGTGGACCGGCTCTTCGGGGACGAAGCCGACTTCGAGGAGGACGTCGAATTCCTGAGCGTGGTTTCGACCCTTATCGCCCAGTTCATCAGTCTCAACGAGCAGGTCCGCGAACGGGTCCAAAACCTGACCCGGGAAAACGTGTCCTTGAAATATCGCCTGTCACGGGGAGACCCGGGCCGGTATATCGTCGGCCGGAGCCTGGCCATGCTGGAAGTGCAGCGGCAGTTGGAAAAAGTGGCGCCCACCCGGGCCACGGTGCTCCTCCTTGGGGAATCGGGCGTCGGCAAGACCCTGATCGCCCGGATCATCCACGACCTATCCGATCGCCGGGACCGCCCCTTCGTCAAGGTCAACTGCGCCGCCTTGCCGGAAAACCTTTTGGAATCGGAACTGTTCGGATACGAAAAGGGGGCGTTTACCGGCGCCGTCGGCTCGCGTTCCGGCCGGTTCGAGGACGCCCACGGCGGGTCGATTTTTCTGGACGAAATCGGGGAACTGCCCCTGGGCCTGCAAGCCAAGCTGCTCCGGGTCCTGCAGGAACGGGAATTCGAGCGCCTGGGGTCCAACGAGACCCGGCGGGTGGACGTCCGCATCCTGGCCGCTTCCAACAAGGACCTGGTCGGCCTGATCGACAAGGGCCTCTTTCGCGAGGACCTCTATTACCGGCTCAACGTCTTTCCCATTTGGGCCCCGGCCCTGCGGGACCGCAAGGAAGACCTGACCAGGCTGTTGAACCATTTCCTCAAAAAGGTTTCCCGGGATTATAACCGCCGCCTCTATTTCACTCCGGAAGCCCTCCGCCTGCTCAAGGAATACGACTGGCCGGGCAATGTCCGGGAAATGGAAAACCTGATCGAGCGGTTGGTGATCCTGACCGACGGCGAAAAAATCGACCCAACCCTGATCGAGCCCTACCTCGCCCCTTCCCGGCGCCCGTCGCCGCCCGGCCACCCGTCCGGGGAAAAACCCGGGGACAGGCGGGGCGACCCGGCCAAGCCCAAGCTGCGGGATATGGAAATGGACCGGATTTTGTCCGCCCTGCGGCGCCACGACTGGGTCCAGCGCCGGGCTTGCCGGGAACTGGGCATAACCCAGCGGCAATTGGGGTACAGGCTGAAAAAATACGGGCTGGAGGCCGAGGCCGCCGCGGAACGGGCCAAGGCCAGGTTCAGGAAATAGGGACGGGTTTCCGGCAGCCGCGGCCCCGACGCCTGGGGGCGCCTAAAAATTTACCGCTTGCCTTTTGTACGTTAAGAAATCATCCAGGCCCGGGATGAAACGCCGGCCGCGGGCCGGGCCCCGTCATTTTTGTCTGCGCGATAAACCAGCTTATTTCAATCATCTACAACAAAAATTTTCTTCCGGTTGGGCTTTGGCGCCGCCCTTGCTCTAACCTAAAGCCGTGCTGAAACAAATAACAAGGAGGACGTTAGAAATGAAGAAAACACTTTTGGGAATCGCCCTGTTGGTGGGAATACTGGCGCTGTCCGGCGCGGCCATGGCTCAAACCTCGGATAACCCGGCTGCCCAGGCGCCGGCCTACAACACCGGCGACGCGACCGGTTACGGACCCGGCTACGGACCAGGCATGGGTCGCCGCGGCGGCATGATGATGGGCCAGGGAGGCCGGATGGGTCATGGGGGCGGCCAGATGATGGGCCAGGGCGGCGGACGGAATTGGGGCCCCTGGCAGGACGCGGCCTTCCTCAAGGAAACCGCTCCCCTCAAGGGTCAACTGCGCCAGAAGGAACTGGAACTTCGGGCCGCGTTAATGGAAAAGGACGTGGACCAAGCCAAGGCCAAGGCCCTGGTCGGTGAAATAAGCCAACTGCGCGGCGATCTGGCGAGCAAGTCCCTGGAAGCCCAACTGGAGTTCCGGAAGAAGAACCCCGATTTCCAGCCCGGCCTCGGGGCCGGCAACTGCCCCGGGCGCGGCTGGTAGTCAACCCCGCCGAGTTTTTCCCCCGATCTTAACCTCGCTTTAGCCTCCCGGCGGGAATTCGGCCCAACGACCGAGCCCGCCGGGGCTTTTTTCATCCGCCGTCGCTTCGTCTCCGCTGTTTCCCTTCGCGCCTTGATCCGTGGTATAAATAAGGTGAACTAACGACCGGCGCCGCCGGTCCCTTTCCCTATAAACCTAGCCGCCAGGGGAGAATCGTCATGAACGAGTTGTCCGATGGGGCCGTCAGGGAATTGATCCAAAAATGTTGGATGACCCATGATGGAACATGGTTCCTGCATGTCCTGAAGGAATATGGGATCGAGGCCGCCAACCGTCTCAACAAGGCCGCCAACCGGTCCCTGGCCTTCATCGAGGTGGAACGCATCCGCAAGGCCCATGGCCTCGGGGAGGTTAAAACCTTCGAGGAACTGGTCGCCCTGCTGGAACTGACCAACAAGGTGGTCAAGGGCGATTTCATGGATTTCACCGTCGTTGTCCCTTCCCCGGGGACGTTGAGGTTCGACCTGGGCCGGTGTTTCGCCCTCGAAGGCATGAAGCGACTCGGCGTTGAACATCAGTACGAATGCGGGATATTCAACCGGGTGGAAGGTTGGTTCGACGCCCTAAGGACGACCTGGGAGGTCCGGCCGAAAATACTCAACTGCATGAAGCTGGAACAAGGCTTCTGCCGGCGGGAATACGAGTTTCGGTTTTAAACAATAGGCGACTTAACCGGGGCGCCTCCGCCTGATGGAAACCTTTACCGGGACCCGGGAAACCGGTTGTTTCTACCCCGCGTCAACTCCTGGCCGCCGTTTTTCCCCGCCGTCATCGGTCAAAGTCTCCGTCTGGGGACCTGAAGCGGAGTTGCCGGTTGATGGGCTTTCAGTCCCTTGTCGCCGGTCAATATTTCCACGGCATAGCCTATTTGAGCATAATATTCCGCCACATCCTTAATGGTGGCATCTCCCAGGGATAGTTTTTGGGCGGCCAGATCAGGCCAAATATCCGCCAAGGCCTTCACTTTTTCAGCAGACCATAGAGCCGACTGATCGGAAAACGCCGCCCACGGGGTTTGTCGATCCGCGCTTTGTTTCATTAATTCCGCCAAGGCCTTCCCCCGCTCCCTCCGGCTTTGTTGAGCCTGGGCGATATGATTGCCGGTTTCCAGAATCGTTGCCAATGGCAGAACAAAAGTTGTATCTTGTTCCATTTCATGCTGTATTTTTTTTTCAACCCGGGCGCGGTCCCATCTGTCATCATTTGGGCCGCAGGCGTTGAGGCCGGGAACATCCAGCCAAACGCAAAGAATACTCGTATCGATAATTAAGATACGTTTCATTCTTCGCCCTCCTGCTTGAGAGCGGACTCGATTTGCCCGTGAGCGGATAACTGTCCCAGACTGCCGCTCGCTATAAGTTTGGGGAGTTGTTTGATCTCCTCAAGCAGGGTCAGTTTGCTGAAACCCGTGGCATCATCGCGATGAGCAACAACAATAAACGGGGCCATGGAAACTCCGGCGGCATCCAGTAACGCAGGATTATGGGTTGTGACCAGCACATCGATTTTTCTATTTTTGCCCAGAGTTTTCAGCATATCGACGAGAATGCGCGCGCGGGAAGGATGAAGTCCGTTATCGACTTCTTCTATTACCAGTAAGCTGCCGGACTCGCGGGTCAACAATGCGGTGACAATGGCCAGATAACGCAGAGTGCCGTCGGACATGCCGCGGGCGTCGATTTCATTGGCTGGTTGATTTTCCCAACCCTCCTCGCAATAGAGCATGGCGTCGTTTCTGAATTTACCAACGCGTTCGGTCCAGATTCTTTTTATGTCGCGTTCGGGCAAATTTTTTAGATATTCGGCGAGAGTCGCCTCAACCTCTTGTTTTTTATTTGATTCCAGTCCGGCCAGAACCCCGGCTATGTTAGAGCCATCGGCAAGTAATTTTTCAGAAAGTGGTGTGTAATCACGCATGTGACTAGGGATGGGGTCGAAAACAAAAATACGTTGCATTTGGGAAATAACAATTTTGGCGCCTTCTTGCACCTCTTTGCGTAGATTGAGAGTTTCAACTTGCGACAGGATAATATTGGCCCTGTTGAGGTCCAGTCGTTTTCCCCGTCCTTGGCTGCCGGTCCAAAAATAGGTGGGAATACCCGGTGAGCTAGTCTCTTCCTGTTTTGTTTGAAATAATATTATTTCCCTAGGCGCTTGTCTCCGCGGACCATAAGTAAGCAGGGTTAAGTCTTCCCGATGTACTTCCGCTTTGGTTCCATTGATCTGGACAGTCAATTCATACCTGTAATCGTGTTTTTTAGTGTCTCCCTCGGTTGTAACCACAAGGCTGAAGGCCTTTTCGGGTTTCCGGCAAATCCATTCCATGCCGCCACGCAGGGCGGGAAGGTTTACATCACCGGCGATAGCCGGGAAAAGCGCGACGCCCTGACTCACTCTATTAAGAAATAGCAGCGCATCAAGGGCGTTTGATTTTCCGCCCGCATTACCGCCGATCAGGACCGTAAGCGGATCAATATATAAAGTCGCATTTGAAAAACTCTTCCAGTTAATCAGTTCGAGTTTTTTTATCATGGCTTGTTAACCTTCCAGCGTTTATTAGGTGATTTTGCCCGATAACGTTATCGGTCATTACTGAAATACTATGTGCTTTTGTAATTACCGCATCTTCGCGTGTTCAGTAAAACACCGGCAAGCTAGAATTATATCTTTTCGGACATTCCATGACCCTTTCCCCCCCGGTTTTTGACTCGGCCAGGCGGCGGCCCATTTTTTTCCCGTTAAGCCTCAAGAGCGCGGATGGCTCGCCGTCGTTGGCCGGCCAATAAGCGGCGGAAACGTTTTGATCGCGGGCGCGCTGGCAGCGAGTCGGCCCGATCGGGGATAAGCATATCCAAATTTAATTGATTAGTAAACAGGCCCCTTACGGTGACGTCGCGACAGGCGGGAGCTCGCTTGTTTCGGACATAATAAGCCCATGGAAGAACGAAGGCGTGCTATTCCACTAAATTAAATATAGAAACCGTTAGGAGCAAGGCCGGCCCAGGGACCGGCAAGGCACGGTTAAGGTCTTTTGGCCCTGGTCCAGGCTGCGTCGACGAGACGGTTGTCCTTGCCCAGAGCCTTGGGGAAATAGTACTATTTTGGATATATCGATAGTAAAGCAAGCCTCCTCGCTGTTTCGCTCGGGTAAAGTGGGGGTGTTCACCGGTCGGGCCGTCTGGGCGCCCAAACCCTAGTGGCCATCCCTTCGCCCGAGGGTGGGGCCATGGGCCCGGCGTCGGGCGCCATCAAAATATATTGATTGGCCCGCGCGACGCGGGGCGAGTAGCGCCCGGTCCGCCGAAGGCGGATTCGCCCACACCTTCCAACACACGGCACCCTCCCACGGCCGCGGCCGGTTCACCTCATGAAGGGGTAGCCCGTCATGCATCAAACAAGTCGGGGATATTCCGCGCGGCGTGCAAAAGGCGCTCAATACGCACGTCCTCCAGACTGACTGTCTAGAAAATCAGATAGCGCCCGAAAGGCGCCATGCGTATTCCCGCTCCAAGTTCGCGCCGCAAGGGGGCGGCGAGGGGCTCATCTTTACCCACATCTTATTACGGATGCCAACCGGGCGATACGGAGGGCGTCGTAGTATCGCAACGCTATTGAAAAAATCAATTTTGATTTTTTTTCGGGAAGAAATCGTGGAGAAAAATCTTAATTCCTTGGCA
>JAZDGM010000216.1:0-54243 GCA_043806915.1 Pseudomonadota bacterium | reverse complement strand
TGGGGTGAGGGGGGCTTTAAGTTATCTTAAGTTACCATAGACATCCATATTTCTAGAGCGGGGAAGCCGGCGAAGCCTCGCCTCAAACCGTCAAGTAAAAACTTGATCTGTTAGTAAAGAAGTCAAGGCATATAGGTGTCTGGAGCTTCCCTGGCCGAGGTTCCCAAGCTCTAGCTTGGGAACCAGCCTAACTCATTCGGCCGCTGACAGGTAAGCCGAAGTTTGTAGGGTGCGCAACGCGCACCATCTTTTGCTGTTCGCCGGGCCGAAACATTTAATATTCGCCGCTTTTGAGATTTTCAACAAAAAACTGAAGTTTGAAATCACCTCGCGCGGCGCGATTATTCATCACGCCGACCGGCGTCGGCAAAACACCCAAGCTGAACGCCCATGGGTAAAACGAGGTGTTTTACAGACGCCATAATTCTCGCTTGTTTCACTCTTAATTTGTGCGAATTGTGTAAATATGGGCTGTTCCGGTTCGCGCCTCGAGACGAATCGACCCCTTGGCCGGCGGCGTTCTTTCGCCGGTGAAAATGTCGGTAGTGGAAACTAATTTTTACTATAACACTTTGAATACATTTGTATATTTAAAGATTATCCGAAACGTTATTTAAAATAGTTATTTGTTAATATCGCGCTCTTTATGGATAAAATGACGACTTCGTGAATAAATGTCGATGATCGACCTTGGCGTTTTCGAAACAATGGCGAGTGTGTAAATATCAACTTAATAACGCCTGAAAAACGGAGACAAAAATGGAGAAAGTGTTTTTATTTCCACTTTTATTTTTTCTGTTTACAGGTTATTTTTACCGACCTATACTAGTGTTAATTATTAAGCCGATTTTTTGATGTAACCGCCGTCGATCAAGTCGAACTGGACGGGAAAAGCAACCGGTCATTGGAGCGCTTTTCACCGAACAGCGTCGCGGTTGTCGTCGATCAAGCGGCGCTTTCACGGTCGGCCGCGCCGGGGGGCGGGGCCTGGACCGGAAGGGAGGTGGGCTAAAAAAACACGAGAAAAAAATTTCGAGTAGTTTTGGGTCATTTGTAACTTTTTAATTTCAGGGGAGTAAGTTAATGAAAAAAATTTTGATCGCCGTTCTGACGGTCGGTCTGGCGCTGCTTTTCGCCTTGCCCGTCCTGGCCGAAACCGCCGTCAAGTTCAAGGGCTCCTATCGGGTCCGTTACTGGTATCTCAACAACCTGAATCTGGCCCACAAGCAGAAACAGGAAACCAAGAAAACCTATTTCGATCATCGTTTTCGCTTGTCCTTCAGTTTTCACCCCTCCGAGGTCCTGTCCATGAACGTCAGCACCCAGGTGAACAAGGACCAGAAGTGGGGAAACCAGAAAAGCAAAATGGACTGGAACGGCAAGTCCGATTCCATCTCCTATACCACGGCCGTCGCCGCGAACGGCGGGGTGTACCTGAAGAAGACCGTCAACAATTCCAGCATTTACGACAACGGCATGGAATTCTACCGCACCTACATGACGATCATGTCTCCCTATGGCAAATTCGACATCGGCCGGATGTCAGGCGGCGAGGCCGGCTTGACCGCCTTCGGTTATTACGGCGGCCCCTTCCACGAGGACCAGGCCCCGTTCTGCGCCGAGGGTCCCCGGGACCGGATCAAGTACACCTTCAAGATGGGCAACTTCGTTGTGGTGGGCTTGTTCGAGAAGCTGGCCGAAATCGATTCCAACAACGCGACCTACGACAGCGACATCGACGGGTACCACATCATCCCGGTGTACACCTTCGGGGGAGAGGGCTTCAAGGGCGCGGTCAACTGCCTGTTCACCTACATTCGCGACCGGTCCGGCTCCCTGAGCGTGGGCTCCAACTTCTCCAACCAGGCGGCGGTGAGCACCGCCTATAACCAGGCCGGGTTCGCTCCCATCGCCGACTCCGACACCGGCACGGTGACCGGCATCGTCGCCCTCAACGGCGGCGGCTACGACTTATACGGCATCTGGCCGGCGGCCCAGCTTGAATTCGGCCCCCTGGCCTTCCGGACCACCTTCCGCTACGTCACCGGGACCTACACCCCCTCCGACGCGGCCGGGACCTCCTACCAGAAGATTCAACTCAGCGGCTTCGGCTTCTACGCCGACACCACCTACACCTACGGCGGCGGCATGGCCGGCTTGGCCTACATGTATCTGTCCGGCGACGAGACGGAAAAGAACAAGGAGTTCAGCCCGACCTCCACCACCACCCAGAGCCGGACCAAGAAGCTCACCAACCGGATCACTTCCGGCGGCGATTACTGCCCCCTGCTGATCGCCTATGACGTGGACCTGGACGCGACCGGCCTGGCCGACCAGCCCAACCACTGGTCCCTCGTGGCCTGGTGGGACCACAGCGTGACCGAGGAAATAATGGTGCACGCCGCCTATGGTTACATGTACATCAACAATGTTCCCCGCAACGTGAAGCATGATTTCGGTCACGAAGTGGACGCGGGCGCCAAGGCCTCCATCTACGGCAACGCCGAGCTCAGCACGCGTTTCGGTTACTTCTTCGCCGGCAATTACCATCGCGGCGCGCGGGAATATGGCAGCTACGCCAACAAGATCAACAACGGCTGGGTTTGGAAGAACGAACTGACTCTCAACTTCTAGGGCCAGTCCCCGGCGGACGCCTCCCCGGGAGGCGTCCGCATCCCCTGTGGAATGATGTTTCCCCCGCCGCGTCCGGCCCCAGGGCCTAGCATCCTTGTCCATCCAATTACAGAACCTCGGACCTTGACCCAACTGGCCGTTAGTCTCCGATAATCCGACATGAGTAAGCGTTCACGGCGTAGTCTGGGGAAAGGGGCGAAAATATCCAGGAAACATCCGGTTGGGTGTTGTAGACCAGGATTGAATAGACCGCGCCAAGGCGTTGAATGTCGACTTTGACTTCAGCCGGCATGTCTCCTTGAGCGAGAGAACCCGTTCCACCTGTTTGTTGACGACGCGCCGGCCCCTTGCGTTCTTTGAGGGGCTGGTTAAATAGCCGGGGCCATTTTTCAAGACCTGTCCATCATCCCCTGGTCGCGGAGTGAGCTTGCCCTGAGCGAAACAAAAGGAATCCTACTTGAAATTATGTAGAAAATTAGTTAAATTAGAAAAAATTAACTTTGCGGCCGCCTAACCTGTTCAAAGTTGGCATGACTCGCGAGCTCTTCGAGGTCAAGCCGCGATGGGTTCGGCCCCACGCGACCTTGACAGATCGGTCAAGCCTGGCTGGATAGTAAGTATAACGTCCGCGGGGGAATGGCCTTCAGTCTAGAGCAAGGGAATTGTTTTTTGGGACCCATTTACACAAAAGTCACGACAGGCCCGAAACGGGGAGCTGATTTCTTGAAAGTCCCGACCATCCTCGTGACGGCATTTCTGATAATATGCCTGCTCTTAATAAATACGGCCGTGGCGGCGCAAAAGCTTGTTCTCGATGATTCCGCTGAAAATTACATACTTGGCGGGCCCTTTCTCGATGTGCTCGAAGATAAAACTGGCAGGCTAACCATCAACGAAGCATCCTCCCTGCCACTAACCTCTTCTTATACGCAATTAAATCAACCTGTCCCCAATTTCGGCATGACAGATTCCGCTTTCTGGTTCCGTTTTTCCATTGAATCGAAAACCAGCCAACCCCGCGACTGGCTGCTGTTGTTGGATAATCCGCTCATTGATGAGGTCGACCTGTATGTTCCCCGCGGCGACGGCGCGTTCGACGTTGAAACCTCGGGCGACACGAGACCCCTGGGCAGCCGCGCCATTCCGGGCAAGGATATCTGTTTGCCGCTTCCCGTGGGGACCGCTTCCCAAATCTTTTATCTACGGGTCTGGGTGCCTGGACGGGCCATTTTTCCGATTTCCGCTCTCACCCAAAACGCTTACCACCGCATGGCATCCATCCAGGATGGCCTAATCTGGGGCTATGCCGGCTTTCTCCTGGCCATTTCCTTGCTGGGATTGTTTTTGTATCTGCTCTTGAAGGACCGCGTTTACCTTTTGTACATGGTGTACACTCTCGGCGTATTGCTTTCCATGCTGATAATCAACGGCCATCTGGGCGTACCCATATCCCGGGAACACCCCTGGTTTCATCACTATTTCAAGGCCCTGATCTGGAGCATCCCGATTCTAGCCGGCGCCGCCTTTACCCGAAGCTTCCTCAAAACGAAAGAACATTTGCCTCGACTGGATTTATTACTCAAATGGTTCGTCATGTTCTACCTGTTGTTCATGGCCGCATGCCCGTTTATCCCACCACTCATCGGCAAGCAACTGCTCAACGTCGGATTTCTGGCCGCCTCCTTGTTCGCCATTGCCGCGGCCATGGCCTGCTATCGCCAGGGGTACGGGGCGGCGCTCCATTTTCTTTATTCACGCTGCTTCATTTACATCGGCGCCATAGTCTTTTCACTGGTCAACATGGGGATTTTACCGCTCAACCTCTTCACGAAAAACATATACCTGTTGACCACGGCCTTCGACGTGGTTTTTATATCCCTAGCCCTGGGGGACAATTTTGTGGAAATGACCCGGCGCATTTCAACCCTGCTGCGCGACTTGAAAAGCGAAGTGGTTGAACGGACTACAGCCAACCTGGCCCTGGAAGAACAAATTGCCCAACGCAAAAAACTTGAAAGGGAAATCGTCAAGATCAGCGACAAGGAACGGCGTAGCATCAGCCAGGAACTGCATGACGGTCTCTGCCAGCAACTGACCGGCGCGCGACTCCGATTCGCCGCCCTCGAAGACCGTTTCAAGAAGGCCGGGATCGAACCCGAGGCAAAATCACTGGGCCTGCTGCTGGATGAATCGGTCAATCATGCCTACCAGCTTTCAAAGGGGCTCTGGTCCATGGATTCCGGCGGCAAGGGGGCCATGATCAATTTACAGGATGTTGTCAGTCAGCAGGCTGAACAGAGCGGTCTTCAAATATCTCTGGAACAGTCCAAAGGGTGCTCGTCCTGCGGTAGTGAAAGTCTCACCCAGGTGCATTATATTGCCCGTGAAGCCATATTCAATGCCGTCAAACACTCGGAGGCCACCTTGGTCAGCGTCAGGCTCCAATGTGATCAAGAAAAAGGAATCACTCTCAAAGTCATTGACAACGGTCGCGGCCTGGACGGCGGCGTCGGTAATGGAAAGGGGGGAATGGGCATACGTATCATGATGCATCGTAGCGAGATGATTGGAGGGGCCTTGTGGATAGGCCAAGCCGATGGTCGGGGGACCCGGGTGGTCTGCACTGCCCCTTGCCGACCTGAATAATCATGGCGGGTCGTAATGAGCGAAAACAATCTTCAAGGGATCAGCGTCTTTCTGGTCGACGACCACCCGGCGGTCACGGAAGGTCTCACTATTCTGTTGTCTCGGTATGGAATTGTGGTCCGCGGACAGGCAGGCAGCAGGGAAAAGGCCCTGCGGGCCCTGGCGACCGTGGTTCCCGATCTGGTGCTGGTCGATCTTTCCCTTGGGAGCGATAACGGACTGGACCTGATTGCCGACCTGAAGTCGGCCGGGATGAAGACTCTTGTCTATACCATGCACGACGATGCCTGGCATATCCGGTCGGCTTTGGCCGCCGGAGCGAATGGCTACGTGACCAAGCGAGAGATCACCGACACCCTGCCTGACGCCATCGGCGCCATATTGGCCGGGCAGCGCTTTCTCAGCCCTGGGGCGGCCGAGGCCCTGGCCGCCGGCGATCCGGCCGCTGAAAAACAAATTGCCTGGGATCGTTTGAGCGCCCGGGAACGCGAGATATTTCGAGGCGCCGGAGAAGGACTCTCCACCGTGGATATTGCCGATGAATTACAGATATCCGTCAGCACCGTCGAAACCAACATCGCCCGCATAATTTCGAAACTGGGGTTGTCCGGGACCAAGGAGATGCGTCGCCGCGCCATCCAGCATTTGCGCAACATCAAGCCCGGACCTTAGACTGCCAGCGCCGCCAAACCGAGACCGCTGCCAACGGCCCCTTTTTGTAGCGGTTTTCCCCGACATGACAAACCTTTTTCCCCAAGGTATCATCAGGCATCAAATAAAAAGGCTCATCGCATTTTTTACCACAACCGAAAGGAGTTGGCCATGAAGGAGAAATCTATTTCCAGACGAGCGTATTTAAAGCTACAGGCTTTAGCCGCGGGCGGATTGGCCTTGACCGGCTGCGATTCATTTCGAGGGGCCTCGACCGGTGGCGGCGCCGTCAAGGAAAGCGACCCGGCCCAGAGGAACACCCTGTTTGATGAGTTGCCCACCCATGCTCCCGGTGAAAAGCTGGGTGAAGACGAAATGCGAATCTCCTTCATGGGCACTTCATGCCTGCCCCGGCTCACCCAGCAGGGCGTCAGCGTTTATGTTGAGGTTGGCTGGGACAAGGAAAATAAACGCCCGCTGGATTACGCCATGTTCGATTGCGGCATGGGCGTGCTGGCCAATTATATCGCCATGGACATACCTTACAGCCGGATGGACAAGATATTCCTGTCGCATTTGCACGCGGACCATGTGAGTGAGCTTTCAGCCATCTATTGTTTTGGGGAATCCATTGATCGAAAGTCTCCCATGTATGTTTGGGGTCCGTCAGCCTCCGGCGTGCCGGACCCGGTAACAGGGGAGCTTCACAACGATGGGACCAGGGCCTCCATGGAACACTTCCGGGAATTGTGGCGCTGGCACACGGAAGCCTTCAGCTTTACACACAATGGTTATGCGGCTTATCAGTATCCCACCAAGGAGAGCTGGGGAACGCCGGTGGATCTGACGCCGGTGGGACCAAAATATCAGGTTGATCAAGCCGGCCGGCCTGTCGGCGAACACTATGCCGATCCCCCCAACGATTCGTATGCCCTAGTGCCCATCGAGTTGGACTGGCGGGAAGTCGGCGGGGTGGCCTACCACAATAAAACCACCGGACTGAAGATCAGCCATTTCCCGGCCGTTCATTGTCGACGGGGGTCCGTCAGCTACAAGGTGGAATGGACGCCTCCCGGCAAGTCGGAGGCCATCTCCATGATCTACAGCGGCGACACCAAACCCACCTACACCATGGTCGATCAGGCCAAGGGCGTGGATGTCCTTATCCACGAAATGGTCGTGCCGCCTGAAGTATGGGCCAGGAAAATCGCTCGCCTGCACCGCCTCGTTCCGATTCCCGACAGGATCATCAACTATGTGACTGACGTCCAAAACAGCTCGCATACCACGCAGGGCGCCTTCGGGTATCTGCTCAGCCGGATCAACCCGCGCCCACGACTGACCATCGCCACCCATTTTCAGGCCCAGGACGACACCATCGAGTCGGCGAGCGAGAGTCTGGACCGATACAAAATCCCACGGGAAGCCTACACCTTCGCTACTGATTTGATGGTCTTCAATGTCACCAAGGAGGCCATCAAACAGCGCCGGGCCGCGGTATCCAGATTCGCCTTCGCCGCGCCGTTCAAAATGTACGCCGAGCCCCATAATCCGCCTAAGTATCGCAAGGATGATGGGAAAGGTGATCCCAACGCCCAGATCGACAACGCGGCCTGGATTCCTTTCGGGCCGGACGCCTACAACGAAGATGGATATTGACGATCGTTTTTTGTCATCTGGCGTTTTTGGCGATGTCGCTTGCGGTGATGATTGAATTTTTGCAACCCGGGACTACCGCGCAATGGTGCATGACGGCGGCCGCAATATCGACCATGTCGGAGAGCCCGGCCAAACCTGAAAAAATGGAGGGGGTAATATGAAAAAATTGCTGGTGGTAATATTTTCGATTGCTCTGCTAGCAGCCTCCTGCGGAGGCGAAACCAGGCAAAATGTTGGCTCCGACGAAAAGGGGCACACCGCGCCGACCGAGTATACCATCCAGGCCAATTCGAAAATGGCCGAGGAACTGCCCTTGGGCGATGCCAAGGATTTTGAGGAAGCCAAGCGGGGCCTGATCGCCAGCGAGCCCGCTCTGCGCATTGAATCGGACTCAGGCGATGTTATCTGGGACATGGGCCGCTATGACTTTATCCAGGGAAAAGCTCCGGACAGCGCCAACCCCAGCTTGTGGCGCCAAGCCCAACTCAACAACATCCACGGACTTTTTGAGGTCACCAAGGGAATATACCAATTACGCGGTTACGACATTTCCAATATGACGATTATCGAAGGAAAAACCGGGTGGATTGTCGTGGACCCTCTTATGACCCGGGAGACGGCCGCCCGTGCTTTCGCCTTTGCCCGAAAACACCTGGGGAACAAGCCTGTGGCGGCCTTGATTTTCACCCACACCCACATGGATCACTTCGGAGGGGTCTTCGGGGTGGTGGCTGCCGATGCCGTAACCCAGAACGGAATTAAGATCATTGCCCCCCAGGGGTTTATGCAGGAGGCCACCAGCGAAAACATCCTGGCCGGAACCGCCATGGCCCGTCGGACCGAATATCAGTTCGGCCGGAACCTGGCGGTTTCGCCAAGGGGGCATATCGATACGGGGCTGGGGAAAACCGCTCCCTTTGGACATTTCGGCATTTTGAATCCCACGGTTACTGTGAATCGAACGCCGCGGGAGGAAATCATCGACGGGATCAGGTTCGTATTTCAATACGCTCCTGAGTCCGAAGCTCCGGCCGAACTGACCTTCTACCTTCCCGACGCCCGGGCGTACTGCGGGGCGGAGATCGTCAATCACACCATGCACAATATATATACCCTCCGAGGCGCCAAGGTGCGGGACGCCCTGCTTTGGAGCCAGTACATAGGCGAGGCCGTTGATCTTTTCGGCGACGCTGAAATCTATTTCGGAAGCCACCATTGGCCGATTTGGGGCCAGGCCCGGATAGCGGACTTCCTTAAAAAACAGCGGGACCTCTACAAATATATCCACGATCAAACCCTGCGGCTGGCCAATTCCGGCCTGACGCCAAGGGAAATATCCGAACAGATCAGACTCCCGGAATCCCTGGGCGCCTACTTCCCCAACCGCGGCTACTACGGCACGCTGAAACACAATGCCAAGGCTGTGTACCAAGCCTATTTCGGCTGGTATGACGGCAACCCCGCCAATCTTGACCCTCTGCCGCCCGCGGAATCCGCCCAAAGGTATGTGGAATATATGGGAGGCGCGGACGCCATACTGAAAAAAGCCCGTGTTTCCCTTGAAAAAGGTGAATACCGGTGGGTCACGGAAGTGCTCAATCAGTTGGTGTTTGCCCAGCCGGACAACGGGGCGGCCAAGGAAATGCTGGCCTCGGCTTACGACCAATTGGGCTACCAGGCTGAATCGGGCGTCTGGCGAAACGAATATCTCACGGCTGCCTATGAGCTGCGCCACGGAGCCCCGAAAAAGGGGTTACTCTTGGAAACCACCCTGGAAATCCTCAGGCGCACCCCGGTGCAGCGCTTTTTCGACAGCATGGCCGTCCGGCTCAACGGACCTGATGCGGACGGAATAACCATGAAGGTGAATGTAATTTTCAGCGATCTGGAGGAAAGCTACGTGCTGACCCTGGAAAATTCAGTGTTGCATCACCGGCGGTCCGAGTCGGACCCGTCCGCCAATGCTTCGGTAACCGTGACCCACGACCTGTTCTTGCGCATGCTGGTCGGGCAGGTCGGAATAAAGGAAACCATATTCTCCGACGACCTGAAAACCGATGGCAGCAAGATTGACCTAGTCCGCTTCCTGAGTCTGTTCGACAAACCCGAAAACAATTTCAATATCATTACCCCATGACCAGGGCCTGACCGGCCCAAACCTGGCCTATTGGGGCCTGTCCACCAAAGAGTTTTTTTCAAGATCGGGGAGGACAAGAAGGAAATCAAAGGAATATGATTGATATTAAGATGATTGCTTTTTGAGTCCGACGACGATATTGGGAAAAAATGATCGTGTAGGGACAGGCCCCAAGCAGTTGTTACGAACATTATATCAATAATGATTTATTTTAATGAATAGGTATTCATTTAGAGGATTCTGCGCCTCGACGGCCCCGCGATCGTTTAGGGCCCATGCCCAGACCCGCACCTGAACTTCAAAAAGTTTGATAGAAACGGAGCGCTGCCGCTTGTTTATCGGTGGCCGGTCCGGGCGGCGACCTAGGTCGCATCCTTTGCACTCACAAGGAAGTGGACAAGGCCGCCTTCACCGGCAGCACCGAGGTCGGCCGCGCCGTCATGAGCCTGGCCGTGGATGGCGGCCTGTTTGGCGCCTTTTTGCACGGCGGCCAGGTCTGCGAGTCGGGCGCCCGGTTGCTGGTGCATTCCAGGATTTACGACGAATTCCTGGACAGGCTCAAGCAGCGGGCCAGCGGCATCCGTCTCGGATACCAACTGGAGGCCAGGACCCAGATGTGCCCCCTGGTCAGCGAAGTCCAGCGCCGGACCACCGAGTCCTAGGTCAAGCTGGGCCTCGAGGAAGGCGCCGCCCTGTTCCACGGCGGCCATCGCCCCGAGGACCCGGCCCTGGCCGAGGCCGACGCGGTCGAGGCGTTTATGAAGGAGGTGGGCGCTCCCACAATAGACAGTTAATTATATATAATTAAGGCGCCGCCCATGTTTTTCATGAATAATTTGGGCTTGGCATGGTGGGCTTGCCTTATCTGTAGCGGTTTTCCCCGACATGACAAATCTTTTCGCCCACAGTATCATAATTCACCAAAAAGGAAAAACTCATTACATTCTCCACTATAACCGAAAGGAGCTGGTCATGAAAAAGACCCTGTTTTCCAGACGAGATTACCTGAAATTACAGTCGTTGGCGGCAGCCGGGTTGGCCTTGACCGGCTGCGATTCATTTCGCGGGGCCTCGACAGCCGGCGGAGCCGTCGAGGAAAGCGATCCGGCCCAGGGGAATACCCTGTTTGATGAGTTACCGACCTATGCCCCTGATGAAAAGCTGGGTGAAGACGAAATGCGAATCTCCTTCATGGGCGCTTCGCGCCTGCCCCGGCTCACCCAGCCGGGCGTCAGCGTTTATGTTGAGGTTGGCTGGGACAAGGAAAATAAGCCTCCGCTAAATTACGCCATGTTCGATTGCGGCATGGGCGTGCTGGCCAATTATATCGCCATGGAAATACCTTACAGCCGGATGGACAATATCTTCCTGTCGCCGTTGCCTGCGGACCATGTGGGTGAGCTTTCAGCCATTTATTGTTTTGGGGAATCCATTGATCGGAAGTCCCCATTTTACGTTTGGGGTCCGTCAGCTTCCGGCGTGCCGGACCCGGTCACGGGTGAGCTTTACAATTATGGGACCAGGGCCGCCAGGGAACACTTCCGGGAATTGTGGCGCCGGCATGCCGTATCCCGAGGATGATGGGAACGGTGATCCCAACGCCCCAGATCGACAATGCGGCCTGGATTCCCTTCGGGCCGGACGCCTACTACGAGGACGGCTACTAGCGAGCAGCCTCGCGGTGGAGAAGGGCCGCCAGGTCGGTGACGGCCGGACCGCGGCTCCGATGAAAGGCTTGGATGGCAGAGCGATTCGGCCATGTGGGAGCTGGATTGGGGAGGACACTAGATGCGTAACCGCAAAGAATCCTGTCTGATGAAAAAACCTTTGACCAGGCGGGAGGCGTTGAAGGCCATGGGGGTTTTTTCCGCTGCCGGCCTGGTGGGCGGACTGACTTCGGGTTTTTCCAAAACCGTTTTGGCCGGTGGTCGGGAGAGAAGGCCCAACATCTTGTTTATCCTGACCGACGACCATCGTTGGGATGTTTTGGGCGCGGTCGGGCATCCTTTTATCAAGACGCCGAACCTGGACCGTTTGGCTGCCGAAGGAATTCTTTTTAAAAACAGTTTTGTCACCACTTCCCTTTGCAGCCCGAGCCGGGCCAGTTTTCTGACCGGCCAGTACGCGCATCACCATGGGGTGATCAACAATATCAGCCCTTGGAACAACGACAATGTCACCTTTATGGAACTTCTGAAGGCGGGCGGTTATGACACGGCCTTTATCGGCAAGTGGCACATGCCCGGCGCCTTCCCCAAGCTAAGGGGCCTGGACAAGTTCGTGACCTTTACCATTGAGAAGGGCCAGGGGCGATATTGGAATTGTCCGCTGATTGAACGAGGGGTGGAGGTTCCGTCCCGGGAACCATACATCACCGACGAGTTGACCCGCCGGGCCCTGGAATACATAAGCGGAAGGCATGACCAGCCTTTCTGCCTGTACCTTTCCCTGAAGGCGGCGCATCACAACTGGAGTCCGCCGAAAGAAACCGAGGGCCTTTACAGCGAGGTGGAGATCAGATTGCCGGAGGAAGCCGACAATATGCTGGGGTATGCCAACGGCAATATGCTGCTGGGATATTTGTTGCCGCTCGAGGAAGTCTACCGGAAATATTGCCGGGTGATCACTTCCGTGGACAATCACGTCGGAGAGATCCTGAAGCGATTGGATGATCTGGGCCTTGCCGACAACACCATAATCGTTTACGCCGGCGACAATGGGTATCTATTCGGAGAACACCGCAAGGTCGACAAGCGGGAGCCCCATGAGGAGTCTATCCGGATACCGTTCCTTGTCCGGTATCCGGGGTTCATCCCCGATCCGGGGCGAAGAGCGGAGCAGATGGTGCTTAACATCGACCTGGCCCCCAGTCTGCTGGAAGTTGCGGGTCTGCCCATTCCCCAAAATATGGATGGAGAAAGTTTTTTGCCCATACTGGCCTCGAAGGCAGCCCCGAGTAGGAAGAATTGGCTGTACGAAAACTTCAAGGACTTTCCCCAGAGGACTCCTCCCCTTCAGGCTGTCCGGACCAACCGTTATATTTACATTGAATATGAAGATTCCAGGCCCTTTGAGCTGTTCGATGTGGTCGAGGATCCGAGGGAACTTCGCAATATGATTGGTACAGCCGAGGGGTCCCGGATCTTGCCGGAGTTGAAAGAACAACTGCGCCATCTCCGGGAAGGCAGGAGGCCATCATGACGCCCCGGCCCGAGACCGTGGTAAGGCGGCCTTTTATAAAAGGGCCGGCCTGGCCGGTGTTGCTGGTGGTTAGCGTCTGGGGGGCATGCACCTTGATCTACAATAACGCCTGGCGGTTTCTGGACCCATCGCTTCACAGGCCGTTGGCTGTTTTTTGTGTAGTGATGATGGGGCTATTGATTGTCTTTGGAGCCACGCTGATTTATCCGGCGACCTTTTTTCGGGGCGCCTCATGGCGCGAAAGGGTCATGGCCTGCCTCATCACGCCCTTCCTCTGGATCGTTAAAGAGCTGTTCATGATGCCGGATTGCTACAGCTTGGCCGAGAAGCTCTTTTATGCAATCAACCCACTGTTTTTAGGGGCTATCTTTCTTACGGTCCTGCAAATGGGCCTGGCCGAAATAGTTTGCCGGGTGATGGCCAAAAGAAAATTCCGTTCCTACACCGGACAGGTCTTCGGCGCGGCTCCCATCATGGCTATCATAGTCAGCATGATCGCGTTGTACTTTTTCAACGTCTGGGGAAACAGGGTCGGCTACTGGTACGTCCACCAGGGGCTTTACCAGGACCTGTTCATGCGTTGATTCAATCTTATAGTGAATTAGGAGGCGCGCATGGATTTCGATTTGACCGGAGAACAAACTGAATTGGTTGAAACAGCGAGAAAATTTGCCCAAATTGAATTCGCCAAGGTGGCCAGAAAACATGACCGTGAGGAGAGTTACCCCATGGAAATCTGGCGGCGGGCAGGTGAACTGGGCTTCATGGGCATCATGATTTTAGAGGAATACGGAGGGCTGGGCCTGGGCGTTCTTGAACATGCCTTGGTGATGGAGTAATTTTGGCGGGCTGACCCGGGGGTGGGCTGCGTTTTACTGGCGAATTTCGGTTCCGAGATAATTCAAAAATTCGGGACGGAGAATCAGAAAAAGCTCTATTTGCCCGACATTGCCGAAGGCCGCGCAATATGGTCCACGGCCATTACCGAGCCGAATGCGGGAAGTGATATTTTTGGGCAGAAGACCACGGCAAGGAAGAACGGCCAAAACTATATCATCACGGGTTCGAAGCAATTTATTACCAACGGCACGATTTCGAATTATGTTTTGGTTATGTGCCGGACCAACCCTGACCATCCGGACCGGCTCAAACGTCACGGTTTTTTTATAGTTAAAAGGGGCGCCAAAGGCTTCGAATCAACCAAGTTATGCGGCAAGCTGGGAATACGCGCTTCCGACACCGCGGCTCTGTCCTTTGAGGATGTCGAAGTTCCGGCCGAAAACCTGCTTGGAGAAGTGGAGGGTCAAGCCTTTGCCCAAGTAATGCACCTGTTCAATATTAATCGAGTTGTGGCCGCGGCCCAAGGCCCGCCGAGCAGGCAACAGGCGCTGGTAAAAGTCTCCAAGCATGGAGACCGCGGCTCATGCCGCATAATCTCGGAGAACAAGGCGCTCCGTGCGGGGCTGAACCATGATTCGAAAAATCGTTATTGCTATTCTCGTTTTAGTTGCGCTCGTTATGACGTTTCTGTTCACGCGGCCCGCTTTGATGGACTGGGCCATCGATCATCCCAAAGCCATCGAGCTTGAAACCATCAGCCGGATACCGGGCCAAAACGAAGAAAGTGAGATTCCGGATGGAGCCGAACTTGGGTTTTAATGAAATAGACCGGATTTTTCAGGCCGCCACCAAATCAGGGCGCCGGCAACTCTTTGAATACGAGATATATTCCCTCTTGCAGGCAGTAGGCGCCGAATCCGCTCCCACCACCCGCTTCTGGTCCCCCGACGCCCGCCTGACCAATAAAGAAATCCAGGCTTTTCCCGGCCAACAGGTGGTTCTAAAGATCGTCAGCCTCAATATCGTTCATAAATCGGATGTAGGCGGAGTGCAGATCGTCGAAAAAAAACCGGGCAAGGTGCGCTCGGGCTGCCGCCGTATGCTTGATGAGGTGGTGGAACACTATAGCGCCTTCCTTGAAAGCCGGCCTGACCAGTTTCCTCGGATTTACCAGGGCCTGTGTCACCAAGCTCTCCGCGAAGCCGTGGCCCGTGATATCCAGGGCGTGTTGATCTGTGAATACCTCCCCCCCGATTCCCTGGCCTTCGGCAATGAACTCCTGGTCAGCCTCCGTCTGACCCGGGAATTCGGCATGGTCATCACCGCCGGCCTGGGCGGCGCCGACACCGAACTTTTTGCGGAAAGTTTCAGACGTGGGCAGGCCGTGGTCAGCGCTTCCGTGGAACAGTTCACCGGGGCCGAATTTCTTTCTCTTTTCAAGAGCGCCATTGCCTACAAAAAGCTGGGTGGTTTGACGCGAGGCGGCAAGCGACTGGTCAGTGACCGCCAACTATTGGACTGCTTAAGTTCCTTTATCGAGTTGGGCCGTCGCTATTCTCCCCTCAATTCCAGCGCCGCTTACGTAATCGATGAACTCGAAATCAACCCCTTTGCCTTTTCCGACTATCAGATCACACCCCTGGACGGATTGTGTCGCTTTTCCCCCCTTTCCCCCGTCTCGCCGGCCCGTGATTTGACCCGTATCGATCGCCTTCTGCATGCCCGGACCGTGGCCGTCATGGGAGTAAGTTCCAATAAGGTCAACTTCGGCCGCCAGATTCTACGAAACATATTGGGCGCCGGCTATCCGGCGGAAAGAGTCCAGGTGATTAATCCGTCCGCCTCCGAAATCGACGGCGTGGTTTCCCGGCCGGACCTTAAATCCATGGGACAGGTGGACCTCCTGGTTGTGGCCGTCGCCGCCGCTCAGGCGCCGGACATTATCGATGAGCTTGTTGAATACGACCTGGCCAAAAGCGTCGTCCTGATTCCCGGCGGCATGGGCGAAACGGAAGAAAGCCGACAAAGGGCTCGCGAGGTCATTGCCAAGATTAGCAACGCCCACACCAGGCCTGGAGGCGGCCCCGTGTTTTTGGGGGGCAACTGCATGGGCTTCATCAGCCATCCCGCCAAAATCAATACCTTTTTCGCTTCGGAAATCAGCCTGCCCAAGGACCATGGCGACCGCCCGCGAAATGTGGCCTTGATCTGCCAAAGCGGCGCCTTTGCGCTGACCCGCGCCATGAAACTGGTCAATGGCGACCCGCTTTATAATATCACTGTCGGCAACCAGATGGACCTGACCATCGGAGATTTTGTGAACCGGCTGGCGGAAGACAACCGGGTCGAAGTGTTCGGCATCTACGCCGAAGGCTTTAAGCCCTTGGATGGTCTGCATCTGGCCAAAGGCATCCAGGCCGCGGTCCTGGCCGGTAAGGAAATCATTGTCTATAAAGCCGGCCGCACCCCCGAGGGCAAACTGGCCACCAGCGGCCACACGGCCAGTGTGGCCGGAGACTACGCGGTTTGCGTGGCCTGTCTAGAACAGGCTGGAGCACTCGTGGCCCAAACCTTCAGCGAATTTGATGGGTTGTTGAACCTGGCCTCGGTCATGCACTCCAAAAAAGTGAACGGTAATCGGGTGGCCGGACTAAGTTCGGCCGGTTTCGAAGCCGTGGGCATGGCCGATTGTCTGCAAGCCGAAAACTCCAGCCTGCGGTTGGCCCGTTTCGGCGACCACACCATGAGGGCCCTTCGGGATTTATTGGCTCAACACCATTTGGAATGTACGGTCGATGTCAAGAATCCCTTGGACCTGACGCCGGCGGCCAATGACCTCCTCCACACCGCTGTCATCAGAGTCATGGCGGATGACGACGGCGTGGATAGCCTGGTGGTTTCCTACGACACCATCTGTCCCTTTACCGGGGATATCCCTCAACCGGACACCCTTCCCGGCTATGAAGCCGGCTCCGACAGCTTTGGCAGCAACCTGATCCGCTTGGCCGCCGCTATCCACAAACCAATCGTCGTCTTCAATGACGTCGGCCGGATTTATGAACCGCTCAACGCCAGGCTCGAATCCGCCGGGGTCCCGGTTTATAAAACCGCCGGCGAAGCCATGTCCATCCTGGCGCGCTATACATCCTACCGCCTGGCCCTGACTGTTCCGCACAGGCCAGACTCGGTGCGTGGCTCTGACTTTTGACACCAAAGATGTCATTGTCCATAAAGCCGGCCGCACCCCCGAGGGTAAACTCGCCGCCGGCGGCCGCATGGCCAGTGTAGTCGGAGACTACGCGGTTTGCGTGGCCCGTCTGGAACAGGATCGAGCACTTGCAGCCCAAACCTTATGAGAATTTGATGGCTTAATAAACCTGCCCTCCGTTATGCCTAGGTAAAAAGTGAACGGCTCTAGGGTGATCGGACCAAGCTCGGCCGGTTTCGAAGCCGTGGGCATGGCCGATTATCCGCAAGCCGAAAATTGCAGTCTTCGGTTGGCCTGCTTCAGCGACTACACAATTACTAATTGAGTATTATGAGGCATTATTAAAGGTTTTTTGTTTGAAAAAGTTAAAATAGTTAAGCGGGCGCCCGCCGCGGTTATTGGGCCGGCGGCAATTCGGCGGCTTTTAGGGAGGAAAATTGATAAATGTGTATTTTTTTCTTTACAAAGCTTTTTGAGAATAATAATATAGCCAAGGTCAAAAAAATAAGGTTTACGGATTATAGACATCGACAGTAGACCGCGAGGAAAAGGTCGGGAGAAACGAGATCAAGCCAACCCAAGGTTTGGTAGCGTGTACCTGATTTTCGTGGTCGGACGGTCGATGATTACGCGGTAGGGGCTCCGCCGGGGGGCGGGGTCGAAACCTGAAGGGAGGCGCCTGGAAAGTAAAAATCGGAGCGGAAAATTTCGAGTAGTTTTGAGAAAAACAATCATTTTTTCATTTCAGGAGAGTTTTGGTAATGAAAAAAGCATTTATCGTTGTTTTGTCGGCGCTGCTGGTTTTGGCCTTCACGCTGCCCGTCATGGCTGAAACGGCCGTCAAATTCAAGGGTTCCCATCGCGTTCGTTATTGGTACCTCAACAACCTGAATCTGGCCCACAAGCAGAAACAGGAAAACAAACAGACTTATTTCGACCACCGCTTCCGCCTGTCCTTCAGCTTCCATCCCTCCGAGGTCCTGTCGATGAACGTCAGCACCCAGGCGAATGAGAACCAGAAGTGGGGCAATCAGAGAAGCAACATGCAGTGGAGCGGCAAGGCCGACGCGATCACCAACACTCCGGCGGTGGCTCCCAATGGCGGCGTGTACATTCAGCGGACCGTCAACAACAACAAAATCTGGGACAACGGCATCGAAGTCTACAGAACCTACATGACCATCGTGTCCCCTTACGGTAAGTTCGACGTCGGCCGTATGTCCGGCGGTGAAGCCGGCCTGACCGTCTTCGGTTACTACGGCGGCCCCTTCCACGAGGACCAGGCTCCGTTCTGCTCTGAAGGTCCCCGCGACCGTATCAAGTACACCTTCAAGGCCGGTAACTTCGTCGTGGTCGGTCTGTTCGAGAAATATGCCGAAATCGACGCCAACAATGGCACCTACGACAGCGACAGCGACGCTTACCACATCATCCCCGTCTTCACCTTCGGCGGCGAGGGCTTCAAGGGCGCGGTCAACTGCTTGTTCAGCTACGTTCACGACCGTACCGGCGCCCTGGCCTTCGGCTCCAACTTCTCCAACGACCCCGTGGCCGTCGGCCCCGCCTATAACGCGGCCGGCCTGGCCCCCATCGCCGCTTCCGCCACCAGCCGCGTGACCGGCATTGTCGCCATCAACGGCGGCGGATACGACCTGTACAGCTTCCTGCCGGCGGCGCAGTTCGAATTCGGCCCCTTCGCCATTCGGACCACTTTCCGTTATGTCACCGGCACCTACACCCCCTCCGACGCGGCCGGCTCTTCCTACAAGAAGATCCAGCTTAGCGGTTTCGGTTTCTACGCCGACACCACCTACACCTACGGCGGCGGCATGGCCGGTTTGGCTTACTTCTACCTCCAGGGCGACGAGACGGAAAAGAACAAGCAGTTCACTCCCTTCTCCACCGCCACCCAGAGCCGCACCAAGGCGATCAACAACATGGTCACCTCCGGCGGCGACTACTGCCCCCTGCTGATTTCCTACGACGTGGGACTGGAAGGCGCCAACGTCTACAACCAGCCCAACCATCAGTCCATCGTGGCGTGGTGGGATCACAGCCTGACCGAGGAATTGATGGTCCATGCGGCCTATGGCTACATGCATGTCAACAACGTCCCCAAGCATTACAAGCATGATTTCGGCCACGAAGTTAATGCCGGCCTCAAGGCCAGCATCTACGGCAACGTCGAACTCAGCACCCGCTTCGGTTACTTCATCGCCGGCAAATACCAGCGCGGCTCCGAGGGCCAGTATGTAAACGGCGTCAAAGTCAACAGCAACTGGGACAGGAAGATCAACAACGGTTGGGCTTGGAAGAACGAACTCGTCATTAACTTCTAATCCCATGCCTCTGTGAATCCGAAAACCCCGGGGCGACTTCGCTCCGGGGTTTTTAGCTCTTGGACCCGGCGCCTTTCGAGTCCGCGGCTTCCCTGGCCTCCCCGCGGCCTTTTGGTTCGGCGGAAAAAGCCTTTCCACCGGTTGGGAAGCGACCGGTCCGGCCACGCCCGGAAGCGGCTTTCTTTTTTTTCCTAAAACACCCTGGCGCGGCTCTCTTCGACCGGCCGGGTCCGAAAACATCTCGGTCCAAGACCTGTTTGGCGGCAAGGTTAAGCCGCGACCGCCGGCGGACCGGTAAAAAAGAATCTATTCCAGATGGTCTTGCGGCTACGACAGCCTCGGGACACGCCAACTCTGTTTTGCGGGCTGGAGCGGTTGGAAGCCGGGAATCCCGTGAACCACTTTTCACCAGGTTCGAATTCTTGTTATCCAGGTGGAACGCCCAGATACTGTTTCAATCATTTATCATTGGGGGAGGAAAGGAATGTTCAAAAAAGCACTGCTCGCCGTTTTCTCCGTTCTCGTCGTCCTGACCTTTTCTAGTCCCGCCCTGGCGGAAACGAAAGTCCTTTTCAAGGGCCATTACCGGGTTCGTTACTGGTATAAAAACAATTTGAATCTCGCGCACCTACAAAAGCAGGAAACCAAATCCACTTATTTCGATCATCGGCTGCGCCTGTCCCTCAGCTTCCATCCCTCCGAGGTCCTGTCGATGAACATCAGCACCCAGGTGAACAAGGACCAAAAGTGGGGCAACCAGAAAAGCGGCATGGACTGGAGCCACAAGGCCGACACGGACGCTTCCGCGGTGATGCCCGTGGACCCCGGCGATCCCACCAAGGGGTATTACCTTCAACAGGGGACCAGGGATGTAAACGGCATCTGGGACAATGGCGTGGAAGTTTATCGTCTCTACATGACCATCTTGACCCCGTATGGCATGTTCGACGTGGGACGGTTGTCCAGCGGTGAAGCCGGCCTGACCGTGTTCGGGTATTACGGCGGGCCTTTCCACGAGGACCAGGCCCCCTTTTGCTCCGAGGCTCCCAGCGACAGCCTGGTTTACACCATCAAGGTCGATAATTTCATCCTGCGCGCCCAGTTCGAAAAGCTCGCGGAAGTCGATTCATTGAACGGAGAATACGATTCCGACGCCGATGTTTACGAAATAATCCCGGTCTACACCTTTGACGGCGGCGGATTCAAGGGCGCGGTCAACTGCCTTTTCGCTTGGATGCGGGACCGCAGCGGGACCCTTTCATTCAACTCCAATTTCACCAACGATCCCGCGCCGGCCGGCGTCATCTATAACGCGGCCGGTCTCCTGGCCATGTCCGATTCCGCCGCGGGTCGAGTGAACGGAATCGCCGCCCTGAACGGCGCCACCTTGGACCTGTTCAATATCTGGCCGGCCGCTCAGTTGGAAGTCGGACCCTGGGCCTTTCGGACCACCTTCCGTTACGTCACCGGCCGGTTCAAGCCTTCCGACGCGGGCGGGTCGACCTACCGGAAGATCGAGGTCAGCGGCTTCGGCTTCTACGCCGACGCCACCTATTCCTACGGGGCCGGCATGGCCGGGTTGTCGTACATTTACCTGCAGGGCGACAAAACCGAAAAAAATAAACGGTTCAATCCGTTCGACACCCCCGGGGAAGAGCGGACCAAGAGGTTGGACAACATTATCGGGTCCGGCGTGGACTATTGCCCCCTGCTGGTGGCCTACGACGTGGAACTCGACACGGTCGGCCTCAACGATCAGCCCAACCATTGGTCCCTCGTCGCCTGGTGGGATCACGCCGTGACCGAGGAATTGATGGTTCACGCGGCCTACGGGTATGTGTACATCAACAACGTTCCCAAGAATGTCAAGCATGATTACGGCCATGAAGTCGACGCCGGCCTCAAGGCGTCCATTTATGGAAACGCCCATTTTACCACGCAGTTCGGGTACTTTATCGCCGGGAAATACCACCGCGGGGCCAAGGTCGCCGGCAACTACGCCAATAAAATCAATAACGGTTGGATTTGGAAAAATGAGCTGATTTTAAGCTTCTAGGCCGGCCTTCGAAGTCCAGGAGAAGACCAGGCGCGGGCCGGCTCCCCGGGTTCGATCCGGGAGTCGGCCGTCAAGAGAGCCCCATCCGCCCGTACAGCCGGGAAATCGCCAGGTCGATGACCGCGAAAAGAAATATGGGGGCCGCCAGGAATATCAGGGTCAATAGGGAGGCGAGCGATCGATCCGAGGAGGCCAGAAAGGGGAAGATGAATCCCGAATAGGAGGGAACCGATCCTCCCCCGATTAGAAATAATAAAAAATATTCCGAAACAGCGATCAGGAATACCACCGAGCCTCCGGCGACGGCGGCCGGCGCCAAAAGCGGCCATTCGACCCGGAAGAACCTAGCCAGGGGGCCGGCGCCCAGGTTTTTCGCGCAGGCGACGTAACCGGGACTGAAGGACTCCAGCCCCGAGATCAGGGTGCGGAGCATGTAGGGGTAGGTGACGATAGTCAGAACCAGGACCACCCCCGTCGTCGTGTCGGCCAATCCTATCTTGATGAACAAATAGTGAATCCCCATCGAAAAAGTCATGACCGGCGCCAAGGCCGGGGCTAGCAACAGACCTTCCAGCAGGCTTTTGAATTTAAAATCCCGACGGGCGAGGGCCTGGGCCGGAAACAGGCAAACAACAAAGGCCAGGATTGCGGTCAGAAGCGAATAATAGATTGAATATCCGAGAGAAAATAGTATTTCCCGCTGTTGGAGCCGGACGTATTCCAGGGCGTGGGAACTGAATTTTTCCGGCGCCAGGTGGGGGTAGCTCCAGCCGCCGGAAATGCTGTAAAGAATGAGGGCCGGCAGCGGGGCGACGAAAAGCCCAAAAATAACCGCCAGGATAACAATATGTTGTTTTTTCATAGCTTTCTTTCCCGGCTCTCCAACTTGGCATTGAGCCGGTTATGGGCGTGGATAAAAAGCGCCGAAAAAACGAACATCACGGTCAGGACCGCCATGGCTTCGGGCCGGTGGTCCAGGCCCCTTTGGAAATATAAATCGTAGGCCCTTATTGACAACATGCCCGGGCTGCTTTCCGAGAGCAGGTAGGGGATGTCGAAGGCGCCGAACGCGTAAAGAAAAAGGATGATGAAGGAAGTGTGCGCGGCGGGTTTGACGTGGGGCAGGACCACGCGGAAAAAGACATCCACCCTGGAAGCTCCCAGCATGGTCGCCGCGGCTGGGAGCCGACGATCCAGCCTTTGCAGGACGGCGTAGACCATCAGAATGACGAACGACGTCCCCTTGTACCCGTACGCCGCTATCAGGCCCAGGCCGTTTCCGGCAAATAGCAAGGCCGGAAAGTCCGATTGTCCGCCTATAAGTCCCAGGCGGGCGCAGAGGGAGGAGATGACGCCGCTTTGGGTCCACATGATTAGAACGAGGAAGGCGACGGTCAGATGGGGCAGCGCCAGGGGGATTTTGTAGACGATGGCGAAGGGACGCAGGACCGGGGGTAGCTTCCAGATCAAGAAGGCGAGCGGGGTCCCGATAAGCACGGGAACGAGTCCGGAAAAAAAGGATACATACAAGGAAAAGCCGAAAGAGCCCCAGAAACGGCTGTCGTTAAACAAGGCGGCGTATCCGGCGAGCCGGCCCTGGTGGACCGGGATCGGGGCGAGATAACCGAACGATTGGGCGACGGCGAGCAGGAAGCCTCCGGCGAAAACCGCCAGGAAAGGCAGCAACAGGGGCGCCAGCTTCAAGCCCAGCTTGAGTCGATCATCCATGACGCCTCATTCGCCGTTGGTGGGGGGGCGGGCCCTCGCCCAGGCGAGCGCCCGGTCTATAACGCCTGTTTTCCCGAAGAGGGCGGACCAGGAGGTCCGCCCCGACCAAACCCGCGAGAGCCCGTCGCCGTGAACCCGGGGCCGGGCGTCACTGGCCCCGCCGCGAACGGCCCCTAGAAAAGATCGTCCAACTCGTCGGCGCCGCCTCCGGGCATTTGACCGTGTTCCTGGAGGTAGGCCGCAAGCAGTTCGCTTTCCCTCTTGGAAAACATCTTGTCTTCCTCCCATTCGAAAAAGGCGACGTCGGTCCTGTTCTCGAGGGCCTCTTCCAAGGATCGGCGCAGGTTCATTTCCCCCTTGATGGCCAAGGTCTTCTTGTCCTGGTCGTAGAGAATGAAGACGCCCTCGGCCTCGGGGACCCCGGCTACCGCCGCGGGGGTGAAGGCCGTCATTTTTTCCGGCGGGAAAGGGGCCTTTGACAGGGTCAGCCGAAGGTCGCACTGAAGACACCGGGCCGCCTCGGCCCGGGCCTGGGCCGTCTCGAAGCCCAGTTCCGTTTCAGCGAAGGCGTCGCGACCTTGTGGAAGGACGCAACCGACGGTTTCCCTTTTCAGAAAAGCGAAATTTTCCGTTCTTCCCAAAAACTGTTCCGGCTCGGGCCGCTCGAAGAGGGTTTCCTCGATCAAACCGTCGCCGCCGAGGGCCTTGTCCATGGCGGAAGCGGCTTTCCGGCCCGCGGCCGCGGCCGCGATCACGGAGCCGGGCATGGCGGCGGCGTCGCCTCCGGCGAAAACGCCCGGCATGGACGCGGCCTGGTCCTCGCCCACCACGATAAGCCCGTGTTGTATTTTCAGGGCGGGCTCGGCCTCGAAGTCCTGGACCGCCGTCGCCTGACCGACCGCCAGGATCAGCACGTCGGCCTCCAGGTCAAGGGTTTGGGTTTCGTCAAAGACGGGGTTGAATTTATTTTTCTCGTCAAAGACGCGGGAGCATTTCTTGAGCCGGATTCCGGCGACCTTCCGGTCGCCCAGGACCGCGGCCGGTCCCCAGGAGTTGAGGAATTCCACGCCTTCGGCCGAGGCGCCCCGGCATTCCCATTCATGGGCGGGCATTTCCTCCCTGGACTCGAGACAGGCCAGGGAAACCTTGGACGCGCCAAGCCGCTTGGCGGTTAGGGCCACGTCGATGGCCACATTCCCGCCGCCGATGACCACCACCCGGCCGTTTAGGGCGGGCGGAGCGCCCCGGCGGACTTCCCGCAGGAAGTCCAGGCCCCACAGAACGTTGGACTTGTCGGAGCCTTCAAGAGGGATGCGCCGGGATTCCCGGGCGCCCGGGGCCAGGAACACGGCCTGGAAACCTTGCTCCCGGAGGCTGGCGGCGGTGAAATGCCGGCCATATATTTTACCGGGCTCGAAACCGACGCCCTCGTCGAAAATCGCCTTTATTTCCTTGTCCAAAATATCCCGGGGCAGACGGTATTCCGGAATTCCCCAGCGCAACATGCCGCCCGGTTCGCTTTCCGAGTCAAAGACCGTGACCTGGCGGCCGGCCTTGCGCAGGTAGAAGGCGCAGGCCAGCCCGGCCGGCCCGGCCCCGACCACGGCGACCCGGGCGCTCGATTCGGGCTTGCGCCGGGACCCGGCCTTCCAGCCGCCTGTTTCCCGGTCCGCCGCGGCTCGTTTGAGGGCGCAAATGGCTAGCGGTTCGTTGACTTCGCCCCGCCGACAGGCGTCCTCGCAGGGTCGGATGCAGATTCTTCCCAGAATTCCCGGGAAGGGGACTTTTTCCCGGATAATGGAGTGGGCCTCGTCAAATTCGCCCGCCGCGATCCGGCGCAAATACCAGGGGATGTCCAGGCCGGCCGGGCAGGCGGCCCGGCAGGGGACCAGGTCCTTTTCCCGGGACCCGGCCCGGACGTTTTTATCGGAAAGGGCCCCGGTGGGGCAGACTTCCACGCAGGCGGCGCAAAATTTGCACCCTGATTCCTCGAGGGTCGGGGCGACCGAGCCGATGATGGCGCGGCCCTGCTCGTCCCTGACGAAACCGATGGCCCCGATTCCCCGCAAGTCTTGGCAGGCCCGCACGCAGCGGGTGCAGCCGATGCAGAGGTTGTAATCACGGGTGAAGAGGGGGCCCTGGAGAATCGGCAGGTCGGTGGGGACCCACCGGGGCGTGAAGCCGGGAAGTCCCACGTGTTTTGCGACGGCTTGAACTTGGCAGCGTCCCAACTGGGGACAGCACCTTTCGGCTTCCGAGACGTTGGAAGAACATTGGGTCCTGGTGCAGCCCTCGTTTTGGGCGCAGGTTAGGCAGGCATGGGGGTGATTGGCCAGGATGGCGGCCAGCTTTTCCCGGCGAACGGCGGAAATCCGTTCCGATTCCGTGGTCACGACCAGGCCCGCGGTCGCGATGACGGCGCAGGCGGGTTGCAGGTCCGCTTCGCCTTCTATTTCGACCAGGCAGAGGCCGCAGCCTTGTCCCTGGTCGTCCCCGTGGTGGCGGTGTTGTTTATCTCCCTGATAGATGGACGGCAGGGGTTTGGCGTCCCGGCCCGGGATCAGGTTGGGATGGTGGCAGAGGGTGGGGATGTAAATATCGGCGGCGCCGGCGGCCGCGACTATGGTTTGGTCGGGCCGGGCCGCGATTGTTCGTCCATTGATCGAGAGGGTTACTCCGCTCATGGCAAGGCCTCCGTTTCCCGGTGGGAACGCCGCGGCGCCCGCCGACTCCGGTTCAAGACCATCGTCGGGCCGACATCCGACCGGCGCCCGAGGGAAATGCGTGTTTAAAATTCGTTTCTATGTTCACCAACTGTGGGAAATGGCGCCCTGGGGACAAGCAACCACGCAGGGCAGGGGCGGTCGGTCCGAGACCGGTTTGCACTGACCGCAGGTGAATTTTATTTTTTTCCGGACCATGTCGGTCACGAGGGCCACGGGTTCGTCGGCCAAGGGGTCGTTAGGGTCCTCGCCGACCTCGAAGACGCCCTGGGGGCAGGCGGTGACGCAAGCCCGGCAGCCGTCGCATTTGTCGGTGTCGATGGTGATGAAAAAATCCCCGGTTCCGTCCTTAAAGCCGTAATTCGCGATCATGGTTCAGTCCCTTTCGCAGGCGCGTAACTATTTTTTAATCATTGTCTTGGCGGGCGTTCTAAACGCGACCAAGCCGGCGGTCGGCAGTTTAACAGCAGCGGACGAAAAATAAAAGATTTTTGCCGCAACCCCCGCGCGCATTTCCAGGGATCGCGGTTGCGGCTGGAAGTCAGTCGGAGAAATCCGTCCGGGCCGAGGAGGCCTGGACGGCGCAAGACGGCGCCTTGGTGTTAGCGGCCGGTTGAAAAGGTAAGGAAAATGGCCAAAAAAAAATGAGAAAGGCTGGTACCCAATCTCTATCTTGGGAACCTCGGCCAGGGAAGTTTGTAGGGTGCGCAACGCGCACCAATTTTTATTATTTTGCGGGCCTTGCCGCGGTAAATTGGAGACGTTGGCCAGCGCCTTGCGGGCGGGGATGCTCCGCCCCTCGCGCGGCGGCGTTGGGCTTCGAGAGACTCCTTCCCGTCCCAGGGTCAGGGGCGCGCCGGAGCCGGCGCCCCTGACAACCCCCGGCTCTTTGTCCGGAGAACCCGCCTGGCGGCGGTTTCACGCCCCGAAACGTCCTGTTTCGAGGGCGGAAAGGGCGGGCGTCCATGCCCGCCCGAAGAGGTTCGGGGCGTTTGGAATTGCTTGGCCCGGCGCGCCTCTACAGGTTAAAAATAATGTGATATCAGAAGGTTGAGTTGAGCCGTAGGCGAAACCCAACATCTTGCCCGGCCCCGTCGGCCCGGGTCAACCAAGGACTCCCCCCCTCGCCCCATCCCCGTGGGGGCGAGGGAGAAAATTGTCCGGCCCGGCCCTCGCCTCCGTTTGGAACAAGGTGTTGTCTTTCAGAATAAAAGGAGCAATACATTTTCAGATGGCCGGGTTTTAGGAATTATCAGATGGCCGCGCACGCCTTGGGCGTGGGAAGAAGCCGCCGTGTCCGCTCGCGAGCGTCCAAGTCCCCGCGCCTGGGGCGTATTCTGGTAGTTAGGGGTGCGGACTGGTTATTCCAGCCTAATTTTGAGGTTGATAAAGTTGCTCAGACTGAAGCCCATGCTTTTGAAGAAGGCCAGGTGGTCGCCCGAATCCCAGCGCACGGCGGTATAAACGTCCCTGACCCCCAAGGCCCGAAACCGGTCCATGGCTGCTTGGCCCAGGGCCCGGCCTACTCCCTGCCCCATGACCTTGGGATGGACGCCGAACATTTCGATCCACCCGGAATGTTCGAGGCCGAAATGCCCATGCTTGACCTCGCCCAGGAAGAAGCCGATCACTTCCCCATCATTTTCGGCCGCCAGGAATATGCCGTCGGCCTTGGCTAAATTGACCGCGAGGACGTTGTCCCAACCGGGGCGCATTTTTTTCTGCATTATCGCTTCTTGAATGGCAGCGACCCTCCCCAGGTCCACCGGTGTTATCGGTCTGACTATTATCTGAATTTCTTCCATGCTCGTCTCAATCGATCCTAATGATTTTAACTGTTTTTCCAACCCAATCCGGGGGAAGGTAGACCCGCCCGCTGTTGCCGCTAAGCTTGACCACCTTCTCGATCATCTCCTCGCCAAACACCTCGAACTTAACCCGGCTGCCCCCGAATTCCTCCTCCACTGTTTTAACCTCTTTTAACATTTCGTCCTTTTTGCTCATCTTCTTCCGGCTTGCGGGAACCTTTCCAACCCCTCGGGCTTGAGTTTGATTTTAACACCTCGGGCTTGTTCGAGGTGAAAAAAGATTGATTACATCATAGCTATAAAGTGACACTAGGCCCGGGGCGAGGCGGTGTCAAGAAAAAAACGAGAGCCCAAAAAGAAGGCGGGCCGGGCCGGGAGGTTACGCCGCCTTGATTTTCCTTGCCAAAAAAGAGGCGCCATGCTAAGGAACTAGGCCATCGGGACATTTCCGAACAGGGACAACTCCCAAGGAGCGGTAGATGAAAAAGAAGCGGAGCGTCTTCAGATCGAGAAGCGAGATCAGCGCCTTTATCGGGCTGGGGACCGAGTTCAAGGGCGAATTGACCTTTGAGGGAGTGATCCGCCTGGATGGTCGGTTTTCCGGGGAGATACGTTCGGCCGGGACTTTGATAGTGGGGGACACGGCCCACGTGACCGCCGAGATAGAAGTCGACACGGTGGTGGTCAGCGGGGAAGTCCACGGCAACATCCGGGCGGCCAACAGGGTGCAGTTACATGCGCCGGCCAAGCATTTCGGCAACATCATCTCGCCGGTGGTGACCATAGACGAGGGCGTGGTTTTCGAGGGTAATTGCCACATGCGGGATGCCGAGGAAATTTTAAGCAAGGAAAATCACAAGAACAAGGTGACGTTGATCACCAAGGAAGGGCTGGGTAGGGCAGAGTCGGAAATGAACTGATATTCTCGCCGGTTAAACGTCCCTGGACTTCGTGAAAAAAATTTTTAAAAATCCTTTGACATCTTTTGTCCATTTAGGGTAATAACTCGTGCTTGTAACCAAGTTGTTAATTGCGCTAGAATTTGTAATAATATTCACGAGCGGACGAATGTTGGCGATCTTTATTTAAATTATTCAATTTTTCAAATATTAACTAGAGGTTGGGCCAAAAAATGATTGACATTAACGGTTCGCTGCTCATTCAAATCGCCAATTTTTTGGTGCTGCTGGTGGTCCTGAATTACTTACTATACCGGCCTATTCGGACGATCCTTTTAAAACGGAAGGAAAAATTCGAGGGGTACGAGGCGGACATCAGCCGCTTGACCGCGCAGGTGCGGGACAGTTTGAAGGATATCGACGACCGGTTGGCGGAATACCGGCGCGAGGGCTTCACGAAGAAGGACGATTTGAAGGGACGTGGTCTGGAAGAGGAGAAGAAAATCCTGGCCGCGGCCGCGCAAAAGGCCGAGGTTGAAATCCAGAAGGTCAAGGAACAGGTCAAGACGGAAATCGGGACGGCGCGGGCGGCCTTGAAGACCGAGTTGGATTTATTTTCAGTTCAGTTAGCACAAAAAGTGTTGGGAAGGAGCCTGTCATGAACAAGTTAAGGGCTTTTTTCTCGCCTTTTTTGTTTTCGGCTTTGGTTCTTTTTCTGATGACCGCGGGACCGGGCCTGGCCTGGGGGTCCACGGCGACGACGGCCGAGGGCGAGAACGCTCCGGCGGTTTCGGAAGCCGGAGGCCACGGGGAGGGAGGAGCAGCCGCCGAGCATGGAGTCAGCGACGCGAAGTTTTGGGATTTCATTTGGAGGACCCTGAATTTCGGCGTGTTGTTGGTGCTGCTGGTGGTTGTTCTCCGCAAGCCGGCCGGCCAATTTTTCGCCAACCGGCGGGAATCCATCGCGCAGACCTTGAAGGACTTCGAGGCGAAAAAGGTCGAGGCGGACGCCCGTTTCCGGGAGTTGGAGTTCAAATTGTCCGACCTGGCGGCGGAGCATGAAAAAATCCTGGCCGACTACACCAAGGAAGGCGAGGGCGAGGCGGCCAAGATCGTCGCCCACGCCCACGAGACGGCCGAGAGGATCAAGAAGCAAGCCGAGGTGACAATTGGGTTGGAAATTAAAGCGGCCAAGGACGGGTTGACCAAGGAGATAGCCGTAATGGCGGCCGCCATGGCGGAGGACCTGATTAAAAGCAACATCGACGAAAAGGACCAGGTCCGTCTCGTGGGGGAATATCTCGATAAGGTGGTGCGGAATTGATCAGCCAAACCGTAGCGCGGAGATACGCGCAGGCATTGTTGGCCATCGGCCGGGAAGACGGGAAGTACGAGCAATATGGTCAGGAAACGGCCTCCTTCGCTCAACTCATGAGCGAGCCCGGGGTGTCCGACGCCTTGACGAAACCCATCTACCCGGCTGAAATTAGGCGAAAAATACTGGACCAGATACTTCTTCGGGCCAAGTTTTCGCCTATTATCAAAAATTTCCTCGGTCTACTCCAGGACAAGGGGAGGACCAATCAAATCCAGGCCATTAACGCCTACTACCAACGGCTCGTGGACGAGCTCAACAACGTCAAGCGGGCCATGGTCACTGCTTCCGGGCCGCTTAGCAAGGCGATCCAAAAGGAAATCAAGGTCACCCTGGAAAAATTGACCGGGAAGACCATAATCCTGGAAATGAAACAAGACCCGGAAATTATCGGCGGCATAGTGGCCAAGGTCGGAGACCTGACCCTGGACGGGAGTATCAAAACCCAGTTGAAAAACCTCAAAGAATCTTTGATCAAGGGGTAGAGGGATATGCAAATCAGAGCGGAAGAAATCAGTGAGATCATTAAATCACAGATTAAGGACTACGACAAAAAAGTAGAGATTTCCGAAACGGGAACGGTCCTGTCCGTGGGCGACGGCGTAGCCAAGGTTTACGGCGTCGAAAAGGCCATGGCCATGGAACTCTTGGAATTCCCGCACGGAATTCTGGGAATGGTCCTCAACCTCGAGGAAGACCACGTCGGCGTGGCCGTTCTGGGCGATGTCGAGCACATCAAGGAAGGCGACACCGTCAAGCGGACCGGCAAAATCGCCCAGGTCCCCGTGGGAGACGCTCTGTTCGGCCGGGTGGTGGACTCGGTCGGCAATCCCCTTGACGGCAAGGGCCCCATTGATACGGACCAGTTCAGCCGCATCGAGGTCATCGCGCCGGGCATCATCGCCCGCAAGGCCGTGCACGAGCCCATGTACACGGGCATCAAGGCCATCGACGCCATGACTCCCATCGGTCGCGGACAGCGGGAACTGATCATCGGCGACCGTCAGATCGGCAAGACGGCCATCTGCGTCGACGCCATCCTCAACCAGATGGGTTTAGGGGTGAAGTGCATCTACGTGGCCGTCGGTCAGAAAAAATCGACCGTGGCCCAGGTGGTTGACGTGTTGCGGCGTTACGGGGCCATGGATTACACGGTCGTGGTTTCGGCCTGCGCCTCCGATCCCGCCACCCTGCAGTACATCGCGCCCTACGCCGGTTGCGCCATGGGCGAATACTACCGGGATCGCGGCGAGCACGCCTTGATCATCTACGACGACCTGTCCAAGCAGGCCGCCGCCTACCGCCAGGTTTCCCTGCTTCTCCGTCGTCCTCCGGGCCGCGAAGCCTACCCCGGCGACATTTTTTATAATCACTCCCGCTTGCTCGAACGGGCCGCCAAGCTGAGCGACGACCTCGGCGCCGGTTCCCTGACCGCTCTTCCGGTCATCGAAACCCAGGCCGGCGACGTCTCGGCCTTCATTCCGACCAACGTTATCTCCATCACCGACGGCCAGGTCTTCCTGGAACCCAACCTGTTCTTCTCCGGCGTCCGTCCGGCCATCAACGTCGGCATCTCGGTTTCCCGGGTCGGCGGCGCGGCCCAGACCAAGGCCATGAAGAAGGTCGCGGGCTCCCTGCGCATGGACCTCGCCCAATACCGCGAGCTGGAAGCCTTCGCTCAGTTCGGCTCCGACCTCGACAAGGCGACCCAGGCCCAGTTGAATCGCGGGGCCCGCATGGTCGAGCTGCTCAAGCAGCCCCAGTTCCAGCCGATGCCGGCCGAAAAGGAAGTCATGATCCTGTACGCCGGGACCCGCGGGTACCTGGACAAATATCCGGTCAAGGCCGTGTCGGAATACGAAAAGCAACTGTTTGAATTCATCCAGGGCAAATACCCGGATATCTTCAAGGAACTCAAGGAGAAATCGGACATCGGCGCCGATCTCGACGCCACGATCAAAAAGGCCCTGACCGAATTCGGCAACGTTTTCCAAGCTCCCAAATGAAGAGTGACCCATGGCAACGCTCAAGGACATAAAACGAAAGATCGGCGCGGTTAAAAAGACCCAGCAGATCACCCGGGCCATGAACATGGTCGCGGCGGCCAGGCTTCGGGGGGCGCAGACCCGGACCGAGAACTTCCGGCCCTACGCCGCCAAGTTCGCCGAGGTGATGAGCAGCCTGGCCTCGCGGATCGAACCGGATATTCACCCATTTCTGGTTCAACCGGAAACGGTGGGCAAGGTTGAAGTGCTGGCCTTTTCCTCCGACCGCGGACTCTGCGGCAGCTTCAACATGAACACCATCAACGCGGTGGAAAAACTGGAAAGGAAGAAGACCGGCGAGAACATCGAAGTCACCCTGACCCTTGTCGGACGAAAATTGCGGGATTACTTCCGCCGCCGTCCGGTCACCATCCGCAAGGCCTACACCGACGCCATGAGTTCCTTCGACTACTCCGTCGCGGCGCAGATAGCGAAGGACGCCATGAACATCTTCCTGGATGGCGAGGTTCAGGAAGTGTGGATGTACTACACCAGGTTTGTCAGCGTGGCCACCCAGACGCCGACCCTGGTCAAGCTTCTGCCCTTCTCGCCGGCGGAATCCGCGGGCGAAGCGGTTTCGGCCGCCGCCGAATACCTGTGCGAGCCCAGCGAGGACAGCATCATGCTCGACCTGCTGCCCAAGAGCGTCACCATCCAGGTTTACAACGCCATGCTGGAAACGTCCACGAGTGAGCACGCCGCCCGAATGAGGGCCATGGATAACGCCACCAAGAACTGTAAGGAATTGATCACCAACCTTACCTTGGCATACAACAAGGCCAGGCAGGCAGCCGTAACGGCGGAATTGCTCGATATCGTCGGCGGAGCCGAGGCCCTCAAGCAATAAATCGGTATACACCCTAGAGGAGGTCTAGGCTGAAATGAACGTAGGCAAAATCATCCAGGTTATTGGGCCTGTCGTGGACGTACAGTTTTCCGAGGGCGCCCTGCCGGCCATCATGAACGCTCTCACCATCACCAACCCGGCCATCAACGACATGGCCGAGAACCTGATCGTCGAGGTCGCGCAGCACCTTGGCGACAACGTCGTCCGCACCATCGCCATGGACACCACCGACGGCCTGGTGCGGGGCATGGAGGTCAAGGACACCGGTCAGCCCATCGCCATGCCCGTCGGGCAAGAGACGCTGGGACGGGTTCTCAACGTCGTCGGGCGTCCCGTCGACGGTCTCGGCCCGATCAACGCCAAGAAGTTTTACCCCATTCACCGCCCCGCCCCCAAATTCACCGACCTGGATACTTCCGTTCGCGTTTTGGAAACCGGCGTCAAGGTCGTGGACTTGCTGGTCCCCTTCCCCCGCGGCGGTAAAATGGGCATGTTCGGCGGGGCCGGCGTCGGCAAAACCGTCATCATGATGGAGATGATCCATAACATCGCCATGCAGCACGGCGGCATCTCGGTCTTCGCCGGCGTCGGGGAGCGGACCCGCGAGGGCACCGACCTGTACCATGAGATGAAGGAATCCGGAGTTCTCCCCAAGGCCGCCCTGATCTACGGCCAGATGACGGAACCTCCCGGGGCCCGCGCCCGCGTGGCCTTGTCGGCCCTCACCGCCGCCGAGTACTTCCGCGACGAGGAAGGCCAGGACGTGCTCCTGTTCGTCGATAACATCTTCCGTTTCACCCAGGCCGGCTCCGAGGTTTCCGCTCTTCTCGGCCGCATGCCTTCCGCCGTCGGTTACCAGCCCACTCTCGGCACCGACCTTGGCGAGCTTCAGGAACGAATCACTTCCACCACCAAGGGGTCCATTACCTCGGTGCAGTGCGTTTACGTGCCCGCCGACGACTTGACCGACCCGGCCCCGGCCACGACCTTCGCCCACCTCGACGGAACCGTCGTTCTTTCGCGGCAGATCGTGGAACTCGGCATCTACCCGGCCGTGGACCCGCTTGACTCCACTTCCCGCATCCTCGACGCCAACTATCTGGGCGAGGAACACTACCGGGTGGCGCGTCAGGTTCAGCAAACCTTGCAGAAATACAAGGATTTGCAGGATATCATCGCCATTTTGGGCATGGAGGAGCTTTCCGAGGACGACAAATTGACCGTGGCCCGGGCCCGGAAGATTCAGCGCTTCCTATCCCAGCCGTTCTTCGTGGCCGAGACCTTCACCGGCACTCCCGGCGCCTTCGTCAAGGTCGAGGACACGGTGCGCGGGTTCAAGGAAATCCTCGATGGCAAGCACGACGACCTCCCCGAACAGGCCTTCTACATGGTTGGCGGCATTGAAGAAGCGGTGGCCAAGGCCAAGAAACTCGCTTCCCAGGGCTAATCAGGATATGGGGATAAAAAATGGCTGAACCCATTAGACTTGAAGTCGTTACTCCGGATAAAATGGTCCTGGGCGAGGATGTCGATATAGTCGTCGCCACGGGCTCCGAGGGAGAATTCGGCGTCCTGCGGGGACACATTCCCTTCCTGACCACTCTAAAAGAGGGCGAACTCAGGTACCGGAAAGGCGGGAAGCTTGAATTCCTGGCCGTATCCGGAGGGTTTGCCGAAGTCCAGCCGGATAAGGTCACCATTCTGGCCGAGTCGGCCGAATTCGCGCGCGAAATCGACGCCGACCGGGCGCAACGCGCCCGGGACCGCGCGGTTCAGCGTCTCAACGAAGCTAAAAGCGAGGAGATCAACCACGTGAGGGCCGAGGCGGCCTTGAGAAGAGCTTTGATGCGGCTCAAGCTCGCCGAAAAGGTCCGGAGCTTCTAAAAATCCCCGGAGGCGCCGCCTCCGGCTGCTTCAGGCCGGCCTCCCATCTCGGGGCGCCGGCCTTTTTCGTCTTCCGCCTTGGGTCGCGGGGAGCGTCCCCTTGACCGGCCTGTTTCCGCCCGCGGTCCACAATCTTGTTATCACTTGGGCCTTTTCATTGGTTGTTGTGACCGACCTGGCCTACGGCCAGGTCGGTTGGGTTGACTTTTTTTCCGGTATTTTTTAGAATCAAGCCGGGTTTCGGATTTGGGGGCTTTCAATCATCGCCACGCGCCCGGCGTTTGCGGCAAAAACAGTATTATCCATTGACGGTATAATCCCGCCTCGAAACGGACCGGACCGTTCTTGGTCCGGGGCGGGGTTTATGTTAAAATTATGCAGCGCTTGAAGGGCGCGGTCCAAAAATTCCTAGGGTGGGAGAAACCGAATGTCCGAGAATTTAGCGGTCATAATCCTGGCTGCCGGCAAGGGGACCCGAATGAAGTCCGGACTGGTGAAAGTCCTGCATCCCCTGATGGGGCAGCCGATGCTTTCGCACGTCATAAATTCCGCCAGGTATTTGCAGCCCGATTTCCTGGCCGTGGTCATCGGCCATCAAGGCGAAAAGGTGCAACGGGCCATAACCGCCGACGGGATTTCCTGGGTTCGGCAGGAGGAGCAGCTTGGGACCGGACACGCGGTTTTTTGCGCCCGGGAAGTCCTGGCCGATTTCAAGGGGACGATTTTGATCTTGTCGGGGGACGTCCCCTTGCTTTCCCCGCAGACCATGATGGACTTTCTCGCGGCGCACCAGCGCGGCGCGGCGGCGCTGTCGGTCCTGACCGTCGATCTATCCGTTCCCGGGGGGTACGGCCGGGTTATCCGCGACTCCGCTGGTTTTTTGGAAAGAATCGTCGAGGCTCGGGACGCCGGGGCCGAGGAACTGGCCGTCACGGAGATCAATGCCGGAATTTACGCCGTTTCCGCCGCCCCTCTGTTCGAGGCCCTGGGGCGGTTGAAGCCCGACAACGATCAACATGAATACTACCTGACGGACGTCGCGGCCGATTTTCGTTATCAAGGACTTCCGGTCGCGGCCATACTATGCCCCGACCCCCAGGAAGTCATGGGCGTAAACGACCGGACCGACCTCGCCCAGGCCATGTCGGTGCTTAAATGGAGGACCAACGTGGCCTGGATGCTAGCCGGGACGACCATGATGGACCCTGATTCCGCGTACATCGAGACGACCGTCAAGCTAGGGCGGGATGTGACCCTCTGGCCCAACACCTACCTCCTGGGACGGACCGCGGTCGGCGAGGCCGTCGAGATCGAACCGGACTGCCAGATCGTGGATTCCAACATCGGTCCCGGCGCGATTATTCGGAAAGGGTCCATTATCGAGGGGATCGATATCGAACCTGGGGCCGAGATCGGCCCTCTCGCCGTCATGCGGCGGTCAAACCAAGGGGAGTAAATCAAGAATGTGCGGCATTGTAGGATATATTGGCGACAGGGACTCGGTGGGGATTCTTTTGGGCGGCCTGGAAAAGCTTGAATACCGGGGATACGATTCCGCCGGGCTGGCCATCTGGAACGACGGCGGGATTTTGATCCGGCGTTGCGAAGGCAAGTTGCAGCGGCTGAAGGACCTGACCGCCCGGGAGCCGGTCCAGGGCCCCCTCGGCCTGGGGCATACGCGCTGGGCGACCCACGGCCGCCCTTCCGAAACCAATTCCCACCCCCATGTTTCCGGCGATATCGCCCTGATACATAACGGCATCATCGAGAACTACCTTGAGCTTAAAACCGAGCTCGCGCGGGCCGGCCGCCAATTCGCCTCGGAAACCGACACCGAAATCGTCGCGGCCCTGATAGATTCCCATTGCCGACGGGGGGAGTCCTTCGAGGACGCGGTGCTGCATTCCCTCAAAATGATTCACGGTTCCTACGGCCTGGGCATCATCCACCGCCTGCGTCCGGATATTTTGATCGCCGCGCGGAACGAGAGTCCCTTGATCGTCGGATACGGCGAGGGCGAGCATTTTATCGCTTCCGACGTTCCGGCCTTGTTGGAACATACCCGGCGGGTATCCTACATGGACGATCTGGAAGTGGCCTTCATAACCCGGGACAAGGTCAAATTCCTCGGCCTGGACGGAGAGGAACGGAGCAAGGAAATCCACCAGGTCCTGTGGGACCCGGTCATGGCCCAAAAAGGCGGGTACAAGCATTTCATGCAGAAGGAAATTTTCGAGCAGCCGCGGGCCATTATCGAAACCTTCCGCGGCCGGGTCTCTCCGGACCAGGGCCGGGTGGTTATCCCGGACTTGGCCTTCTCCGACGACGAGCTGCGCGGGTTGAACAAGGTTTTTATCGTGGCGTGCGGGACGTCCTATCACGCCGGGCTGGTCGGGAAATTCATGATCGAGGAACTGGCCCGCATTCCGGTGGAGGTGGACCTGGGCTCCGAGTTCAGGTACCGGGACCCGATACTGGACCACGAAACATTGCTAGTCCTGATTTCCCAATCCGGCGAGACCAGCGACACCTTGGGGGCCATGCGGGAAGGCCTGGCCAAGGGCGCCAGGACCATGGCCATCTGCAATGTGGTGGGCTCTTCCCTGGCGCGCGGGGTCGAGAGCGTCATTTTTTCCCAGGCCGGGCCGGAAATAGGCGTGGCCTCGACCAAGGCCTTCACCACCCAGTTGGTCTGCCTTTACCTGCTGGCCATTCACCTGGCCCAGGTCAAGGGACTCGTTTCCGTCGAGAAAGGCCGGGAATTGATCAAGGAATTGTCGCGCCTGCCCGGTTTGGTGGAAGAGGCCCTGGACGACGAGCCGAACATCAAGGCCATCAGCCGCCGTTATTCCCATGCCCGCAATTTTTTATTTCTGGCCCGGGGCATAAATTATCCCCTGGCCCTGGAAGGCGCCCTAAAGCTGAAGGAAATTTCGTACATTCACGCGGAGGGGTACCCGGCCGGGGAGATGAAGCACGGCCCCATCGCCCTGATTGACGAGGAAATGCCGGTGTTGGTCTGCGCCCCCTCGGGCAAGACCATGGAAAAAGCCATGGGCAACATCGAGGAAGTCAAGGCCCGCCAGGGAACGGTCATTGTGGTTACGGAGAAGGCCAATCAATTGGCCCAGGGCAAGGCCGACGACGTGATCATCATCCCCTCGGGCGCCGAGATGCTGGTCCCCATTATCCTGGCCATTCCCTTGCAACTGCTGGCCTACCATGTGGCGGTCCTGCGCGGCGCCGACGTGGATCAGCCGCGCAACCTCGCCAAGAGCGTCACGGTTGAATGAAACCGGCCGGAAATAAGCCGGGAACGACTTCCCCGCGCCTGGGCGCGGGGAGGTTCACCTTTACACCGCGGCCGACTGGTTCGGGGGTAGGGAAATAAAAAAAAGCGTGCCCTCGGCCTCGGTGGAAGTAAATCCGACCTTGCCCTTCAAATAGTTTTCGCCCAGGACTTTCATGCCATAGGTCCCAAGTCCGCGGCCGGGGCCGTTCTTGGTGCTGAAGGACCTCTGGAATATCCCGAGGGCCGTGTCCTCCGGAATTACGCCGGGGTTGTGGACGAAAAAAGTGGGCGCCCCGTCCTTGATCTCGAACCAGGCCCGCACTTGGCTAGCGGTCGTCACCGCCTCCAGGGCGTTCTTGATCATGTTGGTCAAAACCCTCGACAGCAGGGAGCTATCGGTCCTCAGCATATAACCGGTCCGGGGAGGTTGGATAATAAGCATCTTCCCCTTGGCCGCCTCATGTTCGTGAAATATCGGCGGCAGGCCGGCCAGAATTTCGTTCACGCTGGTCAGGCGCCATTTGACCACCAGGTCCCCCTGCTCGGCTTCCAACAAAACCCGGTGGTTTTCGATTTCCAGGGATAACCGCTTGACCAGGTTGGACGCCATGGGGACCAGCCCCTTGAAATCCGTTTCGGAGCATTCTTCCCACAGTTCCATGCACCCCAGGAGACCGCCGATCAAGTTGGTGATGTCATGAAAAAAGACCCGCTCCAGGGCGTCCTTGCGCTTGGAGAAACTGATGTCGTTGAGCACGAAGGCGTATACTTCCAACCCGCCGACGGTTATGGGCGTGGACCTGACGCGGAACTCGGCCGATTCCAGGGTCCCGCCGACGTTCCTGGTCATCCAGCATTCGGCTTCCACGGGCTCCCGGCCGACCTGGGAAGCCATGATAGCCAGAACAGCCCCGCACTTGGAACAATGCCGGGAAGTTCCACAACCGCCCGGGCCTTCCTGGTGATAGACGCAGCCCAGGGCTTCCCCGGGTCTTTTGCCCAGGCAGTCGGATAGGTCCACGCCGAGGGTTTCCAGCAGGGTCTGGTTGGCGGTCAGAATCTGGCGCTGGGGATTGAGGATCACCAGCAGGCCGTCGACGGTTCGCAATACCGTGTTGACCACGGGCTCGTTCACGATAGCCTTGACCAGTTCGTCGACCTGCTGGGACGTCGCTCTTTCCGCCGGCGCGAAAAAGGTCGCGCCGCCCTTGGGTCCGTCCAGCTTGGGGTGGTGATTGTTTGTGGGAGGCATGGTCGGAGTCTTTCCGGAATTTCGCCAGGATTGTCGGTGGGGTGGTTGGTTGCCGTATACCTGGGAATTTTATCAAGCAAAGGCGATGCGAAACGGGGCGCTTGTTACCCGCGGCGGTCTGTCCTGGGCCGCCGGTAGGTCAATGCTAAACCAATTAATCGATAAAAGTCAATAAGCAGGGTTGGTATTCGCCGGCCCCGGCAAGATAAATCAAGGCGCCCACGGGGAGGCGCCCCGACATTGCGCCGCCGGCGGTGGTGATTTTGGATTGTAGGGGCAGGTCCCCGTGCCTGCCCTCTTCGCGTCAGCGGATTGTCGCTTGGCAGATGGATGGATGTCATGTTAGGGCGCCCACGGGGAGGCGCCCCTACATTGCGCCGCCGACGGTGGTCATTCAAGGCTTGTAGGGGCAGGTCCCCGTGCCTGCCCTCTTCGTGTCAGCGGGATTGTCGCTTGGCATGTGGATGGATATCCGAAATAGTTATTAGTTATAGAATTCGCTGGTTCCCAAGCTCTAGCTTGGGAACCCGGGAAGGGGAAGCTCTAGACACCTATATGCTTCAACTTCTTTACAAACAGATCAAGTTTTTACTTGACGGTTTGAGGCGAAGCTTCGCCGGCTTCCCCACTTTATCCGGAAATCAACCAAGGGGAATTAACGCGGCGTTTCCATTCCGTAGTCGTATCGCGGCGGTGAAGGTATCGATATTAGTAGGTTTGAAATTTCATCCTTCTCGTTGAACCCATGCCTGAAGGCTCGCCGGGCAAGGTCTATCCCCTGGCCTGCGATTATAGGTAGGGGCGGGGGGCTACATCTCTAGAGTGAGGAAGCTGGAGCTTCCCTGGCCGAGGTTCCCAAGCTAGAGCTTGGGAACCAGCCTTACGCACTTTCATTCCGTAGCCATTTTCCTAACATTTTCACCCGGCCGCTAACAGTGTCAGCGGGATTGTCGTTTGGCAGATGGATGGATGTCGTGTTAGGGCGCCCACGGGGAGGCGCCCCTACGTTGGGCCGCCGGCGGTGGTTATTTCAAGGATTGTAGGGGCAGGTCCCCGCGCCTGCCCTCTTCGTGTCAGCGGGATTGTCGCTTGGCAGATCAATGGATATCCAAAATAATATTCTCGTCTAGCCGACAAATACTATTCCAATGGAACCGCGAGGCTCGTTGGGCTTTTTGATCAGTCGATTTCGGCCTGGGCGGCGCCCAGGACCACGCCCCGCTCGGTGCGGACCTGGACGATCAGGTTTTTTTCGTCTTTTTTCCAGATATCGGTGGTCAGGGCGTCGCCTAGGTAGACCACGCTGGTGAACCTGGCCTTGAAACTCTTGAGCCGGGTCGGGTCCCCGCCGAGGACCGCGTTGACGATATTCCGGCCGGCGATTCCAAAAGTGCAGAGGCCGTGTAGAATCGGCTGTTCCTGTCCGCCCCGGCGGGCGAAGTCCGGGTCGATATGCAGGGGGTTGAGGTCCCCGTTCAGGCGGTACAAGGCCGCCTGGTTTTCAGCCACGCGGTAGGGGATGGAGAAATCGGGGGCCTGTCCCTCGGGGGGGGCCGCGGGTACGGCCTTGGGGCCGGGGTTTCCGCCGAACCCGCCGGCGCCCAGGTAAAAGTTGGTGAACACGGCCTCGAAAAGCTCGCGGCCGGCCTCGTCCCGGCCGACGACCTTGATGTTGTAGACCGCGGCCTTGCCCTTGTCCCAAATGTCGGTCACTTCGCCGACAATCATGATTTTGCCCTGGGGCGGCAAGGGGCGGAACAGGCGGATGCCCTGCTCGCCGTGAAGAAACCGGGACAAGTCGATGTCGCCCAGGGGCGGATAGGCGAACATGGCGGGAATGACGGCGTATGTGGGCAGGACCCTGATCCCGCCGGGCGTGTTTTCGTAGATATAGGGCAGTTCGGCGGTGGACGCGCCCACGCCGAGAGCGTACAAGGCGACGTCCTTGAAAGTGTACTCAAACCATCTCGGCTCGGTCTGGCGGCCGATAACGCTCAAATCGACGGGCGACATGACGATGCTCCTTGGTCCGGAATGAAAATCAATGGGTTACCGACCATGAGTCCGGAATGAAATCCCGGTCCCGGGTTTCCCTAAGGGTTATGGCCTCGCTCGGACAGACCACCTGACAGAGCCCGCAGCCCATGCATTTGGCGGGGTTGGAAATTTGGGCCGTTGTCCGGCCGTCCTCTTCCACCATGGCGATGGCCCCGAAGAAACAGCGTCCGAGGCAGGTTTCGCAGCCCACGCAGAGTTCCGCGTCGATGGCGGCGGTGAACCGGCTGGGGTCCACGCTGTTGATATTGTGATGGATGAACCCGGGAAAATTCTGGCAGCAGCAGGAACAACAGTTGCAAATAACCTGCTTGACCGACTTGAGGTTGTTGACGGTATGGATCAGCCCTTCCAATTCCAACTTTTTCATCAACTCGATCGCCTCGGGCTTGGTCAGTTCCCGTCCCGTTCCCCGGGCCAGGGCGTACCGGGCGGAGTTGTTCAATTGCAGGCAGCATTCCAGGGTGGTGTCGCACTTGTGGGCCGTCAGCTTGCACGTGCATTTGGTCACGGCCAGGATTTCCGCGGCTTCGATTATTTCCTTGACGTCCTCGTGGGCCAGGACCTTGTTTTTCACTTCCATGGTCACGCCCACCGGGATGACCCGCATGACCGGCCGGGGAGCGACTTCGGCGAAGGCTTTTTGAAGTTCCAGTATCTCGGTTTCCTGGAATTCCTGCCACAGGTCGAGGAATTCCCGGGGCGCTTCCGGCCACAAAATCGTGGCGTCGTGGAATTGCACCGGGTTGTTGCACATCCGGTAGGAAATGGGTTCGGTTTTGAACGATTTGAAAACCAGGCCCTTGTGGAACAGCAGTTCAACCGCGGCCTGGACCTCGGCCTGGGGCCGCCCGGTTTTTTGGGCCAAGGCGGGGACGTCCGCCGGCAGGGCCAGCAACAGGTCGGCTTCCCGTTCGTCGGCCAGCATGGCGAACAGCTTGGGCGCCCTCAGGGCGCCTCCCAGGCCCACGCGCTGGGATAATTCCCGGTATTTTTCTTCCAACTTCGCCTCCTTTGCGTCCGCCCGGTCCGTCGCGGCGGGACCGGTTCCGACTCTGGCGGGGTGGATTCCCAATTTTTGATATGATTCCAGGATAGATGAGCTTAATTCCGATGTCAACAGGAAATGCTTGCACGGATAAATTGTTTTAACTCATTGATAATAAATATTTATTCAAATTTTTTGAGCTTTGGGGCCAAATCTAATCTTGACAAAAATATCGGAATGCTATTCAATTATCATTCAATATGAACCATTTTTCGAGACATAAATCTTCCGGCCCGGGGCCCTCATGAGTCAGGCGCCCAAAAGGGAACTGATCCTGAAAACGGCCGAGAAAATCATGGCCAAGAAGGGGTTCGGCGCGACGATCTCCGAGATATCCCAGGGAGTCGGCGCCCCGGATTCCATGATTTACCGGTATTTTAAAAACAAGGAAGACCTGCTGTTTTCCGTGGCCGAGGAAAACCTGCGCCAGGGCGGCCTGGACCTGGCCCACCATTTGGAAGGCATTGTCGATCCGATCAGCCGCCTGAGGAAGGTCATCTGGTTTTCGTTGCACTACAACGAGACCCACCAGGACTTTTCGCGGCTCATCCTTTTCGAATGCCGTTCCAACAAAAATTTCATGACGCACCCCGCCTTCGGCTACATCCGGAAATCCCTGGGGCTGATGCGGGGCATTCTGGAAGACGGCGTGGGGGAAGGGCTTTTTCGGGAAAACCTGCCCGTTCCGGTGGTGCGGGACGCCATAAACGGACTTTTGGACATCCAATGCATCGAGCGGTTGACGTCGCGGTCGGCGCCGCCCCTGGCCGACGACGTGGAAGACATCATGAACATCATCCTGCCGATGATTTCCCGGGACGACCGCGACGGGGCCGAGAGCCAGGACAAGTCGGTCCGCCTGCTCCTGGCCGCGGAAAGCGTTTTCGCCCGGCACGGCTTCGACCACGCCCGGGTCCAGGAAATCGCCCAGGAGGCCGGGGTGGCGGAGGGCACGGTATACGAATATTTCAAGAACAAGGAAGACCTGCTGTTTCGCACCATGCATAAGCGTCTGTCCGACCACCTGTCCCGCTCGGATCAGTTGTTCGAGGTTCGGACCCCGGTGCGCAAGTTGAGGCGCTTTATCCGGTTCCACTTTTCAACCTACCTGGAACAGTCCGATTTCGTGAAAAATTTTATATTGCATGGACTTTTCAACCGTCAATTTTACGAGTCCGACCTTTATCCGCTCTTCAAGAAATACCTCGGGCTGCTGAGCCGGATTCTGGACGAGGGTCGGGAGCGGGGCGATTTCCGGCCGGAACTCAACGACCGGATATTCGAAAACCTTTTCGTGGGCGCTTTCGTGCTCATAACCCTGAGGTGGGTTTTTATCGGCGATTCCCCCGGGACGGACCAGCTTCGGGAGATCGACCAGGTGGTGGACCTTCTGACCCGGGCGGCGGCCGCCGCCTGATTTTTCGGCCCTCCGCGAAACCCGGGGAAGGGCCAGGCATCGTCAAACGACCGGCTTGTCCGGAAAATTATCCATAAGGAGTGTAACATGGCTCAAAATTTTTTCGCTCGCGACGACCGTGACACCAAGTTCGTCCTGTTCGAGCACCTGGAAATCGATAAACTGCTGTCCTACGAGGCGTTCCAGGATTTTTCCCGGGACGATTTTTCCATGATCCTGGACGAGAGCCTCAAATTCGCCCGGGAAGTGATCGGCCCGACCATGCAGGAAGGGGACAAGGTGGGCGCCAAATTCCAGGACGGCCGCGTGACCTTGCCCGAGTCCTTTCATAAGGTCATGAAGCTCATGGCCGACAACGGCTGGTATTCGGTGGGCAGTTCCCGGGAATACGGCGGCCAGGGGCTTCCGGTCGCGGTGGCGGGCATGGTTTCGGAATTCTTCGTGGCCGCCAACTACGCCCTGATGGCTTACCCGGGGTTGTCCGTCGGCGCGGGACGGCTGATCGAGACCTTCGGGACCGCGGAAGACAAGGCCCTGTTCGTGGAAAAAATGTACACCGGCGTCTGGGGCGGCACCATGTGCCTGACCGAGCCCGACGCCGGTTCGGACAACGGCTGGCTGCGCACCAAGGCCATTCCCGACCCCGCGTCCGGGGACCCCCGCGTCTACAAGATCGAGGGCAATAAGTATTTCATCACCAGCGGCGAGCACGATCTCAACGAGAATATCATTCACCTGCTTATCGCCCGCATCGAGGGCGCGCCCCAGGGGACCAAGGGCGTCAGCCTGTTCATAGTACCCAAAATCCGGGTGGAGCCGGACGGGTCCCTGGGCCGGCCCAATGACGTGTCGTGCGGCGGCATCGAGGACAAGTTGGGCATCAAGGCCTCGGCCACGGCTTCCCTTAATTTCGGCGAAAACGGCGGCTGCCGGGGCATCCTGTTGGGCGAGCCCAATTCCGGCATGGCCAAGATGTTTCAGATGATGAACGAAGCCCGCATCGGCACCGGCATGGGCGCCTTCAGCCTGGCCGCCGCGGCGTACGACGCGGCCCGCAACTACGCCAAGATCAGGGTTCAGGGCCCGCCCTTCACCAACCGCCGGGCGGACCGGGTGCGAATCATCCAGCACGAGGACGTGCGTCGCCTGCTCATGAACCTCAAGTCCGGGACCGAGGCCATGAGGGCTTTCGGGGGCAAGTTGTCCTTCCTGATCGACGTGGCCGAGCACGACCCGGACGAGGCGAACCGGAAGCAGGCCGCCCGCCGCGTGGACCTGCTCACCCCCCTGATCAAGAGCTATTGCTCCGACTTTTCCTTCGAGCTCTGCCGGGACGCCATGCAAGTCCTGGGCGGGGTGGGGTACTGCAAGGAATTCCCGGTCGAGCAATACCTGCGGGACTGCAAGATCACCTCGATTTTCGAGGGCATCAATTACATCCAGTCCCTGGACCTGGTGGGCCGGAAGCTGGGCATGGAAGGCGGAAAGGTCTTCCAGGACTGGCTCGTGGAAGTCAAGACCTTCGCCGGGACCCATAAGGAAGACCCGGACTTTGAAATCGACTTCGGAGTGCTGTCCCGGGCCGCCGATGTGGTGGCGGGGTTCGCCGGCAAGTACGTGGAAACCTTTTCCGGCGGCGACGTCAGGATAATCCCCCTGACGTCCCAGCGTTTCCTGGACTGCTTCGCCGAGACGGTCCTGGCGCAATTGATGCTGGAACAGGGCCTGATCGCCCGGGACAAGCTGAAGACCGCGGACCCGGCCTCGGCCGACGGCGTCTTCTACCGGGGCAAGGTCGAAACGGTCAGGTTCTTCTGCCGGAACATTCTCCCCAATGTTTTTGGACGGGAAGCTTCCTTCAAGCTGGCCGACCTGTCGGCGGTCAATATTCCGGAAGAAGCCTTCTAGGCTCCCTTCACCGGGGACCGCCCCGATCGAGAAACCAACCGACATGACCACGGGCCATGTCGGTCGCAACAACCAATGAAAATGCCCTTCGGTCATTTTCATGCCAAATTCCGACCCAGGGGCCGCGCCGGCCGCCGGGTCTTTTCTTCCCATCATTTCACGGCCGCGGCCGGAAAAGGAGGAACAGAGTGCTGGATCATTTGCTGTCTCCCCTCGGGATAAGAAACCTCGAACTGCCCAACCGGGTGGTGATCCCGCCCATGGGGACCATGCTGGGCGAAAAGGGCGGCTTGGTCTCCGAGGCCCTGCTGGCCTACGTGTCCCGTCGAACCAGGGGCGGCCCGGGCCTATTTATCACGGAAATAACGGCGGTCCATCCGAGCGGAATAACCGGTCCCCGCCAGATCGGCGCCTATGACGACAACTTTCTGCCCGGGCTGGCCCGCCTGGCCGCGACCATCCACGAGGGCGGAGGCAAGGCCGCCTTGCAACTGCACCATGCCGGTCGCGAAAGTTTTTATCTGCTGAGAAAAGGCCAGGCCCTGGGGCCGTCCGCCGAACCGAGCCTGGTTTACGGCCAGCCGCCCCGGGAAATGACCCGGGAAGATATCTCGGAAATAGTCGAATCTTTCGGCCGGGCCACCGCGCGGGGCCGGGAAGCCGGTTTCGACGCCGTGGAAGTACACGCGGCCCACGGGTATCTCCTGACCCAGTTCCTATCCGCCCTATCCAATCGCCGGACGGACGAATACGGCGGCGACCTGATGGTCCGGGCCCTGTTCGTCAGGGAAGTCCTGGGCGCCATCCGCCGGGCCGTGGGAGACGACTTCCCCATCCTGATCCGTCTTTCGGCCGAGGAATTCATCAAGGGCGGGTACACGGTCGATGAGCTCGGCCCGGTCCTGCCCAGCCTGGTGGCGGCGGGCGCCGACGTAATTCACGCCTCCATCGGCACCCACGGCAGCCCGGGCGGCATCACGTCCGCGCCATTGGAATACCAACCGGGGTTCAACGTGGAACGGGCCAGTAAAGTCAAGGCCGCGGCCGGGGTCCCGGTGGTGGCCGTGGGCCGTTTCACCGATCCGGCCCTGGTCGACCAGGTCATCGCCCGGGGGGAGGCCGACCTGATAGCCTTCGGACGTCAAGCCCTGGCCGACCCCGATTTTCTGACCAAGGCCCGCGCCGGCCGCGCGGCGGACATCCGCCCCTGCCTGGCCTGCAACCAGGGTTGCATCGAACGCCTGATTTTGGAAGGCGGCTCAATCAGGTGCGCGGTCAACCCCGAAACCGGCCAGGAATTGAAATACCCGGCCGGACCGGCGGACCGGCTCCGCAAAGTCGTGATCGTGGGCGGCGGACCGGCCGGACTGACCGCGGCTTATGAAGCCGCCCGCCTGGGTCACCAGGTCGACCTCTTGGAAAGGGAAGGCCGGACCGGCGGACAGATTGTTTACGCGGCCGAGGCGCCCCACAAGGCGGAATACGGTCGGTGGATAGCCTGGCTGGCCAGGGAAGCCGAACGACTCGGCGCCCGCGTGCGCGCCGGGGTCGAGGCGACGGTCGACCTGATCGCCCAATACCAACCCGACGCCGTCATTCTGGCCTTGGGAGGCAAGCCGATTATACCGGACGTCCCCGGGCTGGACCGGCCGATGGTGGTCGGCGCCCTGGACGTGCTGGCCGGCCGCGCGGCCCCCGGTTCGAACGTCCTGGTCGTGGGCGGCGGTCTGATCGGCATGGAAACCGCCGATTTCCTCCTGGAAAAAGGCGCCCAAACGACCTTGATCGAGGCCCTGCCGACGTCTCCCGTGGACCGCTTCCGCGCCCATGGATACATGCTCCACAAGCGGTTCCGCGACGGCCGGGGAAAAATGCTTCTGGGGACCTCCCTGGTCGGGGTCGAGGACGACGGGGCCGTGGTTTCCTGGGGCGGAAAAACCGAGCTGATCGGTCCCTTCGACCAGGTGGTCCTGGCCGTGGGCCTGAAGCCGGCCGACGGCCTGGCCCAGGGCCTGGAGAAGGCCGGAATACCCTTTACCGTGGTGGGTGACGCCAAGCAGGTCCGGCGCATCATCGAGGCGGTGGAGGAAGGCGCCCAGGCCGCCTGGTCCCTGTAGTCGCGCGAGAGGGCTTGTGACCCGGACGCCCGTTCCCCCCTTTCGGGAGGGCGTCCGGCCCCCGCCGGTCTTTCCCCTGGTTTTGAATCCAATTATGTTGTAAACTCATTGAAATTGTCCTGTAAGTCAATGTTGGCGGGGCCGGCGCGGGGGCCTCGCGCCAGGCGGACGACGCTACTCAATTCCGCGGCGGGGGCGCGCTTTAAAAAAAATGGGACCCTCGACCGCCAAGGGACTTTCTTGCTAAAACCCGAATCGACCGCAATACCTGGAATAACCGCCCCACCCGCTCGCCCGGGCGAACCTGGCTGGAATCGTCGCCCGGTGGTCGAGTCGTTTTTGATTTTCCTTTTCCTCACGGCCGGCGGTTGGCTGGGGAATTATTTCAAGCTCCCGCTTTTTTTCAACGTCGACTTCCTGTTCGGCGGCGTCTTCACTTTCCTGGTCTTTTTTCTGCTGCCGCCCTGGTGGGGGGTCCTCTCCGCGGCCCTGGCCGGCGGCTATACCATCATCCTCTGGAACCACCCCTACGCGCTGGTGATCATCATCGGCGAAGCGGCCTTCGCGGGGTATCTTTTCCGGAAAAAATCGACCAACCTGGTCCTCCTGGACCTGATTTACTGGCTATTCCTGGGCATGCCCCTGGTCTGGTTGTTTTACCATGAGGTCATGGGCATGGACGCCGCCGCGGTCCTGGTCGTCATGATCAAGCAGGGCGTCAACGGGGTTTTCAACGCGCTCTTGGCCTCGGTGATCGCCTATTCCGTCGCCGCTTCGCCGTTGGCCCCGACCCGGGACCGGGGGCGGTTGACCTACCGCAACCTGTTGTTCGTGATCATGGTCTCCCTGGTTCTTTTCCCCGCCCTGGCCGGGATGGTTGTGTCCAATCGGCGGGAATCGCGACAAGCCGAGGACGATATCCGTCAAAAGCTCAATCAGAAGGCTTTGTCGCAACGGGAATATATTTCGGCTTGGCTGGCCGGGACCCAGGGCGAAGTCGTCCTTTTGGCGGAGTTATACGATTCCTTTGGGGAAATGGGGGAGGAGCGGATCAAGCTTGCCGTCCGGGCCGTCCTGGAGTCGAATCCCTCGTTTTTGCGCCTGGGGATTTGCGACGCTGACGGCGTCCTGGTCCTGGCCTACCCCGAGGACCGGAGCGGTCGGAGCGCGCGGCCCGGGAGCGTCGTGTTGAGCGGCGCCTTTCTAGATGATTTGAGACGTGGGGACGGCCCTCTTTTTTCCGAGCCCATGTTCTCGGCCATCGACCTGGGCGCTCCCGTGATGATCGTGGCGGCCCCGCTGAAAGCGACCGCCGGGCGACGGGGGTTCGCCTTCGGTTTCGCGAGCCTGGAAAAGGCCTCGCTGTTAATGAAGGAATTCATACGGTTCTCGGGGGGCTGCGCCACCTTGATCAACGACCGGGGCCTCGTCGTCGCCGGAACCAAGTTGGGGGTTTTTTCCGGCTCCGCCTTCGAGCGGCTGAGCGACGGCTCGGCCCAGGTCACGGCCGGGGGGCTCAAGTATTTTTCCCGGGAAATCGGCCCCAATATGTCGGTGATGCAGCGATGGAAGGATTCCTTTTTTTACGACCTGGCCCCGCTCGGGCCGGAAAATAAATGGTCCCTCATAGTGGAAACCCCGGTCGGTCCGTACCGGGACCTTCTTTTCGTCCTCAATCGCAACCGCATGCTTTTAATGATGGGCCTGATAATCCTGACGGTCGCGGCCTCTCATGTTTTGAGCCGGCGGCTGGTGAGGTCCCTGGCCAATATACAAAAGCTGTCCACCAAGCTACCGGAGGCGATATCGTCGGGCGGTCCCGAGACAACGTGGCCGGAAAGCGCCATTTTCGAGGTCAATTCGCTGATCGGCAATTTCAAAACCATGTCCGTTATGCTCAAGGAAAAATTCGCGGAGTTGCGGGAAGCCAACCTGGACCTGCGGGTCGCCAAGGAAGCGGCCGAGGCGGCCAACAAGGCCAAGAGCGAATTCCTGGCGGTGATGAGCCATGAAATCCGGACCCCCATGAACGCGATCATCAGCCTGACGGAGATAGCGCTGCAAAACCAACTGGATGATGATTTACGGGACCAGTTGGAAACGGTTTATGATTCGGCCGGACATCTGTTGGACCTACTGAAGGGCATCCTCGATTTTTCCAAGATCGAAGCCGGAAAAATCGACCTGGAGGAAACGGATTTCCTGATTCGCCCCCTGGTGGAATCGGTCGCCAGGGCCTTGAAGTCTCAAGCCGGGAAAAAGGGCTTGCAGCTCCAACTTAAAGTCGACGACCGGGTCCCCGAGGCGCTGAAAGGGGACCCGCTGCGATTGAAGCAGGTGCTGACCAATCTGGTCGGCAACGCCGTCAAATTCACTTCCCAGGGCGTCGTCGGCATCCAGGTCGCGCCGGTCGAGGGTGCCCCGGCTTCCGGCGGGGGGGAGCGGGTGGGCCTGCTCTTTACCGTCGTCGACACGGGGCCGGGCCTTGCGCCGGGGGCGGAGGAATTCATCTTCGAGGCGTTCCGGCAGGCCGATTCGAGCACTTCCCGAAGGTTCGGGGGCGCCGGGTTGGGGCTGGCCATCTCCCAACGGCTGGTCGTTCTGATGGGGGGCCGGATTTGGGTGGAAAAAAGGCCGGGTTGGGGCGGTGTCTTTTGCTTTTCCGCCTTTTTCCTCCCCGGGGACGCCGCGGCGGCCTGGAGATTGGATTCGCGATCGAGCCTTTCCCAAAACGAGACCGCGTCGGCCGGGGTCGCCCGGGTCCTCCTGGTGGAGGACAACCCGGTCAACATCAAGGTCGCGTCCCTGGCCCTGACGCGCATGAACCATCAGGTCGTGTCCGTGGACCGGGGCGCCCTGGCCCTTGTGGCGCTAGCCGAGCAATCCTTCGACCTGGTCCTGCTCGACCTGGAAATGCCCGATATGGACGGTTTTGAAACCGCCAGGCGCATCCGGGCGGGCGAGGCCGGCGAGCGTAACAAGAACATCCCCATTGCGGCCGTCACGGCCCACGCCTTGTCGTTCTATAAGCATAAGGCCGCCGAGGCGGGCATGAACGGTTTTGTGACCAAGCCCTTCTCCCTGGCCGAGTTGGAAACGGTCGTTCAATCCATCCTGGCCACTTCCCGGGAGCAACAAACCTGTTCCCCACCGCCCGACGGCGAACCGCGGGAGACGCCGGCCATCAATTGGGAAGCCGCCCTGGAAAATGTGGATGGCGACATGGAGATGCTCCAGGAACTGTTTAAAATATTTCTCGATGACCTGGCCGGAAGAATCCAAGGCTCGAAAACGGCCCTGGACGGGGAGCGCTGGGATGAAATCGCCTACCTGGCCCATTCCATGAAGGGGTCGGCCGCGGCGGTCGGAGCGGAATCGTGCCGGGACCTGGCCGTCTGCCTGGAAAAGGCTTCCCGGGAGGGCCGGAAGGAGGAAGCGCGGCGGCGACTGACGGAGCTCGAGAATGAATACAGACGCCTGGAGGCGCTCATTGTTCCCCGGGAAGCCTGAAAAGGCCCGTCGCTCCTACCGGGGAGGGTTACGTTCCAACCACAGAAGCTGCAACCGGACGTTTTCGTTATCCGGGAATTTTTCCGCCAGCACGGTCAGGATGGCCTTGGCGTCGTCATTCAGCTTGTATTTTTTATAAAGCATGGCCAGGGCGATCCGGCTTTCGGTCGATTCGGGCGAATAATTCTTCCTGATGTAGGTTTCCGTGTACGCGACTTGGGACAGGAGGTCCCGGGTGAGAGTGTGAAAATTCGCCTGCCCCTCGGCCAGCATCTTGTTTTTGGAAAAGGCCCGAACTTCCCAGGTGAATTCCTCCCCCAAGGGCAGATTGACGCCGGACATGGTGTGGGTGAGTCCGCTGGTGGAACCTTCCCAGGAAATTTGGCCGGAAGAGTCCCGGAGAGTCAGTTCGTATTTAGTGGCGCCTTCCAGGGGCTGCCAGGCGAACTCAATGGGTTCTCCGCGCACGGCGGTGTTGCAGAGCTTGGTGATATGCACCTCGACGGACGGCGCGCCGGAGGGTGACGGGACCGGGCCGGCGGCCGGTTGCTGGGAGGCGCCGTCCGACGGCGGCAGGCGGAGCCCGCGGGTCAGGACCGCCGCTTCGGTGGTCGGCTCTTCTTCCAAGCTCCCGGGCCGGCTCCCGGGCTTCCGCTCGGCCAGGACCGCCAGGTCGGCCGGCTGGTCGTCGAAGACCTTGAGCTCGGCCAGGGGAGGGATGTAATCCACCTTGGAGGAGCTGATGCTAATCCGGTTCGTCTCCCGACTGCCCTGGGCGCCGATTTCAATCCGGCCGGGACCCTTGATTTCTTCCCGCGCGCCGGAAGAAAAGTAGTTCAGGACCAGGGTGGCGCCGGTTTCCAGATTCACCTGGTCCCCGCATTCCAAAAAATCCATGAGTATTACCTGGCGGCCGCGGCGGGCGCCTTTTTCATAAACCGGCGGCGGTCCGGCAACGTCGACCACCATGGCCGCGTCCTCGGCCCAGGCCGGACCCGTTCCCAGTAAAACCAGTAAAAAAGAAGCCCAAATAACGCGGACAGTCTTTTTCATTTTAACTCCCTTTTCCTTCCGGAAGCCGACAGCTCGACAAACGTCCTCGGTTGATCCACCGACGGTCTTCCACCGGGGAAGGATATTACCAACAATTCAATATACGGGCAAGCCAAGGTCGGGGTTTCAAGGCGCGCCGGCCTTTCCGGAAATGGCGGCGGCGGGGCAGGTTTGATATTACGTAAAAAATTCCAGCCGCTAGATGGGAAGGGGGTCGAGGGCGGGCGGCTCGGCCGCGGCCACCCGCCGGTCTTCACACCAGCAATTGCACCAAGCCGAACCCGGCCAGGACCACCACCATGACCGTGAGCGTCGGCCAGGCCAGTAATCGATAAGTCTTGACCAGGCTCGCGGAAAAATAGTCCTTGGTAACCAACAGGCAGAGGTGGACCGGGGACAGCATCATGCCCATGTACCCGAAGGCGTAAGCCAGGCTGGCGTGAGCCAGGTAGTCGACGCCCTGAAGGTTGGCCAGCAAGGGGACGACCAGGGGAAAGGACGACCCCACGAAGCCGACGGCGATCCCCGTGACCAGGCCGGACAGGAAGGGAACCAGGCAGATTATAAGCAAGGGCGGGATGCCGAAACGCCCCATGTCCGACTGGATATCGGCCACGGCCCGGCTTTCCACCAAGATGCCCTTAAAGGCCATGATCCCGAAAATCAGCAAAACCATGGCCCCGGTGGACTTGGACAGCGTCGCCTTGACCACCTGGGGGAGTTTGATGTGATTCTGAAAAATAACCCAGCCCAGGCAGAGCGCCAATCCCAGGAAGACCGCGGTCAGCGACGGCAAGGCCCGGCCGATGACCAGCTCCACCACCTTGACCCCGGGAATCGCCAGGATGATCAAGGTAATCGGTCGGACTTCCCTCCGGAAATCCTTCCATTTGCCTTCGTCCCGCGCCGCGGTCGCCGGTTCTTCCCGAACCGAAACGAGACGGCCGATGAAGATCATGCCCACGGCCACGGTGATCAGGGTCAACGGAAACTGGACAAGCATGAACTTCCAGGCCGGAACTCCCAGCAGGCTCACCGCCAGGACAACCCCGGGATAAAGAGGCCACCAGTATTCCCAGATATGACGGAACCAGTAGTTGACGGCGGTTTTTTCCTCCGGCCCCAGTCCGGCCCGCTTGGCCGCGGATTCCACCATGGGGGCGGAGAATAAGGCGCCTCCGGGCATGGGCAGCAGCCCGATGAGGGCGGGCATGATCAGCGTTACCGCCTTGGTGCTGTGGATCACTCTGGAAAAAGAGGTGACGATTCGATCCAATTGGCCGGAATCGTTCATAAGTTTTGAGAGAACCAGAATGACGGCCACGATGAGGGCCAAGGACGCCGATTGAGCTTCAAGCAGGCTGAGGAACATTATCCGGACGGTTTCCCACACGGAAAGTCCCATCAGCAGGCCCAAGGCGGTCGATCCGGCGAACAACCCGGCGCTGAGATGAAGATTGAAGCGGTACAAGCCCAGGATCATTCCGAAGGCCAGCAGCATTTTCACCAGGGCCGGTAAGTGAAGTAAGTAGTCCATGCTGCGTTAAACGCCGATCCCGGAAAAATGTCAAGAAACAATTTCACAAGCAAGCGAGCCCGGCCGGCCCCTCTTTTGTATTCGAGCGGGCGGCGAAACTTCGGTCCTTGACCCGACTCGTCGTCAGGTTGTCAGCGGCCGGTTGAAAATGAAAGGAAAATGGCCAAATGAAAATGAGTAAGGCTGGTTCCCAAGCTCTAGCTTGGGAACCTCGGCCAGGGAAGCTCCAGCTTCCTCACTCTAGAAATGTAGCGCCCCGCCACCGCCCATAATCGCCGGCCAGGGGATAGGCCTTGCCCGGCGAGCCTTCAGGCATGGGTTCAACGAGACGGATGAAATTTCAAACCGACTAATATCGATACCTTCACCGCCGC
>JAZDGM010000215.1:0-61667 GCA_043806915.1 Pseudomonadota bacterium | reverse complement strand
CGACGGCCCCACCGTTCCCAGGCCTGGTTTATCCGGGATACCTCGGCCAGGTCGATTCCGACTCCATGGATCATGAAAACGACCTAGAGGGACTTGACGATCCGGACCATGTCCCGAACCGCCCGATCCAAGCCAGTCAGGATGGCCCGGGCCATGAGGGCGTGGCCGATGGAATAATCCCCGACCTCGTCGAGACCCGCGAATCCTCGAATATTGAAATAGTTGAGCCCGTGGCCGAGATTGACCCCCAGGCCGAGGGAGGCCGCCTCCTTGACCGCCTGGATTATCCCCTGCTTCAGGCGATAAGCCTCTGCTTCCTCCCGGGCGTCCGCGTAATGGCCGGTATGTATCTCCACGATGTCGGCGCCGACCTTCCTGGCCGCGTAAATCTGGCGCTCGTCGGCGTCGATGAAAAGGCTGACCGGAATTCCCGCGTCATGCAGTCGGGCGACCGCGTCTTGCACTTGGTCCAGGGCGCCCGCCACTTCCAGTCCGCCCTCGGTGGTCAATTCCAGACGCTTCTCCGGGACCAACGTACACATGTTGGGCTTGACTTCCCCGGCGATGCGGATCATTTCCGCGGTGGCGGCCATTTCCAGGTTAAGCCTGGTCTTGACGGTCTCCCGGAGCAACCGGAGGTCCCGGTCCTGAATATGACGGCGATCTTCCCGCAAATGGACGATTATGCCCTCGGCGCCGGCCAGTTCGGCCATGGCGGCGGCGGCGACCGGATCGGGTTCGACGCCCCCCCGGGCTTGCCGCAAGGTGGCGACGTGATCGACGTTAACGCTTAATGTGGCCACGATTTCCTCCCTTGATAAAAAAGACGCCCTGCGTCCGGATAAAAATTCCGGACGAAATTTCATCATAGACGAATCTGCCCATGGAAATCAAGACGGTTGCGGGCGGGGAAAGCATCGGGATGTCGGAAGCGGCAAAAGTCCGGCCGGCCGGGGGCCCCCCGGCCCGACGCGATATCGACGGAAGGCCGCGCCGGCCGGGATTCCGGGCCGAGACTGGGGGGCCGGCCTAATTACACCGGCGCGACCCGCGCTAGTGGTCCAGCAGGTCCCAGAGTTCCTGGGTCTTGGCTTCCATGCGGGCCGCTTCGCCGGGGTCGTCCACATGGTCGTATCCCAGAAGGTGCAGAATGCCGTGAACGAGGTAAAAATCGAGCATCTCCTCGGGAGTGTACCCCCCGTCCTCGGCGTGGGCCAGGGTGGTGGGCACGGATATGACCACGTCCCCCAGAACGTCGGGGTTCAGCCCGGAGAACTCGCCCTCGAGCATGGGAAAGGCGAGAACGTTGGTCGGTCCCTGGCGCCCCAGGTATTCGGAGTTCAGGCGGGCTATTTCCTCGTCATCCACCAGGACCAGGGATAGCTCGGCTTTAGGACATCCCAAGGCGTTTAAGATCTTCCTTGCGTTCGCTCTTATCCGGGCGGGCTTGACCGGGTGAATCTTTTGTTGGTTGCTTATTTTGATTCCCATTTAAGGCTTTTACTTTCGGCGCGCCTTCCTTGGAGGCGGGCTCGGGGTAGGCGATCCGGCGATGAAAGATGCCGGTCAGAATCTTGTTGAAACTCCTGGCGATCTCGTGGAGGTCCTTCAGGGTCAGCTCGCATTCGTCGAGTTGGCCGTCCGAAAAAATATTGTTGACTATTTTCTGGACCATTCCCTGGACCCGGGCGGGGTTGGGGTCGGGCACGGAGCGGCTGGCCGCCTCGACGGCGTCGGCCAGCATGACCAGGCCGGCCTCCCTGGTCTGGGGCTTGGGGCCGGGGTAGCGATAATCCTCGATATTGATTTCGGGTTGGTCCTCGGCGCGGCTATTCTTGGCTTTCTGGAAGAAAAAGGAGATCAGGCTGGTGCCGTGGTGCTGGCGGATGATATCGGCTATCTCGGGGCTGAGCTTGTGCTTGCGGGCCAGTTCGACGCCGTCCTTGACGTGGGACATCAGGATCAGGGCGGACATGGACGGCGCCAGTTTTTCGTGCTTGTTGACGCCGCTGACCTGGTTTTCCACAAAATAGAGCGGTTTGTTCATCTTGCCCAGGTCGTGATAATAGGCGCTGACCTTGGCCAGCAACGAGTTCGCGCCAATGGCCTCGGCCGCCGCCTCCACCATGGCCCCCACGATAACGCTGTGGTGGTAGGTGCCGGGCGCCTGAACCATCAGCTCCCGCAGAATGGGGCGGTCCAGGTTGGCCAGTTCGAGAAGCTTGACGTTGGTCACGTATCCGAAAACGATTTCGAACAGCGGCACCAGGCCCGTGACCATCACGCCGGAAAGGGTGCCGCTGACCAGGGCGGCCAGGATGTCGAAAAACGGCCCCTTGTCGAAGGCGGTCCCGGCGATGGTCTCCAGGGCCAGGGCCGCGCCCATGTTCACCAGGCTGACCCTTAGGGCGGACTTGGTCACCTGCCCTCGTTCCCGGACCTGGATGACTCCGGACACCCCCACGATGGTCCCCAAAAAGCTGTAAAAAAACAGGCTCAGGCTTCGGTCGAAGATCAAGGCGGCGAGGGCGGCGGCGATAATGCTGAAAAAAATACCGGGCAAGGCGCCGAGAAAGATGGCGGCCAGCATTCCCGAGGCCGCCAATGGCGCGAGATAAAAAATGGTGCTTTTGTGAACGCCCGGCCACCCTTGACCCATGGCCTCCCCCACTTGGTTCGCGGTAAAGGCTAAAAGCATGTTCAACAACAACAGGACGCTGAGAAAGACCATGTCCCGCCGGCCCGCCTTGGAGTCCCGGCAGACCCGGCCGCCCACCAGGCAAGTGACCACCAGGAAAAGCATGGTCAGGACCAGAATGCCCAAGGCCCGGGAAAACCAGTCCTTCCGATCGGCCTTGCTGGCCAGGGCTTCCAGTTTCTGGCGGGCCAATTCATCCACCCGCTCTCCCTCCCGGATGATCATTTCCCCCTTCTTGACCTGAAAATAGACCGGCGCCACCTGTTCGACCGCGTCCTTGCGCCGCCGTTCGGTCTCCTTTTCGCTAAAGGCCAGGTTGGGTTGAAGCAGGGCTTGGGCGATCGAGGTGAGGGCTTTTAATTCCGAGGACGAAAAATCGTCTCGATAAAGGATGGTCCGCTCCTTGACCAGCCGCCGGGCGCCTTCCAGGCTGGGAAACACCGCCGCGTAGGGAACACGGTCTTCCTGCCGGTTCTGGAGTCGCCGGACGATGATTCCGGCCGACGGCTGCTCCAGCAGAATGCCCTTATCCGCGACCACGCCCTGGTCCAACAGGTCGGTCGTCAAACGGAGCACGGCATGCTCGGCCAGGGGTGAAAATTCGAGTTCCCGCAGAATGTCAAAGGTGGGATCGCTGGTGGAAAAATTAAAAACCGCGTCGAACTTTCTTTTAAGCTGGTTCAACTCAAAGCGGTCCGGTTCGAGAACTTCCTCGATCCTTTCGAAAATTGGGGCCGTGACCGGGGCGGCGTCTAGAATTTTCCTCCCCTTTTGAAAAAATTCCCCCACCGTCTGGGCGGCCCTGTCCGAGGCCTGATCGTCCAAGTCGAAGACATTGAGGGTTTTTCGGCCGGCCGAATCCCGCTTCTCCTCCGTGGCCGCCCGATCCAGGACCATGAGGTCCCGGTCCGCCTTGACGTTCCGGTCGGAGATATCGCCGACGAACAGGGACAGGTTGAAGGACTCGGGCATGGGAAAGGCCAGGAAGACGGCGGCGACGGCCAGAAAAAAAACCAAACCGCTCCGAATGAGATACGGGTGCTGTTGGGGCGGGGTCTTGACCTGCCCCAGCCCGGAACGGACCTTTTTTTTCGACTTGAAGCGATCTCCAAAAAGTCGACTGACATTTTTCTCGAAATCAACGGCCATGATTGATCAATCCGGGCCTTCCCCCGGGAGGGGGTTGTCTAGGCGGCGACCGCGGTTCTCCCAGGTATCGTAGGCCTTGATTATGTCCCGGACCAGTCGGTGGCGAACCACGTCCAGGCCGGAAAAAAATTGAAAGGCTATGCCGTCGATCCCGGCCAGGACATCCTTGGCCTCGACCAGGCCGGACCTGACGCCCAAGGGAAGGTCAGTCTGGGTAATATCCCCGGTTATCACCGCCTTGGACGAAAAACCGAGCCGGGTGAGGAACATTTTCATCTGGTCCGGAGTGGTATTCTGGGCTTCATCCAGGATGACGAAGGAATCGTTCAGGGTCCGACCGCGCATGAAGGCCAGGGGGGCGACTTCAATGGCGCCCTTGGATAGCAACCGATCGGTTTTTTCGAAATCCATCATGTCGTGCAGGGCGTCGTACAGGGGGCGAAGATAGGGATTGACCTTTTCATACAGGTCCCCGGGCAGAAAACCGAGTTTTTCTCCCGCTTCCACGGCCGGCCTGGTCAGAATGATCCTCTTGACCGAACCGGAAGTGAACGCGGCCACCGCCATGGCCATGGCCAAATAGGTCTTCCCCGTTCCGGCCGGCCCGATGCCGAAAACGATATCCTTCAGACGGATCGCTTCAATGTAATTTTTCTGGGCCAGGCTTTTGGGGGTTATGATTCTTTTATTGGAAGTGATGTAAACCGTATCGAGAAAAATATCCCGGATTCGGGCGGCATCCCCGCCGGCCAGTATTCTTACCGCAAAATCGATGTCCTGCGGAAAAATGGGGTAGCCTTCCCGGAGCAGTTCGTAAAGCTCGGTCAGGAGCTTTTCGGCCAGTTGGACCCCGGCCGGATCGCCCTCGAGCTGGACGGTCGCTCCCCGGGAATCGACCTTTATACCCAATTCCCGGCCGATCTGTTTCAGATGAGCTCCATGCTCCCCGAAAAGAGACCTCGCCAGGGATGGATCGTGAAAGGCCAGCCGTCCGGGAGCTTCCCTCGTCTCGTGGTCGGTTCTAGGTTTCAAGAAACGCCCCCGCCCCGGACCATGGTCCATCGTCCGCGCGCCTGGTGGTCAAATTCATAAAACACTATCTACCGCCAAGTTCCCGGGGCCGATTTCCCTTAATTAACCGGAACTCCCCGGCCGGATTCCAAACTCGCCGCCCGAACGTGATTATGGCCATCTCCCTCTTCCCGCCGTCGCCCAAGGCCGGCGTCGGCCCCCTTCCGGAACCAGGGGCCCGTTTGTCCCGGCCAAGTCCCCTTGGACCCGGGCCTCGAAATCAGGGGTTATATTCACCGCGGTCGCCCGGCGCCCAAGCCCGTCGCCGGGGGGCGCGCCCACGTTCTCGCGGCGTTCCTAGCCGAATATTGATACCATACCGTCGAACCCCACGCAAGCCCCACCGCCCCGAATCATCCACTCCAGGCTTTTTAACCTGGTTTTTATAATTTAATTAGCCAATTGCAAAACACGGATATTTGCCCCAAGGCCAGGAAGGCAAAAACTTTAACCCGCGGACATACTGAAGTATTTCAATGAATTAAAATTGAGCCCGACGACAAGTTGGGTCACGGACCGAGGTTTTGCAATTGGCTGTAATACATGGAAACAGATTGACCGCTAGCCGGAAGCCGTGTTATCATCAAAAATGATAAGTCAACATGGAGAGCGACCATGAACGGCCTGGACCTGACCTTGGCGATTGTTCTTCTCTTTTTCTTCCTCCGGGGGATTTTCCGCGGCTTTGTCAAGGAAATAGCCGGAATAGTCGGCCTCATCCTTGGCTTCATGGTCGCCAATGCCTCCTTCCAGGCCGCCGCCGACCTTCTCAAGCCCTATCTGCAAAACCCATCGTATCGCCAGGCGGCCGGGTTCACCGCGGTCTTTATCGTCGTTTTCGTGCTGGTCGGCGTGGCCGGAGTGATTTTCGATAAAATCGTCAAAATAGCCGTGTCGAGAGTGGCCAACGGCCTTTGGGGCGCCGGGATCGGCCTCCTGAAGGGCTTGGTCCTGTCCGCGGTCTTGCTCATGATCGCCACGGGCTTTATCAAGCCGGAAAACAATTTTTTCAAAAACTCCGTCTCCTGGCCGTATCTTAAATACGTTTCCAACGGACTCAAGACCATGGTTCCCCAAGACCTCAGGGAATCCCTGGAAAAAAAGGCCGAAATGCTTCCGGATAAATTGAAGCCCATGGTTCCGGACTTGAAGCCCGACCCGAATATCAAACCGCCCGACCTAAACAACATCCTGCCCAAGAATATCGAACCGCCCAAGCCGGCTTGGCCCAAATCAACGGATTGAAAAAATGACCGCCGCGCCAACCTCGGCCCTCGACCGGCTGAACAATGTCCTAGCCCGTCTCCTGGACCCCGGGCAAGGCTGCCCCTGGGACCTCAAGCAGACCCCCCGCTCCGTGAAGATGTATATACTGGAAGAGACCTACGAACTCCTGGACGCGGTCGACGCCGGCAGCTCGGAGGGCGTGAGGGAGGAATTGGGAGACTGCCTCTTCCTGCTGCTGTTCATGGCCCGGATTTTCCCCAAGGACCCCGATTTCACTTTTGACGACGTCATTAACGGCGCCGCCCAAAAATTGATCTCCAGGCACCCCCACGTCTTTGGAGAAGGGCCGAGCCTGGCCGACGCCGAGGAAGTAAAAGGGCAATGGGCCCGGTTGAAGCGACAGGAAAAAAAGGGGTCCATCCTGGCCGGAGTCCCGGGGAACCTACCGTCGCTCCTGCGGGCTCACCGCCTGACCGAAAGGGCCGGCCGGTGCGGGTTCGATTGGGAAGGACCGGAACAAGTCCTATCTTCTTTAGGCGCGGAGCTGGAGGAATTAAAACAAGCCCTGGACCGGGAGCCGGAACGGGCCGAAGACGAACTGGGCGACGTCTTTTTCACCTTGGTCAACTTGGCCCGACACCTCAAAATCAACGCCGAGGATTCCCTGAGGCGGGCCAACGACCGCTTCGAAAAACGGTTTCAATTCATTGAAGGCGAGTTGGAAGCCCAGGGAGTATCCCTGGACGACGCCTCCCTGAAAAGGATGGACGAGCTGTGGGCGGCGGCCAAGAAAAAAGGATTGTGAAATTAAGGCGCGCCGTTCCAGGGGCGAAGACTTTTTAAGCCGGTTCGGGCGGAGGTTCGATTCATTTTTTCGAGACCTCTTGACAGGGCCGGACCGTCTGGAATAGCATTGCCGATCAAATTAAGAAACAAACCAAAAAAACGAGGAGGAGGAAAGTTTTCCATGGTAAAAAAATCGATCGTGTTCGCAACCATCCTGGCCTTAATGTGCTTTTTCAGCGCCTACGTCGTGCTGGCCGGAAACGACGCGCCGGCCGAACCGGTGAAAATTCTTGACGCCGCTTTTGGGGAACATACCAAGGCCCCGGTAATGTTCGACCACTCCAAGCATCAGCAGGACGCCTGCACCGACTGTCACCACGACAACCGCGGCGACAAGAACACCTGGAAGCAGGGCGACCCGGTCAAAAAATGCGGGGAATGCCATACGGCCCCGGCGGAAAAAGTGTCCAAGAAATCCAGCACCAAGATTCTCGAGGGCTTCAAGCAGGCGGGCAACCCCAACCTGGAAGAGGCTTTCCACACCAACTGTTTCATCTGTCATCGGGATAAGAAAGTCAAGACCACCTGCGCGGTCTGCCATAACGGTTGATCCGTAATTACAGGGCCGCGAGGCTTTCCCCCAAGGCCCGTCATCGGCGGGCCTTTTTTAATTTCCTAAACACGGATAGGGAGGAATCATGACGCGATCAAGTCTTTTCCCCGACCGCATGAAACCCGGGGCGGCTTGTCTTTTCCTCGTCATCCTGCTCGGCTGTTTCCTGGTTCAGCCCCTATCCGGCGCCGGCGCCGAGGAAAGCCTGGAACGGCTGGGTCTGGATTTGACCAACCAGGACCCGGCCGTCAGGGCCTCCGCCGCCAAGAAACTCGGGTTGCTGGGTCCCGGGAGCGCGCCGGCGATTTCGGCCCTGGTCCAAGCCCTGGGCGACAAGGTTCGGTTGGTTCACCTGGAAGCCGGATTGGCCCTCAGCCGCATCGGCCCCGCCGCGGTTTCCGACCTGATGAAGGCCTTGGCCGACGAAAACAAGGGAATTAGAAGCGGCGCGGCCCTGGCCCTGGGAAAAATCGAACCGCCCCCGCTGGAGGCGGTTCCCGGCCTGATCAACCTCTTAACCGACGAGGACCCCGAAGTCGTGAAAAACGCGGCCTATTCCCTGCGTCGCATCGGTCCGCCGGCGGCGCCGGAATTGAAAAAAGCCGCGGCCTCCGGCAATCCCGGCCTGGCCAAGGCCGCGTCCAATATTCTCAAGAAGCTGGAAGCGGGCGGCCGCTTCTGATCCACGCCGCGGCGGTCAAGCCGCGGGCATGGCGGCTTTTTTATTCATGGCTTTCCAGAAGTTCCTGAAAATAGGACCGCCCGCGCGCCTAGCCGGGACCGCCTGGACCGCCCCGACCCAGTTTTTCAGGGCCAGGCGGGATTCCTCGAACGCCCGGCGGGTCAAGGGGAATCTCTCTCCAGGCCCCGCCCGGGATGCTTTTTCCAGAAATGACGATTCCAACAGGTCCCTGTCCTTGATAAACACCCCGCTCCGGGCTTGATAGTCCAAAAGAACGCTCCGATGGAGAAGTTCGTGGCCCCACCACAGGGACTTGGGGTCGTATTGCCCGCCCGGGACCGGGCCCACTCCGCCCAGGGTCTCCCCCTCGAACCATATCGGCTTGAAAACCGAGAGGCAGGGCGAGGAAGTCCCGGTCGCCCAAAAAACCCGGCTCTCTTGGTCCAGGCAGGCGACAAGGGACCCCGTGGTCTGGGCCGCCTTCCTGGTCAGGTTGTTGGCGGCGTGGGCGCACAGACGATCCAGCAGCAGGTGGCCGTTCGGCCGATAGGGTCCCGCGCCATGATCACGCAAAACACGGAACCCCAGGGTCGGTCCCGATTCGCCCCGGTGTTTTTCCAGTAACTCCAGGGCCCGGCCCCGACGGACGCGGCAGGCGGCGGCCCAGGAAACGAGGGGATCGGAAAAGCAGGACGAAAAATTGAAGTCCCGGCCCTTTTTCAGAAAACCCTTGGCCCGGGCCGAATCGATCAGGCCGGGGCGGGCCAGGTCGAACTCCTCGCCGATGGTCAGGCCGTTGCTGATGGCGTACGCATTTTTAACCCGGATGGCCGCCCACAATGGTCCGGCGGTTTCGAGGACCCAGGCTTCCCTGGGGTCCGCCGCGATGAAGCTGTTGTGATAACAAAAATTTTTGTCTTCCAGCCCGCATCCGCCGCCCTGCCCGTGCTCTTCCAGGAGCGCGGTCATTATTTCCACGGCCCCGGCCGCCGAATCGGACCGTTCCAGGCCCAGGCGCAACAGGTCCATCCCTAGCAGGCCCCCGGCTTTTTCCTTCGGCAGTTTCGTGAAGACGGCCTCGTTGCCGATGACAACTCCCCGCTCGTTCGCGCCCATCTCGGCCCCCCACATCCAGAATGGCCGGGAGATCAAGACCGCCCTGGTTTCCCGAACCTGGGGGATGTTGATATAGGTGCAATCGAGCCGGGCGCCGGGAGCGTGCTCCGCGGCCGGGTGATATTCCAGGCTCTGGGCTTCATTGGGTTCACGGTCGCTGTTTTTGCCGAACAAAACCGTTCCCGCTGGGGTCGCGACCACAAAGGTATCGCACATAACGCCTCTTTTTTGCGAATGGAATCAGGAGGGAAGCTTAGCACGAGCCCGGCGGCGGGGCAAGTCGGGAGATCGTCACTCCCAGAAGCGCGTTTCAAGAACTCCCTGGGCTCCGCCACTTAAAAACCGGCGCCGGCATGGCGCCGGCGTTGAAGATATAGAGCGGCAGCCAAACATTCCGGGTTCGCCTCGCCGGCCCGGGTGAACCAAGGCCCCCCTCACCCCAACCCTCTCCCCCCGTTGGGGGCGAGGGGGTTTCGCCTTGTCCGATCCGGCAGTTGGGGTTAACCCAAAAGGGCGCCCACGGGGAGGCGCCCCTACGTTAGGCTGGTTCCCAAGCTCTAGCTTGGGAACCTCGGCCAGGGAAGCTCCGGCTTCCTCACTCTAGAGATGTAACGCCCCGCTCCCGCCCATAATCGCCGGCCAGGGGATAGACCTTGCCCGGCGAGCCTTCAGGCATGGGTTCAACGAGACGGATGAAATTTCAAACCGACCAATATCGATACCTTCGCCGCCGCAATACGACTACGGAATGGAAGCGCCGCGTTGATTCCCCTTGGTTGCTTTCCGGATAAAGTGGGGAAGCTAGAGCTTCCCCTTCCCGGGTTCCCAAGCTAGAGCTTGGGAACCAGCGAATATTGGATATCTTTGGAATAGTCTCCCGCGAAACCACTTGGCCATCGGGTAGCCCTCCCTGCCCGATGACAAGGATACAAGGGGCCACGACGGCAAGAAATCGAAAAGAGGACAAATGAAGTAGTCTATTTTTTTGAACTGAACAAGAAAAGGAACAATACATTTTCAGATGGCCAGGTTTTAGGCATTATCAGATGGCCGTTGACATGGGGGCAGGTCCCCGCGCACGCCCTCTTGTTAATGCGGGCAAGATGCCCGCGCTCCCGGGGGGGGCAGGTCCCCGCGCACGCCCTCTTGCTAATGCGGGCAAGATGCCCGCGCTCCCGGGGGGGGGGTGAGGTCCCCGCGCACGCCCTCTTGTGGGCGTGATCGGGGGGGACCCCGGCTTGCCCGCTCCCGGGGTTTGTCGCGGCGAAAGACCCGCAAAAGGCCCCGTTATCCCCCTCTCCACCCATTCATGAGGGGCGAGGGGGGGCTGATTCAACCACTTGCCAAGGCCCCCGCCGCGTCGGTCCTAGCTCGCGGCCGCCTTCTTGCTCAAAAACCAGATGGGACTGCTTTTTTCAGTTTTTTCCCCGGGAGGAAAAGCCGCGTCAATAGCCTCCTCGATCCGGTCCACCGGCACGAACTTCATTTTTTCCCGAACTTCCCCGGGCAGGTCGTCCAGGTCGCGCTCGTTCCGTTTCGGCAGAATGACCGTGGTCAGCCCGGCCCGGTGAGCCGCCAGGATTTTCATCTTTATGCCTCCCACCGGCAAGACCCGGCCGCGCAAGGTGACCTCGCCGGTCATGCCGACCTCGCCCCGGATGGGCCTTCCGGTCAGCAGGCTGGTCATGGCCAGGACCATGGCCACTCCGGCCGAGGGGCCGTCCTTGGGAATGGCGCCGGCCGGCACGTGGATATGCACATCCTCCTTTTTGAAGAAATCCTTGTCGATCCCCAGGTCCACGGCTTTCGACCTGACGAAGCTGGCGGCTATTTCGGCGCTCTCCTTCATGACGTCGCCCAGTTGTCCGGTCAGCTTGAGGCGTCCTCGCCCCTTCATGCGGGTGGCCTCGACAAACAGGATGTCCCCGCCCACGGCCGTCACGGCCAGTCCCGTGGCGATGCCCGGAATATTGTTCAATTCCGAGGTTTCGGATTCGAACTTTTCCTTCTTCAGGTATTCCCGCGCCACCTCCGTCGTGATGTCTATGGATGTCAGCTCGCCGGCCGCGACTCGCACCGCCGCTTTCCGGCAGACCGACCCGATATTGCGTTCCAGGTTCCTGACTCCAGCCTCCCGTGTGTAATCCTGAATGATTTTCCGCAAGGCTTCCTCGGTGAAGGAAATTTCCTCGGGCCGAAGGCCGTTGGCCTTGATCTGTCGGGGGGTCAGGTGCCCCTGGGCGATCTTGACCTTTTCGTATTCCGTGTACCCGTCCAACTGGAGTATTTCCATCCGGTCGCGCAAGGGCGGCGGAATCGTTTCCAGTTGATTGGCCGTGGTGATGAACATGACGTCGGACAGGTCGAAGTCCACGTCCAGGTAATGGTCCCGAAAGGCGTGGTTCTGGGCCGGGTCCAGGACTTCCAGAAGGGCGCTGCTGGGGTCGCCCCGCCAGTCCGACCCGATCTTGTCCACCTCGTCGAGCATGAACACCGGGTTCCTGGTCCCGGCGCGTTTCAAGGCCTGGATAATCCTTCCGGGCATGGCCCCGATGTAGGTCCGCCGATGCCCGCGAATCTCCGCCTCGTCCCGCATGCCCCCCAGGCTCATGCGGGTGAACTTGCGGCCCAGGGCCCGGGCGATGCTCTGCCCCAGGCTGGTCTTCCCCACGCCCGGAGGCCCGACGAAACAAAGAATGGCGCCCCTGGCGTCGGTGGAATGAACCCCAACGTCCGCTTCCGGGGCCGGACACCTGTCCCGGCACAACTTCCGAACCGCCAGAAACTCGATCAAGCGGTCCTTGACTTCCTGGAGGTCGTAATGGTCCTCGTCCAGAATGAGGCGGGCGTGATTCACGTCCAATTCATCCTCGCTCAGATTGCCCCAGGGCAACTCCACCATCCAGTCGAGATAGGTCTTGATGACGGAATATTCCGCGGCGTGAGGCGCCATGCTCTCCATGCGCTTGAGTTCCCTCAAGGCCTCCTTCTTGGCTTCTTCCGGCAACCCGGCCTGCTCGAGCTTCTCCTTGTATTCGTCCGCGCCGGACCGGCCCTCGTCGGGCTCGCCCAACTCCTTCTGGATCGCCCTCATCTGCTGACGCAGGAAATACTCCTTCTGCGCCTTGTCGACTTCTTCCTTGGCCTCGGATTTAATCTTCTTTCCCAGGGTTAAAATTTCCTTCTGGCGAGTCAGGTGCGCGATTAGAAGCCGCGTCTTGTGCTTCAGGTCAGGGCTTTCCAGCACCCGCTGCCCCTCTTCCATGGTCAGGCCGGCGTTGGAGGCCACCAGGTAGACCAGGTACCGGGGATCGTCGATCTGGTCGAGAAAACCGGCGGCCTCATCCGGCAGGTTGGGGGACAAGGCCACGACTTCCTTGGACAACTCCCGCAGGCTCCGCATCAGGGCCTCGAGTTCCACGCCCTCGTCCACCGCCTCGGGCGCCAGAATTATACTGGCCCTCAGGTACGGCTCCGTCCCGAGCCATTGGTCGATCCGGAACCTCTCCAGCCCCTGGACCACCACGTTCAGGTTTTCCTTGTTGGGGGCCTGGACAACCCGGTTTATGACCGCGATTACTCCTGTTGCGTGGACCGACTCCGGGTTGGGCTCCTCGATGGACCCATCCCGGGAGGCGCAGAGCCCAATAAGCCTATCGCCATGCAGCGCTTCCTCCACCAGCTTGATCGACCTGGGAATTCCGATCGACAAGGGCAGCACCGAAAAAGGAAAAGCCACCGTGTTTCTGAGGGGCAGAATGGGCAAGTCCGGAGGAAGGTTAGCTAACCGGTCCTTATAATTTTCAGGCTGAAAATAATTCGCCATGGTATTCTCCTTGTATTCACGCCTTACCGTTCCCGACAGTTTCTTGATGCCGGAAATTGCCCGAAAGGAAGGCTATCGTCCGACGGGTCCAGGTCCGAGGGGGGAGACGCGGGCAATTAACCGAACCAGACCCTATAGAATAGGTAAGCACTCATGAAAGGGCTGTCAAGGCGCGGGCGACGAGAATGAAGGCCGAGGGTCGGGGGAAGGCGGTCCCGGGTTCGGCGAGGCGGCCCGTCCCGGCCGCCGGGCCGAAATCGACATTGGCCGACTAGGTCTGCTGGTAACCGAAATCCCGGATGGCCTGGGGGTCCCGGGTCCAGTTTTTTTGAACCCTGACAAACAGCTTCAGGAAAACCTTGGTCCCGGTCATGCGTTCGATATCCAGCCTGGCCGCGGTCCCGATCTCCTTGAGCTTGGCCCCGCTCTTGCCAATGACGATCCTCTTCTGCGTGTCCCTTTCCAGATGGATCACGGCGTGGATGCGTATCAGTTCCGGGTCTTCCAGGAACTCCTCCACGGTCACCGCCGTGGAATAGGGAATTTCCTGGCCGGTGCGGCGGAAAACCTGTTCCCGGATCATTTCGGCGGCGATGGACCGTTCCACTTGGTCGGTTAGGGCGTCGGGAGGGTAGTACAGGGGGCCGTGGGGTAGATGCTTGATAATTTCCTTCATCAACACAGGAATATTATCCCCCTTCAGGGCCGAAATGGGCGTCACGGCCTCCGGCGCCAGGGTCTTGCCGAAAAAATCCATGAGGGGCAGAAGCTCCGGCTTGTCGATCCGGTCGATTTTGTTGATGGCCAGAATAACCGGCTTCCCGGACGCCTTGACCGCCGCGATGACCAGGGCCTCGTCGTCCTTTCTCCGGCTGGGTTCGGAAAGGAACAAGATCAGGTCCACCTCGGACAGGACCGAAAGGGCCTGGGACACCAGTTCCTTGGCCAAAAGGTCCCGGGCCTGGTGTATGCCCGGCGTGTCCATGAAGATCACCTGGGCGTTTTCATCGGTCCAGACCCCCAGGATTTTATGCCGGGTGGTTTGGGGCTTATCCGAGGTGATGGCCACTTTCTGGCCGAGAATACGATTGAGCAGCGTGGATTTGCCCGCGTTGGGCGCTCCGATTATACCGACGAATCCGCTTTTGAAATCAGCGTTTTTTTCCATTAATTCAAGCCTCGTAAATTGAAAAAGTCCGCCCGGAAATCTCGAAAAATCCCCGTTCCAGACCTTCCTTGGGTTTTATTTCAAGACCCGGCCTGTTCAGCCGAGCCACGTTGCGACGCCGTTGTCCCAGGGCCTGGGAAAGGTCCCCCGGCGCAACCATGACGACCGGCCCGAGGTCCCCGGCCGGGCCGTCCAGCGCCCGGCGCAGGGCCAGAAAAAACACCTCGGACTTCACCAGTTCGCCGAAGGCGGGATGATGGGGGCCGGCCGCCAGGCTTTTTTCGAGTTCGGGCGAGGTTTGCAGCCCGACCCTGATCACGTTCACCCCGGCCGCGGTCAGGCTTGCCAGCAGCCCGGCGCAGACCGTCACCGCCTCGTCCAGGTCCCAGGGCCGAAAGAGCCCGGCGTGGTAAAGGTCGGCCAGGGCCGAGCCCTCGATTACGACCAGGGGATAAATCCGGGCTTCGTGGGGCGCGATTTCCAGGGTCGCGGCCAGGGTCAACCCTCGGCTGGCCGGAGTTTCCCCGGGAAGACCAGGTAGAAGCTGAAGCCCCAACCGGAGGCCCGCGGCCTTGATCCTGGCCGCGGCTTCCCGGGTGTCCCGGGCGGAATGGCCCCGGCCGGAGGCCCGCAACACCTCGTCGTCAAACGACTGGGCGCCAAGTTCGATGGTTTCCACCCCCCGGTCCCGCAAAAACCCGATCCGGTCGGCGTCCACGGCGTCGGGCCTGGTGGAAAGACGCAGGCCCTGGACCAGGTTCTTTCGCAGGTAGGGGCCCGCCGCTTCCAGAAGGCCGGCCTGCCGGTCGCGGGGCAACGAAGTGAACACGCCCCCGTAAAAGGCGACTTCAACCCTGGCGCCGGGCCGGAGTCGCGGGGACGACAGCCCCGCGTCGATCCCCCGGCCGACCGCTTCCGGCGTGAGAGGCTCGTCCCGTCGTCCGCCGCTCCGGTGCTGATTGCAATAAACGCACCTGACCGGACAACCCTGGTGGGGGAGGAAAAAAGGAATAATAAAAGGCTTTTGAAAAAAAACCATCCGTTCGCCGTGGACGCTCCGGGGCGGAATAAAGGCGCCGTCCGGCCCGGGAGCGCGACGGCCCTAATGCAGGAAGTCTAATTCATTCAGATCGATCTTGTCCAGGCCCGCCTTGGCCGCGGCTTGCTCCGCTTCCTTTTTGCTCCTGCCCCGTCCGCTGGAAACCGGCTTTCCAGCCAAAAACAGAGTCACCTCGAAGGTCCGGGCGTGGTCCGGCCCCTCGCTGGCGCTCAAGCGGTATTCCGGGGTCTGGCCGAAAAAGCCTTGGGTTTTTTCCTGAAGCCTGGTCTTGAAGTCCTTTAAAAGATCGTCCTGGGATGACCGAAAAATCAATTCCTGGAAAAGACGGGACACGACCTTCATGGCCGCCGGAAATCCTCCATCCAGGTAAATGGAAGCCAAAAGAGCTTCCATGGCGTCGGCCAAAATGGAATTCTTTTCCCGGCCGCCCGTCGATTCCTCGCCGCGACCCAAATAAAGCGCTTCCGGAATTCCGATATCCCTGGCCATCCCCGAAAGCTGCAATTCGTTGACCAGGCCCGCCCTCATCCGGGACAGCACCCCTTCCTTCAGGGACGGGAATTTATCGTACAACAGCGTGCTGATGGCCAAGGACAACACCGCGTCGCCTAAAAATTCAAACCGCTGGTTGTCTTCCACCGGAAGATGGAAACCCGGGCCTTCCGTCTGTTGGTGGACGTAGGACCTATGGCGCAAGGCCGTTTTCAGGAAGGTCCTGTTTTTGAAATCATACCCCAAGGCCTTTTCCAAGCCGCGCAGGGCCTCGTCCTCGGGGTTATGGCTTTTAATTTTTACCGAATCCATGGCGGCCTTGGCGTTCCCCCTCCTTGCGGGGTTCTCCGGAAGTGTGATCCTGTTCGGACGTCCCTTGGCGCTAGGATGCATCCTTACACTCCTAAAATTCCCTGCCGATAAAAAAAGCAAATTTTTTAACCTGTTATAATTATCGTCCAAGGATGGGCAAACATCAACACCGAAGTGCTTCCCCGCCGTTTTTTTTTCCGCCGCCGACCAACCGCGGCGACCGGCCGCCGGGCCTCCCGGAAAAAACACTTGACCGCCCTAAACCTCGGTGATAAGAAAAAATTTCTTTACTTTACGGTGTTGGAGTGGGTAGTCCGTGAAAAAGACCATTCTTGATTCCCATGGCGTGACCGAGGCGATCCAGGGCTTGGCCCGGGATATTCTGACGACCGATCCCTCGGCCGACGGCCTGGCCTTGGTGGGCGTCCGGACCGGCGGAGTTTTCCTGGCCGGACGGCTGGGGCGAATTCTGGAACAGGAGCTGGGCCGCCAAGTCCCGACCGGAGTCATCGACATCAACCTTTACCGCGACGATTGGACCCGGGCGACGCATAAGCCGGTGGTGGGAAAAACCGAGCTTAAATTTTCCATTGACGACCAACGGCTGGTCCTGGTGGACGACGTGCTCTTTACGGGCAGGACGGTCCGCGCGGCCCTGGACGCCCTGATGGATTTCGGCCGACCCGCCCGGATCGAACTCTGCGTCCTGGTGGACCGCGGTCACCGGGAACTGCCGATCTGTCCCAATTACACCGGCCTGGCCTTGACCACGACCCTTGCGGAGCGCGTCAACGTCTACTTCTCCGAACAAGGGGACCTCGACGAAGTCGCCGTCGAGCTGGCGGGCTGAAGAACCCTTGACAACCGACGGTCGGCTGCGATAAGCAGACTATGGACATGTTTAAGTTATTTTAGTAAATAGTGAAAAATAGAACATTTTCGGAGGAAGGCATGAGCGAAGCTGCCAAGAAAACAGTGGGGTCGGTCATGGTCGTCGGCGGAGGCATCGCCGGTATGCAAGCGGCCCTGGACCTGGCCAATTCCGGGTATTTCGTATACCTGGTCGAAAAATCACCAGCCATTGGCGGGAAAATGTCCCAATTGGACAAGACGTTTCCCACCAATGACTGCGCCATGTGAATAATCTCCCCTAAACTGGTCGAGGTCGGCCGGCATATAAATATCGAGTTGTTAACGTTGTCCGAAGTGCAAGAAATTTCCGGGGACGAGGGGAACTTCCAGGTGAGGATTCTCCAGAGCCCCCGCTTTATCGACATGGATAAGTGCATCGCCTGCGGCGACTGCTCGGCCAAGTGCCCCAAAAAAGTCGATAATGAATACAACGAGGGCCTGGACAAAAGGAAAGCCACCTATGTTCAGTACTCCCAGGCCGTGCCCTTGAAATACTGCATCGATAAGGAAAACTGCATCTATTTCGTCAAGGGCAAATGCCGGGCTTGCGAAAAATTCTGTCCCACCGGGGCGGTCAATTTCGAGCAAAAGCCCCGGGAACTGGAACTGAACGTAGGCTCGCTGGTCCTGGCCCCCGGGTTCGAGGCCTTTGATCCCACGGTTTTCTCCGCCTATCTTTACGCCAATCATTCCAACGTGGTCACGGCCATGGAGTTCGAACGGCTCCTGGCCGCCACCGGGCCCACCATGGGTCACCTGGCCCGTCCCGGAGACCAGTTGGAGCCGAAAAAGATCGCGTTCATGCAGTGCGTCGGCTCCCGCGACCTTAACCGTTGCGACAACGGTTACTGTTCCAGCGTCTGCTGCATGTACGCCCTCAAGGAAGCCATCATCGCCAAGGAACACAGCCACGAGCCCCTGGACGTCGCCGTGTTCTTCATGGACATGAGGACCTTCGGCAAGGATTTCGAGCGTTACTACGAAAAAGCCAAGGACAAGGGCATCCGTTTCATCCGGTCCCGCATTCATACGGTGGACCCGGTTGACGACGGCGGACTGAGACTCAATTTCGTCACTGAAGACGGCAAGCCGGCCATGGAAGAGTTCGACATGGTGGTCTTGTCCCACGGTCTCCAGATTTCCAAGGAAACCGCGGGCCTGGCCAAGAAACTCGGGGTTGAGCTTGATCATTACAATTTTGCCAAAACCTCGTCCTTCTCCCCGGTCGCCACCAGCCGCCCCGGCATTTACGCCTGCGGCGTCTTCACCGGACCCAAGGACATCCCCCTTTCCGTCATGGAAGCCTCGGCCGCGGCCAGCGCCGCGTCGTCCCGGCTTTCCTCCGCCAGGGGAACCACCGTCAAGGAAAAAATCTCGCCTCCCGTCAGGGACATTCAAGGCGAGGCCCCTCGCATCGGCGTGTTCGTCTGCAACTGCGGCATCAACATCGGCGGAGTGGTCCGGGTCCCGGAAGTGGCCGCGTACGCCAGGACCCTACCCTTCGTGGAGTTCGTGGCCGAGAACATGTTCACCTGTTCCCAGGACACCCAGGACAAGATGACGGAAGTCATTCGGGAGAACAACCTGACCAGAATCGTGGTCGCGGCCTGCTCCCCCAGGACCCACGAACCCTTGTTCCAGGAAACCCTGGTCAACGCCGGGTTGAACAAATACCTGTTCGAAATGGCCAACATCCGTAACCACGATTCCTGGGTCCACGCCGACAATCCCGACGCGGCCACGGAAAAAGCCAAGGACCTGGTGCACATGGCCGTGGCCAAGGCGGCCCTGCTTTCCCCGCTCAAGGAAACCACCATCAGCGTCGATCCCTCGGCCCTGGTCGTGGGCGGCGGCGTCACCGGATTGAACGCGGCCGTGTCCTTGTCGGCGCAAGGCTTCAAGGTCGCCGTGGTCGAAAGGACCGACGTCCTGGGCGGGACGGCCAACAAGATATTTCACACCGCCAAGGGCGAGAATGTGCAACAATACCTCGCCGGCCTGGTCGCGCAAGTCAAGGCCGACGCCAACATCACCGTCCATCTGGGCGCCGAGGTGGCGGACGTGGACGGCTTTATCGGCAACTTCAACACCAAGCTGTCGGACGGGACCGCCATCAAGCACGGCGCGGCCATAATCGCCACGGGCGCCAAGGAATACCGGCCCGTGGAATATCTGCACGGCCAGGATTCCCGGGTGATGACCAGCCTGGACATGGACGCCCTCCTGGCTTCCGACGCCCCGGGGATCAAAAGCGCCGGGAACTTCGCCTTTATCCAGTGCGTGGGGTCCCGCGAACCGGAACGGCCCTACTGTTCCAAGGTTTGCTGCACCCATTCGGTCCTGTCGGCCATCGAAATAAAGAAAAAGAACCCCGCGGCCAGGGTTTTCATCCTGTATCGGGACATGCGGACCTACGGCCAAAGGGAAGACTTGTACAAGGAAGCCCGGGCGTTGGGCGTCATCTTCATTCGCTATGACCTCGAACGCAAGCCCGCGGTCGCGAACATAGGCGGCGAATTGGTCGTCACAACCTTCGATACCATCCTGGACCGGGAAATATCCTTCTCCGTGGATTACCTGACCCTGGCCTCGGCCATCGTCAGCGACCGTAATAACGAGTTGGCCCAGTTGTTCAAGGTCCCCATGGACGACGACGGCTGGTTCCTGGAAGCCCACCAGAAACTCCGCCCGGTGGATTTCGCCACCGACGGCGTCTTCCTGGCCGGGTTGGCCCATTACCCCAAGCCCATGGACGAGGCCATCGCCCAGGCCCAGGCGGCCGCCAGCCGCGCGGCGACGGTCCTGAATTCCACCCAGCTTCAGGTGGGCGGGCAAGTAGCCGAAATAAACCAGAACAGGTGCACCGGATGCAACGTCTGCGTCACGGTCTGCCCTTACCAAGCCATTACTCTTGACGACAAAAACAAGGCCGTGGTCAACGAGGCCCTGTGCAAGGGGTGCGGCACCTGCGTCACGTCATGCCGCTCGGGCGCTCCTCAACTGAGGGGCTTCACCAACGCCGGCATCTTTGCCCAGATCGCGGCTTGCTTTTGAAGGAAAACATACCATGACTGAAGTTGTAAAAAACATAGCGGGATTCGAACCCAGAATCGTGGCCTTCTTCTGTAACTGGTGCACGTACGGCGGGGCGGACCTGGCCGGGGTTTCCCGGCTGTCCTACCCCCCCAACTTCCGGGCCATCCGCCTGCCCTGCACGGGCCGGATGAGCCCCAAGTTCATCCTCGAGGCCTTCCGTCGCGGCGCCGACGGCGTGTGGGTCTCCGGTTGTCACCCCGGGGACTGTCACTACATCGCCGGCAATCTTTACGCCCGCCGGAAATTCGTCCTCCTCAACGACTACCTCAAGAACCTGGGCCTGGACGATGACCGGTTGCATTTTTCCTGGATATCATCCGCCGAGGCCACCAAGTTTCAGGCCGTGGCCAAGGAGGTCATCGCCGCCATCAAAGCCTGCGGCCCGAACGACCGGTTCATCAAGAACAGAATAGAGGTGGCCTGATCATGGAAAAAATAACCGCCAAAATTCAAGAGGTCGCCAAGCGGCTTCTGGCCGAGGGCAAGGTCGACGTGGTCCTGGGGTTCCGGCGCGGCACCCTGCCGCTCAAGACCGCTCCCTACTTCGCCCGCACCGCGGATGAAGCCCAAAACCTATACTGGGACTCCAACTGCCGCGCCAACCTGGCCAATTACCTTCCCCGCCGGAAGGAAAAAGTCGCCGTCGTCGCCAAGGGCTGCGATTCCCGCAATATCGTCAACCACTTCCTGGAAAACCAGATCGGCCGGGACCAGGTCTACCTCATCGGCGTCCCCTGCCGGGGCATGATCGACCCGGACCTGGTCGCCGCCAGGGAGCCCCGGACCATTCTGTCGGCCGGGGAGGAAGACGGCAAGATCGTCCTTGGGGGCCGCGACTTCGAAACCACCATCGACAAGGCCGAGGTCCTGCGCCAAAACTGCCGGACCTGCGTCCATCGGAACCCCGCCCTGTTCGACGAACTCATCGGGGAGCCGGTCCAGGAACAGCAAGTCGACAGGTACGCGGACATCAAGGAACTGCTGGCCAAGCCGGCGGCCGAGCGCTACGAATACTACCGGGAACTCGTTTCCAAGTGCATCCGCTGCTACGCCTGCCGGGACGCCTGTCCGCTCTGTTACTGTCCCGTCTGTTTCGTGGATGAAACCATGCCGCAGTGGGTGGGGAAATCCCAGGACCCGGCCGACGTGATGACCTATCATCAGCTCAGGGCCTTCCACTGCGCCGGCCGGTGCACCGATTGCGGCGCCTGCGAGTCCGCTTGCCCCATGGGCATCAAGGTCCGACAGTTCACCCGGCTGCTGGAAATGGACGTCAAGGAACGGTGGGGATACGAGGCCGGCCTGTCCCTGGAGGCCAAGCCGCCCCTGATCGTTTATCGTCCGGACGATCCGCAAGAATTCATTAAGTAAGGACAGCTAGCCATGGCAGATAAAATCCTAAAGAAAAGCGACCTGACCGAATTCGTCAAGTCCCTGACCGGCGATTATGAAGTCCTGGCCCCTGTCCAGGACGGCCCGAACGTCAAATTCGCCCCGGTCGCGGACGGCGGGTTTCTTCTGGAATACCAGAACACCACCATGTCCCCCAAGGACCTCTTCTTCCCCCAGTCCGAAAAGCTCCTCGTCTTTTCGCTCAACAAGGAAGACCAGGACGCCTTCATCATGAAGGAGCCGGAAGGCAAGCCCGGAAAAAGGGTGGTCTTCGGAATGCGGCCCTGCGACGCCAAGGCCTTTTTCGTCCTCGACAAAATATTCAAGAACGATCAATTCACCGATCCGTACTGGCAGGAAAAAAGGGACGCGACCGTCATCATCGGCCTGGGCTGCAACACGCCCTGCCCCACCTGCTTCTGCGGCAGCGTCAACTGCGGCCCCTTCCACGAGGAAGGCCTGGACGCCCTGGCCTTTGACCTGGGCGAGGAATACCTGATCAAGCCCTTGACCGAGAAAGGCCAAAAAATCCTGGACCAGGCCAAGGGGCTCGGGGAGCCGCGCGGCCAGGTCGACGAACGGGCCTGCGCCATCAAATCGGCCGCCCAGGCCGCCCTGACCAGCCAGGTCGACACCGCCAACATCTTCAAAAGGACCGTGCTGGAACTCTTCAACGCCGGGCATTGGGCCAAGGTCCACGAAAGCTGTCTCAATTGCGGGACCTGCACCTATTTCTGTCCCACCTGTCACTGCTTCGACATTCAGGACGAAGTCCACCAGGACCAGGGCGACCGCGTGCGCAACTGGGACACCTGCATGTCCTGGCTGTTCACCATTCACGGGACCGGCCATAACCCGCGCCCGGGTAAAATGGAACGGGTCCGGCAACGATTCATGCACAAATTCAAATATATACCCATGAAGCGCGGCGGCGAGATCGGCTGCGTGGGGTGCGGCCGTTGCATTGTCCAATGTCCGGTCAATATTGACGTCCGGGACGTTGTCCGGGACATGAACGCCTGATAAGAGAGGGATAGCCGTGCAAAACCCATATAAACCCTATCCGGTCAGGATTGACCGGATAATTGTGGAGACCGAGGACAAGAACCTCCGCACCTTCAAATTCGTGTTCCTCAATCCGGAAGACGAACAAGCCTTCGCCTATATTCCGGGTCAGTTCGCCGAACTGTCGGTCCCGGGAGTGGGCGAGATTCCCATCGGCATCGCCTCTTCGCCCACGGAAAAGGGCTTTGTCCTGTTCACGGTCAACAAGGTCGGCTCGGTGAGCTCCTACATGCACAACATGAAGGAAGGCGACATCATGGGCCTCCGCGGCCCCCTGGGCAATTCCTATCCCCTCAAGGGGCTGGAAGGGCGGAACGTCCTGATCATCGCCGGCGGCTTCGCCGTCACCACCCTGCGGTCCACCATAACCTGGATGCTCGACCCGGCCCACCGCGCCAAATACGGCAAGATCACCTTTGTCTACGGCGCCAGGACCCCGGGCATGCTGCTCTATGAAGACCAATGGCGCGCCTGGCAAAAACGGGACGACATCGACGCCTTCATCACCGTGGACCGGGAATTCCCCGGCTGGGACGGCATGGTCGGTTTCGTTCCCACCGTGACCAAGCAAATCTGCCCCAACCCGGAAAATACTTCCGCCCTCATCTGCGGGCCGCCGATCATGATCAAGTTCACCCAGCCCGTGCTGGAAGAAGCCGGCTTCGCTCACGACCAGATCATCATGAGCCTCGAAAACCGGATGAAGTGCGGCATCGGCATCTGCGGCCGCTGCAACGTCGGACCGGAATACGTCTGCAAGGACGGCCCGGTCTTCACCTTGGCCCAGCTCAACCAACTGCCCAAGGAATATTGATTCCCCGCCCCGGCGGGCCGACTTGCGGGGGAACGGCTCGTTCCCCCTTTTTATTTGACTTCGCCGGCGAGGCCCGGGCCTCCGGGCCGCCCCCCCGGCAACCTTGACAATGCCGGCCATTCGTCGTTACCCATGGCCTAGCAACCGAAGAGAGGACCAACATGGCCGAAATAAAAAGCACTCTGGACCTGGTGATGGAGCGCACCAAGCACCTGACCCAGACCAAGGAAGAACGGGAAGCCTCCCAGGCCCGGGAACGGGAAGGCAAAGCCAGGGGTTTGGTCCTGGCCCTGCGGGAAGGACGCTTGCAGTTCGAGGAAATCGGCGCCGCCCTCCGGGACGCCGACCCGGACCAACCGGCCGCCATGCTCCGGACCCTCGTCGGGCTCCTGGTCGACAACCTGGGCTTGACCCCGGAACCGGTTATCGTCGAGACCTTGCTTCGCCTGGACGACGGGGGGCTCCTGGCCGGGCCGGTCCGCGAGGCCCAAAGCCTGGCCCTGGAATATGAACAAGCGAGAGCCGAGGCGGACCAGGCCTCCCAACAGGGCATTTTACGGGAACTGGCCGACCTGGGAGTCAGCGGAAGCGCGCTGGTCGCCAAGACAGGGGAAAACGACGAGTCCGGGCCTAGCTGGGAAAACCTGGAACTCGACTTTTCGTCCCGCCTCGCCCGCATTAAAAGGGAACTTCATCGGAAGCTGGGTTAGGAGCAAAACCCGGGCCGACGCGGTCAAGGGCCGCGTCCCGGTGGATGAACCCGCGTCTCCCCTGGGGGAGGCGCTGTCATTTATATCGCGACAATAACCGATTCCGATCCGACCGGTCCAACCGGTCCGACTGAAATCCTTCGTGGAGGGGCCGGGTTTGAACCGACAAAACGGACTGGGCAAAAAAATTGGAATGCTCGCTTTTCTCATACTGATCGTCGCGGGCGGTTATGGTTACTATTACTGGAGCCAGGGTTTCGAAACCACCGACGACGCTTTTGTCGACGGCCGGGTCTACGCCGTCACCCCCAGGGTGGGCGGGTATGTAACCGACCTATTGGTGGACGACGATCAGTTGGTTAAAAAAGACCAGGTGCTGCTGCGGCTGGACCCCACCGAATTGGAAGTGGCCCTGGCCTCGGCCAAGGCGGGGCTGGCCGAGGCGGAGGCCACCCTGGCGTCCCTCGAACTCGGCGTCCCCTTGGAACTCAACCAAACCGAACAACGGGTCAAGGCCGCCGAGGCCGAACTGGAAAGCCTGCTCCAGACCCTGGCCGGCGCCAAAAAAGAGGAAGAGGCCGCCCTTCAGGCCCTGCGGCAAGCCGAGGCCGAGAACAAAATGGCCCGGACCGATTATGACCGCATGAAAATCCTGAGCAAAAACGGCGTTGTCGCCCAATCCGTCCTGGACGGGTACGAAACAAAAGCCAAGACCGCCTCCGCCGGGTCCCTGGCCGCCGCGGCCCGCCGGGACCACGCCGCCAAGACGCGGGCCGCCCTCGAGTCCGGCATCAACCGTCTCCGGGCCAACATCGTCCTGGCCGCCACCGGCCAGGACCAGGCCGCCATCCAGGGCCGCCGGGTGGAAGCCCAGAGGGCCCGCATCGCCCTGGCTCGGTCCAAGATCAAGGAAGCCGCGCTCAATTTGGAATACACCGAACTCAAGGCCCCGGCCGACGGACACGTCACCAAGAAAAACGTCGAGGCGGGCCGTATCGTCTCCAAGGGCCAGTACCTGATGGCCGTGGTCCCCTTGGGCCCTCGCGACCTTTGGGTGCGGGCCAATTTCAAGGAAACCCAGTTGACCGGGATGACCCCCGGGCGCCGAGTCGAAATAAAGGTCGACGCCTTTCCCGGCCGCAAGATAACGGGCCGGGTCGGCTCCATCATGGCCGGGACCGGGTCGGTCTTTTCCCTTTTCCCGCCGGAAAACGCTTCCGGCAACTTCGTCAAGGTCGTCCAGCGCATCCCGGTCAAGATTATCCTGGACGACGACCCGGCCGCCCGGCCGGCCTTGCGCCTGGGCATGAGCGTCGAACCCAAGGTCTTCCTCCGCTGACCCCGGCGCAGCCATGACCCACGCTCAAACCAATAAATGGCTGATCACGATTTCGGTCATGATCCCGACCCTGATCGAGATACTGGACACGACCGTGGTCAACGTCTCCCTGACCCACATCCAGGGCAGTCTTTCGGCCGGCCAGGAAGAAGTCACCTGGGTCCTGACGTCCTACCTGGTCTCCAACGCCGTGGTCATTCCCATGAGCGGCTGGCTGGCGGACCTGCTCGGACGCAAGCGGTATCTCATAACCTCGGTGATCCTGTTCACGGCCTCCTCCCTGCTCTGCGGCCTGGCCGCCAGCCTGCCCCAACTGGTGTTTTTCCGGGTCCTGCAAGGCATCGGCGGCGGCGGACTTCAGCCCATGTCCATGGCCATCCTGATGGAGGCCTACCCGCCGGAGGAACGGGGCATGGCCATGGCCATCTACGGCATGGGCATAGTGGTGGGCCCTCTCCTCGGGCCGGTGCTGGGCGGTTTTTTGACCGACTATTATTCCTGGCGTTGGATATTCTACATCAACCTGCCCATCGGCGTCCTGGCGGTCTTCATGTGCCGGTCATTCATCTTCGATCCCCCGGGGCGAAAGGGACTGGGACCCGGCGCGACCATCGATTACCTGGGGTTGATCCTCTTGTGCGTGGGCCTGGGAAGTCTGCAGATCGTCCTGGACAAGGGCCAAACGGAAGACTGGTTCAGTTCCAACCTGATATTGACCCTGTCCGTTTTATCCCTGGCCTCCCTGGCCCTGCTGGTCTTCTGGGAGCTGCGACAGAAAAACCCGGTCCTGGACCTGAGGGTCTTGAAAGACCGTAGTTTCGCCGCCGGCAACCTGGTCATGTTCACCGGCTTTTTCGCCTTCTTCAGCTCCATCGTCCTGCTGCCCTCGTTTTTGCAAAACCTCCTGGGCTACACCGCTCTCCAGGCCGGCCTGGTCCTGGGACCCTCGGGCATCCTGACGTTGTTCCTCATGCCCATTTCGGGCCGGCTGACCCAGACGGTCGATCCCCGCCGCCTGCTGGCCGCGGGCCTTTTGGTCAACGCCTACGCCCTGTATTACATGTCCGGGTTCAACCTGGAAATCGACTTTTTCAGCGCGGCCCTGGGCCGCGTGATCCAGGGCGCCGGCATGCCCTTCTTCTTCGTGCCCCTGTCCATGGTCACCATGGCTTACGTCAGCAACGAACGCATGAACAGGGCCTCGGCCATGTTCAATCTGGTCCGGAACCTGGGCGGGTCCTTCGGCGTGGCCTTCGTGACCACCCTTTTGGCCCGGCGGACCCAATTTCACTATCTCCGGATGGCCGAACACCTGACCCCCTACGACGCGAGCCTGAACCTCGGGGTCGAGTCGCTGCAAAACGTCCTGGTCCCCAAATTCGGGGTCATGACCGACACGGCCCACGCGGCCCAGGCGATCATCCAGGGGCAAATGCAGCGCCAGGCCGCGGCCCTGGCCTTTAACGACGCCTTTTATTTCCTGGGGTTCCTGTTCCTGGGGTTGGTCCTGACCTTGTTCATCACCAAAAGGCCTCCTTCCAGAAGAGACCGCCTGAACGCGGCGGCGCACTGAAAGCAGGGTCCGGGCGCTCCGCCGGATTAGGCCCCGGGGGGGCGTCCTTCCCGCGAAAGACGCCTCCCGGCTAGATTATCCGCCGCCGGCCGGGTGGGTCGGCGCGGGTCCTACAGCATGCCGAAATACATTCTTTCGATGACCTGGAAATTCCTTATAACCTTTTCCCGTCCGACAATGGCCGGGCCATGGCCGGGCAGGATCAATTCGATGTCGAGCTCGGACATGCGGATAATGCTCTCCTTGAGCAGCTTTCCGCTGCCGCCCGGAAAATCGGTCCGGCCCACGCCCTGGGCGAAAATCAGGTCCCCGCTCAGGAGGGTCTTGATTTCCGGCCAGTACAGACAGACCGAACCCGGGGAATGACCGGGGGTGTGATACACTTGCAGGGTCTTGTTTCCCAAGGTCAAATCGCCCTCGGTCAGGTTGACGTCGACCTGGATTTCCGGCATTTTCAACCCCATGGAACGATAAAAGCTGGGGCCTATTTTTCGCAGGTATTCCTCGTCCGCCGCGTGCAGGGCCTGCTTGGCCCCATAACCGGCCAGAATCTCCCCGGCCTCCATGTGATCGGGGTGGCAGTGGGTGTGGATGACGAACTGAATATCCTGGGGCGCGGCCCCGTCGGCCGTCAATTTGGGGGCCAAGCCCGCAAACAGTTGTTTATGGCCCGGATCGATCAAGGTCTTGACCGGCCCGGTAATAAGGATGGTGTTGCAATTGTTCTGGGTGTAACTTTCCCATGGATAAAAAAACAAATCAGGGGCAATCTTCATTGACGCTCTCCGGTTCCTTGGTTTATTTACCAGCTTAGCCGTCCGGGTGGGGACGGTCAAGGGGTTCCGCCCCTAATTGTTAATTCTCGAACTTTTTTGGAGACCCCATAATGCCGTCCCTTCATAAAAGACCTCTCATCGGCCTGACTTCCGCTTCCTACTTTTTACCGGACTGGACCGAACGCGCCCCGGCCCGGATCACGGACTTCGCGGCCCGGGATTATTCCCATGGAGTCGAAAACGCGGGCGGGCTGCCCGTCCTGATACCCTCGGCCCGGACCCCGGAAACCGTCGTGGACGTCCTGGATCGGCTCGACGGACTGCTCCTGACCGGCGGAGTGGACGTCTGCCCCGGGTTTTACGGCCAGGAACCCCTGCCGGGGCTGAAGGACCTGGACCATGGCCGTGACCTGACCGAACTCGCCCTGGCCCGGGCCGCCGCGGCCCGCCAAATGCCCATTCTGGGAATCTGCCGGGGCGCCCAGCTTCTCAACGTCGCCCTGGGCGGCTCGTTGTACCAGGACATTTATTCCCAAATACCGGGCTGCCAAAACCACACCCCCAGGTCGCCCAAACAGACCAATACCCACACCGTGAAGCTGACCCCCGGGTCCCGGCTCCACCAACTGGCCGGGGTCGATAGTCTCTGGGTCAACAGCCAGCACCACCAGGCCGTCAAGGACCTGGCCCCCGGCCTGATGGCGACGGCTTGGGCCGCCGACGGGGTGGTGGAAGCGGTGGAAGCTCCCGACTTTCCCTTCATGCTGGCCGTGCAGTGGCACCCCGAGGGGACCTGGCCCGGGGACCCGGTCTCGGCCGCTATTTTCCGGTCGTTTATCGAGGCCGCGGCCGCCGGGTTAAACCCTTGACAGGTCAAGGGCGCGCTGGTATGAATGCCCGAATAACGAAAACACGGCCGTGTGTTACGGCCTTTGGAACGTCAATACCCTTGGGACGAGGTGAATAAAAATGGAATTCGGACAGAAGCTCGGCACGGCGATTCTAATGATCATTCCCTCCCTGATCGGCAGCGTATTCCTGGTGGACGTGCTGCATTCCTGGCTGCTGGGCCTTATTTGGCTGGCCCTCATGCCCGTGCTGTACTGGGCCATTATCACCGGTAAAATCAGCGCTTTCTTCTCCGGGAAGAAATAACGATCATTCCGCCGGGACGCCGCCCCCGAGCCCTCGCCCGAACCCGCGCTGAGTCTCGCCGCGGGGACGCCGGGAGTTCGCTCATGGGATTCCGAAACGAATGGGCTTGTTTTCATGTTCACGCGAAAGGACGGCCAAGCGCTTGGTTTTGAAGCCTAGTATTTTACGCCGCCCTTGTTGCCGGCGCCCGGATGGCCGCTTTTAGCCTCGGCCGGGACCGTCCGACCGACGGAGAACGAAAAAATGGCCCAGCAGAAAAAAAAGACGCTTTCGCCCGAAGATAAAAAGCTAGTGGACGCGGCGGTGGAAAAAATCCTGGCGGCCGGCCCGGATGAACAACCTCTCGCCGTTTTCAAGAGCCATTCCTCCGGCCGGGAAGGCTTCGCGGCGGACCTGATCGGCGCCTTGGGGAAGACCAAGCGACCGGAAGCCGCGCGGCTGTTGTGGTCTCTGACCGGGGCGCTGGAGGACAAGGGCCTGAAAAAAGCCGCAAAAAAAGCCCTCTACACCCTCGAACAAGCGGGGCTGGTCCCGGAAGCGCCCGCGGGAACGCGGCCGGGCGCCCGCCTGGTTTCCGCGCCCGCGCCGAGGACCCCGCAAGGCTGGCTGGGGCCTTATCTTGACTCGAGATTGAGGGCCGGACTGCTGGCCATTCCGGATCGGCCGACCGGCTGGCAGTTGGCCTTTTTTACGCTTACCCAAGACAACGGATTGGATTATTTCGATTTTCTTCCTTGCAAGCCCGGCGGCCTGAAAAAAATCCTGGCGCATTTCGAGGAATCCTACGAAACCCCTTATCCAACGCCCGCCGCGCACGTCAGGTTCGTCATTCTGGAAGCCGCCACGACAGCCCAACAAAGAGGAATAAAACTCACCCAGGATTACCAATACTTTACCGTCGCCGCCTCCAGCCTGCCCTTGGCCCCGCGACCGGTTATCCTCGATATGACGCCGGAACCAACGCCCGACGCCGTCCCCCGGCCGCGGATGAAGGAACTTATTGAGCACCCCTTGCTCGACGCTTTTTTCGCCGACCCCCTGGCCGATTCGTTCCTGGCCCGCCTGAAGGAAGCGCGACGGGAGGAAAGCGCCGTGTTCCTCGCCGCCGCCCAAAAAGAACGACTCTGGCTCGACAAGCGAGACCGGATCATCCACGACCTTTTCGACGCCCACCACCAGGCCGTCTATAAAAGGATGCTGGAAGAAACAGCCTTGCTTTTTCACCTCCGGGGAGAGGAGCCGCTCGCCCGCGCCGCCCTGGACGCGGCCCTGGACCTGAATCGACCGTCCTCCAGCCCGACCCCCCACCCGTTTATCCAAAGCCTGGCGGAAGAGTGGATCAGGGAATTCGAACCCGAGGAAAAACCATCTGAAAACGTCCGGGACCGGGACCAATCGGCCGAGGGCGGCTCCCGCCTGATTCTTCCCTTTGACCCGGATAACCTAGGGGAGGTGTAGCGTGACGAAGGATTTTTCCGTAAAAACCAAAAAGGCCACGGAGATGATCGACATCACCACCGAAATCCAAAGGCTGGTGATCGCCTCGGGCGTCAAGTGCGGCTTGGCCGTGGTCTACGTTCCCCACACCACCGCCGGGATAACCATTAACGAAGGCGCCGATCCCAGCGTCCGCAAGGATATCGTGGACACCCTCAACGAGATCGTCCCCTGGGAAAGGGTGTACGGCCACGCGGAAGGCAATTCGCCGGCCCATATCAAAACCAGCCTGATCGGAAATTCCATCATGGTGCTGGTCGAGGACGGCCGACTTCAGCTAGGCCAGTGGCAAAGCGTCTTTTTATGTGAATTCGACGGCCCCAGAAACAGAAGGGTCATGCTTAAAATTTCCGAATGCTGACTAGGCGGCCGCGCCGGCCTCCACCGGGCCGGAGAGCGGCCCGCGGCATCGGTTCAAGGAGAAAAAATGGATTTTGAAGACGACCAGCACGTAGACGGCCTGATTGACCGTCTCACCCAATACCTGACGGCCTACCCGAACAATCCCCAGATGTATTACAATCTGGGCTTGGCCTATTTGAAACAAAACAGCCTGGACGAAGCGGAGGCCTCCTTCAAAACCGCCCTGGAAATGGAACCCAACCTGGTGGAAGCCCTGATCAACCTGGGCGGGTTGTACCTGCGGCGGCAAATGCCGGAAGAAGCCTTGGCGGCCAACAAAAAAGCCCTGGAAATTAACCCCCAGGCGATTCTGGCCTATAATAACATCGGCTTCGCCCATCTGATCCAGGGACGCCTGGACGAAGCCGCCGTCGCCTTCAGGGAAGCCTTGAGCCACAAGCCGGACCTGATTCCGGCCCGGCTGTCCCTGGCCCGGATTTTAACCCAGCAGGGAAACCTCAATGGCGCCATGGCCGAATACCAGACCATACTAAAACAGGACCCCGGGTTCGCCCTGGCCCATTATAACCTCGCCCTCGTTCACTTGGCCCAAAACGACGCCGAACTCGCCGAAACCCACTACCGCGAGGCCATGGCCCTGAGGTTCCCGGTGGACCAGGAAATAGAACAAAAAATCAAGGCCTTGAAAGGATAAAACCCGGACCGTGGACAATATGGAAAAAATGGAAGCCCTCAAGGACGACCTCGACGCGGCCAGGGAAGCCGGGGACGCCAAGGGCGAGGCCGAGGCCCTGTACGGCATCGGCCGCGTTTACTTCAAGGATAAAGTCTTCGAGGCCGCCGAGGACTACTGGGGCCAATGCCGCCGGGTCTGCCGGGACCACGAAATGCGCTCGGCCCTGATTCAGGTCCTGCTGGACCTGGCCGAGACGGCCCTGGCCCAAAACGACCCCGAGGGCGCCGCCGGCCGCCTGGCCGAGGCGGAAGCGACGGCCCGGGAAAAAGGCCTGATCCAGGAACTTTCCAAAATCCTGGACCGCAAGGGCGGATTCGCCGTCCAGCGCCGCGATTTCGACGGCGCCGTCTCCTCCTTCGAGGAAGGCCTCGACCTCTGTCGCAAACACGATGATCGCATCGGCTCCTTGTATTTCCTGGAACAATTGATCCCTCTCTACAAAAGCGGGTCGCGAACGAACCAAGTCGCCGCGGCCTACCGCGCCGTGATCACCTTTGCCGAGAAACTGGGCGACCGGGAAAGAATGGCCCTCGGCCTGACCGGACTGGCCGACTGGCTGCAAAAGACCGAAAACCCCGGGGAAGCCGAACCCTACCTGGTCCTGGCCCACGATATTTTCCTGCGGATCGGCCGGACGGCGGAAGCCGAACTGATCCGGCGGGAGTTGAAAAAAACCGGCGTCCTTCCCCCGGACGTCAACGCGGGATAACCCGGTATTGGGCGATTTTTTTTTGAATTCCGTTTGTGAGAAAAATGACAAGTTCCTTGACATCCATGGTCAAAGGCGCTAATAGTTCCGTGTATCAAGGTCACAACTAACCCCCAAGGGAGGTAGGAAAATGGAAGAGGCTGAAATCAAACAAGCGATCCTCGACTTTTTCGAGTCCAAATCGAAAACCAAAAAAATGCACTATCTCAGCGATATCGCCAAGGGCATCGGCTTGAAGAAAAAAGAGATCAAGGACACCATCCAAAAGATGATCGAAAATGGCGAGGTCGAGCCTTGGTCCAGCGGCAGCACCACTTACTACATGATGCCCGGCGCGCGGGACACTGAAAACCTTTAGTCTTGTTCCGCCCACCCGCCTAGGCCCGGCAGGTCCATCATGTCGCCGGCGGAGGCTATCGATCAAGAAAAGGGAAAAAAGGGAAGCCTTGGGGTTCGTTCAATGTGGAAAGCGGATCTGACTTGACAAAAACCTGCGAAACATCTTAGAATGGCCCCCCACTTGCCGATTGAAACAACATATTGAAACGACAATCGATCCGGCGCAATCCCGGAAAGCAGGGGGCTCGGATCGACTTGGAAAAATAGATAGTGAAAAAAGTTACTTGCTAGGGCCATAATCTGATTTCAAAACCGTTGGCGGTTCTTTTTTCACCAAAAGCCGTTGATGACGGCCGGAAACCCAACCCGGCCGCGATCGCCTATCGTAAATTAAAATTGGAGGTAGCTATGCCATTAACTCACAAGACTCCCCTTCTGGATGAGCTCGAAAAGGGACCTTGGCCAAGCTTTGTCACGGACCTGAAAAGGGCCGCGACCGAGGGTAACAGCGCCACGGCCAACGACCTGCTCGGTCAGTTGGAGTTGTCGTACAAGCAAAAGACCGGCCACTGGAAACATGGCGGAATCGTCGGCGTGTTCGGTTACGGCGGCGGCGTTATCGGCCGTTACTCCGACGCGCCCCACATGTTCCCCGCCGTGGAACATTTCCACACCATGCGCGTCAATCAGCCCGCGAGCAAGTTCTACAGCTCCAAGGCCCTGAACACCCTGTGCGACATCTGGGACAAACACGGCTCCAAGATCACCAACATGCACGGCTCCACCGGCGACATCGTCTTCCTGGGCTGCCGGACCGAGAGCCTGGAACCCTGCTTCGCCGACCTGACCGCCGCCGGTTGGGACCTCGGCGGCTCCGGCTCCGCCCTGCGGACCCCGAGCTGCTGCGTGGGCAAGGCTCGTTGCGAATGGGCCTGCATCGACACCCAGGACATCTGCTACAGCCTGACCATGACCTACCAGGACGAAATGCATCGCCCGGCCTGGCCCTACAAGTTCAAGTTCAAGATTTCCGGCTGTCCGAACGACTGCGTCGCTTCCATCGCCCGGGCCGACTGTTCCATCATCGGCACCTGGAGGGACGACATCCGCATCAATCAGGCCGAAGTCAAGAAGTACGCCGACAGCGGCTTCAACATCGCCAAATACGTGGTCGGCCTCTGCCCGACCGATTGCATGAGCTTTGACGGCGCCGCCCTGACCATCGACAACAAGAACTGCACCCGGTGCATGCATTGCATCAACGTCCTGCCCAAGGCCCTGCGCCCCGGCGTGGACACCGGCGCCACCATCCTGATCGGCGCCAAGGCCCCGATCCTCGAAGGCGCCCAGATGGGCTGCGTGGTCATCCCCTTCATCAAAATGGACGGGTCGGCCGAGGAAGTGGAAGAACAATACAAGGAATTCAAGGAATTCGTGGCCAAGGTTTGGGACTTCTGGGATGAGGAAGGCAAAAACCGCGAACGCGTCGGCGAGATGATTCAGCGCGTCGGGTACCGAGCCTTCCTCGAGGCCATCGAGTTGGACCCCCTGCCCCAGATGGTCAAGGAACCGCGGAGCAACCCCTACATCTTCTTCCGCGAGGAAGACGTCGAAGGCGGTTGGGAACGTAGCGTGGAAGAGTACAGGGCCCGGCACAAGGCCTAATTCGCTTAGGAGGTTTTAGTACATGTCCGACGTCATGAAAGATAGAATTACCGATATTGGGCCGCCGAAATACGATACCATGTGGCCCGACGTGATCAAGGAAAACTACGGCAAGTGGCTGTACCACGAGCAGTTGGAACCCGGCGTGCTGAAGCACGTTTCCGAAAACGGGACCAACCTCTTCACGGTCCGCATCGCCGCCACCCGCCTCATGAGCACCTTGCAGATGAGGGATTACGGCAAGATCGCCGACGAGTTCTGCGAAGGCTACATGCGCTTCACCACCCGGAACAACGTCGAATTCATGGTTACCGACGAAGCCACGCTGGCCAACCTCAAGGCCAAGCTGAAGGCCGACGGATACCTGATCGGCGGCACCGGCGCCGGCATCACCAACATCGTCCACACCCAGGGTTGGGTGCACTGCCACACCCCGGCCATCGACGCTTCCGGCCCGGTCAAGGCGATCATGGACGAACTGGCCGTGTATTTCCACGACAAGAGACTCCCGGCCAAACTGCGCATCTCCCTGGCTTGCTGTCTGAACATGTGCGGCGCCGTCCACTGTTCCGACATCGCCGTCCTGGGCGTGCATCGCAAACCGCCGTTGATCGAGCATGACCGCGTGATCAACGTCTGCGAAGTCCCGACCACCATCGCCGCTTGCCCCACCGCCGCCATCAAGCCCTACAACTTCGAGGAAAACGGCAAGAAGATCAAGTCGGTTCAGGTCAACGCCGAACGCTGCATGTTCTGCGGCAACTGCTACACCATGTGCCCGGCCATGCCCTTGGCCGACCCCGAGGGCGACGGCATTGCCCTGTGGGTGGGCGGCAAGGTCTCCAACGCCCGGTCCATGCCCAAGTTCTCCAAGCTGGCCGTGCCCTTCATTCCCAACGAGCCCCCGCGTTGGCCCACCACCGTGGCCGCCATCAAAAAGATGGTCGAACTCTACGCCGCCGACGCCCGTCCCTACGAGCGCATGGGCGAGTGGATCGAGCGCATCGGTTGGGAAACTTGGTTCAAACTGACCGAGTTCGAATTCACGACGCATCATATCGACGACTACCGCTTCGCCGCCACCACCTGGCGGAATAGCACCCAGTTCCGGTTCACCGAATAATTTCATGGACCGTGAAGACTTAAAAAATAAAGTCTTCGAACTGGTGGCTTCAAGCCATAAAAAGCTGAAGCCCGGAGACCTGGCCAAAACCCTGGCCAGGTCCCTGGGAGTCGATAAGAAGGAGGTCAAGGACGCCATCGCCGACTTGACCTCCTCCGGCAAATTGATTTACACCTATACCGGGCACAATTGGCTGGAAGTCCCGGCTGAAAAAAAGTAAAGTGACCCTGCCCGCTCCCAGGGTGGTCGCGGCCGCCATTCGCGGCGGTTGCGGAAAAACCACCATCGCCCTCGGGCTGATCGCCGCCGGTAAACGGCTGGGACAGTCCATGATCCCCTTCAAAAAAGGTCCGGACTATATCGACGCCGGTTGGCTCGGCCAGGCCGCCGGGCGCGAATGCTATAATCTCGACCCTTTCTTGATGACCCGCGAACAAATCGTTAAATCTTTTTCCTACCGGGCCCGCGAAGGCGGCCTAGCGGTTATCGAAGGCAATCGCGGCCTATTCGACGGCACGGACGAATCGGGCGCCTACTCCACCGCCGAACTCGCCAAGCTGCTCCAGGCCCCGGTCCTTCTCATCCTCGACTGCACCAAGGTCACCAGGACCCTGGCCGCCATTGTCCAGGGCTGCCGCGTCTTCGACCCCGAACTCAACCTCGCCGGCGTCGTCCTCAACCAAGTGGCCACCTCGCGCCAGGAAACCCTGGTCCGCAACGTCATCGAACGAGAAGGCGGCGTCAAGGTGTTGGGGGCCGTTCCCCGGGTCAAGGCCCACGACCTTCCGGAACGCCACCTCGGGCTCGTGCCCTATCAGGAACATCCCCGGGTCAAGGCTTCCCTGGATTTCCTGGCCGACCTCGCCCAAAAACACATCGATCTGGACCGCGTCTGGGAAACGGCCCGCTCCGCGCCTCCCCTACCGGAAAGCCCTGCTTCCGCCTGGGTCGAACCGTTCCCCGCCGCCAGGCCTCGAGTCGACATCGGCATCATCCGCGACTCGGCCTTCCAATTCTACTACCCGGAAAACCTCGAGGCCCTCGAACGACTGGGCGCCCGGCTTAAAATCTTTTCCTCCCTCGACGCGAGGCGCCTTCCCGAAGTCGACGCCCTCTACCTGGGCGGAGGCTTTCCGGAAACCCACGCCGAAAGCCTGGCTAATAACGAAGGACTGCGCTCCGACATCCTCCGGGCTTCCCGGGCCGGACTGCCCATTTACGCCGAATGCGGCGGCCTCATGTTTCTAGGCCGCTCCCTGGTCCTCAAGGATAGCTCCTTTCCCATGGCCGGAGTTTTTCCGGTCGACTTCTGCCTGGAAAAAAAGCCCCAGGGCCATGGCTACACCATCGTCTCCCCGGACCGCGACAACCCCTTTTATAAGCCGGGCGAAAAACTGGTCGGGCACGAATTCCATTATTCCCGGCCCCAGCCCTACGACCCGGACCAGGTTAACCTGATCTTCCAGGTGGAACGGGGCCAGGGCTTCGACCAGGGACGGGACGGCTTGGTCTCCCGCAACACCCTGGGGACCTACACTCACCTTCACGCCCTGGGAACCACCAGATGGGCCGAGGCCCTGGTTGACCTGGCCCTGGGATTCCGAAACCATTGGCCGCGAGCGCGACAGGAGTCAAATTGAAGGATATTAAAGCCCTAGTACGAGGCTTTCTGGCCGAACGCAACCGGGACGCCGTGGTGGACCTGCTTCTCCAGGACCGCAGGGTGGTTCCCGCCCTCAACCGGCTGCTCTTCGACGCCGATCCCCTCATTCAATGGCGGGCCGTGGAGGGGCTAGGTTGGGTCGCCGCGACCGACCCCTTTTATCTGGAAAAAATCATCGGACGACTCTTTTACACCATGAACGACGATTCGGGTCAGGTCGGCTGGATGACCCCCTACGCCCTCGGGGAAATATGCTACAACGATCCGGACCTGGTGGAGGATTTTTTCAATATCGTCATCAGCGCCATGGACAATGAAGTCTTCGAGGCCGGAGCGGTCTGGGCCGTCGGCCGCGTCGCCATGCGCCGGCCCGACCTGGTGGAAGAACAAGGCCCGGCCCTGCGACAAAGACTTTTCCACCCCAATCCCCTGGTCAGGGGCCTGGCCGCCCAAGCCGCGGCCCGGCTGGGGCATGGCGACGCGCGGGAAAAACTCCGCCTCCTGACCCGGGACCAAGCCGTAATCAGCATCTACGAAGACGGACAATTGATCGAGACCACCGTGGGCCGCCTTGCCGCCCGAGCCTTGACCGACCTCAACCCTGACTGAGACGCCGGGCCCCGGGCATGGCTTGGTTCTTTTTTTTCCTCCTTCCCTATTCGGTTCCTTTCCTGGCGGCGATGCTGGTGGTCCGCGCCCTAGGCGCGCCCTGGGGAAAAGGTCCCGAATTACCTTCCCCCACCTTGGACCTGGGGCGAAACGACGCCATCCTTCGCCTGGGGCGCCTGTTTTTCCTGGCTTGTCTGTTCCTGGCCGCGGTCCGTCATCTACGCCTTTTCCTCTGGCCCATTCCAGGTGTGGTCGTGGCCATGCAGACTCCCGGAACCGTTGCCGGATTTCTGGCCCCGCTTTTCCTAGGCGCCGTCGCCTGGCGCCGCTTTGCCGGACGCCCGCCGCTCTTGCCCCGCGATTTCGCCGACGCTTTTCTCCTGGCCCTCGCTTTCCCGCCCCTGGTCACCGGTCCGCTCTTGGCCTTCCAGTCCGGAATCGAAATCATGAAGATCAAGGCCTTGCTGCTGGACCTAATCCACCTGTCGCTCCCGTTGGCCTGGCCCGATTGGAGGTTCACGGTTCACTTTTTACCTGTCCTGGCCTTCCTCGCGGCCCTGCTTCTGATCGGTCCCCGAGGCGCCCTGGGATATGTCGAAAAATGGCTCGGCCACCCGGAACATTAAAAATGGCCGCGGCCCGACTCTTCCTGATTTCGGTCTCGGGCCTGCTGCTTTTCGGTTGCTCGGAGCCGGACGCGGACCTGCGGAATTTAATAGCCGGCGGAAAAGTGGCGGCTTCCCGCCTGAACCCCGGACCGCCGGTTTCCCCGCCCTTTCATCGCCCGTCGTGGTGGTGGCGGGAAGAACACGGGAGTCGGACCGGACCGGAAGCGGGTCCCCGGGGGCCGGTATTTGGGCATTCCCTCTGCCTCGACTGTCACGACCCCCAAAATTCCTGCAATACCTGCCACCGCTTTGTCGGCGTCCCCCTGGTGGAGGACCGGTGGCGATGACTCCAGGGGAAAAAAAGATGCTCGCCGTGTTGGCCGTGTTCTTTTTCCTTGGCCTGTCGCTTCCGTTTACGGCTTGGGGCGGGGACTATCTTTGTCGGCGCTGCCATCTCGCCGGGGAGCTAGCCGAGCTGGCCGCTCCCGACGTCAAGTCCGATCGTTTCTGGCGGGCCAAGATTGAAACGTGCCCCGGCCTGAGATGGGTTAACCGGGAAGCTTCCATCACGGAAACCCTGGTTTATTTTCTCCGGGCCGCCATTGCCCCGGACCGGACCGACGGGCGGAAAAAAACGGCGTTGGAAGAGAGGCTATCCGAGCTCGATTCCAGGCAGCGGGAAAGAAACATCGCCTTTCCGGCCTCGGCCGCCGAATCGGCCCGAATCAACATGGAACTCCGGGCGGACTTGGACGAAACAGTTTATCGCCCCCTGATCGCGGAAAAGAGGGCGCGGGTGTATCGACTAACGCTCTGCTCCCTAGTGGCGCTGGTTTTTTTTTCGGGATTCATCTTTTTCCTTCGATTTCGCCGGCGACCCGCCCGCTTGGGGCGCGGAAGACGCCTCGCGGGGCATTTGGAAACGACTATTAGTCCCCCGGGACCATCCCGTGACTGAGGTTCTTTTTATTTGAATAGGTTCATTTGGGTATTGACATTCTCCCTGTTTAAGGTATTGGTTAACTTCGTGTGGAGAGGCCGACTTCCGCTTGGAGTCCCGGCTCTGCTGTGGGTCCTGGGGAGCGGTTTTTTCGTTTCCGACGTCCTGGCTGTTTCCGGGTCCCTTTCGGCGGCGGAATTTTCCGCTTGGGCGGAACAGGAAATACAGACCCTGGACCGCTTGGCTGAAAGGGCTTTTTTCCTTTGTGAACTGGCTGTTGACTGGGGAAAAGTCGATAAGGAACGGGCAGCGGCGGTTTTGGAACAAGCCCTGGCAACGGCCCTGCTGGCCGAGGATGAACAGGCGCGAGTCCAAGCTCGAAAAATGGAAACGGAAGCGGCCTTTCTTAACCCGGTCGACCGGAAAAGAACCCTGGATAATTGCGGCCTGATCCTGGAAAAAACCCGGCCGGTCTGGGTGGTTCTGGCCGCCGCCGAAGCCTGGAACGAGATTGACCCTCGGCGCGCCGAGGATGTCGTCCGGCAGGCCCTGCGGCTGGCCCGAAAAAACACCGACGCGGGTTGTTGGGATTTGGAAGCGCGGGCCATCGCGGCGCAGTGGGCGAGGGGGGACCTGGAAGTCGCCCTGGGGTTGGCCGGAAAGATTAACGCGCCCTCGACCAGGGCCTGGGCGTTCCTTTCCATCGCCAAGCAACTGGCGTCCTCGGACCCGGGGGCGGCCAACAAGGTTTTTGGGTTGGCCTGGCAAGCGGCGTCCAGGGTTGTCGACCCATTATCCCGCGTGATCTCCGAGGCCAAAATAGGGTCGTCCTGGAGTCGGCTTAGCCCGGGATTCGGAAACTTGGTTCTGGAAGAGGCGCTTAAAACAACCATGACGATCGAGGCTCCCCCGGCCCTGGCCGCGGCCTTGTGCGCCCTGGGCGTCGAATGGGCGCGGGTCGATGTCGACAAGATATTCAGCCTGACCTCCTTGGTTCCCCAGGAATTTTCGGAGGCGCGCTTGGACATGCTCCTCTCCGCGGCCGTGGAAGCCCCGCCTGGAGACGGAAAAAAACGACTGACCCTGGCCGCGCGGCAAAGAGTCGAGGAAACCCGGCCGGGGTATGTCCGGGATCGGGCCCTCTCCAAACTCGCGGCCTTGATGGCTGAATGGGCGCCCGGGGAAGCCCTGGAACTGGCCGATGACATCAGTGACGTCAATGAAGCGGCTCGGTCCGAAGTCCTCTCCGCCGCCGTATTCGGCCTGGCTGAAAAGGATTACGGCCGCGCGTTTAAAATAGCCGCGGGAATTAGAGACGACCCGGTCAAGATCAAGACTTTTATCTTCCTGGCGGGGCTGGAACCCGCGGTGGAAGGCGCCCGGGGCGCCCAGGCCCTGGAAGCGATAAAACAAGAAATTGAAAACACCGCCTCGGCTGAAACAAAGGTGGCGGCGGCCCTGGCTTGGTCGAATCACTCCCCGGCCCAGGCGTGGCTCCTGGTCGACGGCCTCGAAAACCCGGCCGCGCGGGCCTCGGGCTATGGTCGATTGGCCGTCCGGTTCTGGCGCCAGGGGGCGAAAAGGGACGCGGAACTGGCCTGGCGGTTGGCCGTGGAAACGGTGGGAGCCGATAATTTGGAATCAGGCCTGTCTAGGGCCGGACTTCTAAAGGAGATCGCTGGTTCAATGGCTCTGACGGGGTCGGATCAAGCGAACGCGGTATTCGAGGTTTCCCGTCGAGTCGCGACGGGACAATAAAGTATTGCTGCCAAGAGCAATGGATAATTCCAATAAGGAGGAAAAACAATGGGCTGGACAGTTGAAGTTGACAAGGATAAGTGCGTCGGCGACGAACAGTGCGTCGAGGTTTGCCCCGTGGATGTTTACGAAATGGTTGACGGCAAGGCCGAACCGGTGAACATGGACGAATGCCTCGGCTGTGAATCCTGCGTCGAAGTCTGCGAAGAAGGCGCCATTACGGTCACCGAATCATAAGACTTCTTTTTCCAATAAATGCGGGGCCTTACGGCCCCGTATTTATTTTGGCCGCCGCCCGGACATCCGGTCCTGTTACTGGTGGATGATGTTCAAGCCTCTTCGTTGTTCGTCCGTCAGAGCAGGGTAATCCCCAACGTCCCCGGCGTCCTTCTGGAAGGCCTGGGTCGATAATCCTAATCCGGATTTCATTGCTGACGGCGAACTGGCGAACCTTGGAGAGGTCTTTGGACGAGTAGGCTGATAGCGGCCGGTTGAAAATGTAATGAAGTAGTCAAATTTTTTTGAACTGAAAAAGAAAGGAACAATTCAATTTCAAATGGCCAGGTTTTAGGCATTATCAGATGGCCGCTGACATGGGATATTTGAACTGCCCCATGTCCACGTAGTCCCGCGGGGCGTAAGTAAAGTCTTTCCGGTAGTTTTCCTCCCGGAAATAAGCAAAAATGAAGTCATCATCCCGTTGGTTGATGTATTTGGTTGCGCCGCCGGTGCGCTGGTTGATCGTGTCGATGACGATGTCCAGGATGGTCTGGCGAAACAGTTTGGCCCGTTCACTCTCCGTTAGGAGCATGGAAATATTTAGAAATGCACGAAAATCGAAAACGCCGAGCTGTGTGGTTTTGCTACCGACATCAATGTCGCTAGCAAATTGCTCGTTAGCGGCAAACTTGAACTTTTTCAAGCGGTTACCACGAAGGACTTCGTAACCGTTTCGAGTCAGCTCGTCTCCATACTTCTCCAAGTAGCGCTCAATTGTGCGGACGTCCACTTCAAAGAAGCCGGCCGCCTGTTCCTTGACCACCCGGACGGCCCCTTCGAACATGACCCCATGGATTGGAGCCGCTTTATTGATTTCCTGGACGACATAGGGGTTGTTCAGGATGTTTTGGCGTTCAAGTTCGGAATTGGTCAGGTCTTTTGCCATAGCGCCCCCTATACCGCATGGAAGACAATCTGTTGGACCTTGTCCCGACCTTGATTGCGGGCGGCGAAGGTCTGAACTGCGTTGGCCTTGAAATGGTCGTTGCCTTGGAACCCTTTGTCCAGGCGGATGAAGCGCATGGGCTCCGCTTCGGCCGCGGCGTCAATGAGTTCCCGAGTGATTTCATCCTCCAGGCAACCGCTCGATGCTGTCGGACGGAAATCGCCGGAGCAGTTCGTGCGCATACAGCTTGGCGTGGTATTCCGTAATCAAAAGTTGCCACTAATTTACGTAATAACTAATTCACAACTGGCTGAATACTAAATCCTTATTGGATATACGTCAAGAAAGTTTCGGTTTCTATGAGGTTTTTTTACGTTCGACTCACTACATCCGGTCCTCAATGTCAGCGGCCATCTGATAATGCCGAAAACCTGGCCATCTCAAATTTTGGCTGGTTCCCAAGCAATAGTCAGCCGAGGAACGAAACGGCGGCGGCCCTGGCCCTGGCGGCGGGGTCAACCGGCGGCGCCCTGCTCGGGTGCTCTTCCGGCGCCAAACGACGCTCCAATAATGAAGCCTACGATCTCCTGATTAAAAACGGGACCGTCTTCGACGGGACCGGGGCCGCTCCCGGCGTCATGGACCTCGGGCTCCGCGACGGGAAAATCGCGGCCCTGGGTCCGGCCCTGGCCGGAAACGCCGCCGAAGTGATAGACGCCGCCGGGCTGATGGTCGCGCCCGGGTTCATCGACGTTCACACTCATTGCGACCTGACTTTCCAGAGGGCCGGCTGGAAGCGTCCCTTGGCCAGGTTCATGCCTTCCTGGAAAGGCAATTACAACTACCTTTACCAAGGCGTGACCACGGTCGTCACCGGTAACTGCGGCTACGGCTACCCCGACGCCGCTGAATTCCTCGACGCCATTGATTCCTTTAATTTCGGGACCAATGTCTCTCACTTGGCGCCGCACGGCATGATCCGTCTCCAACTTTTCGGCCCCAACCAACCGGGGGAACTTTCCCTGGCTCAAATGGACGCCTTGAAGGCCAGGGTCGGCGAGGAAATGGACAAGGGCGTGGTCGGCCTGTCCGCCGGATTGGAATATTCCCCCGGCTTGATCACCCCGACCTCGGAATTGATCGAACTCTGCAAGGTCGTCCGCGCCAGGGGCGGCCTGTTCACCGTCCATATAAGGGACGAATCCGGAGCGATTCCCGGGCGGTTCGGCGAGGCCGAGGCCATCGAGGAAGCGATTGAGATAGCCCGGCGGGCCGAGATTCCCGTGGAAATATCACACCTGAAAATAAGCAAGCCCCTCGGCGACCTGACCCCGGCCCGGGTGATGGACATGATTGAAGCGGCCCGGGCCGAGGGCCTGGATGTCACCGCCGACCAATACCCCTATGACGCCGGTTCGACCGAGCTGTCGTATCTGCTGCCCGATGAATTTCGGGCCGCCAACGGGGTCAAGGACGAATTCAAAACCAAGGAAGGCCGCAAATTACTGGCCAGGGCCATAAACAAGGTTTTCGTCTATCTCCCGCCGGACCTGACCACGGTTTCAATGAATACGGAAAATGAAGACTATGAAGGGAAAAACCTGGACCAGATCGCCGGAATGATGGGCAAAAGCCCGGAAGAGGCCTTCGCCGACCTGGTTTCCCAGGATAATACCCCCGTGGCGATCTTCTTTTTCCAGGACGTGGAAATCGTCCGGGCGTTCATGCCCCGGGATTACGTCATCACCGCCTCGGACGGCTGGACCATACCCAAGGGCATGACCAAGCCTCATCCCCGGGTGTACGGAACCTTCCCCAGAAAATTGAAACGCTTCGTCCTGGACGAAAATATCATGCCCCTGACCGCCGCGATCCGGTCCATGACGTCACTGCCGGCGAAAAAATTCGGGTTGAAGGACCGGGGCCGCTTGGCGGAAGGCCTGGTCGCCGATCTAGCCGTCATTGACCTGAACACGATCGGGGACCTCGCCACGTTTCAGGACCCCCACCAATATTCCACGGGAATCGTCCACCTCCTGGTTTCCGGCCAAGCGGCCATTAAAAACCGCGAGGCGACCGGCGTCGGGGCCGGACGGGCGCTCCGCCGGACCTAGCTGAACCTCGGGGCCGGAAACCGTTCCCCCGCGGCAAGCCGCGGGGAATGCGCTCGCATGTTCAATACCTGACTTCCCGCAGGAAAAGACCGCGCGCGGGCGCGGTGGGACCGGCCCGGGACCGGTCCCGGGACAGGAGGACCGCCTCGAAACCAGCGGGATTCAGGCGGCCCCGGCCCACCAGCGCCAAGGTCCCGACCAGGGCTCGGACCATGTGCCGCAGGAAACCGTCGGCCTCGAAAACAGCCCGTATCAATCCGGGAAACGGTTCCTCGATCCGGGCGTCCAGCATGGTCCGGACCGTGGTCTTGACCGAGGAGCCGGTGGATTGGAAGCCGGCGAAATCGTGTTCTCCCGGCAGTCGGGACGCGGCGTCCCTCATGGCCCCCGGATCGAGCCCGGGAGGTTGCAGCCAAGCCTGTTCCCTTGCCAGGGGTCGCCGGACCGGTGAAACCAGGATGTCGTAGTCGTAAACCTTGCTCTTGGCGCTGTACCGGGCGTGGAAGTCCAGGGGGACCTCCTCGGCCGACAGGATGGCGACCTGGGGCGGAAGCAGGGAGTTCCCGCCGCGCACAATCTCTTCCAGTGCCCGCGGGGAGGATGTCCGGAAATTCGCGGCCATGCCCCGGGCGTGAACCCCGGCGTCGGTCCGGCCCGCGCCGATGACCGTAACGGGCCGCCCGGTCAGTCGGGACAAGGCTTCCTCCACCAGGCCCTGAACCGTGACCGGACCGGCCTGGCGCTGCCACCCGGCCAACCCGGTCCCGTCAAATTCCAGAATCAACTTGATGTTGCGGGTTTTTTCCAAACCCGGCCCGGCGCCCCGGTCGATCAGGGCCGCAACCCCAGGCCGTGAAGCCCCGTTTCCTCGGGCAGGCCGAACATGAGATTCATGTTGCAAACCGCTTGGCCGGCGGCGCCCCGGGTGAGGTTGTCGATCACGGAGACCATTTTGACCCGGCCGGCCCGGTCGTCCACAAAAACGCCGAGATCGCAGAAATTGGTCCCGCGCACATCCAGGGTGTGCGGCGCATCCCCCGGCTTCCGCACTCGAACGAACTTTTCGTCGCGAAAAAAATCGACGACGGCCCGGTGAATGTCCCCGGGCGTGGTTTTTTCCTTGAGCGTTAGGTAGACGGTGCTCAAAATACCCCGGGAAAAAGGGGCCAAGTGGGGAGTGAAGCTGACAATGACCGGCTGCCCGGCCAGAAGGCCCAGTTCCTGCTCGATTTCCGGCGTGTGCCGGTGGCCGACGACCTTGTAGGCCGTGAAGCCGTCGTTGATTTCGCAAAAATGAGTCGTCAGGCTCAATCCCCGGCCGGCCCCGCTCACGCCGGATTTCGAATCGGCGATAATCCCCCGGGAATCGACCAGACCGGCCGAGACCAGCGGGGCCGCGGCCAGAATGACGCTGGTGGGATAGCACCCCGGGTTGCCCACCAGGCGGGCCGTTTTGATTTTTTCCCGGTGCAGTTCGGGCAAGCCGTAGACCGCCTCGCGCAACAGGTCCGGCGCCTGATGCGCCTCATACCATCCGGAATAAACATCGGGATCGAAAAAACGAAAATCGGCCGACAAGTCCACCACCTTGGCGCCGGATTCCAGGAGCCGGGGGACCATTTCCATGGCCGACCGGTGCGGCACGGCGGTCAGGAACACGTCGGCCCGCCCGGCCAGCGCGGCCGGGTCCGGAGTTTGAAAAACAAGGTCGTCCAAGCCCCCCGGACGACCGGCCAGGGCCGGGAAAACGTCCGTGATCCTTTCTCCAGCCAGGTCCCGGGAAGTCGCGGCCGCGACCTCGACTTCCGGATGTCCGGCCAGCAACCGCAGGCATTCCAACCCAGCGTATCCGCTGGCGCCTATAACCGCCGCTTTTATCATCGCCTCACCTCGCCAAAAAAAAGGGAAGGTCCCTCGCGATTGAGAGACCTTCCCCGAAAATGAACGAAAAAAAAGATTAACGCTTGGAGTACTGGTACCGGGCCCGGGCTCCCTTTTGTCCGTATTTCTTACGTTCCTTCTTTCGGGCGTCGCGGGTGAGGAAACCGGCTCTTTTCAGGGGCGTGCGCATGTTGGGATTGTACAGTTCGAGCGCTTTGGAAATGCCGTGACGAACCGCTCCGGCTTGACCGGAAATTCCCCCGCCGTTGGTGAGGATGTAGAAATCGAACTGGCCCTCGGTTCCGGTCAGCGTCAGCGGCTGCTGCACGATCATCCGCAGGGTTTCGCGTCCGAAGAATTCTTCCAGGGGCCGCTGGTTAATCCTGATCTTGCCCTCCCCGGGTCCCATCCAGACGCGGGCGACGGAGGTCTTGCGTTTTCCGGTCGCGTAAAACCGGTTATCCGTGGTCATCAGACTTTACTCCTATATTTCCAAAGGTTCCGGTTGCTGGGCTTCATGCGGATGATCCGGTCCAGCATATATTTTCAGCTTTTTAAGCTGACGCCGGCCCAGGCTGTTCTTTGGCAGCATACCCCTGACAGCGTGCCGAATAGCCTCCTCGGGCTTGGTCGCCAACTGCTTTTGGGCTGTCTTTTCCTTCATACCGCCGATAAAGCCGGAATAGTGATAGTATTTTTTCTGGTCGAGCTTGCGGCCGGTCAAAAGGACCTTTTCCGCGTTGATTACGACCATAAAATCGCCTGTGTCGGCATAGGGAGTGAAAATGGGGAGATGCTTGCCCCGCAACCGCCGGGCCACCTCGGTCGCCAAGCGTCCCAGGACCTTATCCTGGGCGTCAATGACGAACCATTTCTTTTCCAACTCCGTTTCGTTTGCCATATAGGTCTTACTGCGGCTCATGACGCGTGTCTTCCTTCTTCCTCAGAATTCGAAATTGTAACTATTACCTAAAACCATTCCTGTGTCAATAGTTTTTTTGGTTCCCTCAAAGCCCACGGCGCGGTCCGGGCGCTTGCCCGATTCCCCCGTCGCCCTCCTGGGTGAAAACGCCATGAACCCACCCTTAATAGTCGTCTCTTCCCCAAAAGTCAACCCGCGGCTAATCTTTTTTTAAGACGCCCTTCAGGGACTCGGGCGGCTCCACCCGGTGGGACAACCCGCCCACTTCCCCCAGGTTCAACAGGGACACGAAAACCGCGAAGGACCGTTCCTTGGGGCTGTCGTAGTATTCCAGCCGCAACCCCCAGCACTGCGGGGAATAATTCAGGGAATAAAGGGTCTCGATATTTTTCTGCCCGTTGATTGAATGCCGCCAATCCAGTTGGAAGGCCCAATCATTGACCAACTCCAGGTTGAGGATGGTGTGCAATTCCCGGTATTCGGCTTCCCGACGATCCTCCAGCTTCCAGTTGTGGGGCTCGAGATGGATGCCGTATTCCAGGTAGACATAGTCCCCCCGGTGGTCCTGGGTCAGCGCTTCCACCGTGTGGTCCACGAAATACCCGACGTAGGAATCGAACTTGGAACTGGCCTGGGCCCAGAAATAGGGCGAAAGATCGAATTCCACCCGTCCCTGCCAGGGCGAATGGGGCCGGTTGTAGTCCTGCAACACAAAGGGGTCCCGCTTTTCCAGGTCCCGCCGCTCCTCCACGTAATTATACGACCGAAAAAGACTGAGGCGCAAGAATTCCCGGTAGTAATATTCGCGGTCGTCGTCAACCTCGCCGGCCCGGCCCGCCTGCCGGGGACCGGCCTGGTTCCGCTTGAACTTGGCCGAAAAGGTGCTGGCCAAGCCGTATGTGACCTTTTCCTCCTCGTTGATCCGGTCGACGCTGTCCCAGAAAGGCAGTTTTTCCTGCTTCACCTTGGGGACGTAGCTGAAGGTCAGGACCGGCTTGATCCGGTGTTTCATCCGGGGAACGCTTTCCCAGGGGAGGTCGTACACGCGGGCGAGGGTCGACGAGGCCTGGATTTGGGCGTCATACACGGCCCGGCTGTTGATCTGGTTGTTACGGTCCCGTTCCCCCGCGTCCTGGTCCAGGCCATGCGGATAATAGGCCGTGCCCCTTAATCCCACGGACGGTTCCAGGTCCAGAAACCGGGAAAAATTCACCGGCCAGTAAACGGTGGGATGTACGTCCAGGCGATGCCCCTGGGAGTTCTCCACGGTTTCCCGGTTGGTCTGGCGGGAAAAATAGGTGTATTGGGCTTCGTTGTCGAAATAGAAGGGTGTGCGGGTGATTTCCTGGCCCGAAATCGTATAGTCGATCTGGGGCAGGCGCTGGATCGTTTCCAGGTTGTAGGGGGACTTGAGGTTGTCCGTGTATTCGATCGCGGCCCGCAGGGACTGGTTGTTCTGGGACTTCGTACCCTGCAGAACGGTTTTGCGCATCGGGTCGAGAGGTTCGTTCTGGACCCGCCCGAATTCCTTGAGGTATTCCCCCTGGGACGCCAGGTGCCCGGTGTAGCTCCGCTTGAAGTCCTCGATATATTCGGGGTCGCTAACCAGGTCCACGTCCAGCTTCACCTCATACCCCTGCTCCAGTTCCAGATCGGACATGCCCCGAACCCAATATCGATCCCGGACCTTGGTCGGGCCGCGGTAATTGTCGTATTCGATGGTCGGAGCATCCCAGTCGCGGAGATATTCCGCCTGGTACATGCCCTTGCCGATCCAGTCGTCATACCTGTATTCCACGGCGGGTTGAAAGCCGCGCAGGCCCATGAAGGTCATATAAAAAGTGAGGTCGCGGCTGTCGGTCATGGCCCAGAAATAAGGCTGGGTGTAAATAACCCCCATCAGGGTGGAATTGCTGAAATAGGGCATGAGAAAACCGCTCTGGCGTTGGGTCTTGACCGGGACCTTGAGCCAGGGCAGGTAAAACATGGGCATGAAGGATGTGGCAAAAGTGACGTCCTCGGCGGTGGCGTACCCTTCCCGCTGGACCATCAAGTTATGGCCGGACAAGGTCCAAGCCGGATTGGGGCCGTCGCAGGAAGTGGCCCGCCCCTTGACGACCAGGAAGGTGTCGGGGCCGGTCCGTTCAATTTCGTCGCCGGAAATATAATAATGGTTGTTCGGGAAAAAAGCCGTGCCCTGGTATATTTTCCCCACATTCCGGTCAAGGTTCATGACCATGCGGGAACAGACCAGTTGAAACTCCCTGGTCGTCACCCGAACGTAACCGCTGATCTCCGCGCTCCTGGTGGCGGCGTGAAATCGAACCTTGTCGGCCTGAATCGTTTCCCGGTCCCTCGTCAGCTTGACCGAACCCTCGGCCTGGTATATTTCCTTGGCCCCGAATGATTCGATCTTGTCGGCCGAGACACGCCAGGGAGGATCGCCGTCAATGGTGATCTCGACCTGCTGGGCCAGGGCGGAGCCCATGGTCATGAAGACCCAGAATCCCAGGGTTATGATAAAAAATACTATCCTCGGGGCCATTTTCCATCCGAACGGAAGCATCGCTTCGGGCAGGGTTCCTTAAAAATGCAAACTTATCTCATATCACCACATGAGGCCCGGGGTAAAGAACTTTAGTCTCCCATCAAAATCCGGCCGGACCAAGCGCCGCCGTCCGCCGCTCCGGGAAAATACCAGGAAATTCAGCCGGGTCGGGGTCCCGGAAAAAAAGCGTCTCCCTAACCGACATGACCGCGGACCATGTCGGTCGCAACAACAAAAAAAGGCCCGAAGGGCGTTTTCATGCCAACCCCGCGATCGAATCCGGGAGACGCCGGGGCCTGGACCAACCCGACCTCGGTCTTGGGAAAGTTCAGCCCTCCTGCCGGGATGACCCGCCGGTCAGGTGGGCCAGGGCTTCTCCCACGGTGAACAGCGACCCGGTGGCCACCACGAGGTCGTCCCGGCCGGCCGCGGCCAGGGCGGCGGCCAGGGCGTCGGGGATGGATGGATGCAGTTCCTTGTTCCCCGAAAAGGACCGGGCCGCCTCGGCCAGGACTTCCGGCGCCGCGCCTCGGGAATAGGCGGTCCTCGTCAGATAAAGGACGTCGGCCAAGGGCAGGAGCGGGGCCATGACCGCCCGGATGTCCTTGTCGGCCATAATCCCCAACACCAGATGCAACCGCTCGTATTCCAGGCCGGCCAGCAGCCGGGCCAGGGTCTTGGCCGCGTGGGGATTGTGGGCCCCGTCCAGCATCAGCCGGGGAGGGCCGGGGAAAATCTGGGCCCGGCCCGGCCAGGACGCCTCGGCCAGTCCCTTCCTGATTATCCCCTCGTCCAGCGCGAACCCCTTGTCCGCCAGCAACTCCATGACCGCGAGGGCCAGGCCGGCGTTTCTAATCTGGTGATCTCCGATCAGGTTGACTTCCAACCGAGCCATTTTGCGCCCAAGCCCGTAATAGTCGAACAGGCCGAACCCTCGTTTAATGACCTTGAAATCGCGGCCCAGGGCCAGAATCCGGCCTCCCCGGGCCTCGGCGGTCTCCTCGAAAATCGCCCGGACCGACTTTCGCTTTTCTCCCGTGACCACCGCCAGGCCGGGCTTGATTATGCCGGCCTTCTCCGCGGCGATGCGGGCCAGGGTCTTGCCCAGGTAGTCGGTGTGTTCCATGGAAATGTTGGTGATGACCCCGGCCAGGGGCAGGACCACGTTGGTGGCGTCCAAGCGCCCGCCCATGCCGGTTTCGAGCACTAAAAGGTCCACCTTTTTTTCGGCGAAATACAGAAAGCCCATGGCCGTGACGAATTCGAAAAAGGTGGGCGGCTCTTCCGGCGCCGAGACGGCCTTGACCCTTTCCGCCAGGGAAACGACGTCCCCTGGTTCGATCAATTCACCATTTATCCGGAATCGTTCCCGAAACGAAATCAAGTGGGGGGAAGTGTAAAAACCCACCCGCAACCCGGAAGCGGCCGTCATGGAGGCGATCATGGCCCCGACCGAGCCCTTGCCGTTGGTCCCGGCCAGATGAACCGCGGGAACCGCCAAATGCGGGTTCCCCAGGCGGGACAGGAGGTTTTCCGTGGAGGACAAACCGAACTTTATGCCGAATTTCTGCAGCGACAGCAGATAATCGATGGTCTGATCGTAATTCATTTTTTATCTCGAAAAAGAGTTAGTTAAAAAGGCGGGGTCGGACAGGCCGGACCCGGCCGGACTCATCCCGCGTTTTTCAAGCCGGCGAAATCCAGGTGCAGGGTCTTGGTTCCGCAATTATCGAAATCAACCACGATCTTCCGTCCGGGCTTGAGGTCCTGGACCCGTCCCAAACCGAAAACAGGATGAGAAACCCGTTGCCCGGGATTGAACTCCCCGTCGTTCAAGCCGGCCGGGATCAATCCGGCTTTTTTGGTTGGTCCGGCGGCCCGGCCGGCGGCCCGGCCGGGAGGGTCATTTTCGGGTCCGCAAGCCAATAGCATGGTCGGCGCGTCGGCCAGGAATCTCGACAGTTGCGGAATAATAGGCGAGGGCCCATAGGCCTCGCCGGTATCGACGGGCCGGATAAAATACAGGTAATCCTCCGCCCGGGTCGCGGCCACGTACATCAAGCGCCGCTCCTCCTCCAGGTTTTCGGGGCTCTTGTCGACATAGGAAGGCGGAAAACGGCCCTCCGCCGCCCAGATGATAAAAACAGCCTTCCATTCCAAGCCCTTGGCCGAATGGACGGTGGACAGGACCACCGAATCGCGCGCGGCGGCGGCGCCCCTCGAGCCCGAGGCGTTGGGCGGCTCCAGGGCCATGTCCGCCAAAAACCGCGACATGCTCTGGTATCCCTTGGCCACGGCCAAAAACTCGTTGATATCGGCCAGGCGGGAAGGGAAGTCGTCCTTGAACCGCTCTTCCATTACGGGGTGGTAATATTCCCAGGCCCGATCGACCTTGGTCTGGATGCCCTCCCCTTTCCCGGCCAGGTTCGCCATCAAGGGCGTCAGGCCCGCCAGGGAGCTTTTGACCCTGGGGCCGCCGGGGTAGTCATCCAGCTTCATCAGCCTGTCCCGCCGGCCCTCCACCCAGGTCGCGATCCCGCCCGCTGTTTTCGGTCCCAAGCCATCCAGAAGCAGCAGGACCCGGGTCAGGCTGACCATGTCCGCCGGGTTGGCCGAAACACGCAAAAAGGACAGCAAATCCTTGACATGGGCCGATTCCAGGAAACGCCGCCCGCCGTATTTGACGAAGCCTATCTCGTTGCGGGTCAGTTCCACTTCCAGCTTAAAGGAATCCCGGGCCGCCCGGAACAGGACCGCGATCCCGGAAGGTTCAATACCCGCGGCCAGCAGTTCCTTGATCTTCCGGCAGACGAACAGGGACTGCTCCATCTGGTTGGCCGTTTCCAGAAGCCGGGGCCGTTCCCCGCCCTCGCGTTTGGTGTAGAGCTTCTTGTCGAACTTGTCCCGGGCCCTGGAAATGATGTGGTTGGTCAGGTCCAGAATGGGCTGCCGGGAACGGTAGTTCTCTTCCAGCCGCACGATCTTGGTCCCGGAAAACATTTGGGGGAACTCCATGATATTCTTGAAACTGGCCCCGCGAAAGGAATAGATGGACTGCGCGTCGTCCCCGACCACCATGATGTTCCGGTGGTCCTTGGCCAGTTGCCGGACAATGGCGGCCTGGACCAGGTTCGTGTCCTGGTATTCGTCGACCATGACATAGCGATAGGATGACGCAATGGCCCGCCGGGCCTCCTCGTCGGAATCGAGCAGTCGGAGCAGATGCACCAGGAGGTCGTCGAAGTCCATCAGGGAATTCTCGCGCTTGAAGGCCTCGTATTCCTCGGCCAGCTTTTTAATGGCGCCGATAAAGGAACCCAGATGCCGGAATTCCGCCAGCATCAGTTCTTCCACCGAAATGGACTTGTTGATCGCCTTGCTGATTATGGTCGCCACGGTCCCGCGCTTGGGAAAGGCCCGGTCCTTTTCGCCGTGCTTGCCCTGCTTGCGGAGCTGCCCCAGGACTTCCTCCATGTCCCCCCGGTCCATGACGCCGAAGGAATTGGCGAATCCCAACCGACCCGCCCAGCGCCGGAGCAGTTCATGCGCCAGGGAATGGAAGGTCCCGCCCGAAACCCGGGTGCAACTGGCCCCCACCAGCTCCGCGGCCCGTTCCAGCATCTGGGACGCGGCCTTGCGGGTAAAGGTCAGCAGGAGTATCTCTTCCGGAGGGATGCCTTGCTCCACTAGATAAGCCACCCGGTGGACCAAGGTCCTGGTCTTGCCCGACCCGGCCCCGGCCACCACCAGTATCGGACCGCCGGCCGAAGTCACGGCCTCGTATTGGGCCGCGTTCAACCTCGACTTGAAGTCGATGCCCCCTTGCCCCGCCGGGCCGGAAAAAATTCACCTTGATCCATAAATAAATTATCCTAGCGCCGGCCGCCGAAATATTCAACGAGCGCATTAATCAAGCCGTCGATGGTGTATTCCCGAGCCTCCACGGCGACGTTCAACCCGAGTTCCCGGGCGGTTTGGGAAGTGATGGGTCCGATGCTGGCGGCCTTGACCTTGTGCTTGAAGTCCGCGGCCTGGTCCCCCAGCAGGTCGACCAGATTGGTCGCCGTGGAACTGCTGGTCAGGGTGACCAGGTCCACCAAGCCTCCAGCCAAGGCTTCCCGGGCCTCCCTGGTCAAATCCAGGGGCGGGAGGGTCCGGTAGAGCGGGACCGTGACCACCTCGGCCCCGGCGGCCGTAAGTTCCCGGGGCAGGACGTCCCTGGCTTCCAGGGCCCGGGCCAACAGGATTCGGCGCCCACCGACCCCGATCTCCCGGAAAGCCTCGACCAGGCCCTCGGCGACGAATCTTTTGGGGATCAAATCCGGCCGCAGTTTTTTTTCTTCCAGTTTTTCGGCCGTGGCCGGACCGATGACGGCCAGCTTCAAGGGGGCCAGGGCCCGGACGTCAAGCCCGTTCTCCCATAACCGCTGGAAAAGGTAGTCCACGCCGTTGGGACTGGTCAGGACCAGCCAGTCGAAGGAAGCGAGTTCGGCCAGGGCCCGATCCAGGGGCGCCCAGTCCTCCGGAGGCTCCAGCCTGATGGTGGGGCATTCGATGGCCCTGGCGCCCAAGGCCCGCAAACCCTTGGTCAAGCGGCCGGCCTGGGACCTGGTTCGGGTGACCAGGATAGTCCGCCCGAAAAGAGGCAATGTCTCGAACCAGTTAAGTTTCTTCCGCAACCCCACGACTCCGCCCACCACCAGGACCGCCGGCGGTTTCAGACCGCGCCGCGCGGCCAACTCGGCGATATCCGCCAGGGTCCCGACCAGGGTTTCCTGCTCGGGAGTGGCGCCCCAGCGCACCAGGGCGGCGGGAGTGGCCGGGTCCCGGCCGTTGGCGATGAGGTTGGCCGATATCCGGGGCAGGTTCTTGACCCCCATGACGAAAACGAGGGTCCCCAGGGCCGTGGCCAGCTTGTCCCACTGCAGGGACGATTCCGGCTTGGTCGGGTCCTCGTGACCCGTGACGAACCCCACCGAGGCGGTGAAGTTCCTGTGGGTCAAGGGGATTCCGGCGTACGCCGGCGCGGCCGTCACCGAGCTGACCCCGGGGACGACTTCAAAAGGGACCCCGGCGTCGTATAGTTCCTCGGCTTCCTCCCCGCCCCGTCCGAAAATAAAGGGGTCGCCGCCCTTCAGGCGAACGACGCTCTTGCCCGCCAGGGCCAAGTCCACGATCAACTGGTTGATCCGGTCCTGGGCCAAGGTATGGTCGCCGCCCTTTTTCCCCACGTATATCATTTCCGCCGTGGCGGAAGCATGAGCCAACAGGGCCGGGTTGGCCAAAAAGTCATAGACGACCACGTCCGCCTCGGCCAGCAATTCCACCGCCCGGAGAGTAATAAGGCCGGGGTCTCCCGGACCGGCGCCGACCAAATACACTTTGCCTTTCATATTTCTCCCTTGTCCTCGAGCCGCCGTTGTTTTACATCCATAAAAAAGTCGGCCCCAAGGCGACAACTGCTCGTTTAATCCCGGCTTGACCCGTAAAGCTCGGCCATGATCTCGCGTCCGCCCCGGTCCAGCAGCTTTCCCGCCAGAACGCGCCCGGCTTCCTCGGCCCGGGCCGCCGCGACTTCCAGGGAATCCTTGTACAGCCTCCGCCCCTCGGGGTCGGCCACCAAGCCGGTCAGGAACAACCTGCCCCGGTCAAGCCTGGCCAAGGCGCCCAGGGGGACCTGGCAGCCGCCTTCCATGGTCAACAGAAACGCTCGCTCGGCGGCGACGCAGACCGCGGTGGGTTCGTGGTGGAGGGCCGCCACCAGGTCCAGCAGGTCCGGATCGTCCACCCGAACTTCCAAGCCCAGGGCCCCCTGGCCGATGGCCGGCAGCATCACGTCCGGGTCCAGCAACTGCGAGGCCCGGTCCTGCAAGTTCATGCGGTTCAGGCCGGCGGCGGCCAGGACAATGGCGTCGAAATTCTCGTCCACCAGTTTTCGCAGCCTGGTGTCCAGGTTGCCCCGCAAGGTTTCTATTTTCAGGTCGGGCCGCAGGAACAGCAACTGGGCCTGTCGGCGCAGGCTGGATGTTCCGACCCGCGCGCCCCGGGGCAGGCTTTCCAACCGCTCGCCCCCGCGGCTGACCAGCGCGTCCCGAAAATCCTCCCGCTTTGGAACCGAGGCCAGGACCAAGCCCGCCGGAATATCCGTCGGCACGTCCTTCATGCTATGCACGGCCAGGTCGACTCGTCCTTCCAGCAGGGCGTCCTCGATCTCCTTGACGAACAATCCCTTCCCCCCCACCTTGGCCAGGGGGGCGTCCAGGATTTTATCGCCCTTGGTCTTAATTATCTCGAACTCGACGACCAGTCCCGGGTGAGCCTCCTCCAGGCGTGCCGCCGTCCATCTCGCCTGGGTCAAGGACAAGGCGCTGCCCCGGGCGCCGATGACAATTCTTTTTTTGTTCATGACAATAATGTTTTCCAAAATATTAAAGGGCGGGGCCATCCGGCCGGCGAACCGGCCGGGCCGTCCGCTCCCCAATGGGAGTCGAGACTTTTCCTGGCCCGCCTTGTCCCAGCGGCCGAATAAATACTTCCGCCCTCTTGTTTCGCGTTGGTCAACCCTGCTTCAAAACCCGGCGCCGGGTCGGGTTCGACGCCGCCAACGACCTCAATGACAACTCGAACAGCTTCCGGAAGTGCAGCCCGAGCACGAAGACCCGGCGCTGCTGCTGAAATTCCCGCTGCTCTTGAAGCTGGCGGCGGACATCTGTTTTTTCACCTGGTCGCTTTTACACTTGGGGCAACAGATAACCTCGCTTTTGGACATGACCAGTTCCTCGAACTCATGCTCGCAGGTGTCGCAATGAAACTCATATATAGGCATTTTTTCACCTTCTTTCGCTAAATCAGGTCCTTGGCGCGGCGGACCGCCCCGGCCGCGACCGTCTTGAACTCGGCCGGATTCCCAAGGGGGCCCGGCCGGACCGGACGGCCGCTAACCCATGTCTCCAGGGTGTACAGTTTCCCGGGCGGTCTCGTCAAGAGGAGTCCATGCCGGGATGTCAAAATAAATTTCGTCGCCCCGGGCCGGGACCTCGGCCCGGACCAGCCAGGCCTCCCGCGCGATTTCCATCAGCCCAGCTTCTCCAGGACCGCCGCCGCCAGGAGGGGGAACATCAGCTCGTGCCGGCCGACCAAGTCGAAACCCCGGCCGCTCTCGGCCACCGGCCGCTGGACGACGTTTACCCGGGGCCGGTACTGCTGGATGAAATCCATATTCGCCGTGGTCATCCCTTGTAACGGCCGCCCCAGGTTCCGGGCGAGGGTGACCGCTTTCAGAAACACCTCGGGCATTATCACGGCCGAGCCCAGGTTAAGAAAGACGCCTTGTTCCAGGTCCGCCACGGCCCGGCACAAGGTCCGAAAATCCCGCAAGCCCGCCTGGCCCAGGGCCGCCCCGTCAACCTCGGGATGAATCTGATACACATCGGTCCCTAGCGCCACGTGCACGGTCACGGGCAGACCCAAGCGCGCCCCGGCGGCGAACAGGCTGTCCTCCTGGTAGGGGAAATCGCCCTCGGCCAACGACAGCCCCAAGGCGCGTCCCAACCCCAAACCCTCCTCCGCGGCCCGGACCGCCGCGCGGTTGATCAGCAGGTTGGCCTCCCGCCCCATGCCGAAAGTCCCATCACCCAGGGTCCCGGCCACGTCCTCGGAAGTGAACCCCACCATGGCCGTTTCGGCGTCGTGAACCATGACCGACCCGTTGACGGCCAAAAGGGAAATAATCCCCCGGTTCATCAAGTCGATGATTAGGGGCGCTAGTCCCACCTTGACCGGGTGGCCTCCCATGGCCAGGATAATGGTCCTGTTATCCTGAACGGCCCGGACGATCCGGTCGACCAATTCCAAAAAGTCGCGGCCGGCGAGTATCCGGGGAAGCCGGTCCAGGAAGTCGGAAAAACTTCCCCCCTTTTTCCAGGGCGTCGCGAAATCGCGTCGGTCCACCTTGCTGGGCCTCTCCTTAATAGAATAGGTCCGAACCCGGGTCAAATCAAGATCGGGGAACTCCCTCACGGACCGACCTCCTCGCCCGGTTGTTGAAAAAGAAAATAATCGACCAGTTGGCAGACGGCATGGCCGATGGTTATATGGACTTCCTGGATGCGGGGAGTCTGGACGCTGGGGACTTCAATGAGGATGTCGGCCGCCCCCTTGGCTTCGCCCCCGCCTTCGCCGGTCAGGGCGATGGTGGTCAGGCCCAGGCTCTTGGCCACGCTCAAGGCCCCGACCACGTTGGGGGAATTGCCGGAAGTGGACAGTCCCCAGGCCACGTCGCCGGTACGACCCAAGGCCTTGATTTGTTTGATGAAAACCTCGTAATAGCCGTAATCGTTCGCCACGCTGGTCAGAATGGAGGTATCGGTGGACAGGGCCAGGGCCGGCAACGGCGGCCTTTCGATCAAAAAACGATTGACGAATTCGGCCGCCAGGTGCTGGGAATCCGCCGCCGAGCCCCCATTCCCGAAAATAAGCAGCTTGCCTCCCCGGGAAAAAGCGTCGGCAATGGTTCGGGCCGCTTCGTATATCTCGGTCCACCTGTTTTGAGCCTCGGTTAAAAGACGAATGTTTTCCGTAAAAACGGAAAGGATCATTTCCTTCAAGGAAGCCTCCCGACAAGGAACCGCGCACCGGCCCCTGGTTTGATCGGCTGGGATAACATGGGGAAAACAACTTGATGAACAAGGAAATTTCCCGCGCCGCCGCCCCTGATTTCTATAATATCGTCCCCTTTTTGTCAATCGAGGGGACGCGGCGCGCGATTCCATTGGGCCGGGCCGGGACCGCCGGCGGACGCATCATCCAAGCTCCTATTTTTTCACGTATTTTTTAAAAATTTAACTTGCATTCGTTTTTCGGCCTGTGCTATCATTGAAGAATCTAGGAATGACAAACTCATCTACTTGATATAAAGACGTTTTTCACACTGGCGAATGTGGTTCGCGGCGGTTGGACGACGAGATTGCAGCTACGGCCTTTCCTTGGGATAAGACTTTCCCGCCCCGTCGGGACGGGATTGGCTCTGATCGCATAGTTAGGATAGAGGGGCATTTTTCTCCAACAAGAAAAGCAGGAAAAAAATTATTTGCAGGGGGTCACAATGACAAAAGCCGAGCTGGTCGCCGCAATGGCCAAGGACGCCGAGCTTACCAAGGCCGACGCGGAAAGAACCCTAAACGCCTTTTTGGACAACGTCCAAAAAACCCTTAAAAAAGAAGGAAAACTCACCCTGACCGGGTTCGGGACCTTTGAGGTCGTGAAAAGGGCGAAACGCAAGGGACGCAACCCGCAAACCGGCGAACCCATTACCATCAAAGCCCACAAGGTCGTTAAATTCAAACCCGGAAAAGGCCTGCGGGACAAAATCAAATAAAGACCGACGCCGGAAATCCGGCGGCGGCAAAAAGGATGCCGGAGGAGCCCCGGAGGCCCGGCGCGACTAATAGCGCCTCTTCCCGCGGCTCCTCTCGCCGTCCGGCCGTCATTCCCGCGATCGGTCCCGGCGGCGGGTTCAGGGAAAAACCAGGCCGGCGAAGGACACCAGTCCCTGCCCCTGTTCATCCACCCACTGCTCATAGGCCAGCAGACGCCCCTTGGCCTCCCCGGTCAAGCGCAGCAAGGCGTAAATAGGCGACAAGCCGCAGACATGGGTGCGGTCCCTGTTCAAGGCGGCGTGATGAAAAAAGGCCCGGTAATCTCCAGCCGCGGCCTTCGCCAGCAACTCCAGGTCATATTCCCGCACTTTTTCGGCGGTCTCGGGCGAAACGACGAACTCGTCCCCGAATTGCGGCCCGACATGGGACAGGTCCGCGCTCGCCAGGACCATGACCCCGCGGCTGGCGGCGCGATAACGGTCCAGGACGCCGCGCAGGACCATGAGCGACGTTTCAAGGGCGCCGTCATCCCAAGGCGTCCGGCCCGCGCTGATCAGGGGGCTCAGGGAGCCGCACAGCAGCGGCAAAACCCTCATCTTCCCGGCGCCGGAAAAGAGGTTCATCAGCCAGACAGCCTGAAACTCGACGGAATGCTCCCCCCGGTGGACGAATTCGTCTTCCAGGAGCGAAGGCCCGATCCTGGAAAGTAATTCCTCGGCCAAATCCCGGTCCACCCGGGCCGGTCCGAAAGGCGTGGCGAAATCCTTGACGCACAGCGAAAGAAAATTGTTGGTCGGGTTATGGGCGGTCCCCAGGATCACCACTAGGTCGGGAGGGCGTAGCGGGGATAACCGGCGGTACGCGACCGCGTAACAAGGCCCGCCCCGGGCGAAGTCGATATGGGGGGCCACGAGGCCGCGGGGCGGGTCCGCGGGAACAATCGCCTCTTCCACCTCTTCCGAATCGGAAGGGCCCGCGGCGAAGGACGCGAGCCGCCGGGTCAGGGCCTCCGCGTCGGCGGGGTAGGCGGAGCCGCTAAGCACGGCTTCGCGCACCGGACTTTGGGCGAACCGTTCCTTTTCCCGCTGGAAAAAATCCCGAAAGGTCGGGCCTTCCAGAAAATAACTCCGATCCAGGAGTTCCGCCAATCCGGCGATGGACTCGAGCTCGACTTCCCGGTGGAAATTTTCCCGAACCGCGGCCTTGATATCATCCCACCCTCTTTCGCCGGTAAAAAAAACCAGGACCACCGCCGCCTCGGGGGTCAGGAACAACATTTCGGGCGCCACTCGGCCGGGGTCCCGCAGGCAGAGGGCCTCGCCCTCGGGAAGTCGCACCGGAAAGGCTTCCACCGGCCGGAGCCTTGGCCGGCGCAACCACCCCTTGTTAGCCCCAAGCGATTCTGGTATCATTGGAACGAATCCTTTCAGAGGGCGTCGGCTGCGGCCGTAACGCCATGCCGCGAGGCCGGACGGTTATGAACAACCTGAAAAATTACTACCATATTCTCGGAGTGGAAAAAAGCGCCTCCTCCGAGGAGATTAAAAAGTCCTACCGCAAGCTGGCCCTAAAATATCACCCGGACCGCAACCCCGGAGACAAGCAGGCCGAGGAACAGTTCAAGCTGATAAGTGAAGCCTACGCCGTTCTGATCGACCAAGTCAAACGGAATCAATACGATCAGGCCCAGGACCAGGGATTTGACCAGGCTCGCGAATCCTCGACCGGCCGGGCCCGCCAGGCCCGTGGGGCCGGCGGCTTTTCCTACTCCCAGGAAGACATTTTCCGGGATATGTTCGCCAGCGCGTACGCCCGCCAGGTCTTCCGGGACCTCGGGAAGGAATTCGAAAACTCGGGCTTCCGCTTCGACGACAAGTTCTTCGACCGGGTCTTTTTCGGGGGCCGGGGCTTTTTTTTCGGGGGAGTGTTCTTTTCCGGACCACGTTTCGAATACACCCAGCGGGCCGACACGCCGGATTATCGCACCACCTTTTCTCCCGGCGCCAAGGCCCCCCCGATCGAGCAAGAACAGCCTCCCCGGAGCCTGCCATCCCCGTCGGACGGACTTATCAAACGCCTGGGCCGGGGTTTAATTAAGGCGGCCGGCGTGCTGTGGGGCCGGTCGGCGGTCGCGCCCTCGGTCGAGGACCTGCAATTCAACCTGGCGGTGACGCCCTCGCAGGCCCGCGACGGCGCCGAAATCCAGTTGGAATACCACCGCGACGCGGCGCCCCAGCGAGTCTTCGTCAAGGTCCCGCCCGGGACCAGGGACGGCTCCCGCCTGCGCCTTCGGACCATGGGCCGTCGCGGCCGGAACGGTCAAAACGGCGACTTGTTCCTGCACATTAAAATAACGGGCTGATCCCGAACCGGGTCCAGCCGGCCCCCACAGTACGCCGGCCGCAACGATCACCCGGCGCCCGACCGCGGTCAACATCTCTCCGCCCAATTCGCGCAAAGCCGCCTCATCGTTGTCGGCGGCCGGTTGAAAATGAAAGGAAAATGGCCAAATGAAAATGAGTAAGGCTGGTTCCCAAGCTCTAGCGTGGGAACCTCGGCCAGGGAAGCTCCAGCTTCCTCACTCTATAAATGTAGCGCCCCGCCACCGCCCATAATAG
>JAZDGM010000214.1:0-9187 GCA_043806915.1 Pseudomonadota bacterium | reverse complement strand
GTTCAACGAGACGGATCAAATTTCAAACCGACTAATAGCGATACCTTCACCGCCGCGCTAGGACCACGAAATAGAAACGCCGCGTTGATTCCCCGTGGTTGCTTTCCGGATAAAGTCATGTCGGTTGGGTTGAGCCCTAGGCGAAACCCAACATCTTGGCTCGCCCCGCCGGCCCGGGTGAGCCAAGCCCCCCCTCACCCCAGCCCTCTCCCCCCGCCGGGGGGCGAGGGAGAAAATTGGGCGGCCCGGCCCGCCTTCGTTTGGAACAAGTTGTTGTCTTTCAGAATAAAAGGAACAATACAATTTCAGACGGCCAGGTTTTAGGCATTATCGGATAGCCGCTGACAAACACTAGACATCCGCGGCCCCGTCGGCCGGAACAGGTCAACTCCGGGCGGAAAACGGGTTGTCGAGCATGATGGTCGCCTCCCGATCCGGACCGACCGAAACAAGACCCAAGGGAGCGCCCATGAGCTTGGCCGCCTTCTCCAGGTATCGTTGCGCGGCCTTGGGCAGTTCCGAGAGACTTCGGGCCGCGGTTATATCCTCTTTCCAACCCGGCATGCTCTCATAGACCGGTTCGCATCGTTCAAAGGCTTCCAGGTCCGCGGGAATATATTTGATTTTCTTGCCGTCCAGGTTATAGGCCGTGCAGATTTTCAATTCGTCGAGTCCGGTCAGAACGTCCAGCTTGGTTACCGCCAGATGATCAATTCCGGAAAGACGAATGGCCGTTCCCACCACCACGGCGTCCAGCCAGCCGCAGCGACGGGGCCGGCCCGTGGTGGAACCGAATTCCACCCCGAGTTTCCGCAGGTGCGTCCCGGTCTTGTCCTTCAATTCAGTGGGAAAAGGCCCGGAGCCCACCCTGGTGGTGTAGGCCTTGACCAGGCCCAGCACCGCATCGATCCTTTTCGGGGCCAAGCCGGCGCCGGCGCAAACCGTTCCGGCGACGGGATTGGAACTGGTGACAAAAGGATAGGTCCCGTGGTCGAGGTCCAGATGGGTCCCTTGCGCGCCCTCGAAAAGCAAGTTTTCACCCTTTTTCACCGCGTCATCGATCAGGCCGACGACGTCGGCCACGAAGGGACGGAGGAATTCGGCCCATTTTTCGGCCAGGCGGGCGATTTTGGCCCGGTCGAGGGGCGCCACGCCGAAATAATGCTCCAACATGAAATTTTTTTCTTCCAGGTTGGTCTTGAGCTTGTTTAGAAAAAGCTTGCGATTCAACAGGTCGATAACCCGGATGCCCACTCGGGCCGCCTTGTCCTCATAGCAGGGACCGATGCCCCGGCCGGTGGTCCCGATCTTTTTCTTGCCTTTCCTCAACTCCCTCGCGGCGTCAAGCTCCTTGTGATAAGGCATGATCAAATGGGCTTTTTCGCTGAGAACCAGGTTTTTAGGGCTTATCTCGACGCCCCGGGACCGGAGGCGCTCGATTTCCATGATCAAGACCTCCGGGTCCACCACGACTCCGTTCCCGATAAACCCCTTTTTCCCTCCATGCAGAATGCCCGAGGGGATCAGGTGGAGGATAAACTTATCAGCTCCCACCACCAGGGTATGGCCGGCGTTGTTGCCTCCCTGAAAGCGGACCACGCCGGAGGCGCTTTCGGTCAGAAGATCGACAACCTTGCCCTTGCCCTCGTCTCCCCACTGGGTTCCCACCACGACTACATTAGCCATTTCCGATTACCTTTCAAAAAAAATGTCTGTGGCGCGTCGGCCGACCTTTTTTAGTATTACATTCCCCTCTCGAAGTCAAACCGCCGGTCGCGCTTTTTCGCAAAAAAATCGCCGGCGTCGCCGACGCCGGGGAGCGCGCCGGTCGGCCGGGGCGCGGCTTTACTTCCCGGAAAGCAGGTCCAGGAAGGCCCGGGCCGGCAAGGAAAGCTCGTGACCATCCAGGATGGCCGTGTGAATATCGAGGCGGAGCGACTCCCCTTCCAGCGGAATCTCGGCCAGGCGCCCCTCGGCCAGGTCGGCGGCCACGCTGGACCGCGTCAGAAAAGACAACCCCACCTTGTTGGCTATCTGTTCCTTGATGACATCCGCGTTGCTGGTTTCGAAGACCACTCGCGGCGTGAGGCGGCAGCGACGGAATAGTTCATTGACCACGCGTCGCGTGCCCGACCCCTTTTCCCTCATGATAAACGATTCCTGGGCCAGGCCGCGGACCGAAACGCTCCGCGGGCCGGCCAGGGGGTGGTCGATCGACGCCGCCAGGACCAACTCTTCCCGCTTGAAAAAGTTGTACACAATACGCTTGACCGGTCCGGGGTAGGCCACCACCGCCACCTCGATGGACAGGGATTGCAGCCCCCGGACGATATCCAGGGAACTGCCCTCGTGCAGAACCACGTTCACCAGGGGAAAGGCCGCCTGGAAACGGGTGAGCAGCGGCGGCATGATGTGCCCGGCGTAAGTGTGGGTGGTGCCGATCTTGAGCGTTCCGCGACGGACCAGGCGCAGCTCGTTCATCACGCTTTCCGCCTCGTCGCGCAGGCGGAAAATCCTGCGGGAGTAGCCGAGGAGCATTTCTCCGGCCTCGGTGAGAATGATCTTCTTGCCGGGACGCGCGAAGAGCTTGACGCCGAGGTTTTCCTCGAGAATACGAATCTGGGCGCTGACGGCCGGTTGAGTGACGTTGAGCCGGACCGCGGCCCGGGAAAAGTTCAAGGCCTCGGCGGCTTCGTGAAAAATGCGGAGACGGCTTAGGTTCATGGCATCTAGATAAAAAAAATGTTCCGTCCTGTCAAGGAAAACAAGAACAAAAACTTTATAACATACTGGAAAAAAAGTTAATTTTTAATTAATACATAATTATTACTTATATAAATGATAATTCTATTTGCCTTGATGTCTCTTCCGCTCTGTGTCAGACTGGCAGTCAATCCAAAATGGTTTAAGGCGTAATTGGGGACTCACGGCTAAACGTCGTTCTCCGCCTGTCCGACCGCGAACAACGGTTGGGACCGGCGTGTCGAGGTTGAAAGTCGACGTCGCGTCGCGCCGTTGTCGGCGCGGGGAAGTTGCGCCGTCGCGGGGGAGCAGACAAATTCCAAACCCACGGAAGGAGGGCAGGTCATGGCCGATTCCTGGCGCAAATTTCCCAATCCTCACCAGGTCGAGAAGATTCCCGGCACGGAAGGCTGGGAGCGGATGTACCCCTATCATTATCCATTCGTAACCGACGACCCGGAGCGGGAGAACTACGAAAACCAGATGTTCTGGTTCTATGACGGGTTGCACTACCCGGAACCCATGTACCCCTTTGACATCATCTGGGACGAGGCCTGGTTCCTGGCCCTGTCCCAGTACAACACGCGCATCTTCGGGGTCCCGCCCGTGTACGGAGTGGATCATCGCATCATCAACGGCTACATTTACATTTCGCCGGTGCCCGTGACCGATCCCGAGGAGATTGGCAAGCGCGTGCCCATTTTCATGGAGCGGGCCGGATACTACTATGAAAATTGGGACCGCCTGCATGACAAGTGGGTGGAAAAGATCAAGGACGTGATCTCCCGCCTCACGGCCGTGAAGGTCGAGCCCCTGCCGGAATACGAGGACAAAAGCGTGGTCTTCGACGGCTTGGGCGTTTCCAAGGGCTACAGCCTGCTCAAGGCGTACGACGAGATCATCGACCTGGGCATCCTCTGCTGGCAGTATCACTTCGAATTCCTGAACCTCGGGTACGCCGCGTACGTCACCTTCCTGGACTTCTGCCAGAAGGCCTTCCCCGGCATTCCCCTCCAGCGCGTCACCCAGATGGTGGGCGGCATCGACGTGATCATGTACCGGTCGGACGACGAGCTCAAGAAGCTGGCCCAGGCCGCGGTGGACCTGGAGATCTCCGACGCGGTCAAATCCAGCCTGTCCTTCGCCGCGGTGGAAGAGACCCTCAAGCAGTCGACCAACGGGAAGGAGTGGCTGGGAGTCTTCCACAAGGCGCGCCATCCCTGGTTCTGGCTGAGCACCGGCACGGGTTGGTATCACCACGACAAGTCCTGGAACGACGATCTCGACGTTCCCTTGGGCTTCATCTGCATTTACATCGACAAGATTCGGGCCGGCGAGAGCATCACCCGCCCCACGGCCAACGTCATTCGGGAACGCGACCGGATCACGACCGAGTACCGCGAACTTCTCCAGACCGAGGAAGACCGGCAGGGTTTCGAGCAGCTCCTGGCCACGGCCCGGACCGTCTTTCCCTATGTCGAAAACCATCTGTTCTATGTCGAACACTGGTTCCATTCGATCTTCTGGAACAAAATCCGGGAAGTCGCGGCCATCATGAAGGACTACGGCTTCATCGCCGGGATCGAGGACGTCTGGTTCCTGTCCCGGGCCGAAATCAAGGACGCCCTGTGGGACCTGGTGACGGCCTGGGCCACGGGCGTCAAGCCTCGGGGACCGAAACACTGGCCGCCGGAGATTGAATGGCGCAAGGGCGTGTATGAGAAATTCCGGCAATGGTCGCCGCCGCCGGCCGTGGGCACCGCGCCGGAAGTGATCCAGGAACCGTTCACGGTCGTGCTCTGGGGCGTGACCAACGAGTCCTTGGCGGCCTGGGCCAAGGTCAAGGACGCGGGGGACCCGGCGAATGTGAACGAGTTGTCCGGGTTCCCGGGCAGCCCGGGCAAGGTCGAAGGCAAGGCGCGGGTCTGCCGCTCCGTGGCGGAGATCGCCCAGCTTCAGGTCGGCGAGATACTGGTGGCCCCAACCACTTCGCCCTCGTGGGCCCCGGCCTTCCAGAAAATCAAGGCCGCGGTCACGGACGTGGGCGGCGTCATGAGCCACGCGGCCATCGTCTGTCGGGAGTACGGCTTGCCGGCGGTGGTGGGCACCGGCCACGCCACGCGCATCATCCAGACCGGCATGACGATCCGGGTGGACGGCGGGACCGGCAAGATCGAGATCGTTCGTTAATCACCTTCCGCCCGGCCGTCGTTCGCGACGGTCGGGCGGCCCCGAAAGGGCGAGGGAATCATGGCCGATCAGAACCCATTGGTCTGTTGGTTTCGGGAATGCGCCAAGGATAGCGTGCCCCTGGTGGGCGGCAAGAACGCCTCGCTTGGCGAATTGATCAACGCCGGCGTTCGCGTGCCGCCCGGGTACGCGGTGACCACCGCGGCCTACGACCGCTTTATCAATCACGCCGGCCTGGTGGAGGCCATTCAGGACGAACTCAAGGACCTCGACGACCAGGACCTGACCGCCCTGGAGACGGCTTCCGAAAATATCCGGAAGATAATCGAGGTCGCCTCCTTCGAATTGGAGATGGAAGACCTGATAGCCGAGTATTACCGCAAGCTTTCCAAATATTGCTACATGCCGGCCCTACCCGTGGCCGTGCGTTCCAGCGCCACGGCCGAGGACCTGCCCGGGGCCAGCTTCGCCGGTCAGCAGGACACATTCCTCTGGATTCGCGGGGTGGATGACCTGTTGCTGCACATCCGGCGTTGCTTTTCCAGCCTCTTCACCGCGCGGGCCATCGCCTATCGGGTGAAAATGGGATTCGATCACCGCCAGGTCTCCATCAGCGTCGGCGTCCAGAAGATGGCCAATTCCTTCACCGCGGGCCTCATGTTCACCCTCAACCCGTCCAACGGCGACCGGTCCCAGATCGTCATCGACTCGAACTTCGGCTTCGGCGAGTCCGTGGTCTCGGGCGAGGTCACGCCGGACAACTTCGTGGTGGACAAAATTTCCCTGGAAATCACGCGGCGGACGATCTCGGAAAAGGATTTTTACTACACCGTCGAACCCGTCTCCCAAAAAGCCCAACGGTTCGACCTGCCGCCCGAGCGCCGCCGCGGCCAGTCAACCATCGACGAGGACATCATCGAGCTGGCCCGCATGGGGAAGATCATCGAAAAGCTCTACCGCCGACCCATGGACATCGAATGGGCCGTGGACAAGGACATACCAGCGGCCGGGCATGTGTATATCCTGCAAAGCCGACCGGAAACCGTCTGGAGCGCCAAGAAGGCCGAGCCCCTGGCCCCGGCGGGAAAATCGGCCATGGATCACATCCTGGCCTCGGTCATGGCCGGCAAGAGGTTAACCTAGGCGGTCCTCCTCAGGGGGACCCAAGATCCGGTCGACAAACAGAACGTCCCGAAATCGATCGGCCCGGTGAAATCACCCGGCCCGAACCGACCGCCTGGAGTGCGTCCGGACATCGAGGCTTGAGGGAAAACGGGCCGCCCGTCCCGGGAAAAGGTCCGCCGCGGAATAATCAAGGAAAGGAGTAATCTTAAAATGATCAAGGATATGAGGGATTTCATCAGGGTCTGCGAGGAACACGGCGTCCTGCAGCGCATCAAGGTCGAGGTTGACTGGGACCTTGAACTATCCCATATCGCCAAGCTCAACGAGGAAAAAAGCGGGCCGGCCCTGCTCTTCGAGAACGTCAAGGGCTACCAGACCCCGGTCATCACCAGCGTCTGCACCACCACCGAACGCCTAGCCCTGATCATGGGGCGCCCCAGGGAATCGAGCCTGGTGGACCTCATGGCCGAATGGGTCCGCGTCGGCGACAATTTCATTCCGCCGAAATGGGTCGAGACCGCGCCATGCAAGGAAAACATCTTAATGGGCGACGACGTGGACCTCTTCCGGTTCCCGGTCCCCAAGTTCTATCCCCTGGACGGCGGCCGCTTCTTCGGGACGGCTCATTTCATCATTTCCAAGGACCCGGACACGGGCTGGGTCAATCTGGGCACGTACCGTTGCCAACTCCTGGGCAAAAACAAACTGGGCACGCAGTTCATCAAGGGCAAGCACGCCGACATCATGCTCAAGAAATACCAAAAAATGGGCAAGCCCATGCCCGTGGCCTCCATCGTGGGTTGCGATCCGCTGCTCTTTATCCTCGGCGCGGCCCGCATCTCGGCCTTTGTCTCGGAATTCGACGTGGCCGGGGCCATTCGCGGCGCGGCGGTGGAAGTGATCAGGGGCGAGACCGTGGACCTGCCCATCCCGGCCCACGCGGAGATCGTGGTCGAGGGGGAAGTGGACGCCGACAAGTTCATGGACGAGGGGCCGTTCGGCGAATACACCGGGTATTACTCGGGCGTGGGCACCGACCCGCGCAACTTCATCGACGTCAAGTGCGTCACCTTCCGGAATAATCCCATTTTTTGGGGCACCACCGTGGGCCGGGCCGTGACCGACACGCACATGACCATGGCCCTGTCCTACGGTTCGGCCCTCTGGCAGCAGCTCGTGGCCATGAAAATTCCGGGCATCCGCTCCGTGTACTGCCCGCCCGAGGGCTCGGGCCGCTTCCTGGCCATCATCTCCATGCAGCAGATGTACCCCGGCCACGCCGACCAGGTCCTGACCGCCGCCATCTCCACCGAAATGGGCGCCTACGGTCTCAAGACCGTCATCGTGGTCGACGAGGACATCGAGCCCTGGGACTTGCCCCGGGTGCTTTACGCCCTTAGTTTCCGTTTCCAGCCCAACCGCTGCCAGGTCATCAAGCGCGGACGCTCCACTCCCCTGGACCCGTCCCTGCCCATCGACAGTCGGGAAATCACCGGCCGGCTCCTCATGGACGCCACCATTCCCTACGACTGGAAACATAAACCCATCCCCATCGCCCTGGACCAGGACCTGGTCAAGCGCATCGAGTCGCGTTGGGAGGAGTTGGGGTTCAAGTAAAACATCCGGCCGCGGGACAACTCCGGCGCCCACCGGAAAAAAAGCCCGCGGCCGACGACCCTAGGTCGCCAAGGGAGGTCCGATTTGAAACCGATCCGCTACACCGAGAAGATGGTGGCCGAATTCGTCCGCGACGGCTACTGGACCACGGAGACGTTTTACGACTTTTACGAGCGCAACGCCCGCGAGCTGGGCGACCGGGAGGCCCTGGTGGACTCCCAACGCCGCGTCACCTGGGCCGAGGCCCGGGAACTGACCGACGCCATCGCCCAGGCCTTCCTGGATGCCGGCATTTCCCGGGACGCCCGGATCATCATCCAGTCCCCCAACAGCGTGTACGGCTTCCTGGCCCGCATCGCCAGCGCCAGGGCCGGCTTGATCTCCCTGACGGTGTACCCCTACCTGCGCCAAAGGGAGCTCCAGCATTTCTGCCGGCTGACCGAGGCCGAGGCCGTGGTCGCCTGCAACGTCTACCGGGGATTCGACTACCTCGAGATGTACAAGGGCTTGATGACCGAATTCCCGAGCCTCAAGCACATCTTCCTATTCGAGGATGAAGTTCCCTCCGGGGCGCCGGCGGGGACGCGCTCCCTGACTCGCGCCGCGGAGGAATTTCGAGGCAAGGTGGACCACTCGGCCCTGAAGGCCCGGGCGTTCGACGCCTTCTGGGATGTGGGGCTTTTAACGAGCACCACCGGGACCACGGGGTTGCCCAAGCTGGTGGAATGGCCCACCGCGCCCAGGGTCTGCACCTCCAAGGGCCGGGTGGACCTTTGGGGCCTAACCAAGGACGATGTCACCATGGCCGTGGCCCCGCACGCCGGCGGAGCGGCCGGGACCCTGACCTATTTCGCCGCGCCCCTGGTGGGCGCCAAGACCGTGATGCTCGAGGAATTTGATCCCCAACTGGCCCTCGAAGTGATGGCCCGGGAAAAAGTCACGGCCATCGGCGTGGTCCCGACCCACCTGGTGCGCATGCTCGAATGCGACGTCGAGGGCTACGACCTCTCGTCGTTGCGGTTCGTGCGCTCGGCCGGCGGGTACCTCTCGCCCCAAGTGGCCGAGGAAGTCGAACAGAGATTCAAGGCCGCGATCACCAGCGACCTGGGGACCCAGGACGTGGGCTCGGTCTCGGGCTGCAAGATCACCGATCCCACGGACCTGCGGCGACGCACCGTGGGCCGCATGCTGCCGGGCAACAAGTTCCGGTTGGTCGGCGAGGACGGCCAGGAAGTTCCGGAAGGCGAGCCCGGGGTCCTCTGGTTCCGCGGGCCGCACGCGCCGGCCGGGTATTACCGCGACCCGGAGACCACGGCCTCGGTCTTTAACGACGAAGGCTGGACCACCACCGGCGATATCGTGAAACTGGACCGTGGCTGTCTCTGGATCCTGGGCCGGGCCAAGGACATGATCATCCGGGGCGGGCAGAACATCTACCCGGCAGAAATAGAAGGGCTGCTGAATGAGCATCCAAAGGTGGCCTCAGTGGCCATTGTGGGGTACCCTGACCGGG
>JAZDGM010000213.1:0-36403 GCA_043806915.1 Pseudomonadota bacterium | reverse complement strand
GCTCGCCGCTCCGGATCAGGACCTCGGTCTCGATCCCCTGCCGTCCGAGGGTTTCCCCATGCCGCTTCAGGCAAACTTCCGCCTTTTCCCGCATGACCCGGTCCTGGTCCAGGGTGTGGGAATGCACCACGTGGAGCAGCGTGACCTTGGCGTCGTTCTGGCGGGCCAGGGCCGCGACGTGCTGGACAATGGCCTCGTCCACGGGCGAGCAGTCAATGGCCACGAGGATTTTTTTATAGACTTGCATGTCAACTTCCTCCCGTGACGAGAGAATAAAGCAGGTAAAGGTTCAGGCCGATCACCACGGCCGAGATGGTCACGGCGGCGGCGAATTCCAGCGGGCCGCTTCCAAAGGCGCCCATGAGCTTTTTGTCCCGGCAGAGTATCAACAAGGGCGTCAGGGTGAAGGGCAGTTGGATGCTCAGCACCACCTGACTGAATATCAGGATGCGATACGTGTCCAGGCTGAAAATTAGTATTATGAAGGACGGCAGGGCGGTGAACAAGACGGACATCCGGTAAAGCAAGGTCTTGGGGTCCTCGGGCCGGCCCAGGAAGCCGGTGATCACGTTGGCCTCGGCCATGGACGACGTGACCGAGGAACCGACCCCGGCGAAGACCAGGGCGACGGCGAAGAGCAGTCCCGCCAGGGGGCCGGCCAGGGGCTTGAGGGTGGCCGAGGCTTGTTCGATGCTGTCCACGGGAGCGTTCAAATTGGAAAAAACCACCGCCGCCACGATGATCATGGCCGAGTTCACGGCCCAGCCCAGGAGCATGGCGATGAGGGTGTCCATTTTTTCGTACCGCAGCAGGTTGATTTTTTCGGCCTCCGAAATCCCCCATTCCCGGCTATGGATCACGTTGGAGTGCAGGAAGATGTTGTGGGGCATCACCACGGCGCCCAGGATGGCCATGGCCACGTAGATGCTTTCCCGGTTGACCCGGGGCGTGACGATGGAGGAAGCGACCGCGGCCCAGTCGGGCTTGACGATAATAATCTCGGCCAGATAGCAGAGGCCGATGACCCCCAAAAAGCCCATGATGAGCGTTTCGATCCGGTGATACCTTTGGCTGACCAGGAGAAATACTTCCAAAAAGACCGTGATCAGGGCGCCCAGCCAGAGGGGGACGCCGAACAGCAGGTTGAAGCCGATGGCCCCGCCGACCAGTTCCGCCACGTCCGTGGCCATGCAGGCCACCACAATGGTCAGGCCCAGGAAGGCGGACACGGGCCTGGAAAACCGTTCCCGGATATTGACGGCCAGGGACTTGCCCGTGGCAATGCCCAGCTTGGCGGCCATGTTCTGGATCACGATGAGCATGAGAGTGCTGAGGGTGATCACCCAGAGCAGGTCGTACCCGAATCTGGACCCGCCCTCGATGTTGGTGGCCCAGTTGCCCGGGTCGATGAAACCGACGGTCACCAGAAAACCGGGCCCGAGGAAACCGAGCAGGTTTTTCAGGAACGTTCCCTTCCCGGGTTCGACCTTGGAAGTCATTTCGTTTTCCTTTTTCAGCGGCCCCTGGCGGGGCTTTTATGTTAACCTTCGCAAAAATGCTCGAAGGGCGTTTTTATCGGTGGTCGTGACCGCGGCTGGAATAAAGGTAACACCGCCGGCCGGCCCGCGCAATAAACGCCGCCCAATTCGCCCTATAATCAGCCCGTTCACGGGTTTGGCTTGCCGGTGGAACGAATGCAGAGTCCGGTCGACAACCAAGTTTATCGCCGCCGGGGACACGCCTGGTGGGACGAGGACGAAGGGGAGTTCAGCTCCCTCCGCTTTTTCGTCAACCACGTCAGGTTCGCCTTTTTTCGGCGGATATTGGAACAGGAAGGAACCTGGGGGCTTCCCGGGACGAAAATCCTGGATGTCGGCTGCGGGGGCGGTTTTCTGTCCGAGGAATTCGCCCGAAATGGATTTTCGGTCCGGGGGGTCGACCCGGCCCCGGAATCAGTCGCCGCGGCCCGGTCCCACGCCCGGGAAGCGGGCCTGGCCATCGAATACTTGGTCGCGGCCGGGGAAAATCTACCGTTTGACGACCAGTCCTTTGACCTCGCCGCCTGTTGCGACGTCCTCGAGCACGTAAACGACGTCGGGCGGGTGATCGGCGAAATTTCCCGGGTCCTCAAACCCGGCGGTCTGTTCGTCTACGACACCGTGAATCGGACCTTCCTCAGCCGGATCGCGGTGATAAAGGTGATGCAGGAATGGCCGTCCACCGCCTTCGCCGGACCGAATTCCCACGTCTGGGAAAAATTCATCAAACCCCGGGAATTGGCGGAACTGTTTCGGCAAAACGACCTGGTCAACCTGGAAACCCGCGGCCTGTCATTAGGAATAAACCCCCTCGCCGCCTGGCTCTATTTCCGTCGGCGCGGCCGGGGGGAAATATCGTTTCGGGAATTGGGCCGTCGCCTGCGGTTCCGCGAAAGCGGCGACCTCCGGGTTTCCTACATGGGGTGCGCGGTCAAGCCGGCGCGGCGGGACTTGTGAGCACAAGGCGGACATGAGGCCGAAACGATTCCAATATCGCCGTCTCGTTGACACATCCCCGTCCGGGAGGCATACTTTTCATATGACCAGGGGATAAGCAGGACGCGACCCGCCGTGGAAAAAAGCGAGGGGAGGACTCATGGGGCGTTTCAATTTTTTTCAGAAAGTTTCCCAGGCGCCGACCAACCCTCAAGCGACGCCCGCGCCGCGGACCTTCGATGTGGCCGACCTGTACACGGGCCCGGTCAACGGTCGACCCGACGGCGACGGGGACGTCGAGACGCGGCTCGACGAGAAGCTGAGGCAGGCCTATTTCTGGATCGTGAACACGGCCATCATCAGCCCTCATTACGACATCGAATACAATGACCAGCCGCCGGCCGCCTATGTTTTCGGGGACAGCAAGAGCGCCTTGACCCTGCCGTCATCCCAGAGCTATTCCAGTTTCGTGCTCCTGCCCCTGCTGACCTTCGCGGCCCGGAGAAAATGCCTGCTGATCGGCGGGCCGGGCCGGGGCAAAACCGCCGCCGCCGTGCTCATGGGCGTCCTGGCCGGGTATCCGGTGCGGGAAGTGCGCCGGGCCATGCAGCACGGCCATCCCCAGATGACCGTGGCCGATCTCCTGGGCAACCCCTTGCCCGCGGACCTGGTCAAGGCCGAGTCCCTCGACGATATCCGGATTTCCTGGCGCAAATGGCTGTCCATGCGGGTCAAGATCATCGACGAATACAACCGGATACCCACCCGGACCCAGAGCGCCCTGTTGACGGTCATGGGCGACAATTACGCCGAATTGCTCAACCATATATACGAGTGCCCGGATTCGGCCTGGTTCCTGACCGCCAACGACGAGCAGGGCGGCGGCACGTACCAGGTGATCGAGGCCCTGCGGGACCGCATCGACGTGAACGTCCAGGCCCTGTCGTTCAACCCGCGCTTCCTGGGAGACCTCCTGGCCCGCATCGAGGAAGACGTCCGGCCCGAGGACGTGGCGCCGCCGCGGATTATTTTCACCGAGGACCAGATGGACCGCCTGCGGGAGGAAGTCCTGGCCGTGGCCTTCCCGGAGGATATCCGCCGGCGGATCGAGTTTTTTTCCGGACAGTTCGAATTCTGTGAATTTTCGGCCCGCCAGTTCGAGTACAAGACCAAGGATACGGCCCGGTTGTCCGGCATCGACTGGAGTTCCCTGACGTCCCTGGATACGGGGCGCGACCGGCTCAAGGACCTGGGCAGCCAGGTCCGCAACGGACTCTCGGTCCGGATGCTGATGACCCTCTTGGTGTACGCCAAGGCCCTGGCTTATTTCCGGGGAAACCGGGTGGTCGAGTTGGAGGATGTTCGGCAAATCCTGCCTTTTGTCCTGCGCGACAAATTAGTCCCGGACCTGGACGCCCCCTTTTTCGACGGCGCCGAGGCGGGCTCGTTTCGCATCGACCGGGTGGGCTGGCTGAGAAAGCTGTTCGACCTGGCCTGCGCCGAATTCGACCGGCTCAACCTGGACCGCGACGACCCGGTCGGGGAGCTCCAGGCCGAACTCAAACGCGGCCTCAAGGGGCTGGACGAAGCCGAGGTTCGCGCCCGTTTGGTCAAGATCGAGCGCCTGGTCTCGGAATGGTCCCGGAGCCGGAAGCTGTACGGGCATGTTTACGAGGACCTGCTTCAACTGAAATACCTTCACCAGCGCTACACCAATTACCTGCGCTGGTTGAGGACCCGGTGAGGCCGGCATGATCGGCGGCCTGTTCGCCTCGGTTCTGCGGGCCAACCGCCCGGATTTCAACCAACGCTTCGCGGAGGCGCGGCGGCGGTATCCCCGGCTGGACATGAATGTTTTCGCCGCGTTTCTGGAAAACACCGCCGCGCCCGTCGTGTCCGGAGTGGAAAAATTCCGGCCCGAAGGGGTCGCGCGGGTCGTGAACGCGGTCTATGACCTGGGCCTGGAACTGGCGGGACAGAACCTCGTCGGACCGGGCGCGGGCAGTTGCCGGATCGAGGACGGCTGGCGCCGGGTCCTGCCCGGGATTATCCCCCTCGTATCGTCAAGCCCCCTTGGAATACTCGCGGCCGTTTCCAACGCCCTTTTTCAATTATCCGGCGCCCCGGGCGCCCGGCCCGGGACCTGGGTGGAGGAACTGGCCGCCCTCGGGCCGTCTTTCACCGATGTGGATACATTCCTCAAGACCGGGCAGGTCTTGGCCTGGCGGGCCGGCTTGGCCCATTTCCGGGAAAGCGCCTTGAAGGTCGCGGCTTCCCTGCCCGACCGGCCGGCCCTGGCCGCCGTGGGCGCCGGGGCCGCCGCCGACCGGACGGAAGTTTTTCGGCGGCTGGACCGGGACCCCTGGCATGACCCGGCGGACAAGGAGAACCGGCCGCCTTTCAGGGTCGCGGCCCGGGCCGGGGCTTTCCGGGGCTTTGGCGGGCTGTTCGTCGAGCCGCCCCTGGTCGCCTGCGACGGCGCCCGGTTCTGGGTGCGCGGCGGCGACGAGTACTGGCTGCTGACCGCCGACTGTTTCGGCCGGACCTTTCACCGGGCCTCGCCCGGGGACTTTGAACAGGCGGCCCGGCGCAAGGGGCGACCCCGGGGTTTGAAGATCAGCGGGTTGGAGGCCTCCCTCGACGGAGAGACGCTCGACCTTGCGGACCTGGGCGCCATCAGTTCCGTCGCCTCGAACGAGGTCACCCTGGCCCTGACTTCCCCGTTCTCCCACGCCATCACCCTGGTCGCTCTCGGGAAAAGCCCATGATCCCCGAGAAGCCGTCCCGCGAAATTCTACGATTGCAGGCCCGCTGGCTGGAAGCCTGGCCCGCGGCCGCAGCCGTCTGGAGCAAATTCCTGCGGCTTCGACCGCCCCGGCTCTGCCTGTCCGCGACCGAGGCCCGGGAAGAAGGCCTGGCGGAAAGTTTCGCCATGATCCGTCTGGACGACCAGGCCGTGGTGATCAACCTGCGGGATGTAATTTCCCATAAGCTTGAAGACCTGGCCGTGGAAATCCTGGCCCACGAGATTGGGCACCATGTCCTGGCCCCCGCCAACCTGAACGATCACGCCCGGACCATCGCCCGGATGCGGTGGTCCCTGCCCACGCTGGAGCGGTTCGCCCCCCTGCTGGCCAATCTCTACTACGATCTTCTGGTCAACGACCGGCTCCAGCGGAGCGCGGGGTTGCGGCCGGTGGAGGTTTACCGGCTGCTGCGCGGCGAGCGGGCCGTGGGCGCGGTCTGGACCCTGTACCTGCGCATCTATGAAATCCTGTGGGGCCTGGCCCGGGGCGTCCTGGGCGGAACGGACCAGGCGGACCGGAGTGACGACCGTATCGAGGGCGACGCCTGGCTGGGCGCCCGGGTCGTCAGGAGTTTTTCCCGGGACTGGCTGGACGGCGCCGGTCGTTTCGCGGCCTTGTTTTTACCGCATCTCCTGGATGATTCCCAGTCCGAGGCCGTGTTGGGCCTCTGGGCGGACGCGAAAAACGCGGGCGCGGGCGGGACGGCGGACGGCCTGACCGAGATGGACCCGGAGGAACAGCGCGGGGCCGTCCACCCGGCCGAGGACCCTGATTCGGCCGATGGTTCGTCCGAGCGGGACGAGACTACCCCGGTCCCGTCGGAACCTGGCCGGACCGCGGGAAAACGACCCGGAGGGCAGACCCGGGAGCCGTTTCAATACGCCGAAATCCTGCGGTCCGCCGGCTTGGTCCTGACGGACCACGAGGCCGCGGTCCGGTATTACCGGGAAAGGGCCCGGCCGCATTTGATTCCCTTTCCAGCCAGGAAAAGGCGTCCGACCGCCGACCCCCTGCCCGAGGGACTGGAACCCTGGGATATTGGGCTGCCCCTGGACGAGGCGGACTGGATGCAGAGCGTCTTTCAAAGCCCCGCCGTGATCCCGGGCCTGACCACGGTCAAGCGGGTCTGGGGGGAGACCGAGGGCGGCCGCCCCCGGCCCGAACCGATGGACCTCGACCTGTACGTGGACAGCTCCGGGTCCATGGTCAACCCCCAGCAAGTCGTTTCCTATCCCGCCCTGGCCGGGGCCATTGTCTGCCTGTCCGCCTTCCGGGCCGGGGCCCGGGTCAAGGCCACGCTCTGGAGCGGTAAGAACCAGTTCACCACCACGGGCGTTTTCACTCGCGACGAGGAGGCGGTCCTGCGGGTCCTGACCGGCTTTTTCGGGGGCGCCACGGCTTTTCCCATCCACCTGTTACGACAGACCTATGAAGCCCGGGACTCCGGCCGCCGTCCCGTGCATATCATGAACATTTCCGACGATGGGATAACGACCATGTTCGACCTGGACGAGCGCGGCGAGAGCGGCTGGGACATCGCCGCGCGGGCCTTGAAAAGCGCCGGGGCCAGCGGGTCCCTGGTGTTGAACCTGCCCCCGGACTGGGACAGCCGGCGGTGGATCGATTCCGGGGCCAAACAGATAATCCGGGCCCGGGATGAACAGGGGTGGGGGGTCCACGCCCTGGCCTCCTGGGATGACTTGTTGGATTTCGCCAAGATTTTCAGCCGCCTCCGGTTTGGAGAAGGGGAGAGCGAGGACGCATGAACAACATCGGGCCGCCCCTGGAATATTTGATGCGCCGCCTGGCGGACATACCCCCGGATTTTTTGGACGAACCCAAGCTGGGCGGGGCCGGCCGGATTCATGTCGACGCCGTGGTCCACGATCTGTTGAAAGACCTCGGGTTGGCGTCCGACCCGGGGTGGTTGCAAACTTTCCAGGGGGGAGCCCCGGGGCCGGACCGCAATCGCTTGACCATGACCTTGTTGTTCTGCTGGTTGCTCCATGACGAATTTTTTCGCCGGGCCGGGTTGGGCCGGTCCGACGTGGTCGCGCTCCTGGAAAGGAACGCGGCCGAACTGGCCGGCCAAGGCCCGGCCGTCAGGTTCGTTAACGATCCGGAAAGACGGGAGGAATTGGCCCGGACCGCCTTGGCCCGCTGCGGACTGCGGCCCGAGGGCGAGACCCCGGCCCAGGCCGCGGATAGATTGACCGGCCTGAATTCCCGGGAGCGGGCCAGGGTCCTGGCCGCGTCCCGGGAAGCGGAAAAGCGGGCCCGGGCCATCCGGGAACAGTTGAGGAAAAAAGCCGCCGAGGAGGCGGCTGACAAATGGACGCGGGAATGATGACCAGGGAAATCGACGCCGACAAGGAACGCTACCCGATCTTGACGGGCCAGGGGCGAAGCATGCTCGCCTTTTTACGGGAACACCCCCACGCCCCTATTTTCCGAAACAGGAGCGGTCACAAGCTGACGGCGGAAGACTTGGTTCAGGTCATGGAATTCGAGGAAAAAATTCTCGGGGCCAAGGTCGGCTGGGACCCCTCGGCCGCGCCCGGCTGGGTCGGCGACTTCGTTCGCCGCTGCCTGGACGGCGTCCCCCATTACCGGCGGTACGGCGGACTTCCCGGGAAGTTCGAGGACCTGCCCTTGACCAGCCGCGCGGACCTGGCTCGGGATATAACCGCCTTCATTCCCGATTCCGTCCCCATCGGCCGGATGATCAATTTCCGCACCAGCGGGACCACCGGCCATCCGCTGCAAATTCCTTCCCACCCCCGGGTCGCGGCCGGGTACCTGGCCTTCCACAAAAGGGCCTTGAGGCGTTTCGGGGTGGAATTGCGAAACCGGGGCGGCCGGGTGGGGGTGGTCCTCCTGGGGTTCCAGCGTCGTTGCTTCACTTATGTTTCGGTCACTCCGGCCATGGGGGAGTCGGGCTTGGCCAAGATCAACCTTCACCCCGACGACTGGCGGGACCCGGCCGACCGGGCGAAATACCTCGACGCCCTGGAGCCGGAAGTATATTCCGGAGACCCCATATCCTTCGCCGTCCTGGCCGACCTGCCTTTGTCCACGCGTCCCCGGGCCCTGATCTCCACGTCCATGGCCTTGACCCCGGGGTTGAGACGGCGGCTGGAAGAGCGCTTCGGCTGTCCGGTCCTGGATGTCTATTCCATGAACGAGGCCGGGCCCCTGGCCATGTTCGACCCCGGGACAGGCGGGCATGTCCTGCTTCAGCCCCAAATGTACGTGGAGATTCTCGATCCGGCCGGCCGGCCGGTCCCGCCCGGGACCAGGGGGGAGATCACCCTCACCGGTGGGTTCAACTTTTATCTGCCCTTGCTGCGTTACCGCACCGGGGACCATGCTTCCATCGGGTATGCCGGCGAGGCGCCGGCGCTGGAAGGCCTGGCGGGGCGGCCGCCCGTGCTGTTTCGGACCCGGGCCGGAGAATTGATCAACAACATCGAAGTCACCCACGTCCTGGAACGGTTCGCCCTGCCCCGGTTCGCCCTGCGCCAGGGCGGGGACGGCGGCCTGGTGATGAAAACCGACGGCGTCCCGGCGCGCCAACGGGAAATCGCCGCGGCCCTGGTCGAGCTGTTCGGGCCGGGCCAGGTCGTGGAATTCGAAGCCTTCGGGGGCGAGGAAGGCAAAGTGATTCAATACGTCTCGGAAACAGGGGCGGGCCCGTCATGACCTCCCCCTTGGAGATCGGCGCCAACGCCCTGAACGCGGTTTCCATCTTCCTGGCCGGCCGGAACAGTGTTCATACCTGGTGGACCGGGATGCTGGGCTGCGCCCTGTTCGGGTATCTGTTTTTTCTGGCCCGGCTCTACGCGGATGTGACTCTACAGCTTTTTTTCATCGCCGCCAGCGTCCTGGGCTGGTGGAACTGGTTGCGGGGGGACCACGGCGGCGCGCGCGCGGTGGGGCGATCCCGTCCGGTTTCGATAACCATCCAGTCCGGCGGCGCCCTGGCCGCGGCCCTGGGATACGCCTGGCTGCTTCATGCCTACACCGACGCCTACGCGCCCTTGCCCGATTCCCTGGTCCTGGCCTTCAGCGTCCTGGGGCAGATGCTCCTGGTGGGGCGGCGGATCGAAACCTGGTGGTGCTGGCTGCTGGTCAACACCATCGCAGTTCCCTTGTATGCGTCCCGAGGCCTGCACCTGACCGCCGTGCTTTACGCGGGGTTTTGGATCAACGCGGCGGTGGGCCTGGTCCGCTGGCGGCGGCTCCTGCCCGAGCCATGAAGCGCGAGTTCCGGCGGGGCTTGGTGGTGGGCAAGTTTTCGCCCTTGCACCTGGGCCATGAATTTGTGATACGGACGGCCATGGAACGATGCCGGGAAGTCGTGTTGATCACTTATTCCAACCCGGAATTTCCCGGATGCGGGGCGCTGCGCCGGGAACGATGGCTGGCCGAAATTTTTCCCTCGACCCTCCGGCTGGTTCTCGACCCGGAACGCCCGTCCTCGCTGGCCGCCCTGCCTCCGGGATTGAGGGCCATGCCCCCTAACGACGCTCCTGAACGGGACCACCGGGTTTTTGTGGGCGCGCTCTGCACCCACGTCCTGGGCCTGACCGTGGACGCGGTCTTCACCAGCGAGGATTACGGCGACGGCTTCGCGGCCGAGCTGACCAACTGGTTTCGCCGCCTCTATCCCGGGACTCCCGAGGCGCGGCACATCCTAGTCGACCGGGAACGCGGGCGGTTCCCCGTGTCCGGGACAGCCCTCCGGGCCGATTTCTTCGCTCGCCGGGATTGGGTTTCACCCTCGGTCGGCGCGTCCCTGGTCCGGCGGGTCTGTCTTCTGGGGGGGGAATCATCGGGCAAGACCACCCTGGCCGCGGCCCTGGGGACTCATTTCGGGACGGCGCATGTTCCTGAATACGGCCGGGAACTTTGGGAAGCAAGGGGCGGCATGCTTGTTTACGAGGATATGGTCCGCATCGCCCGGGAACAGATCTCCCGGGAAGAAGCCGCGGCCCTGGTCGCGACCAAGCGTCTTTTCTGCGACACGTCCCCCCTCGCCACTCTTTTTTACAGCCGGCGCCTGTTTGGCCGGGCGGACCCGGAACTCGAACGCTTGGCCGAGCGGAAATACGACCTAACGGTCCTTTGCGCCCCGGACTTCCCTTTTGTCCAGGACGGGACCAGGCAACCTCCGGCTTTTCGGGACATCCAACATCAGTGGCACGAGAGGGAACTGCGCCGCCGGGGCCTCGATTATTTCACCGCGCGGGGGCTGGTCGGGGAAAGGGTCCGGGCCGTCGCCGGGGAACTGGCCCGCCGCTTCGGGGAGAACGGGTGAAGGCGTGATTCACGGCCGCCGTGTATTTAGGGGACATCCATGATTTCCATCTGGCTTTTCAGTAAAGGACATCCAAAATTGAAATCCAGATTTGTATAATAGTTTGTAGGGTGCGCAACGCGCACCATCTTTTACTATTTTGCGGGCCTTGCCGCGGTAAATTGGAGACGTTGGCCGGCGCCTTGCGGCGGGGTTGCTCCGCCCCCCGCGCGCCTGGCGTTGGGCTTCGAGAGACTCCTTCCCGTCCCAGGGTCAGGGGCGCGCCGGAGCCGGCGCCCCTGACAACCCCCGGCTTTTTTTCCGGAGAACCCGCCTGGCGGCGGTTTCACGCCCCGAAACGTCCTGTTTCGAGGGCGGAAAGGGCGGGCGTCCATGCCCGCCCGAAGAAGTTCGGGGCGTTTGGAATTGCTTGGCCCGGCGCGCCTCAACATGTCAAAAAATAACGTGATCTCGGTAGGTTGGGTTGAGCCGTAGGCGAAACTCAACATCCTGCCCGGCCCCGTCGGCCCGGGTGAACCAAGGACTACCCCCCTCACCCCAACCCTCTCCCCCCGTCGGGGGGCGAGGGAGATAATTGTCCGGCCCGGCCATCGCCTCCGTTTGGAACAAGGTGTTGTCTTTCAGAACAAAAGGAACAAAACAGAAGTGATTTTTCTCCCTCTCCACCCATTCAGGGGGGGAGTGGGGTGGGGTGAGGGGGGCATTAAGTTATCTTAAGTTACCATAGACATCCATATTTCTAGAGCGGGGAAGCCGGCGAAACTTCGCCTCAAACCGTCAAGTAAAAATTTGATCTGTTTGTAAAGAAGTCAAGGCATATAGGTGTCTGGAGCTTCCCTGGCCGCGGTTCCCAAGCTAGAGCTTGGGAACCAGTCTAACTGATTTTCATTTGGCCATTTTCCTTATATTTTCAACCGACCGCCGACATCCTCCATGGGGGTCTTGCTTGGCGTCGGGCGGCGGCCGGGGGGAGCCGATTTTTCCCCCGGACGCTATTTCAGGCTGGGTCCCTTGGTGGAGGTCACGCGCACGCGGGGTTGCGCGAGCGGTCCCGTGGTCTGGAAATTGGCGGAAAACAAGGGGCTGTCCACCGGCCCCAGGCGGGCCTGGCCGGTGAAGTTCAGCCTGGGCTTGCGCAGGTCCACAATTCGTCCGGACAGGCTCACTCCGCCCTGGGGGCCTTCAATTTCCAGCTTTTCCACAATAATCTGGTTGGGTTCCAGCTTAAAACCCAGGGTCAGAAGGTCGAATTCGAATTCGTCCAGGGGCAGGTCCGGAACCTTTATCTCGGCTATCCGGCCTTTTTCCATCCGCAGGACCCCCTCGCCTCCGACCGGAAGCGTGTCGTTTTCCCCCAAAATAATTGCCCGGCCGGTAAGTTTTCCCGAGATTCGCCCCTGACCGCCGGGCAGGGCGAGCTCGAAGGTCGGGAGGTCGATTTGTTCAATCTCAAGGGTAAGCTCATGTTTTCCGGTCAAATGATACACGGCCCGGCCCAGGGACTCCCCCCCCGCCGCCTGGACGCGAAAATCCACCGCCGCCTTCCGTCCCAGGAGGGCCAGGGGGTGGAGGTTGAGCCGGACCTGGTCGGCGGCGATCAAGCGAGTCCGGCCTGAAGGGACGTCGAGGTCCAGGCTGAGGTTCCCTAGGAAATAGGTCAGGGGTTTTCCGGGCTCGGGGCCTTCGAATTCAAAATGGAGCGGTCCCAAGGCGGGGATTCTGTCCCGGAGGGCCTGCCCGGCGGCTTGGTAGGGAAAGGTGTAATGGGCCGCGAGCAGGGCCGCGGCCAGGACGTACGCCACAACGCCGAGGCCGAGCAGTATTTTCAAGCCGCGACCCGGCATTAGGAGGCCAGGGGGGAGGCCAGGCGGACGGTTACGTCCAGTTGCCTGGGAGTCAGGTAGCGTGGCCTGATGTTGAGGTTGACCACGAAAAAGACTTTTTCGCTGGTTTCCAGTCGATACAGGAACCGGGTCAGTTCCCCCAGGCCGATGCCGGCCAGCCGGATGTCGATTTCGGCCATCTTGGGTCCGTCTTCGTTCATGCCCGCGGCCACGGGCGTCATGGATTCGATCTGTCCGGTCAGGCCGGATTCCCGGGCGATATTTTCCAGGTAACTGAAGGGCGCGAAATCCCCGCCCCGGGCCTGGACTTGTTTCTGGAACTGGTCCCGGCCAACGGACAGGGCTTGGTACTGGGCCGCCAGGTAGTGCATTTCCTGGAGGTCGTTTTTAAGTTTTTCGGCGCGGCGTCGTAGTTGGTCCCGGCCCTGGTCGAGCGGGTCGACCACCAGGAAGAAAACGGCCACGATCAGCGCGACAAGCAGGCCCGCTCCGACAACGACTTTTTCCCGGCTATTGAGTCTCATCCGGCCTTCCTTCGCATGGATATTTTAAAGGTCAGGACCCCGGTGGTGGGGTCCTTGCGGGCGCCGCCCGGCAGGGCCTCGCTGAAATAAGGCAGTCCGGTCAGTTCGGTCTTAAACAGGTCAATGACTTCGTAGCTGCCGCCTTCCCCCAATAGTTCCAGGGCTTGGGGCGTCAGGGACAGGCTGGTCAGCCGGAGTCCGTCATGGGAGCCGGCCAGGCGGCTGACATCCAGCAACACATCCAAAGCCCGAACGCTCGAGGGCGAGTACCCGGCGCCGGACCCCCGGGCCTTTTCGATTTCCTGGCGGAGTTGGGTCAACGGTTCCACCACGGTCTTGATCTGGGGGACGGTTTCCCGGAAGACCCGGAAAATTTCCTTTTTTACTTGCTCGTATTTGCGGCTCTCGGCCCGGTAATCGAAATAAAGCCCGCCGAAATTGATCAGGAAGATCAGGAGCAACCCGACGGCGCCGCAGGCCAGGGGGACCTTGTACTTGGTGAAAATCCGGCTGGGGGCCAGGTCCCCTTGCCTCAGGTTGGGCGTATACCCGTCGTTAAGCGCGGCCAGGGCCAACCCGAAAACCGAGACCTGGTCCGGCCCGAGGGCGGCCAGGTCCGGGTCCTCGGCCGAATAGTCGGAAACGAATTCCACTTCCAACCCCAAGCGGCCGGTCAGCCACCGGCGGAGCCCCGGGGTCTTGGCGCCGCCGCCTCCCAGGACCAACGCGGGTTCGGCGGGGTCGGTCCGTCCCATCAGGCCTCCGGCCAGGGTTCGTTCGATCTCCATGATCACGGGCGCCCAGGCCTCGGCCAGGACTTCCGCCGCCGGGGCGGGCGTTCCTTCCGCCAGGTCGGTCGCCCACTTCAGGCGTTCCGCCGCCATGAAGTCCAGGCCCAGGGTTTCCGCCAGCCGATAGGTCAGGTTCCGTCCCCCGTAAAAGAAGGACCTGACCAGAAGGGGGCGGTCGTCGTCGAACAGGGCCAGGCCGGTTTGTTCGGCGCCAAGGTCGAGGATCAACCGGAGGCGGGGCTCTTGGGCCCGGGCGAATAAATAGCTCCCGGCCAGCAACAGTCCGAGTCGGTCGGGCAGAATCACGTTCGGGTCGAGCCCGGCCAGGTCCATGGTTTCCAGGACGGCGGCCGCGGCCGCGGGCTCGGCGCCGAAGACCACCCCCTGGAGTTCCCCGGTTTCCGCCGGCGGTAGGGGCAGATAATCCAGGACCATCTCTTCCACCGGTTTCAAGAACAACGGTTCGGCTTCGTAGGGCAGCACCCGGAGGGTTTTGTCCGGCCGGCTGAAGGGCGGCTTGAAAAAATGGAGGCCCGCGTCCCTGGCTCGGACGTTGGTGGTCAGCTTGGTTTTTTCGCCCAGCACTTCCCCGGCCGTTTTGAGGAGGGCGTCCTCCAGTTCGGAAGCGTGCGGCGGTCGGTCCAAGGGAAAAGGGTGGGAAGCCTGGGCCGCCAGGCGGACGCCGAACTCGGTCCTGGTCAGGCGGACGCCTCTAACCCCGCCGGACCCCACGGACACGGCGGCGGACGATTTGGTTTTTAAAAAGCCGGGAACGAAAGAAGCCATTTTTTCCTTTCAACCTGCCCGGTAATAAATGAGTTCCACGCCCCGGTCGGACCGTTTGACCACGGCCGTGAGGGGGGCGCGGGCCTCGCGGAAGACGCCTTCTATCCGGATTTGAAAACAGGTGCTGTTGACCGCGACCAGTCCGGCGGTGACGCGGTTGAATATTTCGGGGGTCACGCCGGCGACTTCCTTTAATAAATCTATTTTTTCAAAGGGTTCAGCGGTCCGGAGGTCTATTATTTCCTGGGCCGCCGTCTCGGTCATGTCCTGGTCCAGGGCGATCAGTATTTCCTTGGGGGCCGTGTTGATATTGATTTTTCCATTGGTATGGACCGTGAGGAAGCGGTCCAGGCCCGGGGCGTCCTCCCCGCCCCGGAGCAGCTTGGCGGTGGCGCCCTTGATCTTTAAAAATTGGCCGAGGACGTCGAGCGGGCCGTCGCCGCAGGGATAGGGGGGATTGAGGGAGGAATAATAGTAATTTTCCGTCCCGCCGGACCGCGGTAGATCGTCGGGGTCCAGCCAGTCCAGGATGTTCGGCAGAAGTTGATCGTCGACGCCCAACTGCTCGAACAATCTCCGGCAGATTCCTTCCCTGGCCTCGTCCACCAGGCCCTGCTGGTTGACCGGTCCCTTTTGGTCGATGAGCAGGTTAAGGTTGAATTTCCCCGAGAGGTCCTCGATCGACCCGGTGAAGCCGCCTTCCTCGAACAGGCCGCCGGCCAGGGCGGCATAGTCCTGGAATCTGGCCCAGGAATCGTTCAGGCTGTCGACATCGGCGTCGTCCATGGCCAGGGAGGTCATGGCGCCCTTGAGGCCGGCCTGGGCCAGTATCTCGGCCTGGGTAAAGGCGTAAATGTTTTCCGCGACGAGGATTTCGAGGTGGGCGGCCTTCATGAAGGCGATCACGGAAGCGGACAACAGCCCCACCACCAGCAGCGTCAGCAGCAGCGCCGCGCCTTTCCGCCGACCGAGGCGAGGAAAAATTTTCATGGCTTGAGGCCTCCCAACTCGGGGACCTCGACGGGGGTGACCACCGGCTGGGACAGCGGCAGAAAGACCATGGTCTGGAACGTTTCCTTTTGCCCTTCCACTGTTGAAAGTTCCAACTTGACCTGCACGGCCAGGGGAAGCAGGTCCTTTTTAACGGCCGCGGTCGATTCGCTTTCCTCGTTGTCGCGGTCCCGATAGGATAATTCGAAGGAAATCAGATCGGAAGTCATCCGGAATTCGCTCCCCCCCTCGTCCGGCTCGTCGTCCGGGGAATCGTCCTGCCGCCGGTAAAGAATGTATTTCTTTTCCTTGGAGTCGGGGTCTTCCTCCAGGCGGTAACCGATCTCGGCTATTTCCGAGCCGCTATCCTGGTCCGGGGACAGGGAGGCGGTGGAAGTGAAATTCAGGCTTTCCTTTTCGCCCTCGAACCGGTATTGAACCCGGGCGTTGTCCCGGGAGGCCGAGGCGGGCAGCCAGGCGCCGCTCAGGTCCCGACAGATGCGGTCAAGCACCACCAGGCCCTGTCCATACACGTCCCGGCTTTCCGCCGCCGCCCGGACCGCTTTTTCCTGAAAGGCGAAAACGGAATAAACGGCGGACAGCACCACCGCCATAATGACCAGGGCGATCATCAAGTCTATCAGGGTCACGCCGGACCTACGCCTAGCCCAAGCCAAGCCGTTATTCTCCCGTGGGGCGATAGATGAAAGTTTCCAAGGTCACCCCTTCCCGTTCCTTTTGTTCCTTCCGCTGGACGAAGACCGTGACCCGGTGGAGCCCCGGCAGGCCCGGGACCGCCATGGAGTCGCGCTGCCATTTCAGGAAGTCGAGGGGTTCCTTGAAGTCCCCGTAATCGCTTTGCACTCCATTTTCCGGGTCGGCCTGGCTTTCCGCTAGAATCTGGCGGGCCAGGAAAAGGGCTTGGGCGGTGAAGCGGGCCTCCTCGCTGAGCCTGATTCCCTGGCCCTGGGTCCTGATGACCGCCACCAGGGCCACGCCCACCAGGGCCAGGGCGATGATGACTTCGAGCAGCGAAAAGCCGCGCCGCGGCGGCCTCACTTCGCTTCCTCCCTGAGATAGCCGTCCTTGATCTCGGTTCGTCCCAAAAAAGGCCGCAGGAAGATAGTCATCTCCTCGCCGTCCGCGGCGGCCAGATGGACCACGCCGGGTTCGTTCCCGCCCTGGGGCCAGTAGCCGAAGGAAATCCGACCCTCCTTGATCATGCCGTCGACGGGGTGAATCACGTCCTTCAGCTTGATGTCGCCGGGCAGCTTATAGTATGGGGTTTCCCGCCCGGCGTCGCCTTCTTCCCCCGGCCGCACCGTGGCCAGCCAGGTTTGGTTTTTATCCAGGTCCAGGCAGAAAAACCAGGGTCGCGACTTGGTCGCGGCCTGGCTGTAGGATTCGGCGGCTTGACCGGCCAGGCGGCGGGCCGCGGTCTTCAGTCTTTCGGTTTGGTCCACGTCGCCGATTCGAGGCAGAATGACCGACAGGACCAGGCCCATCAGAACCAGGACCACTAGAATTTCGGCCAAGGTGAAGCCCGGCCCGGCCCGGCCCGCGGCGAGGCGTCCATTTCCGCCCGGGGACGGTTTTATTCGGACGTATCCCAATTGGTTATGTCGGCGTCGGTCCCGTCGCCCCCGGTTTCGCCGTCGGCGCCGAGGGACATGAGGTCGTAGTCCTTGTTATGGGAGCCGGGGCTGAGATAGACGAAGTCGTGGTCCCAGGGGTCCTTGGGCAGGCTGGTTTTTTCGAGGTATCCCCCGTCCCTCCAGCGGGCCGGAGTCCGGCCGGTGGTCGGTTTTTGAACCAGCGCCGCCAGGCCCTGGTCGGTGTCCGGGTAGAATCCGTTATCCAGTTTATAGAGCCTCAGGGCTGTTTCCAGACTTTCAAGCTGCATCCGGGCCTTGGTCTGCCGGGCTTTTTCGGGCTGTTCCATGAACCGGGGAACCACCAGTCCGGCCAGGATGCCCAGGATGACCACCACCACCAGGATTTCGATCAGGGTGAACCCCGCTTCGCGGAGGGCTCGGCCTGTTAATTTGTTTTTTTTCATAATTCCTCCTATCCGACTAGACCGCTGAGATCAAAAATGGGCAGTAGGACCGCCATGACCACGAATCCCACCAGCAGACCCATGACCAGGATTATGACGGGTTCGACCAGGGAGGTCAAGGTGGCCAGGACCCGGTCGGTTTCATCCTCGTAGGTTTGAGCCACCCGGGACAGCATGTCGGTGAGGGTCCCGCTGGCCTCCCCCACGGCCACCATGCGCTTGGCCAGGGGCGGGAAAAGGCCGGAGGCGGCCAGTCCGTCGGCCAGGGAGCGCCCCTGCCCGACCATTTCCGAGGCCGTGGCCAGGGCCTTGGAGAAGCTGGATCGTCCCAGGGACAAAGAAGTGACGTCCAGGGCCGTGGTCAGGGGCACGCCGCCGCCGGCCATGACCGCCAGGCCGCGCAGGGATTGCGCCAGAAGAAGTTTTTGGAACAAGGCCCCGATCAGGGGCAGCCCGAAAACCCTGACTTCCAACCGACGGTAATTTTTTTCCTTTTTCAGATGCCGGGAAAAAAGGAACCCCGCGCCGCCAAGGGCCGCTAGCACCGCCCACCAATAGCTTTTCAAAAAGGAGCTGACCCAGAGCAGAAGCCGGGTCGGCCAGGGCAGGGCCGCGCCCAGGTTGTCGAACAACCCGGTCAGGGTGGGAATGATAAAGGAGAGCAGAAAGAAGAGGACTCCGGCGCCGACCAGGGTCATGAAGATCGGGTAGGCCAAGGCGCCGGTCACCTTGGCCTTGCGGGCCTGCCTCTTTTCCAGGGCGTCGGCCAACCGGGACAGGACCTGGTCCAGGGCGCCGCCCATCTCCCCGGCCCGGATCAGGTGCACGTAATCGGAGGGAAAATAGTCCTGGTGGCGGGCCAGGGAATTGGCCAGGGATTCCCCGCCGGTGACCTCTTCCTTGACCAGGGCCAATATTTGGCCGTATTCCTGGTCCTCGGTCTGCTCCCAGATGGTGGTCAGGGCAGTGACCAGGGGCAGGCCGGCCGCCAAAAGGGTCGCCGCCTGGCGCGTGGTGTCGGCCAGGAGGGACGTTCTGTTGCGGCGTATGGAAAATCTTCGGCCCAGTTTGATGGGCGAACGCGCTCCCCTCGCCCGGCTTCCCGAGGCGAGGCCGACCTCCACCGGGTGCAGGCCGTCGGCGCGCAAGCGTTGGCGGGCCATCCGGGGCGTTTCGGAATCGATAACCCCGCGGACGTTCTTTCCTTGCTTGTCGAGGGCGCGATAGGAATAAACTGGCATGGCGAAAACCGGGTTTTAGGCCAGAGTCACCCGGAGCACCTCCTCCAACGACGTCTGGCCGCGGCGGACTTTTTCGAGTCCGGCCAGCGGCAGGGGGATCATGCCGGCCTTGACGGCGGCGCGACGGATTTCATTGGCCTCGCTGGTTCCGGCCAGGGTCCTTTGGACTTCTTCATCCACCACTAAAAGCTCGTAAATTCCGGCTCGGCCCCGGTACCCGGTCTGGAAGCATTTGTCGCAGCCCTGACCCCGGAAAACCGAGCCCCCGTCCAGGACGTTTTCCGGGAGGCCCGCCCGGGCCAGGACCGCGGCGGAAGGTTGGTCCGGAACCTTGCAGTGGGGGCAGAGCACCCGCACCAGGCGCTGGGCCAGGACCCCGACCACGGCCGAGGAGACCAGGTAGGCCTCGATGCCCATGTCCACCAGTCTCGTCACGGCGGAAGGGGCGTCGTTGGTGTGCAGGGTGGAAAAGACGAGGTGGCCGGTCAGGGACGATTGAATGGCGATCTCGGCCGTTTCCAGGTCCCGGATTTCGCCGATCATGATCACGTCCGGGTCGTGGCGCAACACGGACCTGAGGCCCCGGGCGAAATCCAGGCCGACCTTGGCGTTGACGTGAATTTGGCCCACCCCGGGCAGAAGGTATTCCACCGGGTCCTCGATGGTGATGATGTTCCGGTCCCGGGAATTGAGCCGCGACAAGGCCGCGTACAGCGTGGTGGTCTTGCCGCTGCCGGTGGGGCCGGTGGCCAGGACGATGCCGTGGGGCCGGGAAATAAGCTGCTTGAAGGGTTCGAAAATGTCCGGGCCCATGCCCAGCTCCTCGAGCCCGTACAAGGCCGTGGTTTTGTCCAGGAGCCGCAGGACCACCCGTTCCCCGCTGGAAGTGGGAATGACCGAGACGCGCACGTCGATGGACCGTTCGGCCACGTTGAAGTGAAAGCGGCCGTCCTGGGGCAGCCGCCTTTCGGCGATGTCCAGTCCGGCCATGACCTTGATGCGGGAAGCCAGAAAGGGAAGATAGCTTCGCGGCGGGCTGAGCCGGTCGAACAGGACCCCGTCGATCCTGAACCTGATGTTGACCCGGTCCCCCCCGGCCTCGATATGGATGTCGCTGGCTTTTTCGGTGACCGCCTGGAAAAGGACCCGGTTGACTAATCTTATGACCGGAGCGGAATCGCTCGAATCGATCAAATCCGGGGCGTCGTCCAGGTCGGCGCTGAAGGTTTCGGTCTCTGACTTGGCGATATCCTTGAGGAAATCGTCGGCGGCGTCCATGCTCTCGGAAAAGAGGAAGTTCAAGGCCTGGAGCACTTCCACTTCCGGCGCCCCGGCGGCCTCGACTCTTTTCCCCAGGGCGAAGGCCAGTTCGTCCAAGGGGCCTAGGGACAGGGGATTGGACACCGCCACCCGGACTAGTTCCTCGTCGGCCCAGTATGGCGCGAGCCGGTTTTTGCGGGCCCAGCCCACGTCCAATTTTTCCGTGATCCCGGGCGGAAGCTTGGGGGGCGCCAGTCGTTCGAAAAAAGGCATGCCCAGATGCTCGCATAATTTCCGTAGGGCGTCCTGGTCTCCGGCCTTGGCGGCCGCGGCCAACTCGACGGCCCGGGCTATTCTGGCGCCGCCCATCTAGTCCTTCAACATATCCAGCCCCTTGGGCGGAAAAGTCTTGAAATCCATGCTGTCCTGGCCGACTGAATCCTTCATCTCCAAGCGTTTCTTCTCGGTCAGGGTCTTCAACTGATCGGCGGTCCGGACAATGGTGGGGCTTATCAGGATCAGCAGGTTTTTTTTGTCCGCCGACTGGCTCCTGGTTTTAAACGCCCAGCCCAGGAGGGGCACCGAACCCAGGCAGGGGACCTTGCTGTGGACTTCCCGACCGGTATCGTCGATGAGCCCGCCGATGACCACGGTTTCCCCGTCCCGAACCTGGACGGTGGTTTCGGCTTCCCGCTTGGTGGAAGTGACGGCCCCGGCCTCGACCTCGGACTTGAAGCTTTTAAGTTCCTGGAAAATCTTGAGCTTGACGTACTCGCCCTGGGTGATGTGGGGCGTGATTTTCAGGGTCAGGCCCAGGTCCTTGAAGTCGTAGGTTTTGGTGATGGAGGGGCTGGTGGACCCGGTGTCCGTGGCCAGGGACGACTTCAGGAACGGCCTTTCCTCGCCCACGACGATCCGCGCCTCCTCGTTGTCCATGGTCAGCAGGTGCGGGGTGGACAGGATATTGATATCGGAATCCGATTCCAGGGCTTGAACCAGGGCGCCGATATTGAGATACGTGGTGTCGCCATAGGTGATCGTGCCCCGGGCCGCGCCCAGGACCAGGCCGCCGGCGCCGCTGAAGGGATTGGACATCACGCTGCTGATCAGCCCGGAAGTCGATTCCCCGGGCAGGTTGGTCCCGCCGAACCCGGTGATGGCGTTGGAGCCTTCCTCGGGAAAATCCAGGAGACGCCATTCCGCGCCCAGGGAATTGGCCTTGGAAACGGACATTTCCATGATCACGCCTTCCACCAGCACCTGGGCCCGCTGAATGTCCAACTGTTCGATGATGTTTTTTAGAACCAGAAAGTCCTGGCGTTCCGCCCGGATAATCAGGGAATTGGTCGCTTTCTCGGCGGTGATGAAAACTTCTTCCTGCAGGACCAGGCGGGAAGGTCCGCCTTTTTGCTGGGCCGCGGCTTCCTTGCCGGTCAACTCGCTCAGGACCTTGGCCAAGTCCTCGGCCACGGCGTTTTTCAGAAAGTAGACGTGAATCCGGTCCGAACCCCGCGGGGACGGGGCGTCAAGTTCCCGGACCAGGTCCCGGATGGTCTTGGTTTCACTTTGCCGGGCCAGAATGATCAGGCTGTTGGTGCGTTCGTCGGGAACGACCTTGTAGTCCAGGCGTCCGGCGGCCTGTTGTCCTTTCTGGGCCGGGCCCTTGAGGACGACTTCCAGCTCGGAGGCCATGTCCTTGGCCGAGGCGTGGTTGATCTTGATAACCGAAAGCCTGGCGCCTTCGTCCTCCACGTCCACGGCCCGGATGATGCTCACCAGGCGGTCGATGTTGGAAGCGTAATCGGTGACGATCAGGATGTTGCCGCTGTCGTACGACATGAGCAGCCCGGAGCGGGCCATGAGCGGCTGCATCAGGCCCCTCATCTCGGCGGCGTCGGCGTGCTTGAGCCTGATGAGCTGGGTCACGACCCGGTCGTCCTTGGCCTCGGACCGTCCGGGCAAGACGGCCCTGGTCTCCACGTCCATGGTCCGGGCGTCCTGGCTGGGGACGATCTGGATGATCCCGCCGGTGGGCACCGTGGTGAATCCATGAATTTTAAGCACCATTTCAAAGAGTTGATAGGCTTCTTCCGGCGTGACCTTGGTGGGCGAGAAAACCGTGACCTTTTCCCGGACCTTATTGTCGAAAATGAAGTTCCGGCCGGTCAGTTCGCTGATGAACTTGGCCACCACGCGGATGTCGACGTCGCGAAAGTCCAGGGTCACTTCCGGGGTCTCCGCCCCGGCCGGGGATTTTGCGGTGGAAGAGTCGACCGCGTCGGTCACCCGGGCCCCCAGCGCCGGAGGGATCAGGAACGGATTGAAGAGCAACATGAGCAGGATGATGGCGGTTGGTCTAATCATTAATTTCCCTCGGCGTCGGACGGAACGCCTCTTTTTAAAAAATCCCGGAACACTTCGTTGTCTTGCAGGGAAGACAGGTCCTCGTCCCCGGCGGCCCAGGCGCCGACCCGCGGGTCCAGGCGGGCGGCCCTAAGGAGATAGCTCAGGGCCAGGCTTTTTCGTCCCTGGCGGGCCGCCAGGCAGGCCATGTTGTAAATGGCGTCCACATAGTCCCGGTCCTGTTCGATGGCGGTGGTGATTTCCACCTGGGCTTGGGAGAGCAGGCCTTTTCCCAGAAATAGCACACCTAGGTTGTTATGGGCCAGTTTATTGTCCGGGGAAAGTTCCAGGACCCGCTTGTACATCTCCTCGGCCTGGTCGGGATCGTACTGGTTTTCGAAATAAATGTTGCCGAGATTGAGATAGGGCTCGACCATGCGGGGGTCCTGGGCAATGGCCCGCCGGTAAAGCTCGATGGCCTGGTCAATCAAGCCTCCCTCCTGGGCGTAGAACCCGGCCATGAAGTTGTCGGCCGGGCTGGTCGGCGATCCGGCGGTGGACTCGCCGGAAACAACCGGCTCGCTTCCGGACGGGTTCTCGTCCGCCGGGATCGGTTCGGAAAGGAGCGGCTCGGTGGCGGGGGGTGGTTCCTCGACCGTCGGAAGATCGGGAAAATCTCCGACCCAGGGTGGGAAGGAAACGCCGACCCTGGGGGCGGGAGTCGCGGGGTCGCGCCAGGCCGGGCGCGTCTGTTCCGGCGGGGTCGAGGCTTGGGGCGGGGCGCCGCCAACGGGCGGCCGAGGGGCGCTTCCGGAAGCCGGCGCTCGAAAATTCCAATACCAGAACCCCGCCGCCGCGGCCGCCAAGGCCAAGCCCAGGGCCAGGGACCAGGCCAGGATCGGCCGTTCGCCCAGCCAGGGGGTAAAAGGGTTGGGGGGCCGTTTGGCGTCGGAATGGCGCAGGGCGTCGCTGATGGAGCTCATGGTCGGCTGTCCCACGCCAGCAGGATCGCGATGGCCGCCAAAAAGGCCAGGGCCGCCGCGGCGATGATCCCGGGGCCGAACCGCCGGATGAAGCTCCAGCGGGACTCCGCCAGCGCGCCGGAAGTAAGCTCGACCTGGGCTTGCTTGACGTGGGCGGGCTTGATCAAGCGTTCCCCCCCGGTGTAGGCGACCAGCAAGGCGCGGTCGCACAAGGCGTTGATCAGCCTGGGCGTGCCGCCCGAAAAACGGTGGAGGAGACGGTAGGTCCCGGGGTGAAAGCTGATCGTCGCCTGGGGGCCGGCCGCGGAAATCCGGTGGTGGATATAGCGGATGGTCTCTTCCAGCCCTAAAGCCGGCAGATGGCAGCGGACCGTGATGCGCTGGCTCAACTGGGACAAATCCGGACGAGCCAGGGTCCGGGTCAGTTCCGGCTGGCCCACCAAGAGAATCTGGATCAATTTCCGGTTGTCGGTTTCCAGGTTCGACAGCATCCTGATCTGTTCGAGCACGGCGACGGACAGGTTCTGGGCTTCGTCCAGGATCAGCACCGCGTTCTCGCCTTTTTGATGGATTTCCAGGAGAAAACGGTTAAGGTCGTCCACCAGGGATTCCCGGCTGAAGCCATCGGCCGGGAGCCCGAATTGGCGGTTGATCGCGCGCAGCAGTTCCACTTCGTTGAGGAAGGTGTTGAAAATCAGGGCCCGGTGGGTTCGTTCGTCTAGCTTTTCCAACAGGAGTCGGGTCAGGGTGGTCTTCCCCGCCCCCACCCGGCCGGCGATCAGCACGAACCCTTTCCGGGACTCGATCCCGTACAGCATGTGTTCCAGGGCTTCCTGGTGCCCGGCGCCAAGGTACAGGAACCTTGGGTCCGGAGTCAGGCTGAAGGGTTCGCGCTCGAAATTGAAAAAGGTATTATACAAAATTCGCCGGCTTACCGTAATGAGTAGGTTAAAGTTTCAGGCGCCCCGCGTCGTTCCAGGTCGACCGTGATGGTTTCCAACTGCTGAACCTGGCGATACAGGTTGACCAGGTCCTCGGGCTTGCCCACGGAAACGTCGTTGACCTTCAAGAGGATATCGCCTTGCTGGAACCCTAGCTGACTGACCGGGCTGCCGGCTTTTATGGACGCGATCTTGAAGCCGTGCGGTTGTCCGTTCTGAAAATAGGGTTGGATGCGGACATGGGCCATGAAAAAATTCAGGTCGCCCAAATGCTCGCCCAGGGATTCCCGGCTGACCAGGAACTTGTTGTCTCCCAAGGGTTTGGCGATGTGGTCCCCTTCCCCGGGCGCCTCTCCCGGCGCGGGCGCCGGTTCCGGCGGGGCCGCCGACCGGGCCGGGGCGGCCCTCGCGGCGTCAAAACCGTCGAAAAGGGCCAACCGGAGGTCCTTGTCCCCTTCCCGCAACAGGACCTCGTTCGGCGCCACCTGGATCAGTTCGTTGGACCCGATGCGGTCCCCGACCCGGTACAAGTTCTGTTCCTTGGACCGGCCTTCCTCCACAATAGCCAGGTTGACGCCGGCGTCTCCCCCAAAAACGACGCCCACCAGCTTCAGGTCCGCGGCGGTCCGGGAGGCCGGGGAAGTCTGGGGGCTCATCGTCGGGGAGCTTTTCGGCGCATCCGCGGGGGCGGCCTCCTCCTTTTCCCCGAAGATGCGGTAATCGGCGATCTTTTGGTAGATGCTCATGGGCCTCAAGGCGGGGCCGTCGCCGGCGTCCACCTGGACCTGCCCACCGGCGGCGGCGCCATCGGAAATGAGCCGCCCCAAATAAGTCATGCCCAGGGTGACCGCCGACCAGGTCGCGAATCCGAGTATGATGACGTTTCCCAACCAAAGATAATGTTTTATCGATAGGGTCATGTTTTATTGTTTCGTCGCCGCGGCCGCTCTCGCCGGGTAACGCGGGTGAAAACGGACGTTTTGGTATTGCGGTCGAATTTATCGTAATTATAGCATTTTATCAAGGTTTTTATCCAACGCCGCCTCGGCGGCGCCATTGCACCTCTACTTAATACGCCGGGACGGCTAAAAAGTTTCACCCGGCCGCGCGAATCGTTCGGTTTAAGCGCCGCGGCCCGGCCGGAAGGGCGGCCGCCGGCCTTATTCCCGTAAAGCTTATTTGGGCGGTCATTTGCTTTTAGGTGAAAAAACCCCCCTCTCCCGTTGGGAGAGGGGCGGGAGCGGGGGCTCTTGGAATAGTCCGGAGGGAAATGGCCGGCCCCGGCCGGGTCAGTCACCCTAAATAGGTTTTTCCGATTTTGGCGGCCTTTTTTTCCACGCCTCGAGCCATTTCTTCCTTGTATTTTTCCAGTTTGTTCTCCAAGTCCGGTTGTTGCAAGGCCAGGATTTGAATGGCCAGAAGGGCGGCGTTCCTGGCGCCGCCCGGGCCTATGGCCACCGTGGCCACCGGAATGCCCGGCGGCATTTGAACGGTGGCCAGGAGCGCGTCCAGGCCTTTGAGGGGCGAGGAATCAAGGGGCACTCCTATCACCGGCAGGGTGGTTTGGGCGGCCAGGACCCCGGCCAGGTGGGCGGCCCAGCCCGCGCCGGCGATGATGACCTTGAGGCCCCTTTTTCGGGCCGAGGCGGCGTAGCGGCTGGACAGTTCGGGAGACCGATGGGCGGAGGCCACGGTCATTTCGTAGGGAACGCCGAACTGTTCCAGGGTTTCGGCCGCGCCGTTCATGGCGTCCAGGTCGGAATCCGATCCCATGACCAGGCCGACCAGGGGCTTGACAATGGGTTGGGGCTCGTGGGGATCGACCATGTTAGCTCCTTTCCCGACCGAGCGCTTTTTGGCCGATGTCGCCGCGGTAGTACATTTTCGGCCAGGAAATGAGTTCGGCGGCGGCGTAGGCCTTGTCAATGGCTTGCCGGACGCCCTCGCCCAGGGCGGTCACGCCCAGGACCCGTCCGCCGTTGGTGACGATTCGTCCGTCCTTGAAGGAAGTGCCGGCGTGAAAAACCACCACGTCCCGGCGCGAGGCGGCCTCGGCCAGCCCTTCGATAACCAGGCCCTTGTCGTAGTCTCCGGGATACCCCCCCGAGGCCAGGACGAGGCACAGGGCCGCCCGCTCGTCCCATTCGATCTCCACTTGGTCCAGCCGTCCCTCGGGAATGGACATGAGAATATCGGCCAGGTCGGATTTCAGCCTCAGGAGCAGCGGTTGGCACTCCGGGTCCCCGAACCGGGCGTTGTATTCGAGCACCATGGGGCCTCGTTCCCCGATCATCAGTCCGGCGTAAAGGACGCCCTGATAGGGGCAGCCTTCGGCGGCCAGGGCCTGGATGGTGGGGACCATGATCCGGTCCATGACTTCCCGTTCCAGTTCGGGAGTCACCACCGGGGCCGGGGAATAGGCGCCCATGCCGCCGGTGTTGGGTCCCTGGTCGTTGTCGAAAACGGCCTTGTGGTCCTGGCTGGCGGGCAGGGGCTTGATGGTTTTGCCGTCGGTGAAAACCAGGATGCTGGCTTCCTCCCCGGTCAGGAATTCCTCGATAACCACGGTGTTGCCGGCGGGGCCGAAATCCTGGTCGATCATGACCGATTTGAGCGCGGCCAGGGCTTCCTGGGAATTGTGGCAGAGCAGGACCCCCTTGCCGGCGGCCAGCCCGTCGGCCTTGACCACCAGGGGGCCTTCGTTTTTAAGGATGTATTCCCGGGCCGGTTCGTATTCCTCGAACACCCGGTAATCCGCCGTGGGTATATTGTATTTCTTCATCAATTGCTTGGAAAAGGCCTTGGACCCCTCGATCCGGGCGGCCTTGGCGGAAGCGCCGCAAACCGTGATTCCTTCCCGGGCCATGCTGTCGGCCAGGCCCAGGGTCAGCGGCGCCTCGGGGCCGACCACCACCAAGTCAACGACTTTTTCCTTGGCCAGGGCGACCAGGCCGGCGATATCCTCGACCTTGACGGGAACGCATTCCGCGTGGGCGGAGATGCCCGCGTTTCCGGGGGCGCACCAAATTTTTTCAACCTTGGGACTCTGGGCTAGTTTCCAGGCCAAGGCGTGTTCCCGTCCGCCTCCGCCGACAATCAAAATTTTCATGACTTCCTCTTCCCCGCGGCGCCGGGTCCGGCCGCGCCGCGCCCGACTGGAACATGCAAGCGAGCGCATTCCCCGCGGCTTGCCGCGGGGAGCTTCAAAACGTTCAACCCTGGGCGGTTATTTCGCGGGCCTTGGCCAGGGCTTGGTCCAGGTTGGCCGGGTTGGGTCCGCCGGCCTGGGCCATGTCGGGCCGTCCGCCTCCGCCCCCGCCCACCGCCGCGGCCATGGCCTTGACGATGTTACCGGCGTGAAAACGGTCTTGAAGGTCCTTGGACACCAGCACCAACAGCAGGGCCTTGCCCTTGCTTTCCGCTCCCAGGGCCACCACGCCAGATTTGAGGCGATCCCGGAGCATGTCGCCCATTTCCCGCAGGATTTTGGGATCGTCGGCCGCCACTCGCGCGGCCAGGAGCTTGACTCCGTTGAGGTCCTCCACCTGGGCCAGGAGGTCGTCCGACCGGCCGGCCGAGTCCCTATGCTTGGCTTTTTCCAGTTCCTTGTCCAGCTCCTTTTGCCGGGCCAGCAATTTATCCAGGCGGTCGGGCAGTTCCGTCGGCGCGGCCTTCAATTTATCCGACAGGAGCCGCAGGGCTTGACGCTCGGCCTGGATGGCTTCCATGGCGCCTCTCCCGGTCAAGGCTTCCAGGCGCCGAACCCCGGCCGCGGCCGACCCCTCGGACGCGATGAGAAACGTCCCGATGTCCCCGGAAAACCGGCAGTGGGTCCCGCCGCAAAGCTCCATGGAAAAGTCGCCGACGCCGACCACCCGGACGGTATCGCCGTAACGTTCCTCGAACAGGGCCACGGCCCCGGTGTTCATGGCTTCCTCCATGGACATGACCTGGGTGACGACGGGCAGGTTTTCCCGGATTTTCTCGTTGATCCTGGCTTCGACCCGGGCCAGGGCCTCGGGCGAGACCTGTTCGAAATGGGAGAAGTCGAACCGGAGCCGGTCCGGGGAGACCATGGAGCCGGCCTGCTTGACGTGGTCGCCCAGTTCTTGCCGCAGGGCCTTGTGAAGCAGGTGGGTGGCGGTATGGTTGCGGCGGATGTCGTTTCTCAGGGCTTCGTCGACTTCCAGCAGGTATTCCCGGCCGGTTTGCAGGGTCCCTTTGTCCACCCGGGCCTGGTGGGCCACGATGTCGCCGGGGAAACGAACGGTGGACAGCACTTCGGCCTGGCTTTCCTCGCCCCGGACCAGGCCGACGTCGCCCACCTGGCCGCCCGCGGCCCCGTAAAAGGGCGTGGCCCGAAAGACGACCATGACTTCGTCGCCTTCCTTTGCTTGCTCGATTTTTTGACCATCCTTGACGATCAGGACCAGTTCCGACCGGGAATTGACGCGGTCGTAGCCTTGGAACTCGACTTTAAACCCGCCGCCGCTCAATTCGGAAATCTGGGGCGGGGCGGCGGTTTCCCCGCTGCCCTTCCAGGAAGCCTTGCTCTGGGTGCGCTGGGCGCTCATGGCCCGGTCGAACCCTTCCAGGTCGACGGCGAGGCCCTTTTCCCGGCCCACGTCCTGAACTAGGTCCAGGGGAAAGCCAAAGGTGTCGTAGAGGCGGAAAGCCACTTCCCCGGATATTTCCCGGCCGTTGGACCCCTCCAGCCGGGCTACTTCCTCGGACAGGATTTTAAGGCCGTTGTCCAGGGTCTCGTTGAAGCGTTCCTCCTCGTTTAAAATCACCTTTTTAATGAAGGACGCGCCGTCCTTGAGTTCCGGGTACAGCGGGCCCATCATTTCGATGACCTTTCCAGCCACCTGGTGCAGGAAGGGGTCCTTCAAGCCCAACATGCGGCCGTGGCGGACGGCCCGGCGGAGGATGCGCCGGAGCACATAGCCCCGCCCCACGTTTTCCGGCAGCACCCCGTCCCCGATGAGGAAGGCGATGCTGCGGGCGTGATCGGCGATGACCCGGGTGGAAATGTTGGACCGCGGGGCCGCGAGTCCGGTTTTATCCACTTCCGATTTATAGACGTACCTGGTTCCGGACAGGTCCTGAATGAAATTGACGAGGGGCGAGAAAAGGTCGGATTCGAAATTGGTGTAAACCCCCTGGACCACGGCCGAGATTCTTTCCAGGCCCATGCCGGTGTCGATGGACGGCTTGGGCAGCGGCGTCATTTTACCGGAGGCGTCGCGCTCGAATTGCATGAAAACGAGGTTCCAGAGTTCGAGATAGCGGTCGCAGTCGCATCCGGGGAGGCATTCCGGGCTGCCGCAACCCATGGCTTCTCCCTGGTCGATCAGAATTTCCGAGCAGGGGCCGCAGGGCCCGGTGTCGCCCATGGCCCAGAAGTTGTCCTTTTCCCCCAGGCGGAAAATGCGGTCCTCGGGCAAGCCCACTATTTTTTGCCACAGGCCGAAGGCTTCGTCGTCATCCTGGTAGACCGTGGCGTAGAGTTTGTCTCCGGGCAGTCCGTACCCGTGGACCAGGAGCTCCCAGGCGTATTCGATGGCTTTTTCCTTGAAGTAATCGCCAAAGGAAAAATTGCCCAGCATCTCGAAGAAGGTATGGTGCCTGGCGGTGTAACCCACGTTTTCCAGGTCGTTATGCTTCCCGCCGGCCCGGACGCATTTCTGGCTGGTGACGGCCCGGGAATAATCCCTTTTTTCCTCGCCGGTAAAAACCCGCTTGAACTGCACCATTCCCGCGTTGGTGAACAGGAGGGTCGGGTCGTCCTTGGGCGCGAGGGCGGCGCTCTTGACGACGGAATGGTCACGACTCCGGAAGAATTCCAGAAATTTGGCCCTAATCTCGTCAGCTCTCATATCCTTGTCCTTTTCCCCAATTATTCGGGTCGGCCCGGCGGCGCGGGTCCGACCCATCCCCGTCAAAAGAAATTCCGCCTAGCCGAACGTTTTTCCGACCGGGACTGGTTTCATTAAGCCTTTTCCGACTTTATCTCCGTTTCGTCCGGTTCCATCAGGCCGTAGGCGCCGCGGATCTTGGTTTCTATTTCAGCCGACACGTCGCTGTTATCCACGAGAAACTGCCTGGCGTTTTCCCGGCCCTGGCCGATCCGCTCGGTCCCGTAGGAATACCACGACCCGGATTTTTCGATGATGTTGCAGGCCGCGCCCATGTCGACCAGGTCGCCTTCCTTGGAGATGCCCCGGCCGTATAGAATGTCGAATTCGGCTTCCTTGAAGGGCGGGGCGATTTTGTTTTTGACCACCTTGACCTTGGTCCGGTTGCCGATGATGTCGGTCCCGTTTTTCAGGGCGTTGGTGCGACGGATGTCCAGGCGCAGGGTGGAATAGAACTTGAGGGCGTTGCCGCCGGTGGTGGTTTCGGGGTTGCCGAACATCACGCCGATTTTCATGCGGATTTGGTTGATGAAGATGACGGCGGTCATGGATTTGGAAATGGCGGCGGTCAGTTTGCGGAGGGCCTGGCTCATGAGCCGGGCTTGCAGTCCGACGTGGGCGTCGCCCATCTCGCCCTCGATCTCGGCTCGCGGCACCAGGGCGGCCACGGAGTCGATCACCAGGACGTCCACGGCGCCGGACCTGACCAGGATTTCGGCGATCTCCAAGGCCTGCTCCCCGGTATCCGGCTGGGAAATCAGGAGGTCGTCCGTGTTGACGCCCAGCTTGCGGGCGTAGGTCACGTCCAGGGCGTGTTCGGCGTCGATAAAGGCGGCCACGCCCCCCAATTTTTGAGCCTCGGCGATGACGTGCAAGGTCAGGGTGGTCTTGCCCGATGATTCCGGGCCGAAGACTTCAATAACCCGCCCCCGGGGAATGCCGCCCACGCCCAAGGCCACGTCCAGGGCCAGGGACCCGGTGGAGATGACCTGAATGCCCCTCATGACGTCGCCGGCGCCCAGCTTCATGATGGAGCCCTTGCCGAACTCTTTCTCTATCTGGCTTATGGCCGTGGAAATGGCCCTGTCCCTCTCCGGGGATTTGTTCATGTGCTCTCCTTTGTTCCATCTGTCCAGGGAGGTTGGGATTTATATCCGTCCTAAAAAGGGAATTCTTTCCAAGGGATTATAAACGGCCCCGGAAGGTTTTAAAATGCTTTGAAAAAGAACCAATTCACGGGCGGTGAACCCCAGGGGCCGCGGGTCGAGTTTGTTCAGGTTCGCCGCCAAGCTGTCGCCGCCTCGCGGCGAGCGGACCCTTCCCAGCGTTAAGTGAGGCGTGAAGGCCCGGTCTTCCCGGGGAAAACCGAACTGTTCCGCGACGGTCTCGACTGTTTCCCGAAGGGCGCTCAACTTCTCGACGTCTCCGGTCAGCCCCAGCCAGATCACCCTGGGGCGGCGCGGTCCCGGAAACAATCCCACCCCTTGTATCTTTAAATCGAAAGGCGTCGACGAGGACGCGGCTTGGGAAACCGCCCGGGACAGGGGCGTCGCCATCGCTTCCGGAATATCGCCCAGGAATTTCAGCGTCAAATGGACGCTCTCCGGCCGGACGTATTTTACGTCGGCCCCGCACGGACGGAGTTGATCCCGCAGGCGGGAAATCTCCTCCCTGAACTCCTCAGGCAGGCTTATGGCGAAGAATGAACGCATCATCCGACAAATACCGTCTAAGCCAGTTTATGGCCGTTTCGGACGTCAGGGAAGTCACCTGGTCCCTTCTTCCCGAGAAATTGAATCTTTTGACATGGGTCCCCTCGGGCGCGGCCAGGGCCAGATAAACCGTGCCGACCGGCTTGTCCGGGGTCCCTCCGGTGGGTCCGGCTATGCCGGTGGAGGCCAGTCCCAGGTCGGTCCCGCTCCTTTTCCTGACCCCCTCGGCCATCAAGACGGCGATTTCCGCGCTGACCGCTCCATGGGCGGCGAGGGCTTCCGCCGGGACGCCGAGCAGCTCTTCCTTGGCCTGGTTGGAATAAACCACCAGACCCCGCTCGAAGTAGAGGGAGGCGCCGGAAACCGAGGTCAACCTTTGGGAAATTTGCCCGCCGGTGCACGATTCGGCCACGGCCAGGGTCAGCCCTTTTTCGGTCAGGCGCCGCCCGACCATCTCTTCCAGGTTGGCGCCGTCCAGGGCCACGACCCACTGGCCCAGGCGCTCCCGCACCTGGGCTTCAATGCGGGCCAAGGCGGCGTCGGCTTTTTCCCTGTTCGGCGCCCTGACCGTGACGGCGACGTGGTTTTCGGGGAAATTGGGGTAATAACCAATAGTTATACCATCATCGGGCTGGGAGAGACCGCGCAGGGCTTCTCCTATCTGGCCTTCCTGAAGCCCGAAAATCTTGAAAATCCGTTGATCCACCACGATCTTTTCGTCTTCGTTCCGGAGCAGGACCGGCAAGACCTTGGCTTCGGCCAGGAAATGGACTTCCCGGGGCACCCCGGGCAGAAAAAAGACCGGAACGCGGCCGTGATGCAACAGAAAGCCGCAAGACTGGTCGGGAGCGATAAGGGTCGCGCCCTGGGGGATCAAGGCCAGCTTGGCGTATGATTCGGCCCAGGTCAAGCCGAACTTGGCCAGGGACTTCTTGATGTTTTCCAGGAAATTTTCATCCTGGACCAGGGGCAGGCCGAAAAAATCGGCGGCCGCCTTGGTGGTGATATCGTCGTCCGTCGGACCGAGCCCGCCGGAAACCAGAACGAAGTCGGAGCGGGCCACCGCCCGGTTGAGGGCGTCGATGATCGAGTCTCGATCATCCCCCACCGAGGACATGGCCGTTATTTTAAGTCCGAAGGAGCTGACCCGCGCGGAAAGGAAAAAGGAATTGAGGTCGCAGACTCGTCCGGAGGTCAGTTCGTCTCCAATGGTGATTATTTCGCCGTGCATATATCCCTGATTACCATCGGGGTTGTCCCAGGGCCGGCCAAAGGTGGAGGCAGATCATCAAGATGGCCCCGGCGTAAAGTCCAGCGGCCAGATCGTCCAGCACCACCCCCAAGCCGCCTGGAACTCGGCGGTCAAGGGTCCGGCAGGGCCAAGGTTTGGTTATGTCGAAAAGACGAAACAGAATGAATCCCAGTAAAGCCGTCGTCCAGCCCGGTTCGGCGCCGAACAGGGTCAGGGCGATCCCGACGACTTCGTCTATCACTATTCTCTGGTCGTCGTGGCGACCGTATATTTTTTCCGCCCGGCCGGCCAGATAAATGGACGCCCCGACGGCCAGGGCCAGAAGCGCGGCCCCCGCGAAAAGCGGGGTTCGGCCGATAAGCAGCCACAGGGGCAAGCCGGCCAAGGAGCCGAAAGTTCCCGGCGCAAAAGGCGCCAGTCCGAGATAAGCCCCGGAAGTTAGGAAAATAACCACGCGTTCGCCGCCAGTAGGATTATTGCCGGGAATAATTATCCGTTCCTTTCCGCCGGGAGCGCCGACCGCGGAATAACCTGGTCCAGCCTATATTTTTTGACGCTTGATTGTCAAGAGTCAGGGTGGCGGGAAGGCCGCCCCGACGGCTTCCCGCTGGAATTTTTTACATGGTGAAGTCCAATGAAAAAAAAGACAAGCGAAATTACCGTTGCTTGCCGAGGGGGGCGGCGTTATGTTATTGGATGCTCGGCCCTGATTGTCCGCCGGCGTCGGAAAAGAGGGGACGGTCGGGTCAGACCGATCACCCGCCGGTCGGGACCACGCCCCGATTTGGGGTTGGAGAAAAAATTCGGATGGCCCGCGTTCTGATAGTCGAAGACAGCCTCCTCACTTCCAAAATGGAACAAAAATACCTACGCCGGGCCGGCCACCAAACCCAGATGGCCGACACCGGGCGAAAAGCCCTGGAAATGGTTCGGACTTTCAAGCCGGACCTGATACTGCTCGATTACATCCTGCCCGATCTGGACGGGATGATCCTTCTGAAACAATTTCTGAACGAAAATCCGCGGGCCGTGGTGGTGATGGTCACGGGGCAAGGCGACGAACAACTGGCCGTGGAAGTCATCAAGGCCGGCGCCAAGGATTACGTGGTCAAAAACAGGAATTTTTTCAGGTCGTTGGTTCACGTGGCCAACCGCGTTCTCAAGGAAGTGGAAATCAGGCGCAGGCTGGAGGAAAAGAACGCCCAGGCGGAAAGGCTGGCCGCCCAAAACGAGCTTTCCTTCTGGGTGGCCCAGAATTTTCGCAACCTTTTTACCGGGGCCATGGGATTCCTCGAATTGATCGATTTTTCCCGACTTGATCAACCGGAGGAAAAACGGCGGCATTATCACGCCAAGGCCCTGGAAACCCTTCACCGGGCCAGCCATCTGGTGGACCAGCTCCTGAACCTGACCGAGATTTCCCCCCTCCCCCCCACTTTGATCGATTTCGGCTGCCTGGTGGATGTTTGCCTCGAGTCGGCCGCGCGGAAGGCCCGGAGTTCCGACCGCGCCATCCCGCCCTTCCAATTCGTGAACCGCTGCCATGGGGTCGGAAAAATTATGATAAACGTCGGCGACGCGGATCTGGTGCTGGAAAACCTGCTGATCAACGCCTTGGAAGCCTTGGACGGACCGGGCCTGGTGGAAGCGTCGGCCGCGGTCGAACCCGGCGGCGTCCTGAAGATCAAGCTCCGGGACGACGGCCGCGGCATGTCGGCCGAAACAAGGGCCAAGGCCCTGACGCCCATGTTCACCACCAAGGGCGGGGCGGGCGTGGGCCTGGGCCTTAGCCTGGTTCAATCGGCCCTCCGCCGCCATGGCGGAGAAATGACCATAGAATCCGAACCCGGCCAGGGGACCATGGCCGCCGTTACCTGGCCGCTCCAGTCAAACCCAACGATTTCGACGGACCCCAATTAAGGATTGAGCCGCGCGGACGGCTGGTTCGCGCGCAAGCTTCCCGGGACCTTGGCCCGAGGCGACGGCCCGGCCCGGCCCTCCCCTCCCGGTTCAGCCTTTTACAACAGCCTTGTTGGCAACATTTTTGTTGGTTTGCGGTCAGCCTGACTATGCGCCTTCCTTGCGCCGTCCCTTCGATGGTCCAAACAACTAGCCCTCACCCTGCCCTCCCGCGGCGGGAGATGGTTGGGTATCGGTCGATTCGATTGTGGGGGGGTGAAGCGGTTTCGCCCGCGATTCGCCCGCGGGCCCGGTTTTCAACGCGGCGAGAGACCCGATAAAGGAGTGATTAGAACCCCTCGCCCGTTGGGAGAGGGGCTGGGGTGAGGGGATTTGGCCTTCACCGACGGGCCGGCGGGAAAACCAAGAGGGCGCCCACGGGGAGGCGCCCCCAAGGATTCCCGAACCTTCAACGACCGCCGAAACCGGCAACCCGCCGTTGAATTTTTCCGCCTTCCTTGCCGACCTTTCGATGGACCAAACAAATAGCCCTCACCCTGCCCTCTCCCGGCGGGAGAGGGTTGGGTATCGGTCGATTCGACTGTGGTGGGGTGAAGCGGTTTCGCCGACGATTCGCCCGCAAGTTTGTAGGGTGCGCAACGCGCACCATCTTTTACTCAATGGCATTAAATTGGAGCTATATATATTTTTATATCTGCTCAAGAAATAAAGCTTATGGTACGAGGGCGTGGCCTGTTTTAAAAATATTCCATGCCTGTACATAGTGCCTGACCGAAAACCTATAATTTTGCTCGAAACAGTCGCGCGAAGCTTGATCCAAATTTCACAAAGTAGTGGTTGTCGGCAATTTTATCTCCTCATCCTGAATATCTATGCCAAATTACAAAAATTTGGACGCAACTCTCCCTTCAACCTAAAATAGAAAAAGGAATTTAATTCAGGCAGCTAAGCGATAATGTTTGACTTTTTCTATTCGCATATTTTTATTTATCCTTTTCAAACGTTTTAGTTCGCGTTCTTTTATAATGTTGCCAAGCATTTCCAAGTTGCGCGCCAATACTGACAATGATACATACCGGCGAAATCCGATAATACCATGATCAGGACAACGATCTAAACCGTGATTCTCCAGACCATTTATAGCTGACTCGATCGCTGAATGTTTTTTTCTACCGTTCGCAAATATCTCCGTGCCTTCTATCGCTTTCGCTTTTTCGGATAAACGGCCTTTCCGGGGA
>JAZDGM010000212.1:0-26695 GCA_043806915.1 Pseudomonadota bacterium | reverse complement strand
TTTTAACTCACCGAAATACTTCGGCATGCCCGTGAGAAAAATTATCGCCCCTCTTGATTTAGCCAAAAAATTTGTGTTTTGCAATTGGCTCCTGGGATATAATTACGATAAATCACTCGCCGTAAAACGCCGTTTCTTGTTTGGGGCGCCAAGAAGAAGAGGGAAAGCCAAATGTCATCCTCGATTCTAAAAGTACTGGGCGTGCTTTTTTTCCTTTTTATTTCCATGGATTCCTTTTTCGAAGTCAAGCGATTCAAAAGGGATATCGAAAAAGAGCTGCTGAACCCCTACATGGGCAAGGTGTTGAGTCGTCGGGCCGTTAGAAACGGTATAATCTACCTTTTGGTCGCCATTTTGATTTTCATCACTATTTTTTTCAGGTTGGAACCATTGGACGGCTGACCACCGCTCCCGAGCGACAGCCGGGCCGCCCCGGCAAAAAAATTGTTCGAGCCGCGCTCCGCTCTTTTCAGGCGGGCGAAGTCGTCCCCCGACGCGTCCCCGGTCCTGCCCTCCGGCCGGTTATTTGTTGGGTTTAAGGATAACGATTACGGCGCCCCAGCCGCCTCGTTCGGGAGGCGCGGGGAAAAAAGATTGAACCAGATCGCATTTTTCCAGAAAGGACAAGACTCCGGCCCTCAAGACTCCTCGTCCCTTGCCATGGATCACCCGTGCTTCCGTAATTCCCAGCTCCCGGCACGCGCCCAGGTATTCCCCAAGGACCAGGGGAACTTCCCGGGGAGCGAACGTATGTAGGTCGATGGAATCCTCCAGGGGAACAACGACGATCTCGTCATCCATTTTTCAACCACAACCCTTTAGGAAAAGTTTAGCGCCTCTTGGGAACAGGCTCGCCGGCGGTTCAGCCTCTCGCGGGGGGTGCGTCCAAGGCGCCGCGCACCGTCTGAATGAGCTCGGCCAGGCGATATGGCTTGGCGATATAGCCGACCGCGCCTTTTTCCATGGCTTTTTTAACCTCGTCCCCAAAGGAATAACCGCTGGCGATCACGACCTTGGCCAGGGGGGCGATCCGCAGTATCTCGGCGAGGCATTTTTGCCCGCCCATGCCGGGCATGCCTAAATCCAGCAGAACCAGGCCGATGGCCTTGGAGGAGCCGTCCAGGATTCCCAGGGCCTGTTCTCCGCTCCCGGCCGTCAGGACGTCATAGCCGAACCGTTCCAAGGCCCGGGAAACAAAGTCCCGGATCGGGGCTTCATCTTCCACCAGCAACACGGTTTCCGTCCCTTTGTTCCGCGGCGCCTCGACCTCCTTCTCTTCCCCAACGTCTTCTTCTGGGACCAAGGCCGGCAAATAAACGAAGAAAGTCGCCCCTTGTCCGGGTTGACTCTCGCAAACGACGCACCCGCCGTGGCTTTTGACGATTCCCCAAACCGAGGCCAGTCCCAATCCCGTGCCCTTGCCGACTTCCTTGGTGGTAAAAAAAGGCTCGAAAATATGCCCCAGGGTGTCCTGGTCCATGCCCAACCCGGTGTCCGAGACGCTCAACACCGCGTAATCCCCGGGGCTAAGCTCCAGGGTGTTCGGCTCGAGCTCTTCCCTGATGGCTATATTCCTGGTTTCGATTACCATTTTTCCGCCCTCGGGCATGGCGTCGGCGGCATTGCCGCCCAAATTCAACAGAATCTGCCCGATCTGATAAATATCCGCATTAACCGCCCACAACCGGTCGTCGAGGCGCATTTCGATCTCGATCATCCTGGGAATGGTTCGTTCCAGTATTCTAACGATTTGCCTGACTTCCTTGTTCAGGTCAATCGGTTTTCTATTGATCTCCGTCTTGCGACTAAAGGAAAGAAGTTGCTTGACCAAGCGCGAGGCTCTTTCCCCGGCTTTCTGAATTTCCATTAACTGCTTGTGGAATTGGTCCTGACCGTCAAGGTCCAATAGGAGAATCTGGGCGTAACCATTGATGATTTGCAACAGATTATTGAAATCGTGAGCTATTCCCCCCGCCAGCACGCCGACTGCCTCCATCTTTTGACCCTGGCGGAGTTGCGCTTCCAACTCTTCCTTTTCCTTTTCCATTTTTTTCCTAATGGTAATGTCCCGGGCCACGGAAAGGATGGCCGGGGCTCCCTTATAGGTAGTGGCCCGGCTGTTAACCTCCACCGGAATGAGTCGAGAGTCCTTGGTTTTCAAGGTCGTTTCGAAAAAAAAACCGACCCCGTCGACCGCGTGGCTCGTTCTCTCCCAGATGGAGTCAGGCACGCCGGGGGGGATGACATCGCCCGGGCGCAGGCCCTGAAACTCTTCCCGCGAATACCCCAGCAGGCGGACGGTTTCTTGATTGACTTCCCTGAAACCGCCATTGGGGTGATGGATGAATATTGCATCCCCCAAGTCATTGAACAAGGTTCCATAGCGGTTTTCGGCCTCGTCCAGCTCCCGGGTAGTCCTGGTAACCTTCCCCGCTAAAATGTCCCGTTCAACCCTGAGCCCGTCCTCGGCCCTTTTGATGCGGAGCATGACCTTGAGCCGGGCCACGAACTCCGAGTTGTCCATGGGCTTGAGGATAAAATCGTCGGCGCCGGCTTCCAGGCCCCGAATTCGGGTTTGAACATCCGTGGAATGAGCAGTCATCAAGACAAAGGGTATATGGGCTAGCTGGGGGTCCCTTTTTACGGCGCGACACAATTCAATGCCGTCCATCACCGGCATTTGCAGGTCGCTCAAGATAACATCCACCCGGTTCCGGCGGGCGGCCTCCAACCCCTTGAGCCCATTCGAGGCCTTCAGGACCCGGGTCCCCGGCAAATAAGCGCAAATCAAGGCCTCGACAACAAAAATATTGTCTTCCCGGTCGTCGACAACAAGGATATCCGCGTTATCAGTACTTTCCATCATCCCCCCCAGCCGCATTAAAGCTTGCCGCGGCCCCCGCCGGGAAGGCGCGCGTCCGCGTGTTGAAAAAAACTGAAAAGCAAGGAATCATAATTAACATCACATCCATTGGCCAAGCAAGGAATAAAGAGCGTCGGGATCAATGGGCTTGGCCAGGTAATCGTCGCAACCGGAAGCCAAAAGGCGTTCACGATCACCTTTCATTTTTTTGGCCGTTAAAGCTATTATTTTAATATCCTTGAAATTTTCATCGCGTTTTATCGTTCGCGCCACGTCCAGCCCGTCGAGGCCGGGGAGCTGAATATCCATGAGCACCAGGGCCGGCCTGTTTTCGCGTATCGAGGCCAAGGCCTTTTCACCATCGGACGCCGTAATGTATCTGTATCCGCGGAAATCGAGCAAGGCCGTCACCGTCAGCAAATTATCCGGGTTATCCTCGACGATCAGGATCAAGCCCTTGGCCGGCGCCGGTCGCTCCGGGCTCGGGGCCGGCGCGGCCGGTTTCCGACCAAGCGCCCCCGCGAGCAGGTCCCGCACGTGGGCCTGCAGTTCCTTCCGATCGACGGTCCCTTTCTGGACCAATTGCTTAATGGAATTATGGCTCAACCGGGCCAATTCGGCCGCGGTGATTTCCTTGGCCGTAAGAACCAAGACCGGGACCCGCGCCGTGGCCGGCCTGGAACGGAGCTCCTCCAGAACCTGAAACCCGTCCACTTCCGGCATCATCAGGTCCAACACCACCGCGTCCGGAAGGTCCCGTTCCACCACTTCGAGGGCTTTGGTGCCAGTAACCGCCAGTATCACCTCGACGCCGATTTCCTCGACCGCCGATAAAATCTGAAGGGCCGCTATTTCATTATCTTCCACGATCAGAAGCTTGGGCTTGCCCAGCTCGTCCTTCTTTTCCGGAAGGCGATCCAAGACGGCGCCCAAGGTTTCGAAAAGCTCATCGCCTTGTTCGCAACCGGAAATTTTAATCCGGCGGATCGGGGAAAAAAGTCGTTCTTCTTCCGTTTCGCTCATGTCCCGCCCCGTCAGACAGACCACGGGCAGGCTCGCGGTTCGAGGGGATGACCGGAGCCGTCGCACCGCCCGGCCGCCTTCGGGGCCGGCCCCGGATATATCCAGGACCACGGCGTCCGGAAAGCCCGCCGTCCCCTTGGTCAGGACCTCAAACCCTCCGGACGCGATCTCCGCGCGACGGCCGGCCTTTTCCAAGGCCCTGGAAACATCATCCCGGATGGAGGAATCCTCGGCGAGGAGAAATATCCGGGATATCTCCTTCCCTCCGGCCACGTGGTCCAGCTCCGAGGCCAGGGCGGGCCCGTCCCACGGCTTTCCAACGCGGCCCACCTCCCCAAAAGCCGAAACAGAGGGATCATTGGCGGCGACAAGAATTATAACGGGCGCGTCCGACGAAGCCCGCGATTCCCCTAGTTCGGTCAACGCTTCCCAGGCACTCATGTCCGCGGGCGTTCCCTCCAGGATTACGGCGTGCATCCTGATTCGTCGGGCCAAGTCGAGCCCATCCTTCCCAGTCGCAACGCCGGTCGCGTTAAACCCGCGCTTGGCCAAAAAATCCTCCAGGCCGCGGCGTCGCTCCGGGTCCCGGTGAATGACCAAAATCGGCGGAAGGGAAAGCGGCCCAACCTCGGCCCGAGCCGCCGGGTTCGATGGTTCGTCCCGCCCGCCTTGCTTTTCCGGGCCCAACGCCCTTCCGACGCCGGAACGAAACCGAGGCAGGGCCAAGGAAAAAACGCTCCCCTCGCCGATCTTGCTTTCAACTGTAATGTCGCCGCCCAAAAGGCGGGCCAATTTTCGGCTGATGGACAATCCCAGCCCGGTTCCCTGGAAACGCCTGGTGGTCGACCCATCAACCTGCCTGAATTCTTCAAATATCTCTTCCAGGGACTCCTCGGGGATTCCGATGCCCGTATCGCTTGTCCGGAAAACGACCTGGTGGTCGTCCTGGTGGATGGAAAGGCTGATGCGGCCTTTTTCGGTAAACTTCAACGCGTTGGCCAACAGGTTGAGTAAAATCCGGCTGATTTTTTCGGGATCGGTCTCCATGGTCAGGGTTTCGTCGATGTCGGTTTCCAAGGCCACGCCCTTTTCCTGGGCCAGGGGGCCGATCGTCTCCAAGACCCGCGCCACCGTCGGCATTAACGGCGAATCCTGAAAGGCGAACTCCACCTTGCCGGACTCGATCTTGGAAAGGTCCAATATTTCGTTGATCAGGTTCAATAAATTTCGTCCATTGCGCTCGATGACCTTGAGGAACTCCACCTCCTTCTCGCGCCCTTCCCCCAAGCCCTTGCTCAACATTAACTGGGAGAGGGCCATGATGGAATTCAAGGGGGTCCGCAATTCATGACTCATGTTGGACAGGAATTCGGACTTAAGTCGGTCGGCTTCCTCCACCCGGCTCCGCTGAAGCTCCAGTTCATCCCTCTTGGACTTCAACTCCCGGGCCTGGGCCCTCAATTCCTCCCCCTGGGCTCGAAGTTCGTCGTTGGCGGCCACGAGTTCATCGTTGGCCTGCCGCGTTTCGGTCAACAGGCGGACTATTTTCCGGTTTTGCAGCGCCGCGTGGAGCGCCGCGGCCCCGGTTTCACGGGCCAAGTCAATCCATTGGATATCCTTGTCCTCGAATCCTCCAAAAGACGCGACTTCCAGCACGCCCAGAAAATTACCCCGGAAAAATAGAGGCGTCAGGTAAACCTCGGACGGCGCCTCGCTTACGACGCCGGACCTGATGACCAGGTCGGTCACGGACGCGCCCCTTAACCGGATGGGAAGACGATCCATGGCGACCTGTCCCACCAGGCCTTGCCCCTCGCTGAATTCCGATTCCGCCGGCGCGCCTCCCGCCAGGGCGAAGGACGAGGCGAGACGGCAAACCTTATTTTCTTGGTCGAAAAGAAAAACAGCGCCGGCGCAGCCATTGACATACCGGGAAATGAAACCGATGACCTTGCCGGCCAGCTCCTGGAATTCCAAACCGGACGACAACTCCCGACCTAGCTTTTCCAGCCCTTCCCTAAGCCAAAGCTGATCGCCGAGGCGTTCCACCAAGAGGTTGTATCCCCGGGCCATGTCCGCAATCTCGTTCCGGCCTCGAGTTTCCGCCTTGACCAATTTCCCGGTCGCGCCGCTGGTATTGATGGTTTCATGGAGGGAGGAAAGGCCCCTCATGATGCTCCGGATCATAAGCACGGTAATGAACAACGTGACGAAAACCACAAAAGCGGTGGACAGGACGATTATCTTCCAAACCCGGCGTTCATAGGCCTCGGCAGCCGAGATGATGGCCTCGGCTTTCCTCCGGGCGTACGTGTTCAATTCCCGCGTCCTGGTTTCCAGGAGTAGTCCCTGGTCGGCGCCGGCATCCATGGCTATTTTAACCGTTTCCCGAGGCTTCCCCTGAACCGCCAGGGCGACGGCCAGGTCCCTCAAGGGCTTCCAGCCCATAACCAACCGCCTGGTCTGCCGCTCCAGTTCCCGTCCCTCTTCCCCGAGAATATCCTTTCGAACAATATCCAACAGTTCAATCAATTCCGCTTCCGACCGTCTAATTTCCTCGACAATTTCCCGAATGTCGAACGCGCCTTGGGCGAGTTGAAGATCGCTCATTTTAGACTGGATACTCTTCACGGACATGGAAGCGTTCAAGGCGGCGTTTGAAACCGAAAGCGGGTGCTCGTACAACATGGCGGTTGATTCGGACATGGTCCTGACCGCCTCGACGCACATGGCGCCCAGGGCCACAAACAGGCACGAGGACGCCAAATATACCAGAACCATTTTTCTTTTTATGGACATGTTTTCAAACACGGCGCACTCTTGTTCCTCTATTTTTTTCTGAAATACCGCGACGGCGACGATTCCGGCCGCGGGGGAGGCAAACCCGCTCCACCTTCACCCCTGGGCTCGTCATCCAGCCTGACCTGTCAAGCCTGTTTCAAATATATCCGGTTGGCCGAATCGAATACCGACAATCTGGAAGCGGTCTCTTCCGGCAGGGATTCGTCCCTTCCCAGGATTAGACCGCCTCCCGGAGCCAGGGATCGAATCAGTTTATCCACGATAATGGCCTGGGCCTCGGACGAATAATAAATCAAGACATTGCGACACAACACCAGGTCGAACCCGCCAAACACGCTTTCGGCCGGAGCAAAACGATTGCCGGAAGTCAAATCCTCAACGGAAAACTTGACCATGTTCCTGACGCGAGGGGAAATTTCAAAGCCCTCGGGCCGCGCGACGAAATAGTCCCCCACGATTCCAAACTTCACTTCCTCGAGTTCCGGACGGGAAAAAGTCTGACTCACGGCCTTGCTCCAGGGACCGGGCGACATGTCCGTGCCCAGGATATGAATCCGCCACTTACCCAGGTCGTCGGCCAGGATTTTGTGAACCAAAATGGCGATGGAATAGGCTTCCTGACCCTTGGCGCAGCCGGCGGACCAGGCTAAAAAATATTTCCGCCCCTCTCGCCGTCGACGTTCGAACATTTCAGGTAAAATGGTCCCGGAGATGATCTCCCACACCAAGGAATCCCGAAAAAACGAACTGACGCTCACCGAGGCCGCTTCAATCAATCTATCCGCCTCGTCCGGGTTTTCCGTCAGGAAGGCCCAATACCCCCCGAGGGAATCCAGGCCCAAGGCTTTTATCCGCTGGAGCAGGAGGCGCGAGTAGGTCGACGCTTGGTACCGGCCAAGATCAACCCCCTTGCGGCGACTTATATATTCCCTGATGTACTCTTTGGTCGGCTCCACTTTTCATCCCATGGGCGCTCTTGGCCCCCCAACGACTCAAGCACGCTTGAACAGGCGAGGGGTCCGCGCCCCTCAACCTCGGACGATCCGGTTTCTTCCCACAACAGTCCGGTTACGGCCGGTCCGTCGAAAACCCTAAAAAACCAATATGATAAAGTATATCGGTAAATGCACTCCGCCGCAATCACTTTCGTCCCGGCAAACCGTCCCGCCCCGAAACGCGGACCGAGGACGGATCAAGGCCCGCGGCCGGGCGTCCTCATCAGGAATAAACGCCGGCGGCGCTTGAACTCGTAACCCACCCGGGAAGCCGGGACGCCGACCGGTTTGGTCCCCCAAAAGAAGAAGCCGCCGAGGGGGCGCTCGGCGGCTCGAGGGGATAGAGGAGAGCAAAGAAAGAGGAATAGACTATTGAAGTTCCGTGGTTCCTGATGCGCCGTGAAGAACTGCCAGCAAAACACCTTTCTAAAAAATTTTGAAGTGGCGCCGGTCAGACCGGGCACGCACGCTCGAGAACCAGTTGGCTTCTCAATATGCAATCCAGCGGCCACACTCCCGACATTTAACCTAAAATACCCAAAAATTTTTTTATCCCGCCAATCGATTGAAAACACGTTTTTTTATCCGCCCCAGCCGCCGGGATCGGTCCCGCGGGAACAATCGGCCGGCCCCCTCGAGGCTCCCCGCCAGGCTCGATAATGTAAAAAAAGCGGACGAATTGAAAAATATTTCGACAGCCAAGCCCATCAGGGACCAACTTACGTCTTTTTCACCGGAAGCAATCTTCGCCTGGCTGAAAAAAGCCGGCTCAACCTAGCGGCGCGCCGCGCATTCTTTCAACATCCGGCTTGAGGAATGCGGGAATAAGCCTTATCCTTTCAAAGTAAATTCTGGGCCGGTCGCCAAGGATCATCGCCCCTCGGAACGCCCGGCCCCCGACCAGCCGTGACTGAAAAGTTGGCCCATCCGGCCGCTTTTGGTGAATGAGCGGCGCGGCGGCTAAAGGAGCCCTTGACCTGCTTGATTTAAGTCAAGGATAACCGCGCCGAACCAGGATATTCTCATGATCAGCCGGTTGGTATGAAAATGCCCTTCGGGCATTTTCATCTGTTGTTGTGACCGACATGGCCCGCGGTCATGTCGGTTGGTGGAAACACGGCCGCCCCGGCGAAGGCCATCCAGGCCAGGCGCCCAAGGACGAGGACGACTTTTGGGCGGCTGGACCAATATAAAACCGACTAACAGGGAGGAAAAATGAGCGCCCCCAACTCAGCCGTAAACGCCCAGGACAGCCCCCCCTTGCGTGTGGGCGGCGAGAAGATGGATATAGGCTTCTCCCAGGAAGTGGAACTTGCGGCGGGGACGCCCATGCGCCACTGTCTCTCCTGCATGACCTGCTCCGGTGGTTGTCCTTTCTTTCCGTACATGGACTTCGGGCCTCACGGCGTCATGAGGCGCGTAATTTTCGGCCTCCGCAAGGAAGTCCTGGAATCCAGCACCATCTGGCTCTGCGTGGGGTGCCAAACCTGCGCCGCCGCCTGCCCGATGGCCATTGACATCTGCAAGATCATGGACGCCCTCAGGCAGATGGCCATCGAGGAAGGAGCGGCCATAGCCCAACCCGATATCCTGAGTTTCCATCGGGAAGTCCTGGAGTCCGTCCGGCGCTACGGCCGAACCCATAAACTTGAAATCATGCTGAGGTTCAAGGTTCGAACCAGGTCTTTTTTCAGCGACATGGACCTGGGTCTGAAGATGTTCGCCAAGCGGAAGCTGGATTTACGGCCCTCGAAGATCAAAAACCCCAAGGAAATAGCCCGGCTGTTCTCACGGCCCTGGAGGAGATGAGGAATGACGGAACCGATATTTTGGGAAGTGGCTTATTTTCCAGGATGCTCCCTGGCCACGAGTTCCAGGGAAAGCAATCAATCCCTGGTCAGGGCTTGCGAATTCATGGGGTTGAAACTGGTGGAACTCGAGGACTGGAACTGTTGCGGTTCATCCTCGGCCCACAGCTTGGACCCCAGGCTCGGCCTGGGCCTGGCGGCCCGCAACCTGATTCGCGCCCCCAGGAACAAGCCCCTGATGACCATGTGTCCCTCGTGTTTCCGCAATCTGCTCTCGACCCAGATTCATCTGAAGGAACACGCCGACTTGAGGCAGGCCGCGGAAAGAAAATGGGGCGGGGAACTCGATTCCAACCTCCACGTGGTTACTTTTCTTGAAATTCTTCACTTCCTGGAACGATTGAGGCAAATGGGCGCCGCCCCGGCCATGGAGTTCCAAAAAGAACTTAACGGGCTGAAAGTCGCGCCCTATTATGGATGCATGGCCATGTTTCCTCCGGCCATGCGCCGGGTTCACGTCCCTTTCGACCTCCTGGACCGCCAGCTTAAAAGCCTGGGGGCGGAAGTAAAGCCCTGGGAAGGGCGAAACCGTTGCTGCGGGACCTTCTTGACCGCGGCCAGACCGGATATAACGACTCCCTTGATCAACCGGATCATGAAAAGCGCCATCGACTCGGGCGCCGAATGCCTGGTCACGGCCTGCGCCATGTGCCAGTTAAACCTGGAAATCAGGTGCACCCTGGAAAAAAAGATTCCGATTTTCCATTTTTCGGAACTGATGGCCCTGGTTTTGGGCGCCAAGGATTATGAGGGGTGGTTCAAACGCCATCTGGTTGATCCCCAACCGCTATTGGCCGAAAAAAATTTGATTGCCTAGCTCGTGAAGGAGAAAAACAATGACCGCCGTGCATTTAATTAAAAACGTCGAATTCGCGGAACCATTCAAGCTGGCCGACCTGGTTGAATACCAGGCCGGTCAGGTCGTCAGCCGGACCATGGCCCAGCCGCCGCACCTGAGCCTGACCCTGTTCGCCTTCGACCAGGGCGAAGGCATCAGTTCCCACAGCGCGTCCGGAGACGCCTTGGTTCAGGTCCTGGATGGAGAAGCCTTGATAACCATTGGCGACAAAAAGGTCACGGTCGCCGCCGGAGAAGCGGTGGTCATGCCGGCCGGAACTCCTCACGCCCTTGACGCTCCGGTCCGCTTCAAGATGTTGCTGACCGTGGTGAAGCCGGCCATTCAATAAACAGGAATTAAACCGCTTGGTTTTGGGGCGGGTCCGCCGCGGACCCGCCTAGGGCCTGACGGGAAGAATAACCAGGACATTCGTCCCCTTCTCATCCGAGGTGTGAAACTCTATTTCCCCGTGGTGGGCGAGGGCCGCGAGTCGGGCGCTATGGGTCCCCAGGCCCGAGCCGCCGCGTTTTCCACTCGTCACATATGGTTCGAAAAAATTCCTCCGGATATTTTCCGGGATTACGCCCCGGTTGTGAATATCGGCCACCACGACTTCCCGGCCGCCGCGTTCTTCCGCGCGCAGGTCCAGGGTAACGGAGGCTCCCGGCGGAGAAGCCTCCAGGGCGTTCTTCAACAAGTTCGAAAACATCATTTCCAGAAGGCCAGCCTCCCCCCAAAGCGTTCTTTTCGCTTCCGGACCGACCGGCCGCCCTTCCTCGAGAAAAACAAGGCCGACTCCCGCGTGCTGGGCCGGATGGGACAAGGTGGTTCCCACGCCATCCAGGATGGACCACAGGTTGAGCGGAACAGCGTCCAGTTCATACACTCCTTCCTCGATTTTATACAAATCTTGGGAACGGTTAATGAATCCCAGCATCTTCTCCCCTAGTTCCTGGATGAAGGCGGCGGATTGCCTCTGCTTGACGGTCAGGTTGTCGCCCCGGAGCAACATCTTGGCCATCCCCACGACGCCCACCAGGGGGGATTTCAGGTCATGACGAATGATGCGGTTAACGAGGTCCCGCAGGAACTCCACCCTTTTCCGGTCCGAAATGTCCCGGATAATGGCGCCGAAAAAATGATCTCCCCCGCTTTCCCAAGTGGAGAGGGAAAGTTCGATCATAAAAACCGAACCGTCCGAGCGCAAGGCTTCCAGCTCAATGGTTTTGCCGATAATGCGCCTTTCGCCGGTCGCCAGGTACTTTTTAATACCGTTATTATGCGCTTCCCTATACTTGGGAGGGACCAGCTCGGAAACCAGCCGACCGATCATTTCAGCGTCTCGCCCGAATATTTTTGCGGCGCCCTGGTTCCAGGTCAGGACCACATCCTGGGAATTCGAGGTTATTATGGCGTCAATGGAAGTCTCGGTTATAGAGCGATAGCGCTCCTCGCTTTCCCGCAAGGCTCGTATCAATTTTTCCTGAGCGTGGTCTTGATCGGTCATTTTCTTTCGTCCAGGCCTCCCGGCATTCCCGCCCAACCGACATGACCGCGGGCCATGTCGGTCACACACAACCACTGAAAACGTCCCAAGGGAATTTTCAGACAAACCCACGCCCACTATACCCTGGCTGGTCAAGGAGTTCAACCTTTCCGGCCGGACTCGCTCGAGACGGCTCGTCTCCTAAATCCCCCCAAGCGTCGAGATTCAGGCCCGGGTTGGAAAGACGGAGACGACCAGGCGCCGATCCCGGTTAGAGGGCCTTCGGTCCAAAATCGACCCCAAGGTTTCCGCCGGCGCGGCCGACCGCCGCGGGGGGTAAAAGTATTTTTATTATATAAAATCAGCCTACTACCCTATCAATATTGACATATGTGTTATTTTAAGGCTAACTGGATTTTTAACTTGATTCTTTCGTGGAGGAATTACATGAAGCCGAAGACCCTTTTTTCTTGGGTTCTCATTTTATTACTTACCGTTATTTTTATGGCGGTCGGTTGTGGCGGCGTAAAAAAGGTCGCTCTTAAGGGTGATGAATTTAAAAGTCGGTTGAAAAAACGGATCGGGGTCCTGCCGGTTGATGACATCGCCGGAGTGGGGACCGAGGGGCTGGAAGCCGAGTTGGGCGACCTGATCGCCGGGAGCCTGGCCCAGTATGAATCAGTGATCGTCACGCCCTGGTCCGAATTGGAAAAAGAAGTTGAGAAATTAGGCTTAAAATTGCCCCTGGAAGAAAACGACGTCTTGAAAATCGGCCAGGCCAGGCATCTCAACGCCCTGATTCTGGGCGCCATCACCGAGGCGACCCAACAACGGAAGCGGACCCAAATTGGGAACATGGCGCCATTTTTACTGGGAAAAAAGAACATGACCACCGTGGTCATGATCGGACGCGTCGTGGACGCTCATACCGGCATCACGCTCTCGGCCGGCACGGGCAAGGGAGAAGCCGAGGCCTTGGAGGAATCACAATCCCAGATTGTGGATTCCCGCGGACATAGCTTGGACCAAGCCGCCCTCGCGGCCAGTTGCGATAGCGCGATCAAGGCCCTGTCCGAAAAAATAATCGCGACGCTGGCCGCTTCATTTTGGGATGGCTACATACTGGAAGTCCGTCGGAACCAAGCCGTCATGCTAGGCGGGCGGGACCTGGGCGTCCTGGTGGGCGATGGCTTCAAGGTCTTTTCCGAAGGGGAAAATATCACCAACGTGGTCGGCCAGACTTTTAAAATTTCCGGCCCGCCAAGGGCCGCCCTCACCGCGGTCGAAGTCAACGCGGACACGACCATACTCCAAATCGAATCCGGAGAAGTCAAGCCCGGCGACATGGTCAGGCACGTTTCCTCGCCCGAGGATTGATTATGAGCCGCTCTTGGGCGGCGCCCGGCAGGGTCGCGTTTCGAAAACCAGGCATCCAGGTTATAATCGGGTCATGGACTCGCCGATGAAAAAAACGCCGCGAATTGAAGACCTGATCCCGCACCGATCCGGAATGAAATTGATCGATCGGATCATCAGGCTCGAGGACAACCTGACGTTGGCCGCGGCCGTGGTTTCGGAAAGGTGGCCCCTTTTCCGGGACAACCGCGTCAGCAGCCTTATCGCCCTGGAACTGGCCGCTCAAACCGCCGGCGCCATGAAAATTTGGCGGCGGGGCGAAACCAAAAACCAAGACGGATTGGGTTTTTTGGCCGGAATCAAATCCGCCCGTTTTTTTCAGGCCGATGTTGCCAAGGGCGTCGAGCTGCTTATTGAAACCGCCTGCCCCAAAATCCTGGAACATCACGAGGGACAGTATGGGGTTGTTTCCGGCCGGGTCAGGTCCAGCCAGGGGTTGCTGGCTGAAATATCCTTGCAAATAATCAGCCTGGCTCGGTTGCCGGGGTCATGAGCAGGGACCGCTGGATTCCCCTCGATCACGCCGCCGCCCCCGGAGAGGGGTTGCTGGAGGCCGGCGCCTGCTTTCCAGCGGATTCGGGATGGCTGGACGGCCATTTCCCGCAAAAACCGATTGTTCCCGGCGTCGCGCTCCTGGCCTTGGTCCTGGAAACAGCCTGTCGGCTGCTGGGGCGGGAAGGCCCCCCGGCCGGCGGTTTTCGACTGAAAAAAATCAAGTTCAAGCAACTGGTTTTGCCGGACCAGAATTTACGAGCGCGGCTGGTTCGCCTGGACGCCGAGTCCCCCCTGGAATTTTCCTTCGATATTTTCAGGGAAACCACCAGCGTCTGCTCGGGTATAATAATCCTGGAACAGTTTTCCGAGGCTAGGGGTCAGGCGGGCTGAGGCCGCCGCTCCCGCGGCGGTCTCGCGCCATGGCGAAAAAAGGAGGGTCCCGACCATTGGACGCAATTGTTATCGGTTCCGGCATCGGCGGCTTGACCAGCGCGGTTCTTTTAGCCCAACTGGGACGCCGGGTCACGGTAGTGGAAAAAAACCGGCAGCCGGGCGGAATGATGAGGAGTTACTCCCGAAACGGCATCGATTGCCCGGTGGGCGTTCATTACATCAGTTCGTTGGGCCCGGGCGAGCCCCTGGCTTTTCTTTACGAAAAACTGGGAATTCTCGACCGTATTCCCTTTGAGAGAATGGGCCGTTCAGGGATTATCGACCGGTACATTTTCGACGATTTTTCCTTTGACCTGCCACCAAGTCTCGAGCTTTTCGAGGTTGTTCTTCGGGATAAATTCCCGGCGGAACAAAAACAAATATCAGCCCTCATGGACAAGTTGAAACAGGCCGCCGCTTCCATCGGGACCATCGCCGGCGTGCTGGCCCCCGAAAACTCCATGGGGCCGACCGACATGGAGACCAGCGACGAGTTCCTGACCCGGTTGGGCTGTTCCGGGCGACTGAAACAAATCATCAGCGTTTCGGGGTACCTGGTGGGAATGCGCCTGGAAGAATGTCCGGCCTGGATTCATTTCACTACCTTGGCCGCCTATTTGGCGTCTTCCTGGCGCTTGGCGGCGGGCGGCGCGCAAATGGCCGACGTTTTCGCCGCGCGCCTGGCCGAACTCGGCGGTCGCCTGATTCTGGGCGACCCGGTCAGGGAAATCGAAGTCGAGCAAAAAAGGGCGACGGGAGTACGGCTGGCTTCCGGGATCAGGATCAAGGCCGATGAAATAGTATCCAGCCTTCACCCTAAAGTCACTTTGTCGCTTCTACCCGAAAAAGCCTTCAACCCCGCCCGCGCGGCCAGGGTTCAGGCCCTTCCGGAAACAAGCGGGGTCTTCTGCGTCCAGGCGGCCGTGCCCGCCGCGACCCAGCCGGCCCTGGACCACAACCTGTACCGCGTCAAATCAGGAGCGAATCAAGAACCGACCCCGACCTTCCTGCAAGTCAGGGAAACCGCGCGCCCGGATTGGAACCTGCTCACCGCCATCCGCTCCAGTTCGATTGACGATTGGTCCGCCTGGAGCGAGACCGCCTTTTCCAAGCGCGGCCGCGGCTATCGCGCCCAAAAGGACGCCTGGGCCGCGGAACTGATGGAAGAGGCGGCCGACGTCCTGGGCCCCCTGGGTCAAGCGACGGTTATTGACTCCTACACCCCGCTCACCCTGCGGGACTGGGTCAACGCTCCCCAGGGGGGCGCCTACGGCCTGAAACGTTCCCTGGAACAACTACTGACCGTGGTTCAGTTATCCCGGCGGGGAGTGGGCGGCTTGTTCCTGGTGGGCCAGAGCGTCATGGCGCCGGGGATACTGGGCGTCACCCTGGGCGTGCTGAAAACCCTCGCGCCACTGGTCGGCAAGGAAAGGCTCTTCACCGAACCGGGCCTCAAGGAATGACTTTATTCAAGCCTTGTTCACCCGCCGCCGGCCAGCCGAATGAGGAGGCTTTTCAATCTGCTTTTCGCCTCGGACTGGGCCAGCACGGCCGTCACATTGTCCCGGCCGCCGCCGGCCAGGGCCAGTTCGATCAAGTCCCGGGCCTTGCTTTCCAAGGATCGATCCAGGGAAAGGACCTCGGCGATCATATCCGGTTCGACCATGTCGGACAAGCCGTCGCTGCACAATAAAAAAAGGTCTCCCTCCCGCAAGGGTAGACGCTGGACATCGGGATCGACTTCCCGACGAACCCCCATGGCCCGGGTCAGGGTGTGACCCATTTGCGACATTATGGTGGCTTCGGGGTTCACGAGGCCCCGGTATTTGGGGTCGTCCGCCAGGCGATGATCCGCGGTCAACTGCTCGAATTTCCCCTGGCGGCTTAAAAAAACCCGGCTGTCGCCGACATTGACCGCCAGGACGTGGTCGTCATCCCGGAAAACCACGGCCAGGGTCGACCCCATGCCGCTGTTGCGGTCGTTCTTGTGGGCCGCGTCATACACCAACCGGTTGGCCAGATGAATCCCCTGAAGCAGGGTGTTGGCTCGCGGGGACATGGCGGCGTCGAAAAAATCATACCTCCCCGGTTCGCCCAGGCTTTTCCCGTAAAAACTCCGGACATAGCCGGCCACGGCATCGGCCGTCATGCGGGAAGCCAACTCGCCGCTGGCCGCCCCCCCCATGCCGTCGGCCACCAGATACAATCCCAGCTCGTCGTCGAAAAAATAAGAATCCTCGTTATTGGAACGCCTCAGTCCGACATGGGACTGACCGGCCCCCACCAATTTCGGCATTGCTAATCCCCCGGGCTGGGGCCTGATATCCGGCTCAACCGCCGGTCTGCTTCCTGGCCGCCAGTTCATCCATTTTTCGAACCACCAACCGTAGGTGCTCGGCCATCTGCTCGGCCTTTTGGTACCTTTTCTCCCGGTCCTTGACCAGGGCCTTCTCGATTATCTGCCCCGCCGCCTTCGGCGCCCGGGGATTGATTTCCGAGACCGGGACCGGGTCTTCCTGGGTGATCTTGTAAATCAAGGCCGTGAGGTCCTCGGACCGAAACGGCTGAACGCCGGTCAGCAACTCGTAAAGGACCACGCCCAGGGAAAAAATGTCGGAGCGGCCGTCGACCTTCTTGCCGGTAATCTGCTCGGGGGACATGTAAAAGGGCGTTCCCTTGACCACGCCGGTCTTGGTTTTGGACGTGGACATGGCCCGGGCGATGCCGAAGTCGGTGAGCTTGCAAATCCCGTTCTTGAGCAGCATGATGTTGGCCGGCTTGATATCCCGGTGAACGACCCCCTTGGAATGGGCGTAGCCCAGGGCGTCGGCCATGTCGGCCACGTTTTTCAGCACATCCCGCACCGGGAGCAGCTTGTCGGGGCGCGAATGTTCCTTCAGGTCGTGACCATCCAACAGTTCCATGGCGATATAGGAAAGATCATGGTCCTCTCCGGCGTCATAGATGGTCACGATATGCGGATGAGTCAGCATGCCCGCGGTCTTGGCCTCGGAAAAAAACTGCTCCTTAATTTTATCGGCGTCACCTTCATCGTACTCGTCGTCGAACCTGATGGTTTTAATAGCGGTTTCGCGGCCGATCTGCGGGTCCCGCCCCAGGTAAACGACGCCCATGGCCCCCTTGCCCAACTCCTTGATCACTTCATACCGGCCCAGGGTCGGCCGGGTGTTCTCGTCAATGACCAGGGTTCCGTCCTCCGCCGACTTGGCGCCCGTTCCGAGCCCGAAAATCATGGTTTCGGAAGCCACGTTCAGCTTTTTGATCTTGTTTTTAATATCCCGGTAGTCCTCATCGTGCCTGCGGATGTACTCATAGACCGAGACGGCCTTGTTGAACATGCGCTTTCTTTCGTAATCCAGGGCTAGGTTGTAGAGAATGTCCTTCACGCCGTCGTCCACCGGGACCCGCCGGAATTTGTCGAAAGCCAGGTCAAGCTGGCCCTGGTTTTGAAAACTCAGTCCCAGCATGCGGTTGACCTCGGCGGATTCCCCTTCCGCCTTGTCCTTGACCACTTCGGTGACAAAATAGCGCGTGGTGGTCACCGCGACGTAGCCGATGACGATCAGGAGAAGGGGATAGGTCACCTTCAACCAGACGCCGGGGCCCACGAACAGGTAAACGCCCGCGCCCAGCAGCAAAACAAAAAAAGCCGAGGAAGCGATGGCCCCGGACCGCGCTTTCAGCTTCGGCAACAGCAGCGCCAGAAACAAGCCCACGACCATGAGCAGGCCGAGTTCGATCAGGTCCATCATCCCGGACCTGGTGATGAATCCGCCATGCAGGAGGTTCTGGACGACATTGGCCGCGAACATGGTCGTCGGCATCTTCTTGTCCACCGGAGTGACCTGGGGCGCGTCGACGCCGGTGGCGGATACCCCGATCAGCACAATTTTCCCCTTGACCGCGGCGGCCTGGACCTTGTCGTTGAGCACGTCGAAAAACGAAAAACGAGGGAAGGCCCTGGGATCGGTGAAGGTGACGAGAAAATCCAGCGACGGGTTGGTCGGGATTTCCCTTGCCCCAAGCTTGAGGCCTTCCCGCCCGGAGTCCGGAGTGAAGACGTGAATCTGGTCGTTCGCCAGTTTTTTGGCCAATTGAACGATTTTCAAGGTGAAGGACGGGAAGGCCAAACCCTGGTAATCGACCATGAGGGTCTCCCGGCGGAGGGCGCCGTCCACGTCGGGAATAATATTGATGTTGATATGACCCAGCCCGCTCGCGGTCCGGGAAAACTCGGGTATGGGCGCCGTCATTTCACTGGCCGGGGTCAGGTATTGAGCGGAGGCGCCCTGGACGTGAACCAAACCGTTGGCGATCAGAAACCGGGGAAGATTCTCGTCCGGTTGGTCATAAGGTCCCAGTTTAAAAAAAACCGGCAAAACGACCTGGCCCGAATCGGCCATCGCCTGGGTCAGGCGTCGGTCATTATCCAGGCGCTCCCGGGCCTGGTCCAGTTTTTGGATGAATTCAAGAGTCGCGGGATCGCCGCTGTCCGGATGCAGGTTCGCGAACTCGGTTTTCAGGTCCTCGACCAGGCGCAGCCCCTCGCCGATTTCCGGCTCGGAAAAAATGACCATCAAACCGATGACGCCGGCCCCCTGGGACCGCAGCTTGTCGATCATCCGGGCGATCATGGCCCTGGGCCAGGGCCACCGGCCCAATTTGGCGATGGAATCGTCGTCGATGTCCACCACCGCGATGTCCGTCTTGGTTTCCGGGCCGGCCGCCCGAAGACGCATTCGCAAGTCATAGCTGGTCAGTTCCAATGATTCCAGGAAACCGACCTTAAAAACGGCCAGGACGACGAAAACCAAAGTCAGGACCACAGCCAGCCACAGCGCGGGATTCTTTTTAATCATGTGTCGACGCTCCCATGTCGCCCAGCTCAACTCCGGCGAACCTTAAGGTTGCACTAACTGATTGAAGATAAACCGACGCGCTTGTTCATGGACGAGGCCCCGGATTCTCCCCGGGTCCAAGCCCCGCCATGTCGGCGGACGGCCGCCCGATCCATGATTCCACTTTTCGAGAGGCGGCCGACGCCTGGTCGACGCGTCGTGTTGTTCCAGGATAATTTTATTCCCAAAAGGGAACATTCCTTTTCGGGATGCAAAAAGAATAAAGTCCCAACAGTCCAGTAGTCAAGACAAAACCATGTATTTTGCTCGCGGGCGGTCCAAGGAGGCGAGCGGAGCGCAATTACCCGGCGAAACAAGAACAATAACAAGCCGGATGCTTTCACCTTCCCCGGGGTCGGTTCATCGAAACAAGCCCACCCCGCCCAGCCGGAGTTGGCGATCGAAACCCCGGACCACTTCCCGCATTTTGCTCCGGTCCGCATCGAGGGCCTTGGTCACGGCGAACCCGCGGGTTTCCGGCTTGGACGCCATGTCGCGCGCGCCGTTGCCGATCACCGGGACGATCCGCCTTTCGAACGCGTTGGAGCCCCATAATGGAGTTACGGATAAAAGGAGAACAATGAAAATGACGCGCCAGGAAAAAACGAGTGGCTTTTCATTAGCGCCCCTGTCTTATAAATGGGGTTAATTATTAAATCTTATCATCGGGGGAAGACTTGGACAAGTCAAACCCGCCTTCTTTTTTTGACGACAAGGAGCGCCGCGGGGTTTGGTGGAAGCAAGGACAGCGGGAAAATCGGGGGCCGCGCCATCATGGCCGGTCATTGTTCCGGGATCGGTCTTCGACCGGTTTTTTTTAAAATCGCGGCGGACGATTCTTCCCGCCGCGATTTTTCCAGCTAAACTAAACGTTTATTTTCGAGAAATCAGCCACCAGCTCGAATAATTTCGCCACCCTGGTCAGCAAGGCCAAGCGATTGGCCTTGACCGCCGGGTCGGGATCATCCACCAGGACCTGGTCGAAAAAGTCGTCCACCGCCGGTTTAAGGCCGACGATTTCCGCTAGCAGCCCGGCAAAATCATCGGCCCGCACTAGGTCCTGGGCCTTTTCCTCGACCCGGCCGGTGGCGTCGGACAGGCCTTTTTCCCGCTCCTCGACCACCCTGGCCGGGTCGTAACCCTCGTGGGCCCCGAACTTGCGAATGATATTGACGACCCGCTTAAAAGCCGCGGCCAGGTCCGCGAAATCGGCCCGGGCCTTGACTTGTTCCAGGGCCCTTACCCGGGCGGCGGCGGCGGAGGCGTCCCGGTGAAAAAGGGCCAGAACGGCTTCCGCGCCGTCGGGGGACGCGCCCTGGGCCGTCAACTGATTCTTGAGCCGGAGCCGGAAAAATTCCAACACATCGGCCTTGGTCTCATCCGGGGTCCTTTTCAACCAAGGCTTCAATCCCTCCAGGGCCCGGTCCACCAGGTCCCCCAGATCGACCCTGTATCCGCGTTCCAGCAGGATGTTGATCACGCCCAGGGCCTGACGCCGCAAGGCGTAGGGATCGGCGGCCCCGGTGGGAATCAACCCCACGCCGAAACAACCGCAAATTGTCTCGATCTTGTCGGCCATGGCCAGGACGGCCCCCGCCTTGGTTCGGGGCAGGTCGCCGCCCGCCCTGATGGGCAGATAATGTTCGTGGATCGCCGCCGCCACTTCCTCGGGCTCGCCGTCGGCCAGGGCGTAGGCCCGGCCCATGACGCCCTGCAGGGAAGGAAATTGGCCGACAACTCCGGACACCAGGTCGCACTTGGCCAAGAGGGCCGCCCGGGTCGCCGCCGGCTTGCTGTCCGGTTCCAGAAGGTCGGCCGTGTATCCGGTCATGTCGATGACCCGGCGAACCTTGTCGCTGGAAGTCCCCAGCAGGGTGTGGTAAACGACTTTCTCCAGTTGGGCGCCCTTTGATTCCAGGGTGGTTTTGCGGTCCTCCTCGAAATAGAACCTGGCGTCGTCCAGCCGGGCTCGCAGGACGCGTTCATGACCCCGGCGCACCACGTTCATATCCCTGGCCCTGGTATTGTTGATGGCGATAAAATATGGCGCCAACCCGCCCCGGGCGTCGGCCAGGGCGAAATACCGCTGGTGTTCGCGCATGGCCGTGATCAGGATGTCGCCGGGCAGGGCCAGGAAGGAAGAATCGAAACGACCCAAAACCGCGATCGGCTGTTCCACCAGATTGGCCACTTCCAGGACCAAGTCCTCGTCCGGCAGCACGGTCAAGTCCCCTCCGGCCTCGGCCTTCATCCGGGCGATCTCGGCCCGCACCATTTGCAGGCGAAGTTCGGTGGAAACAGTCACCTGGGCCTCGGCCAGGCGGGCTTCATATTCTCCCGGCCCGTTGATCGCCACCGGCTTGGGAGCGAGAAATCTATGACCCCGGCTGGTGTTGGAGGATTTTATCTCCCCCAGGCTCATGGGCAGGACCTGGCCGCCCAGCACCGCCAGCAGCCAGTGAATGGGGCGGACGAAGACGAGCTCCCCCTTGCCCCAGCGCATGGATTTGGGAAAGGGAAGCCCCAGGATCAGACCGGGCAGGAGTTCGGTCAGGACTTCCCGGGCCGGCCGGCCGGGGGATTGCCTCCTGGCCGCCAGGTACTGCCCTTTTGGCGTATCCACCAGGGCCAAGCCGTCCAAATCGACGCCCTGGCTCTTGGCGAATCCCAGTGCGGCCCGGGTCGGTTGGCCGTTCTGGTCGTAAGCGGTCCTGACCGGAGGCCCGGTCACTTCAATGACGGCGTCGGGTTGCCGGTCCAGAAGGTCCCACAGGCCGACGGCCAAGCGGCGCGGGGTCGCCCAAACCTGGAGACGGCCATGCGTCAGCCGGTTTTCGGCCAAACTTTTTTTCAGGCGATCCTCAAGGGCCTCCAGGGCCGGTCCGATATACCCGGCCGGAATTTCCTCGGTCCCAACTTCCACGATCAAATCAAGTCCTGTCACAATCAGTCCTCCCACCGGCCCATTAAAGGATGCCCCATCTGTTCGCGTTGAGCGATATAACCCAAGGCGGCCGCCCGGGCCAAGGCCCTGACGCGGGCGATAAACCTGGTCCGCTCGGTCACGCTGATGGCGCCGCGCGCGTCAAGCAGGTTGAAAATGTGCGAGCATTTCAAGCAATAGTCGTAGGACGGCAAGACCAGCCCGAGTTCGGACTGGGCCTTGGATTCGGCCTCGGCCAGGTCGAAGGCCTTGAACAGCATCTCCACGTTGGCGGTTTCAAAATTGTATTTCGAGAATTCAACCTCCCCCTGGTGATGCACGTCCCCGTATTTGATCCGTCCGTTCCAGGAAAGGTCGTAAACATTGTCAACTTCCTGGAGGTACATGGCGATGCGTTCGAGTCCGTAGGTGATTTCCACGGAGATGGGAGACAAGTCGACGCCGCCGGCCTGTTGAAAATAGGTGAACTGAGTGACTTCCATTCCGTCCAGCCAGACTTCCCAGCCGATTCCCCAGGCCCCCAGGGTGGGCGACTCCCAGTCGTCCTCGACGAACCGAATGTCGTGCTCCAGGGGGTCGATGCCGAAACTTTTAAGGCTTTCCAGGTAGATGTCCTGGACGTCCAGGGGTGAGGGCTTCAACAAAACCTGGTATTGGTAATAATGTTGAAGACGATTGGGATTCTCCCCATACCGACCGTCGGTGGGCCTCCGGGAAGGCTCCACGTAGGCGACGCGCCAGGGCTCGGGCCCCAGGCAACGAAGGGTTGTCGCCGGATTGAACGTCCCGGCGCCGACTTCAAGGTCGTAGGGTTGCTGGATTACGCAACCCCGCCCGCCCCAGAATTGTTCAAGGGCCAAAATAAGTTCCTGAAATGTTAGAGCCCCGTTTTTTGCCATGATCAGGTCCCCGTAAAAAAAATTTTGGTGGTGAAATGTACCACTTAGGCCGCCTGGTGTCAAGACCCTCCGGCGGGCGCCCTAAAACCCGAATTCATCTTAATCGAAACTGGATATTGTTCCCGGGCGGCAATTTTGTTATCTTTATAGAGATATGGATTGATAAAGGCCGAGAAAAATGAAAATATCCTGTACTGAGCACCGCGCCGGCCTTCTCCTGATGATCCTTCGAAAACGGCTGGAGGAAGATCACTTGCCGCCGGAGGAAAAGCGAAGGCTCCAAGAGGAAGCCGCGCGGTTGGAATCGGAGTTGGGCCTCGATTGAGCCGGGGAAGAGAAACCACGGGCCGCCCGGAAAAACCGCGCCGGGGGAAAAAAACGTCCTTCCAGGAGAAGTCGACATGCCGCGCATTTTAATAATCGACGACGACGAATCAATCAGGGCCGTTATCCGGAAGATGCTCGAAAGGACCGGTCACGAAGTCCACGAAGCCGTGGACGGCCGGGAAGGACTTAGAATTTTTAAGGAAACGACCGCCGACTTGGTTATAACCGACATCCTGATGCCCGAAAAAGAGGGAATCCAGACCATCATGGAACTGCGCAAGGAATCCAAGGATTTGAAAATACTGGCCATATCCGGAGGGGGCGCCGTCGGCCCCTTCACCTACCTCAGCATGGCCCGGGAGCTTGGGGCCGACATGACCCTAAGCAAACCCTTCACCATGACCGAACTGTCCGAAGCCTTGAGGACCCTCCTGGCATGAATCCAACCCGGACGACCACTTCCATCCGGAAAAACGGGCTTGAATATTCAAGCCGTTCCGAATCGGGCCGTCGCGAAAGTGCTCCCACCGGCGTTCAAGCCGCCGCCCTACAGTCTTCCGACTTTCCCTCAACCTTTCGCGCCGCGTTTCGAGCACGGAGACAGAATGGAAAAACCATTTGACCTAACCCCCTTGAGTCGCAAAAAAGATAACAAACAAGCCGGGTTGGCCCGGATTTTCGGAACCGGTCCGGAAAACTCGGCGTATGACAAAATATTGGTGGTCGATGACGAACCCGCCATTCGCGAAGTCATCAAGGAATACCTTTCCGGCGTCGGCTATCGAGTCGAGACCGCTGCGGATGGCCTGGAAGCGCTCGCCATCCTGAAAACCAGGGAATACGACCTGGTAATCACCGACCTGTCCATGCCCCGCCTGGACGGTTTCGGGTTGATGAAGCAAGCCCACGAAATACAGCCCTTGACCACCATCATCGTCCTTTCGGGACAAGGCACCTTCTCCAACGCCATTGAGGCGGTCCACCGCGGGGCGTATGATTTCGTGGCCAAGCCGGTCAAGGATTTCAACACGTTCAGACTGACCATCGACCTGGCCCTGGAACACAAAAGCCTGTTGGTCGCCAAGGAAAACTATCAAAAAAACCTGGAAATCCAGGTCGAACAACAGACCAGGGAACTGGCCCGGACCAACCGGCTGCTCAAGCAATACGCCGACGAGCTGGAATCGGTCGCCCTCTCCTTCATCACCACCATGTTGACCGCCCTGGAAGAAAAGGACCGATACACCGCCGGCCATTCCCGACGGGTGACCCATTACGCCGTGGGGGCCGCCAAAATCCTCAATGTCCCCAGTCATGAACTCTGGGTGTTGCAGACAGCGGGCCAGCTCCACGACATGGGCAAGCTGATGATCGATCAAAGCTATGTGAACAAACCCGGCCCACTGACCGAGGAGGAATGGGAGATAATGAAGGAACACCCCGCCATGGCCGACCGGTTCCTCTCGCCCTTGCTCTTTTTGGAAGAAGTGCGCCCCATTATCCGTCGTCACCACGAACGCCTCGACGGCTCCGGCTATCCCGACGGCCTGAGGGGCGAGGAAATAGACGACCTAACCAGAATCCTGACCGTGGCCGACGCCTACGACGCCATGACTTCCCAGAGAAGCTACCGCGCCCCCATGCCCCAGGAAGAAGCCCTTAACGAACTGCAACTGGGACAAGGCGCCCAGTTCGGCCGGGAAGCCGTGGAAGCCTTGATTACCTTCCTGAACGAGACCGACTCCAGGAGGTCCGAACGGGAGATCAGCCAACCGCTGCTCTCCCACTGGAGAAAAAAGGAATGAAGCCTCCCGCCGCCGGCCTGTTCGCATGAATCGCTCTAGCGCGGACCCGGAACGGCCCTCGCCAATCACCAGGGAAAATGGCCAAGAACGCGGGGTCCGCGTTTTCGGCCTGCCATCGAAACACTCAGTCAAGGAGGTTATGGGATGCTCAAACTTATCGCGGCGCTGGGGATCATGTTGCTGATTCCGACCGCGGCCTGGGCCGACTGGTCCGAGGACTGCGCCCAAAAAATTTTCAAGGCCGAACAGGCCGGGGAAATGGTCGAAAACCCAGGCGCCCTCAGGCCCGGGCTGACCGTTGACGAGGCCTATCAGGTCAGTCGGGCCCTCTCGGCCAAGCTCGTGGAAAAAGGTGGACCGATAGTGGGTTACAAGGGCGCCCTGACCGGCCGGGCCGCCCAGGAAAAATTCGGAGTCGACCAGCCGGCCCATGGAATCATCACCAAGGCCATGCTGCTCGAGCCCGGGGCCAAAATCAAGCCGGCTGATTTCCGTCGCCTGTTCCTCGAAGTGGAAATAGCCCTTTTCCTGGCCAGGGACATCACCCAGCCGCTGGCCGACGTCAAGGAAGCCCAAGACGCCGTGGAATTTGTCGCCCCGGCCGTGGAACTCCCGGATATCAGATTCAAGGACATGAAAACGGTCAAGGGTCCCGACATCATCGCCGATAACGCCGGCGCGGCCGCCGTGATCATCGGCCCGAGGATTAAGCTGGACGCCCCCGAGAGCGTCGATCAGGTCGAAACAAAACTTTACCTGGAAGATAAAATCGTTAACCAAGGAAAAGCCGTCGACGCCCTGGGCGGCCAATACCAAGCCCTGCTCTGGCTGGCCAACTCCGTGGTCAGCCGCGGAGGGAAACTGGAAAAAGGCGCGTTCGTCATTACCGGGGCCACCGGACAAATGATCCCGGGCAAGCCGGGCCGCTATAAAGCCGAATTCGGCCCCCTGGGGACCATCGAATTCACCGTCGAATAGATTTTTCCGACCCCGCGCCGGACCGGCCCGCGCCGCGTTAACAGGCGGCGCCTCTCGCCCCACGCTCCCGACCTAACCGACATGGCCGCGGGCCATGTCGGTCGCCACAATCAATGAAAATTACCGAATGTTAGCGGCCGGTTGAAAATGTAAGGAAAATGGCCAAAATGGTAATTCTTTCACGGTCTCTCTAGCTTGGGAACCTCGGCCAGGGAAGCTCCAGACACCTATATGCCTTGACTTCTTTACAAACAGATCAAGTTTTTACTTGACGGTTTGAGGCGAAGCTTCGCCGGCTTCCCCACTCTAGAAATATGGATGTCCTTGCTAACTTAAAGCCCCCCTCACCCCAGCCCTCTCCCCCCATGAATGGGTGGAGAGGGAGAACAATCACTTCTGTTTTGTTCCTTTTATTCTGAAAGACAATACCTTGCCCCAAACGGAGGCGAGGCCGGGCCGGACAATTATCTCCCTCGCCCCCACGGGGATGGGGCGAGGGGGGGAGTCCTTGGTTCACCCGGGCCGACGGGGCCGGCCAAGATGTTGAGTTTCGCCTACGGCTCAACCCAACCTCCGGAAATCACGTTATTTTTTGATCTGTAGAG
>JAZDGM010000211.1:0-2623 GCA_043806915.1 Pseudomonadota bacterium | reverse complement strand
CCAGGTCATTTTCGGCGAAGCCGAACATGACCAGCCGCAAGGCTTCACCCAGGTCATTTTCGGCGAAGCCGAACATGACCAGCCGCAAGGCTTCACCCAGGTCATTTTCGGCGAAGCCGAACATGACCAGCCGCAAGGCTTATAAAGATCAAATATCCTTGTTTTGCAATTGGCTCGACAGCGTAGTCATTTCCCGGCCAGGGGCTTATTTTTATCCAGGATGGCGCCGGCGACGTCGGGGTAGAGCTTCCGGAGGCAATCCGGGCAGATGCCGTGGGAAAATTGAGCCTTGGATCGGTCTTCTATGTATTTTTCAATTTTTTGCCAATAGCCCTCGTCATCCCTGATTTTTTTGCAACTGGCGCAAATAGGAATAAAACCGCTGAGAGTCTTGACTTCCTCCAGGGCGGTTTGCAGGCGCTGGATCAGGTTTTCCCTTTCCCTCTCGGCTTTTTTTCTCTCGGATATGTCCTGGGCCATGGCCAGCCAACACTTTTGGTTATTTATTATAATCGGGTTGAGGCTGACCAAGGCGTGATGGGGGGGGCCGTCCTTGTGCTTGAACCGGACTTCTTCCTCGTCGAGGAATCCTTGCCGTCTCAATTTTTCCAGGACGCCGTCCCTCTCAACGCCGTCATAAAAAAAATCGATAATGTTGGAGGAATAAACGGAGTCGTCCCCGGAATACCCGCCCTGCCGCAACATGGCGCCGTTGCAGGCGATGATGTTCCCTTCCCGGCTGAAGACGCCTAGGCCGACGGGGGAATTTTCGAACAGGTGGCGGTATTTTTCCTCGCTCTGTCGCAGGGCTTCCTCGGCGCGCTTGCGTGCCGTGATATCGCGGGAAACCCCATATACTCCCGTGATCGCTCCGGACTTGTCCCGGATGGCCTTCACGCCGTTTTCCATCCAGACCACGCGGCCGTCGGCGTGAAAATACTCGATCTCGATTTGGGCAAATCTTTCCGGATCGATATCCGCGGCGGCGTCCCGGGCCAGTTCATCCGCGAACAAGGTTGTGATCCTCAGGAGCGAATCCGGGGCGACCATCTGTTCCAGCGTCTGGGCTTTTCGTTGTTCGGGAGTAAACCCTAGTATCTTGACAATGGAGGGGCTCACATAAGTCGTTCGTAAATCCCGATCGAGGGTCCAGACGATGTCGCCCATGTTCTCGGCGAGGAAGCGGAATTTTTCCTCGCTCTGCTTGAGCCTGGCTTCCATGGCTGAAATATGGAGGGCCATTTCGGCGTGAATACGCAGGTCTTCCCTGGACGCGGGCTTCTTGATGAACCCCAGGGACTCGACCGTCTTGGCCCTGTTCAAGGTGGCCTCGTCCGCGTGGGCGGTTAGAAAAACAACCGGTATGGCCAGGCGTTCCCGGACCAAGCGGGCCGCTTCCACGCCGTCCATGGCCCCCATTAGCCCGATATCCATGAGAATCAAGTCGGGATGGTGGGCCGAGGCGGCGTCCAGGACCATTTCTCCATGCCGGACGACCGCGCAGACTTCGTATCCCAGGGATTGCAGTTTGTTTTGGGTGTCGCGGCCGATTAAGACCTCGTCCTCGACGACCATAATGTTTATCCGTGACATATTTTCCGCCCTGTCATCCGGGAATAATGGCCGGAGCGATCGGTTTGCCCACATACGTCTCCCCCGGGGTGACGACCGGATCGCCGTCGACGGCGAACAGCGGCGGCGATTTCAATTCCTTCCTTCACGACAAGGGAGAAACCGCGCGACCGGGAGTTGTCGGATAAGTCAGTAAAAACAAGCTGGGCCGCCTCCTTGGTCCCATCTTGATACTCCAGGCCTGGGTTATGATAGCAAGAATCGCGGGCGAAAGGGGGAAAATCCGCTTCGTTGGCACTGCTAGGTTGATAAAAACGACCGGAGAGCCAATTTAGGAAGGTTTCGACGCCGGCCACGGCAGCCCGGCCCCGGCCGGGTTATCGCCTTGGGGGAGAGGTGGGCAGCGACGCGGTTCCGACCTGGTTCGGGGTCAGCGGTCCGTTATTTAAATGTGCGGGAACAAGTATCCGTTTTGGTCGTTCCGGCCGCGACGGCCCATGGTCCGAAGGCGCGGGCGGGAGCCGTCCCTGGTCCCGGGCGGGACCTTGACGAAGACTCGCTGGGGCGCCGCGGCCTTCTTTACTTCCGAACAGACTACCATCGGCCGGTTTCCTATTTTAAGGTCACATCTTGTCGCTACCAGGTTGCTTGTTGTCAGCGGCCATCTGATAATGCCTAAAACCTGGCCATCTGAAATTGTATTGTTCCTTTCTTTTTTAGTTAAAAAAAAATTGACTACTTCATTTTTCTGCTTTTCGATTTCTTGTCGGCGTGGCCCCTTGTATCCTTGTCATCGGGCAGGGAGGGCTAAACGATGGCCAAATGGTTCCGCGGAGACTTTTTAAAAAGACCCCCAATATCCGCTGGTTCCCAAGCTCTAGCTTGGGAACCCGAGAAGGGGAAGCTCTATCTTCCCCACTTTATCCGGAAAGCAACCACGGGGAATCAACGCGGCGTTTCCATTCCGTAGTCGTAGGGCGGCGGTGAAGGTATCGATATTAGTCGGTTTGAAATTTCATCCGTCTCGTTGAACCCATGCCTGAAGGCTCGC
>JAZDGM010000210.1:0-27095 GCA_043806915.1 Pseudomonadota bacterium | reverse complement strand
TAATCGCCGGCCAGGGGATAGACCTTGCCCGGCGAGCCTTCAGGCATGGGTTCAACGAGACGGATGATATTTCAAACCGACTAATATCGATATCTCCACCGCCGCGTTGATTTCCCATGGCTGCTTTCAGGATAAAGTGGGGAAGCTAGAGCTTCCCCTTCTCGGGTTCCCAAGCTAGAGCTTGGGAACCAGCGGATATTGGATGTCTTTGAAATAAGCCTCCCGCGAAACCATTTGGCCATCGGTTAGCCCTCCCTGCCCGATGACAAGGAGACAAGGGGCCACGCCCACAAGAAATCGAAAAGAAGAAAAATGAAGTAGTCAATTTTTTTAATTGAAAAAGAAAGGAACAATACTATTTCAGATGGCCAAGTTTAAGGCATTATCAGATGGCCGCTGACAGAAACAAGCCCGGAACAATTTTTCTCCCTCTCCACCCATTCATGGGGGGAGAGGGCGGGGTGAGGGGGGCTTTTGGGGGGACTGTCTTAATGGACAGGTTCGGCGGGAAACCGGGAAGACAGCGCCGGCGCCCCCGGCGACCCCCGGCTCTTTTTCCGGAGAACCCGCCTTCGGCGGTTTCACGCCCCGAAATACTTTTTGCAAAGACATCCATTCTTATTTGATTTTATCTCATTTTTCCTTACTTTTTCAACCGGCCGCTAACAGCCGGGACGCCTGGGGATGACAAAAATAGGATTCGGCGCGCGGCGCCGTCGTGGTTGGGGGCGGTTTTTGACGAGCGGCGACCGGTTGCGGTCCGGCGGTCATGACTCCGGGATGAACCGGGGGTCTTGATTGATTAAGCCGGTGAACTGGTTGGGGCATAAGCGACTTAATGTTTGATGATGCGAATTTCGAATGCAAAAGGCCGGAGGTTTCTTGCTCACCCTGACGGCAGTCGCCGCTTGGGATGAGGCGCCCGGCCGGGGCGATTCAAAAATAGTTTGACCCGGCGCCCGTTTTCATCATATATGGAAAGCTTGCCGCCGCCTGGACCGCTTCGACTAATTCCGCCCTGGGTCGGTGGCGCCGGCGGGGGGCCGGCGGCGTGACGCCGGGGGGCTTAAGGGACTTTCGCGGGAGAGAATCATGAAAAAGAAGGATGTTCCCCAGGACGACAGCGTTTACGGGCGTTGGAACATCATCCAGTACGCCGTGGACGAGAACGGCAAGTATGTTCGGGCGCCGTCCAAGGGTTGGGACGTGGTCACCCTGGCCAACAGCATCGCCTGGGAGCCGCTCTTGGCCAAGGAGCGTGAAATCCTGGCGCAAGTGAAGGCCGGGAAAGCGAGCCCCCTGGCTTTTCATATGCAACGGCGCCAGATGGACCCCAAGATACTGGGCCGGTATGTCGGCCTGTCGCGGTGGCGGGTTCGTCGGCACCTCAAGCCCAGGGTCTTCGACCGCTTACCCGACGAAATCCTGAAAAAATACGCGGACCTGTTCGGAATCACCGTGGACGAACTAAAACAAATTCCGGTGGAATAACGTGTTGGGAGATCATTGATGTTGATCGAGTTCGAGCACCGCCACGCCGCCCATTGCGAGACCGGGGCCACATCCAATCTTATGAACCACCAAGGCCTGGACCTCAGCGAGGCCCTGCTGTTCGGGATCGGCGGCGGATTGGCTTTTGTTCACCTTTCCTTTAAAAAAATGTACGGCATGCCCGTTACTTTTTATCGGAACATGCCGGGCCAGATAATAAAACGCGTCTGCAAGGGCCTGGGCGTCAAATTTAAATTCCAGCGTTTCAGGAAGCCCGAGGCGTCCATGTCGGCCCTGGACAAGGCCCTGGACCAAGGCTACCCCGTCGCCTGCCAGGTGGGAGTCTACTGGCTGCCCTATTTCCCGCCCCTGATGAGGTTTCATTTCAACGGGCACAATATCGTCGTGATCGGCCGGAACGGAAACTCCTACCTGGTCAGCGACCCCTCGTTGGACGTGCCCGTGGAAATATCCGCCGCGGACCTGGTCAAGGCCCGCTACGCCCAGGGCCCCCTTTTTCCCAAGGGGTTGATGTATTACCCCACCCGGGTCCCGCTTCATCCCGACCTGGTCAAGCCGGTCCGCAAGGGCATCAAGATCGCCATCAGGAACATGACCATGCGCAACCCCAATGTCACCGGCTTGCGGGCCATCCGGCATTTGGCCGGGTTGATCCCCGAGTGGCCGGACAAGTTGGGGCCCGACATGGCGCGTCAGATACTGGCCAATATAATCCGGATGCAGGAGGAAGTCGGCACCGGCGGGGCGGGATTCCGCTTTATTTTCGCTTCGTTTTTGGCCGAGGCCGCCGATGTTCTGAACAAGCCGGAATTGACCGACATATCCGGGCGGATGACCCTGGTGGGGGACGCCTGGCGGATGTTCGCCCTGAAATCGGCCCGGATCATCAAGCGGCGGAGCGAGGAACGGGAAAAGTTCGCCGAGGTGGGCCAGGCCCTTCTGGAATGCGGGGAACTGGAGGCCGGGATTTTCCAGTCCCTGCGCCAGGCCGGTTTCTAGGCGGCTTGCGGATGAAGGCCGTCGAATTTCGGGCCCTGACCAAAATCCATGGCCGGGAAAGACGACCCGCCCTGGACGGACTCGATCTGGACGTGGAGGAAGGGGACTGTTTCGGCCTCCTGGGGCCGAACGGCGCGGGCAAAACCACGGCCATATCCGTTTTGTGCGGGCTGATGCGGCCAACCTCGGGCCGGGCCTTCGTTTACGGCCGTGACGCTTCCCGGGGAGGCCGGGAATTTAAAAGTCTTTTCGGATTGGTCCCCCAGGACGTCGCCCTGTACCAGGGCCTGACCGCCCGGGAAAACCTGGTTTTTTTCGGCAAGATGATGGGGCTTTCCGGTCGACTGGCCCGGGACCGGGCGGCCGAGCTCCTTGATGAGTTCGGCCTGGCCGAAAGCGGCGACCGGAAGGTCGCGACTTTTTCCGGAGGAATGAAAAGGCGGATCAACCTGGCCGTGGGCTTGCTGGCCCGACCGAGACTCCTGATTCTCGACGAACCGACCGCGGGCGTCGACGTCCAATCCCGCAACGCCATCCTGGAACTCCTGGCCGCCTTGAACCGACAGGGAACGACCCTGCTCTATACCGGTCACTACATGGAAGAGATTCAGCGCTTGTGCAATCGCATCGCCATCCTGGACCAGGGTCGGGTCCTGGAACAAGGGGCCAAGGACGAATTATTCGCCCGCCATCCGGAAAACCGGAATCTGGAAGAAGTCTTTTTGGCCCTCACCGGACGCCGCTTGAGGGACTGAGCCAGGAATGACTACAATAATAGCTTCATATTACAAGGAATTTATTCTCTTCGTTCGGGATAGAAGCGGCCTGGCCATCTTGCTGTTAATGCCGGTCTGCCTGGTGGCGGTCATGTCCCTGGTGCAGGACAGCGCCTGGAACGCCTCCAACGCCTCGGGCTTGGAAGTCCTTTTTCTGGACCGGGACCAGGGGCCCTTGGGCCTCGAATTGAAAAAGGGCCTGGCCGGCGCGCCCGGAGCGAAATTACTGACCCGGTTGGACGGCCGGGACCTGACCGAGGAAACGGTCAAGCAGGCCCTGGCGGCGGGTGATTATCGGTTCGCGGTGGTGGTCCCGCCGGGAGCCTCCGCGGCGGTGATCCGACGGGCCGATGAGATCGTGGCGGCCATCCTGGCCGAGCAACCGGCCAAGCCCGGTCCGGTCGCCGCGTCGGTGAAGCTTTTGCTGGGGCCGGACCTCAAGGGGCCGCTCCGGGAGGCCTTTGTGGAGAAAATCACCCTGGCTTCCCACACCCTGGAAGTGGAGATGATACTAAACGCGGTGCTGTCCCGAATCCGAAAGATACTGCCGGCCCGGCTCCAGGGTAAGGGGGATTATATCCTGGGCGAGCTGGGCGAGGAATACACTCCCCCGCCGGGGGGCCTGCTGGGGATCGAGGCCTGGCCGTCCCGGGAAGAAAGCCTGCTTTTGTTCGTCTCGGTCCAGCACAACGTTCCGGCCTGGACCTTGTTCGCCATGTTTTTTATTGCCATTCCGCTGTCCGGAGGTATTATTAGGGAGCGGAACGACGGCACCCTGGCCCGCTTGATGACCATGTCCGCGCCGTTGTGGAAGATGGTCCTGGGGCGGATACTTTTTTTTCTCACCGTCTGCTTCGCGCAGTTCGGTCTGTTGCTGTTGATGGGTTTTTTCGTGCTGCCCTTGTTCGGCCTGCCGGTCCTCCAAACCGGACCCAGCCCGGGCGCGGCGGCCCTGACCGCCCTGGCGGCGGCCCTGGCGGCGACCGGCTTCGGTCTCATGGTGGGCGCCTTGTTTTCCGCTCCGGAAAAAGCGGCTATTTTTTCGGCGGTCGGAATCGTGATTTCATCCGCCGTGGGCGGGATCATGGCGCCTTCCTTCATCATGCCCCAGGCCTTGCGGATAGCCGGCCTACTTTCGCCCCTGGGATGGGGGGCGGAGGCTTTCAACGAACTTTTCGTCAAGGGCGGAGGGTTCGTCGACGTTTGGAAGTATTGCCTTTTATTATTGGCTTTCGCCATGATATGTCTTATGGTTTCGGCCTGGAAAGCCAGGAGTTTTTTTTCTCCCCGGTGAGCGGACAGAGAGGGGGGCCGCGCGGCCGGGTCGAATTCGGGAAAGGTGAATGGTTTTGGACCTTATTGAAGAATTGAAGGAACTGGTTTTTAAATCATGCGATCTGGAAGACACCCCCAGGGACGTCGTCGGCCCGGACGACCCCCTTTTTGGCGAGGAATCGCCGCTGGGGCTGGATTCAGTCGATTCACTCGAAATCATCGTCGCCCTGCAAAGGGATTACGGGGCGCGGATAGCCGACCGGGACAACGCCAGAATGGTATTGCGGTCCTTGTCGACCCTGGCCGAATTTGTCCAAAAAAATAGAAAATGAGTCCCGGCGGGGCGTCCGGGCCGGTCCATGCCAGGGCCCGGTCCGGACGACGTCCCGGTCTTTTTTTTTCCGAACCCTGACGGGGGCGCCAGGACGGCGCCGGGATGTTCACCAGTTCGGGGTTATGGTGACCTTGGCGCCTCCAACGCCCGCGTAGAAGCCCCGGGCCGAGGAGATGATATAAACCAGATGGTCGGCGAAACCCGTTATCGGGTCGCTTTGGCTGAAGACGCTGCCGTTGGGCGTGGCCTCGTCTCCGGCCACGGCCTTGGTGAAACCGCCGGTGTAATCGCCGCCGAGGTTCTCTTCCCGGGTTAGGCCCATCACCAGGCCGACGCCGTACTGGGCCGCGCCGCCGGCCTGAAGCCCGGCGCTCCAGCTTCTGATAAAAAGCGGAGCGTCCAGTCGACCGTTTTTGAAACTGATCAAGCCTTGACCGGTCATGAATTTGACCACGACCCCGCCTTCGCCGGCCATGAAGACGAAAACGGCCGAGGTGGGCATGCTTTGGGAGGCCTGTTTGTACCAAGGGTCGGACAGGGCGGCGCCCAGGACTTTCAACATTTCGGCCAGCTTGTCGGGAGGCATCTCCAGGCGGCGGCCCAGTTCGCGGGCCTCTTTTTTAATTTCCTCGGGCGTGTATTCGTCGGCCCGGGCCGGACCGGCGGCCAGGCAGGACGCCGAAAGGATGGTCAGCAACAGCAGCGACATGAAAAATAACTTCTTCATTTTTCCTCCTTGCGGTTGAAAAAGGCGGCATAATGGCGCCGGACCTTTTCCTTGGGGTTCCCAAAAGACCCGGCGCATATTAACATAGATGGGACCGCTGAAAAAGGCGCCCCTGTTTCGGGCGGACGCCTTGGTTCACGGGCCCGCGGGGACGGCGCTTGGTTCCGGCCCGGCGGCGGGGAATTTTCCCCGCGAGAGGAAGTGAACCTTATTATTATGTCGCGCGCCAAACCCAGGCTAGGGGGAAGGCGCTCGCCGGCATGTTCAATAAAAAGGGGCGGAGGCCGAGCCGAGAGGCGGCGCCCGTTCCCGGGAGTTTTCATGGAAGTCGCTAGGATAAAAAAACTTCTGGACAACGTGGCCGCGGGAAGTCTTTCCAGTGAAGCCGCCCTGGAAAAACTCAAGAACCTCCCCTTCGAGGACCTGGATTTCGCCGCCGTGGACCACCATCGGACCTTGCGCCAGGGCGTCCCGGAAGTGATTTTCGGACAAGGCAAAACCCCCGGGGAGATCATGGCCATCATGGAACGGCTGCTGGCGGAAGGGGACAATGTGCTGGTCACCCGGTTGGCGCCTGGGTCCGCCGCCGCGATTACGGACTCTTTTCCCGAGGCCGTCTTCCACGAAAGGGCCGGGTGCCTGACCCTGATACGTCGTCCGTATAAGGTCCCGGGCCGGGGCCGGATCATGGTGGTTTCCGCCGGCACCAGCGATCTGCCCACGGCGGAGGAGGCCCGGATCACCGCGGAATTCATGGGGCACGAAGTCGACCGGCTCTACGATGTCGGAGTGGCCGGCATACACCGGCTGCTAAGCCGCCTGGACCTTCTACGCAAGGCCTCGGTCCTGATCGTCGTGGCCGGCATGGAAGGCGCCTTGCCCTCGGTCGTGGGAGGGCTGGTGGAACGGCCCGTCATCGCCGTGCCCACCAGCGTGGGGTATGGGGCCAGCTTCGGAGGCGTGGCCGCCCTGTTGGGAATGCTCAATTCCTGCGCTTCCGGGGTGTCGGTGGTCAATATCGACAACGGCTTCGGCGCGGCGTACGTGGCCGGTTTGATCAACCGTCCTTGATTCGCGCGGAAAGGCGAGACGGCAGGCATGTTTTTGGCGGCTGATTGCATTCAGGCCAACAACCCCAGGGTCGCCCAGGCCTTGGCCGAATTCGACCCCCAACCGATCCGGGAGCTCGCGGTTCGGTCCGAGCGGGCCGGCGCCCAGTATCTCGATCTCAATCCCGGGTATCTATCCTCCAAAAACGAGGACCGCATGGCTTTTCTGGTGGAAACCGTCGAGGCGGTTTCCAGCCTGCCCCTGATCCTGGACAGCCCCTTCGCCCGGGTCCTGGCCCGCGGGCTCGCCGCGGCTCGAAAAACGCCGATCATCAACGGGTTATCCCTGGATCAACGGAAAATTGGGGAGATTCTGCCCCTGGCCGCTTCGTCCGGCGCCGACTTGGTGCTGCTGCTCATGAACGAAAACAGCGTCGCGCCCGGCGCCATGGAGGAAAAGCTGGCCCTGGCCCTGGAACTGCGCGAACACTGCCTGGCCGCGGGACTGGCCCCGGACAGGCTTATCTATGACCCGCTGTTGCCCAACCTCGGGGAGCCGGACGCTTATTTCAAGGTCGGTCAGTGCCTCAAGGCCATTCGTCTGTTTTCTTCCGGCGCCTTTTTGGGCGAGGAAGCCCGCGCCATGGTGGGTCTTTCCAATCTCCGGAGCGGACTGCGGGGCCGGATTCCCATCAGCCTGGAGACCACCTGCTTGACCATGGCGGCCGGGGCCGGGCTGTCATTGGTCCTGGCCGATCCGCTTCAATCGGAAACGGCCGAGGCGTTCCGGCTGACGGGCGGGTTCGCCTGATGAGCCGCCGGGAGCGCGTTATAAAATCCGCGGGCGAGGAGGAGGAGCGGTATTGACCGAATTTATGGGTTTTACGACCAAATGTCTCGATTTTTTCACCGAGCTTTCACTTAACAACAATAAAACCTGGTTCGAGGAACATCGGAGCGAATATCAAGACCATGTTTTGGCCCCGGCCCGGGAATTCGTGGCGGCCCTGGGTGAAAAACTTAAAAAGACGCGCCCCGGCCTCCAGGCCGATCCCCGGGTGAACAAAAGCCTGTTCCGGATTTTTCGGGACACCCGTTTTTCCCGGGATAAAACCCCGTACAAGACCCATCTGGCCGTCTGGTTCTGGGAAGGCCCGCGTCCCCGGATGGAATGCCCGGGGTTCTATTTCCACCTGGAACCAGGCCTGTTCCGGCTTGGCGGCGGCATGTATGTTTTTCCCGGCGACGTTCTCGAGGCCTATCGCCGAGCCGCGACGGACCCCCAGTCCGGCCCGGCCCTGGTCCGGGCCTTGGAAAAGGTCAGGTCGAGCGGTTCGTACGTTTTAGGCGGCAAGCATTACAAGAAAACCCCCCGGGGTTACGGCGGGGCCGCAATCGATCCGGAGCTGCTGCTTCATAATGGTCTGTATGTCGGGACGGATTGTCCCCCGCGCGAGGTATTTTCGGAAAGCCTGGTGGATTTTTGCTTCAACCATTTCCAAAACATGATGCCGTTGCATGAGTGGCTTTCGCGGGTTATATAAAGCGGGACAAGGTCTTTTTGTTTTTGGGGAAGATTGACGGGGGTTGGACCTTCATGTTATTTAACGTACTCGACAATTACCAAATTTTTAAAAAAAAACAGGCGGGAGTAACATGTTTGACGAAGTCCGGGGACTAATTTCAAGGATGCGGCCCGGCCCGGCGTTTTTCATCGTGATTCTTCTGTTGTCCGCCTCGGGGTGTTCCGGGCTGGTTTCCTCGGCCGCCGGCAACCTGGCGGGGAACCTGTCCAAGGCCATTTCCGACAGCAACGACCTGGAAACAGTCCATGACGGCGGGCCGGCCTACCTGCTGCTGATCGACGGCCTGCTGGAATCCGACCCGGAAAACGAAAGCCTGCTCCGGGCCGCGGCGTCCTTGAACGGGACCTACGCCTCGGTCTTCGTGAAGGACGAGGCCCGGGCGGCCGGGATGACCGGGAAGGCCCTGAAATACGGACTCAGGGCGGCCTGCTTGCGCAACGATGAAGCCTGCGCGCTCCAGACCATGGATTTTGAGTCTTTTTCCAAGGTTATCGAGGGCATGGACAAGGATGACGTCCCCGTTCTCCTGGCCTTGGGAAGCGCCTGGGCCGGTTGGATTCAGACTCACGCCGACGATATGAACGCCGTGGCCCAGATCGCCCGGGTGGAAGAGATCATGACCAGGGTCATCGAACTTGATGAACCCTACCAGGATGGGGCCGCCCACCTGTATTTGGGCGCCCTGTCGACTTTCCTGCCGCCGGCGCTGGGGGGGAGGCCCGAGGAGGGCCGCCGGCATTTCGAACGGGCCGTTGAACTGTCGGGCGGAAGGAACCTGATGGCCAAGGTCTTGTACGCCAAGCAGTACGCCCGGTTGATGTTCGACCGGGACCTCCACGACAAGCTGCTGCGGGAGGTCCTGGACGCTCCGGCCGAGGTTCCGGGATACACCTTGAGCAATACCTACGCCAAGGTTCAGGCTCGGGAGCTTTTAGACGGCGCCGATGATTTCTTTTAATGGTTTGACCTAGACCCCAGAAAATGAGGAGCGACTTCATGTCAACGCGGTTCTTTGTCCGGACATTGCTTGTCCTGGTTTTTATGGCGGCCCTGGGGGCCGAATCGGCCCAGGCCTTGGTCCTGAAGATAGGGACCCTCTCCCCGTCCGGTTCTTCCTGGATGAAGAAGATGGAACAGGGGGCCGATGAGGTTTTCAAAAAAACGGAAGGACGGGTTCAGTTCAAGTACTACCCCGGCGGGGTCATGGGCGACGACCAGACCATGCTGCGGAAGATGCGGATCGGCCAACTGCATGGCGGGGCCATCATGACCGGCGCCTTGGCGGGTTTTTATTCGGATGTGCAGGTGTTCAGCCTGCCCCTGATATTCAACAATTTCAACGAAGTCGCCTACGTCAGGGAACGGATGGACCAGTTGCTGGTGGACGGCCTGGAAAAAGGGGGCATCATCTCCTTCGGCATGGCCGACGGCGGATTCGCCTTTCTGATGTCCAAGGCCCCGATTCGGAGCGTCTCGGACCTGACCAAGCAAAAGGTCTGGATTCCGGACCAGGATAATCTGGCCTTGAAGGCCGCCCAGGCCATCGGCGTCACCCCGATTCCGCTCTCCATGGCCGACGTCCGCACCGGCCTCCAGACCGGCCTGATCGACACCGTGGGCGTTTCGCCCATAGGAGCGGTGGCCCTGCAGTGGCACACCCAGCTTAAATACCTCACCGAAGTGCCCATAATCTACATTTACGCCACCTTTATGATCACCGAGGAAGCCTACCGGAAAATCGACCCCGCGGACCGTCCGGTGGTCCGGGAGATCATGGGCCGCTGGTTCAAGGAAATCGACAAGGAAAACATGGAGAGCAATTCCCGGGCCCTGGAGGCCCTGAAGAACCAGGGCATCCAGTTTATCCGACCGGAAGGGGACGTCCTGGCCGAATGGCGCCGGATGGGGGCCACCACCACGGAGGATTTGATCAAGTCCGGACGCTTTCATCGGGATATCATCGAGCGGTTGCTCAACACCATCGATGAATACCGCAAAGCCCACCCCGATGCCGGAAAATAAGACCACCGACGGTTTTTTGAACCGGGCCTCGACCTGGATAAACCTGGTCGAGGACGGTCTCCTGGTGGGGCTCCTCCTGCTCATGATCGGACTGGCCGTGGGCCAGATCGTCTTCCGGAACATTCTGGACGGCGGGTTTGTTTGGGGAGACGCCCTAGTCAGGCAACTTGTCTTGTGGCTATGCCTGATCGGGGCCATGATCGGCAGCCGCCAGGGCAAGCACATAAACATCGATGTCGTTACCAGGTACCTGCCCGGCCGGGCCAGGACCGCCTGCACGGCCGTGGTCGAGTTCTGCGCGGCCATTGTCTGCGGCGTGGTCTTGTACCACAGCCTCCGGTTCATCAAGCTGGAATACGCCGACGGCTTTATCGCCTTCGGCAAGGTCCCGACCTGGGTCTGCGAATCGATCATCCCCTTGGGGTTTGCGGTGATCGGGCTCAGATATCTCGTGCTGTCCCTCAAAAACCTTAACCGGACCTTCAGGCCAAGCTTGTGACCTCCTATATTCCGATATTCCTCCTGATCGTCCTGGCCCTGTTCGGCATGCCCCTGTTCGCCGTCATCGTGGCCGGGGCCATGCTGGGTTTTCATTATTCCGGCGTCGACCTCATGGCCGTGGCCATCGAGTTGTACCGCATCGCGGACACGCCGATCCTCCTGGCCTTGCCCTTGTTCACCACCGCCGGCTACATCCTGGGGGAAACCAACACCAGCAGGCGCCTGGTGCGCCTGACCAAGGCCTTCCTCGGCTGGATGCCCAACGGCCTGGCCATTGTCAGTTTCGTGACCTGCGCCTTGTTCACGGCCTTTACCGGGGCGTCCGGAGTGACCATCGTGGCCTTGGGGGCCTTGCTCTACCCGGCCTTGGTGGAATCGGGTTACAAGAAGGATTTCAGCCTGGGGTTGGTGACGACTTCCGGAAGCCTGGGACTGCTTTTTCCTCCCTCGGTCCCCTTGATTATCTACGGCATCATCGCCCAGCAGATGGACGTGGGGCGGAGTGTGACCATCACCGGCTTGTTCCTGGCCGGAATTCTGCCGGGCCTGCTCATGGTGGCCGTCCTGTCGATCTACAGCCTCTGGACCAACCGGAACTCCCCCTTGCCGCTGACCGGGTTTTCCTGGCCCGAGGCCAAGTCCGCGGTCCGGGAAGCCATCTGGGAGATTCCCCTGCCCATTTTTCTTTTGGCCGGAATATACGGCGGATACTTCGCCATTTCCGAGGCGGCGGCGGTCACGGCCTTGTACGTGGTGATCGTCGAGGTTTTTGTATACAAGGAAATCAAGCCGTCCAAGCTTCCCGCCGTGCTTCGCGATTCCATGGTCATGGTGGGAGGGGTTTTGCTCATTCTGGGAGTGGCCCTGGCCTTCACCAATTTCCTGATCGACGTCCAGGTCCCCATGAAGCTTTTCGAGATCATGCAGGCGCGCGTGACCAGCAAGTTTGTGTTCCTTATCCTGCTCAATATCCTGCTGTTGGTTCTGGGAGCCATCCTGGATATTTTTTCCGCCCTGGTCATCATGGTCCCCCTTATCCTGCCCGTGGCGGTCAGCTATGGCATCGACCCGGTGCACCTGGGGGTGATCTTCCTGGCCAATATGCAGATCGGTTACTTTACCCCCCCGGTCGGCATGAACCTGTTCATCGCCAGTTATCGTTTCGATAAGCCGGTGACCGAGCTTTACCGGGCCTCGGCGCCCTTTATGTTCGTCCTGCTTTTCGCGGTGCTGGTGATCACCTACTGGCCGGCCTTGAGCCTGGTCTTTTTAAAATAGCGGGAGGCCGTCTTAATCCGCATCCAAGTGGGTCAAACCGGAATTATTGCGATCCTTCAAAAACGATTCGACGCTAAACCAGGGTTTCGGCCCGGGGGGGCGGGCGTGGGGACCGCTCGCCTTGACACGAAAAAAGCCTGACTCTATAATCATGGTTTATCACAAGCGGCTCAACCAGGCTTATTTTTGGGCCCATCTCGGCGAAAGAGAGGCTCTATGAGCAATATCGACTTATTGGACATGTTTAAACGTCGAACCAGATCGCCCCACCGCCCCCGGGCGGGCGATGTAATCAAGACTATTTTTCCGCATTTTCGGCAACACCCCCCCTATCGGGGGTCTCTAATTTTGGGCGAGGCCGACAGATGGGAAAAACGACTTTTTATCGTGGCCCAGCAGAAACCCAAGCTGGAAAACTTCCGGACCAGGGCCGACCTGGACAAACTTAACTACGGCATGCTGACCTCGGAGGAGCATTCCCACATTCTTCGGTTTCTTGGCCGGGAGATCGGGGAGGGGCATCCTAACTCCTTCCTGATCACCTTTGTCGACACCTACGGCGCGGACATCTCCATGGAATCGGCCCGGGAGTTCCAGGCTTTTTTCATCGCCCGCCTGATCAAGTCGTTCCTCAAGCTCCCCCTGCCCAGTATTTCCATTGTTTTAGGCGAGGGCGGCAGCGGCGGCGCCCTGGCTATCCAATACGCCGACCGCCGGGCCATGATGGACGACGCGCTCTACGCCACGGCCCCCCCGGAAAGCATGGCGGCCATTATTTTCCGGGACCCCAAGCGGATCGGGGACGCCCTGGACATTTTGAAGCCCACCGCTCCGGAACTGAAGGCCCTCAAGGTCATTGACCAAATACTCCCCTCGCCCCACGACGTCGGCGATGTGGACGGTTTCGCGGAGCCCATCAAATCGTACTTGGAAAAGACCATCAAGGAACTGTCCAGGATCAAGTGCAGCCGGCTGCTGGAAGAACGCATGACCAGGGCCGAGTCCTTCTCGGGTTTGACCAAGCAGAAGCCCAGTGTTTTCAGGCAGTTGTTTAGTAAAACCCCCCTCAAGAAAAAGACGGAAAACCAGCCGCCGCCGGATATCAAGACTTTTATCCCGGACGATTCCGCCTTGCAGGTTCGGTTCGACTACCGGGAAGGGCACTTCCTGGACGTCCCGCCCGAGGAGCATATAAAATGCGGGGAAACCAACACCAAGGGCGAATCGGAATCCGGCTGCGGTCATGTTCTGCCCCTCAAGGAATACCAGGCCAATTTTCATGTCTGCCCCAACTGCGGCCGCAGCCGGGTCATGGGCGCCTTGGGGTGGATCAACTGCCTGTCCGATACGGATTCCTTTCACGAGCTATATCGGACCTTGTCGGCCAAGGAGCTTCTGCCCGCCGAGCTGATGACCAGGGAATACCGGAAATTCCTGGCCCAGCAAGGCCGCCGGGCTCATTTTCGGGAATCCCTGGTGACCGGAGAAGCGCAGGTATTCGGCAGTCCGGCCGTATTGGCCATCTGTGAATTCTATTTTTCCGGCGGGACCATGGGCGTGGTTTTCGGAGAAAAGTTCCACCGGGTCATTGACTACGCCATCGCCCGGCGGTTGCCGGTGGTGAGCCTCTGCTGTTCCGGCGGCGCCAGGCTCTGGGAAGGGACCCTGGCCTTGATGCAGATGGTGAAAACCGTGGCGGCCGTCGAAAGGCTAAAACGACACGGCCTGCCCTTTATCTCGATCCTGGGCGATCCGTCCACCGGCGGCGCCATCGCCAGCTACGCGGCCCTGGGAGACGTCATCCTCGCCGAGCCGGAAGCCATGGTGATCTTTTCCGGCCCCCGCGTGATGAAATCGCGGGGCTTTCCCGTGGACGAGGATTCCATCCGGGCGGCGGCCCTGCACCAGCGTTCCGGGCATATTTTCGAACACCTGAACTATTACCAGGATATTCGCGGCATTCACGAGGTGGCCCCCCGCCGGGAAATGAAGCGGGTGGTCAGCAAATACCTGGAATTTTGTCGGGCGAACAAGGGCAAGTAAGCGGGCGGGTCTTCGGGCTTCCCGCCCATTGAATATTAAAAGCCCCCTAAATGGGGGCTTTTGATTCCGGAGGGGACCTAAGAGTCTTCCTTGTCCTTGTCCCTTGGCGCCGGGCCGGAGTGATTAAGCAAGGGCCGGGTCGGCTTCGTCTTGTTGCGTTCCACACCGGCGCGGCCGGGCCCGCCGGCCGCGCCGGGCGTCTCTGTGTTGTTACCCATCAATTCCAGCAGCCGACAGGTCAACTGGGTGAGGTTCTCGGCTTGCGAATTCAATTCCGCGGCCGCGGCCGAGGATTCCTCGGCCGCCGCGGCGTTCTGTTGGGTCACGGAGTCCAATTGGGACACGGCTTGGCTGATCTGGGATATGCCTTCCGCCTGTTCGTGGGATGCGGCCGCTATTTCGCCGATCAAGGCGCCGGCCTTGCGGGCGTGGTCGGAAACCTGGGCGAACGCCTGGGCGGCTTCCTCGGCCAACCCGCCGCCTTGCTTGATTTTCCTGGTGGTCCCGTCAATGAGGTCGGCGGTGTTTTTCGCCGCCTCGGCGGCGCGTTGGGCCAGGTTGCGAACTTCGTCGGCGACAACGGCGAAACCCTGTCCGGCTTCGCCGGCCCTGGCGGCCTCCACGGCGGCGTTCAAGGCCAATAGATTGGTCTGGAAAGCGATTTCATTGATCGTTTTAATAATCTGCCCTATTTTTTCCCCCATGCCGGATATTTCCTGCATGGCCGATCTCATCTCCCGCATGGTATTTCCGGCTTTGTCCACCACGGACCCGGCTTCCCGCATCAACTGGTCGGCCTTGCCGGCGTGGTCGGCGTTTTGGCTGGTCATGGATGACATTTCTTCCAGGGACGCGGACGTCTCCTCCAGGGACGCGGCCTGCTCGGACGCTCCCTCGGCCAATTGGTTGCTGGCCCGCGATACCTGGTCGGACGCTTCCGACACCTGGAAGGAATTCCGACCTATTCCATCGGCCATTAGCGACAGCTCCCGGACCAGGCTCCGCCTGATCAAAAAGGCGAAGACGAGACCGAGCAGAATGGCCCCGGCCGCCAGCCCCACCACCATGAACTGGGTGGAATGGGCGGCCCGGAGCATGACCTCGTCGCTCATGATATTTTTCTTGACTTCGTCCCGCATCCGGTGCAGCAAGGCCCGCACCTCGCGCAAGCGCTTCATGGTTTCCCCGGCGTAAATCCCGGCGGCTTCGTTGAAGCCGTCCTGGTTACGCTCCTCGGCCGCGATGGCGCGGTTTAGGCAGGTTTTTACCTTTTCCAGGGCCGGCATGGTTTCGGCGTCGAACACATCCAGGGCTTTTTGGATGTTCGAATCGTTTATCAGGGCCTCGATTTTGGCCGCCGAGGCGTGCAGGGTTTCGTGGGGGCCCCTGACCTCGTCCATGGCCGCCTTGAATTCGGGGAAGTTGGCCGCGAGTTCCCGGGTGGCGGGGCTGTCGAGGAATTTACCGAAAGCGCACTGCGCCGGGTCCATCTGGACGTTTAGGGAGAAGGGTTTTCCCGAGGCGAATTCCCCGGCCCGGGTCATGAGGGTTTCGTTTTTGGCGTTCAGAAGGGTCCCGGCGGCCAAGGTCCAGTTCCAAGGGGCGAAGTGTTGATAATACATAATCTTGTATTCGGGACCCGCGCCGCCCGGGCCCGGCTGTTTCAGCAGAACGAAGCCACCGCCTTTTTCCCGGGCCCGCCGGATCATGTCCATGAGCGCGGGGCGTCCCTGGTCGTCCTGGAAAGTCGAGGGATCGCGGCCCTTCAGGGTCGGATCGGGCTCGGTCAACAGGGTCCCGTCGTTGTCAAGAACCATGAGACCATCGTTTTTTTCGTCTCCGAACCTGAAACCGCCGAGGCTTTTCAGGGCTTGCCGACGCGACTCCTCCAGATCGCCGGCCGGGTCCCCTTCAGCCAAGGCCTTGAGGCTGGAATAGGCGCATTCGACCGTGTTCCGGACCCTGGCTTGGGCCAAGGCCAGACCGCCGGCCTCCACGGCCACGCTTTTATAAACATTAGCCGTCCATTGCACATGGTCGGTTAGTCGATGGGCCAATTCCAGGGACAGACCCGGATGGGGGCGGCGAAAGGCCGCCTTGATTCGAGCGGCGGACTGGTGCAGGGCTTGGTGGGGGTGTTCCAGTTCCTGAAAAAGCGGCGCCAGGCTTGGGACGAGTTGTTCGGCCCGCCGCCGTTGGTCGCTGTAAAACCATTCTCCGAGTCCGCATTTGCGCCAGTCGAGCTGAACTTCAAGTTTGGTCGCTTTGTCGTTGGTTAAAAGCTCGCTGACCTTTTCCGACCAATTCAGATGGTCCACTTCTTTTTGGGCCAGAATTCCGTCGAGCCTGTTACCGGCGATTACTTGCTCGCCATTGAAGACAATGCCGGAAATCCCGAAATAGGAGGAACCGCCCAGGGCGGCCAGGAGAATAATAATAATTCCGAATCCAATACTTATCCTTTGACCGACCGTCATTTTCCTGAAATTCAAAACATCCACCTCCTTGAAGTCCGGACAAGCCTCTTTCACCGGGACTCCCACTATCCTTAAAATCGAGCCCCTTGTGGGGCGATAATTACCGGCGCTCGAGGAACGGGGCCAAGTTCGATTCGTCGCTTCCCCGTGGTATTCCTTGGGAAAGGGGCTTCAGCAACAGGCGTTGGGGCGGGCGCCCAACCGGAATGACGGACGATGATCTTCCCGTTGCTCCTGCCCGGGAGGGGGCCCGACGGCCCTCGGCGGCCGGAGCGTGGGGCCGATTCGGTTGGACCAATTTTATTACTCCGGCCGCCCCGTTTCAATGGGGTGGAAAAAAGGTCGGTCTCTTTATTTGCCCTGCCAGACGGGCTTCCTTTTTTCCAGAAAAGCCGTGACGCCCTCGCCGGCGTCATGGGCGCCGAGGTTCATGACCATGGTGTTTTCCGCGAGCGCGTACGCGGCCGCCTCGGCCAGGTCGGCCTGATCGTGGAAGGCTTTTTTGCCGACGGCCACGGTCAGGGTGCTGGCCTCGGCGATGGCCAGGGCCATTTCCCTAGTCCGGGAAGCCAACTGGTCCAAGGGGACGGCGAGGTTGATCAGGCCCCAATCCGCCGCCTCGGCGGCGGAGATCAGGCGGCCGGTCAGTAGCATTTCCAGTGCCCTCTTGCGTCCCACGGCTCGAAACAGGGGGACCATGGGCGTGGAACAGAACAACCCGATCTTGACCCCCGGGGTCCCGAACCTGGACCCTTCCTCGGCCGCGGCCAGGTCGCAGGCGGCGACCAGTTGACATCCGGCCGCGGTGGCCACGCCGTGAACCTGGGCGATGACCGGCTGGGGGACTTGGTGCAGCAGGGTCATCATTTTGGTGCATTTGCTGAAAATGGCGCGATAGGCGACCATTTCCCGGCCGGTCATTTCTCCTAGATCATGGCCCGCGCAAAAGTGGCGGCCCTCGGCCCGAATGATTATGACCCGGACCGAAGGGGTCGCCGCCAGGGAATTCAGGGCCGCTGTCATCTCGTCGATGGTTTCCTCGGACAAGGCGTTCATCTTGTCCGGCCGGTTCAGCGCCAGATAGGTCAGGGGGCCGTCGTTTTCCAGATAAATATTGCGGTAGTCCGACACTTGCTTCTCCTTGTCACCAGGGCTTGTCGGCCTCGACTAGGCCGTCCATCCGGTCCCCGCCTTCGTTCAGGCGGCGGGCCCGGACGAAGCCGGCCTCTTTAAGCCAGCCCTCAATCTCCTCGAAGGTGAAGGTCCCGCCCCCGGACGTGTTCACGAGCATGTTAATGGCGAAAACGGCGCCGGATTTGGGGCTGACGCGGTCGGGGGCCATGACATGGTCCCGGATGACGATTCGTCCGCCGGGTTTTAGGGCGTCGTGGGCCTTCCGGAAAAGGTCCAGGTTCTGTTCGGGGCTGTTTTGATGAATAATGGCCGACAGAAGGGCCAGGTCGCGGCCGGGGGGGAGATTGTCGTGGTAAAAGTTTCCCCGGACCAGGTCGACCCGGTCCAACAGGCCGGCTTGGCCGAGTCTCTCGGCGGCCAGTTCCAAGACTTCCGGGAGATCGAACAGGGTGACCCGAATACCCGGGGCGGCTTTTAAAAACGCCATGGCATAGGCGCCGGAACCGCCGCCCACGTCCAACACTGTTTTAATTCCGGACAAATCAAGCCGGCCGACGATCAGGTCCGCCAGGGGCGCCGCGACTACATGCATGGCCCCGATAAAGGCCTTGAGCTGGGTTTCGTCCCTTTTTCGATGCGGGAGCGGGGCGTTGTTTTTCACTCTTTCCGTCAGCTCGGACCATGTTTTCCATAGGCCGGCCATATGCAGGACCATGGGCAGGACGGTTTGGGGCGAATCGGCCTTGAGCCAGGGGGCGAGGTCGGGCGGGGTTTGATATTTTTCTTTCGCCTTTTGTAGGAGACCGAGGGCCGAGAGGGCGTCGAGCAGGTAGGTCATGGCGCGCAAGGAACCTCCCGCCTGGGCGGCGGCCTCGGCGGCGGTTCGGGGCTGGTCGGCCAGCAGGGAAAAAAGGTCGAGTTCGGCCGCCGTCAGAAAAATGCGGCTCTCCATGAAGCCTCTTGCCAGTCCCAGGACTTTTTCCGGGGTTGGGGGAGCGGTCATTGGGTCGTCTCCATGAAGAGCCGGCTGCAAAACTTCGGTCTTTGCCCCAACTCGTCGTCAGCCTCAATTTTAACTCCTCGAAATACTGAAGTATGTCCGCGGGTTAAAATTTTCGCCTTCCTTGATTTGGATCAAATCCCTGTGTTTTGCAATCGGCTCTAAAATTAAAATTTTTCAAGTAATACCACGTCGACGTCGCGGCGCCAAGTCCAGGCCAAGACACGGGGGCCGGGGGCGGGGGCGCCGCGGCTTGGGCGCCCCGCCGGCGTTATATTTCCAAGGCCAGGGTGAAGGCTTGGTGCACGGCGTCGTAGGCCTTGCGGGGTTTCAGGGCGTCCCCGGCCTCGATGACCCGCGGGTGCTTGTCCCGGAGGGCCGCGGCGAGCCGGTTTTCCGGAAGGGTCCCCAGGGCCAGGATAACGGTGTCGGCCGGAAGGGTTTCCCGGTCCCCGTCTTTTTCCACGACCACGCCTTGGGGCGTGATTTCCAGGGCCTTGGTGTTGGTCATGATGTTTATTCCGGCCCGTCCCAGGTCCTGGCGAATGACCCAGCCCGTGGACTGGCCGATATCGCTGCCTATTTTTTTGGTCATTTCCAGCAGCGTCACGTCCTTGATCCCCTTGTTGGCCAGTTTGGTCAAGGTTTCGAAGCTTTCGGCCTGGTTGACAAACAGGAAATGGAGTTCGTCCGGGGTCAGGGCGCCCATGCGGGCGACGAACAGGGCTGCTTCGCACCCCACGGCGCCGCCGCCGACAACCACGACCTTCTCGCCGACGTCGGCCCGTTCGTCCAGGATATCCCAGGCCTGGACGACATGGGGCAGGTCCCCCCCGGGGAAGGGCGCGGGGATGGGCCGCCCGCCGGTGGCGGCGACCACGACGTCCGGTTTTTCCTCCGTGATGAGTTCCAGGTCGACCTCGGTCCCGAAATACAGGGAAACCCCGGCATCCAGGGCCTGTTCCGCCGCCGACTGGACGAGGGTCAAGAACTCCGCTCGTTCCGGCAAGGCGGCGGCGATGTTGATCTGGCCGCCCAGGAATTCGTCTTTTTCGTACAGGGAGACTTCATGTCCCCTGGCCGCGGCGACGCGGGCGAAGGTCAGGCCGGCCGGGCCGCCTCCGGCCACCAGGATTTTTTTAGGGGTTTCGGTCGGGATTATCCGGCGGGAAGCCTCGAAGCCGGCCCGGGGGTTGACCAGGCAGTTGATGGGCTGCAAGGAAAAAACATGGTCGAAACAACCTTGATTGCAGCCGATGCAGACGGAAATGAGGTCTTCCAGGCCCTCGGCGGTCTTGTTGACCCATTCCGGGTCGGCGATCAGGCCGCGGCCCACGCCGATCAGGTCGGCCCGGCCCTGGCGGAGTATTCTCTCGGCCGTGTCCGGAGTATTGATCCGGTTGCAGGCGATGACCGGCTTGTTGACTTTTTCCTTTATCCCCTGGGCCAGGTAGGCGTACCCGCCGCGGGGCAGGTTCATGGGAATCTGGGGGACCCTGGTTTCGTGCCAGCCGCCGGTGATGCTGAAGCAGTCGATCCCCTTTTTTTCCAATTCCACGGCGAACCGGGCCGAATCCTCGTTGGTGTGGGAGCCGGGCATGAAGTCGTTGCCGGCCAGGCGGATGATGACGGCCAGGCCGGGCCCGGCCGCTTCCCGGACCGCCGCGGCGATTTCCAGGCCGAAACGCATCCTGTTTTCGAAGGGGCCGCCGTATTCATCGGTCCGGAAGTTGGTGATGGGAGACAGAAACTGGCTGATGAGGTATCCGGCCGATCCCAGGATTTCCACCGCGTCGTATCCGGCTTCCCGGGTCCGTCGGGCGGCCTGGGCGAAATTGCCGCGCACCCAGGCGATGTCGTCCTTGGTCATTTCCCGGGGCGTTTCCCCGGTGAACTTGGACCGCACCGGGGAGGCGGAAATGGACTGCTTGCCGCCCAGAAAGCCGGAAAAGGCGTACCTACCGGGTTGATAGAGCTGCAACGCGGCCAGCGCGCCGTCCTTGTGGATCGCGTCGGCCAGCCGGGCCAGGCCGGGAACGAAACGGTCCTCGGTCAAGAGGGGCGCGCCGTACATCACGCTGACCTCGTCGATGGGGCACCCGCCGACAATGCAGAGGGCCGTTCCCCCGGCCGCCCTTTCGGCGTAAAAGTCGATTAACTGGTCGGTGACTTCGCCCTCGGGGCAGTAGACCAAGTGCATGGGGGGCATGACCACCCGGTTTTTGAGGGTCAAGGGTCCGACCTGTAAAGGTGTTAGGAGCTTCATTTTGGGGTTTCCTCCGGCAAAAATATCGGTCACTTTACCTTTTCGGCCCCGGCCGCGTCAATAGTCAGGTCGTCGGGGTAAATGGCGTCCAGCCAGGCGTTATGGGAAGGGGCGCTGCTGTTCATTTCCAGGTCCCATACCCGGGGGGGCGCCCGGGCCGCGAGGAACCCTTTCATCCGGCGCCGGTTGGGACAAACCCGCGGGGTCGGCGCGCCCGGCGTTTGAATCAGTAGGCGTGTTCGCCCGTAATGTCCGTTTCTATCCTATAATTTCCCCTTTTCGGAAAACATAACATGTTTTTCGGGGTGAAAACAATCATGCCGGTGGTATTTTTTAGCCGAGCTAATGTGGGGGCGCTCGTCGGAGCGCGGGTGGTTCGATTGTCCCTTTCGGGGCCGATTTAATGAAAAAAGGAATTGACAGGTTCGTTCGGGGAAGACTAGATGCTATTCATTTTCCAGAAGTCGCCGGGCGTGAGTGGTTCGGTCCGGACGGCCGGAGTTTTACGCCGCCCCTTTATCTGAAAGGAGATAGTCATGTCCAGGAAATCGACCCGTCTGATAAGTTTGTCCGTCGTCGCCGCCATGTTGTCGGCGCCGGCGGCTTTCGCCGCGGATAAAATTCGCGTGGGCGTGGCGGTGATCGTTTCCCACCCCGCCTTGGAAGCCGATCAGGCGGGGTTTGAAAAAGCCCTGGCCGACGCCGGGTTCGGTCCGGACAAGGTGGTCTACGACTATCAGAACGCCCAGGGAGAAATGCCCAACGCGCAGCAGATCGCGCAGAAGTTCAAGAACGACAACCTCGACCTGGTCCACGCCATCGCCACGCCCACGGCCCAGGCCGCGGTCAAGGCCATTAAAAACACCCCATCGTTTTCTCCTCGGTCACGGACCCGGTGGGCGCGGGCCTGGTCAAATCCATGGACCCGGATGGCGGCAACGTGACGGGGATTTCCGACGCCTGGGACATCATGGCCCAGATGAGTCTCTATCACGAGATGCTTCCCGCCGCCGGGAAATGGGGGACCATTTACAACGCGGGCGACGCCAATTCGGTGGTCAACGTCAAGCGGGCCAAGGAAGCCTGCCAAAAGTTGGGCCTGGAACTGATCGAGGTTACGATCGCCAATTCCAGCGAGGTTTACGCGGCGGCTCAATCCCTGGTCGGACGGGTCGAGGCGGTTTATATCACTTCGGACAATACGGTCGTTTCCGCCCTGGAAGCCGTGGCCAAGGTGGCCGACCGGAACAAAATCCCCTTCTTTGCCGGCGACGTCGATTCCGTGGCCAAGGGCGCCGCGGCCGCCTTGGGTTTCAATTATTTCCAGGTCGGATACTCCGCCGGAAAGAAAGCGGCCCTGATTTTAAGCGGCGGGAAGAAGGCCGGCGAAATCCCATCCGGATACGCCGAGAACCCCAGCCTGCACCTCAATCTGAAAGCAGCCCGGGCCCAGGGCCTGGTCCTGGACCGAAAGTATATCGACCGGGCCGAAAAGGTGATCCAGTAACAGCGCGACGGCCTCGGCGGCTCGCGGCCGGTGGTGGAGGATTTATCACTAGGGAGCGATTTTGCTGACTATTCTTCCAATCACTTTTGAACAAGGGTTGTCCTACGCCCTGGTGGCCCTGGGCATCGCCTTGGCCTTCCGGGTCCTGTCCTTCCCCGATTTGACCGTGGACGGGAGTTTTCCCTTGGGCGGCGCCGTGGCCGCCCGGTTGATCGTGGCGGGCCTGGACCCCCATCTGGCTTCCATCGCCGCCCTGGCGGCCGGGTTCGCGGCCGGCTGCCTGACCGGCTTGATGAACACCAGGCTGAAGATCAATTCCCTGTTGTCCGGGATACTGATGATGACCATCCTATATTCGGTCAATCTACGGATCATGGGCCGGGCCAACACCCCCCTCATGACCGCTCCGACGGTCTTCACTGCCATGGAGAACCTGCAAATATCACGGGATATTCCCGTTATCCTGTTCTTTCTGGTCGTGGCCCTGGCCTGCAAGGCGACCACGGACTATTTCCTTCAGACCGAATACGGCCTGGCTCTGCGGGCCGTCGGCGAGAACGAGCAAATGATACGGTCCCTGGGCGTCGACACCGACAAGGCCACGGTCTTGGGGCTGGGGGCTTCCAACGCGCTGACGGCCCTGGCCGGCGCCTTGATCTCCCAGGATCAGGGGTTTTCCGACGTCGGCATGGGCATCGGCATGATTGTGGCCGGCTTGGCCTCGATCATCATCGGGGAGGCCCTGATCAAGCCGAAAACGGTGAATCGGCTCACCCTGGCGGCCATCGCCGGGTCCATCATCTATCGTTTTATCATCGCCTTGGGCATGCGCCTGGGGTTGGCGCCCACGGACCTCAAGATGGCCACGGGGTTCATGGTCATCCTGGCCCTGGGAATTCCGGCCGTTCGAGGGAAGCGGGAAGGCCGGATTCATTTGCGGGGCGTGTAGCCATGCCGGCGCCGATCCTGGTCCTGGAAAAGATATCCAAGGTGTTCAACCCCGGCTCCCCGGATGAGAAGATGGCCCTCGACGCCGTGGATTTGGAGGTCGAACAGGGAGATTTCATTACTATCATCGGCTCCAACGGGGCGGGAAAGACCACCTTGCTCAATATCATCACCGGGACTGTTTTTCCCGACTCGGGCCGGGTGTCGATTTGCCGACGGGACGTGACCGGTTTCAAGGAACACGCCCGGGCCTGTTACCTGGCCCGGGTGTTCCAAAACCCTTCACTCGGCACGGCGGCCGACATGACCATCGAGGAAAATCTCTGCCTGGCCGAGCTGCGGGGGCAAAGGAGGCGCCTGACCTGGGGGATAACCGGAAACCGTCGCGCCCGGTATCGGGAAGTTTTAAAGGCGTTGGACCTGGGACTGGAAAACCGGCTCGAGGAAAAGGTGGGGCTTCTGTCCGGCGGACAAAGACAATCGCTGTCCCTGTTAATGACCACCCTGGTCCCGCCTTCGGTGTTGCTGCTGGACGAGCACACGGCCGCCCTGGACCCCAAGACGGCGGAAAAAGTGATGAACCTGACCGAAATGATGGTGGGGCGGCGTCAACTGACGACCTTGATGGTCACCCATAACATGAACCAGGCGATTAAGCACGGCAACCGGATGATCATGCTTCATCAGGGCCGCATCCAACTCGACCTGTCCGGGGAGGATAAAAGCAACCTGACCGTGAGTCAGGTGATTGATAAATTCGGCCGCGCGCTCAAGGATGAAACCCTGTTTTCCCGCGAGGAAAAATAATCGACCATCGGCTTTGGGGAGACGATTAAAATGAACGAAAAATATGACGCCGTGATTATCGGCGCGGGCATTATCGGATGCTGCGTCGGTTTTCAGTTGGCCAAGAGGGGCTATAAAACCCTGAACATCGACAAGCTGCCCGCCGCCGGGTACGGCTCCACCAGCAGTTCCTGCGCGGTGATCAGACTGAGTTACTCGACCTATCTGGGCTCGCTCCTGGCCTACGAGGGCTACCATGTCTGGCGGGATTGGGATAACTATCTCGGGGTTCCCGACGATCACGGCCGGCCCAGGTTCAATCTCACCGGCTGCCTTTTGATTAAAAGCGAGATCAACAATAACCTCGAAAACATTCGCCGGAGCATGGCTGAGGTGGGAATACCCTTCGAGGATTGGGACCTGGCGACCATCAAGGAAAAAGTCCCTTATTTCGACCTGAGGAAATTCGCTCCGGTCCGGCGACCCAACGACCCTGATTTCGGCCTCAGCACCGGCGAGACCATCAACGGCGCCGTCTATTACAAGCAGGGCGGTTACATTAACGATCCGACCCTGACCTCTCACAACGTCCAGCGGGCGGCCGAGGCTCGCGGCGGTCGTTTCCTGTTCAACCGCGCCGTGGTCGAGATCCGGCGGGAAGGTGGCCGGGTCCTGGGCGTCGTCCTGGATGATGGACGGATAGTCGACGCGCCGATCGTGGTCAACGCCGCCGGGCCCCATTCGTCCGTCATCAATCGCCTGGCCGGGATCGAGGAAGGGATGAAGATTAAGACCAGGGCCTTGCGAAGGGAAGTGGCCCACGTTCCGGCGCCTCCGGGCGTGGACATGGACAACCATGGGTTCGTGCTCGCCGACGACGACGTGGGCGACTATTTCCGCCCGGAAGTAGGCAACAATCTGTTGATCGGCAGCCTGGAACCGGCCTGCGACCAAAAGGAATGGGTCGATCCGGACGATTACAACCGCAACCTGGGCGAACAGTGGACCGCCGAGGTTTACCGCTTGGCCCTGAGGATTCCGGACCTCGGAATCCCCAACCAACCCCGGGGCCTGGTCGACCTTTACGACGTGTCCGACGATTGGCTCCCGATTTACGACCGGTCCGACCTGGACGGTTTTTTCCTGGCCATCGGCACCAGCGGCAACCAGTTCAAGACCGCCCCGGTGGCGGGGATCATCATGGCGGAAATTATCGACGCCTGTAAAAACGGCCGCGACCACGACCACGATCCGGTGGCGGTCGCCCTGCCCTACACCGGGAAGACCATCGACGCCGGGTTCTTTTCCCGAAACCGTGAAATAAACACCGAAAGCAGCTTTACGGTCATAGGCTAGTCAATATGAACTTGCCTCCGGACATGCGAGCCCCGGGCCGGCGGGACGAAGCATGAGAATGGCCCGCAAGCGTCTTAAAGTGGCGAAGCTAGAGTTTGGGAATCAGTTTTTTTGTATTCTGTCGGTTTAGTTAGCCGACCCGGCCGTCGGCTTCGGCGGGGCACATTTTGGCGTAACCCGGTAACAAATAATAAGACATCCATTTTTTAATTGTTTAGCAAGGCGCGATCGGAAAGGGGGGGCGACATGGCTGTTGCTCGCGGGGAAACCGTGGTCGAGGGAGTTGAAGGGGTTTATCACTGCACTTCCAGGTGCGTTCGCCGGGCTTTTTTGTGCGGGAGGGATTCCTACACCGGAAAATCCTTCGAGCACCGCAAGGCCTGGGTGCGATCGAGATTGGAGTTTTTGGCGTCGGTCTTTGCCCTGGAAGTCTGGGCTTTCGCCGTGATGTCCAACCATCTCCACGTGGTGCTGGGAACACGCCCGGACTGGGTTGAGCAATGGAGCGACGAGGAGACGGCTCGACGTTGGTTATTGTTGTTTCCAAAAAACAAAGCCCCAGGCGCCGACGCCGCCGGCCCGGCCAGGGCGGAGCTTGACGCCCTGGCCGGTATTTCCGGAAAAATAGGGGAGATACGGGTTCGCCTGTCGAGCGTTAGTTGGTTTATGAGGTGTCTGAACGAGCCCATAGCCCGTCGGGCCAACCGGGAAGACGGCTGCAAGGGGCGTTTTTGGGAAGGACGGTTCCATTGCCAGGCCCTCCTCGACGATTCGGCTGTCTTGGCTTGCATGGCCTACGTGGACCTCAACCCTGTTCGCGCCGGAGCGGCCGATTCTCCCCAAAATAGCAGCGTTACCAGCGGTTATCTCAGAATAAAAGCCCAGGCCGCCCGGGACGGGGTCAAGCGGGCTTCCCCGGTGATCGACGCTTCGGTTTTTCACCTTGAGGGGGCCTTGGCGCCGGAACAACGGCCGGCCCTCCCCGATAGGTGGCTGACGCCCCTGGACGACGAGAAAAGCGGCCCGGGTCAAGGCCGGTTGGCCATGTCGGCGGAGGAATACCTCGAGCTCCTCTCCTGGACCGGCCGCCTGCTCCGGGAAGGACGCAAGGGGACCATGCCGGAAAACCTGGATCAGGCGCTGGTTCGTTTTTCCATTGACCGGGGAAATTGGCCGACCTTGGTGGAAAGCTACGGACGCCTGTTCTTTCGGGCCGTGGGAAGGCCCCGGGCCATGACCCAAGCCGCTCGGAATTCAGGCCGGCGCTGGCTGCACGGCGTAAGGACCAGTCGTTCGGTTTTTTTTTCCGCCGGTGTGGGTAAAAATTATATTTACGCGCGGCCGGATGGCCACGTTTTTCCGGCGAGGGAGCGCCTTGCCCGGAAATTGATCCACGGCGCTCGTTCTTGCTCCATTTTTTGACATGGGAAATTCCAGGCAGGGAAATACTGCCTCTTCCGGTCGGCGTCTTCCCCCCGCCTTGCCGCCGGCGGCCATGACCGTCCGTAAACCTGGGCCC
>JAZDGM010000209.1:0-14514 GCA_043806915.1 Pseudomonadota bacterium | reverse complement strand
TTCAAAAAAACGTTCCCGCCCGTCCCGGTCAATAAATTTCAATTCCGCCGTCCGCGCGGCCCGGCCGGTCAAAAACACTTCGTTAAAGGCGTGAAAGACCTCGTCGACGCTCTCGCGGGCCACGGCGTCCCTGGAACATTGCCCCGTCATTTCCTCCTTGGGCAGGCCGACCATGCGGGCCATGGCCTCGTTGCAAAATTTAATGTTCCCTCCCAGGTCGACCTCGTAATAACCTTCCTGCATGTTTTCCAAAATCGAACGATAGCGCTCCTCGCTCTCCCGTAGGTATTCCTGCGCGCGCACCCGCTCGGTTATATCCCTGATGGATTCGATGGCCCCCATGGGGTTTCCATCCACGTCGCGAAGAAGCCGGGCGGTGTTCCACAAGATCGCCCCGGGCTTGAAGGCCGGGTTGCCGGTCTCGGAAAAAAGGATGTCCCCTTCCCTCTTGACGTAGGTATATTTTTTTTCCACTTCAGGATCATGATCAAAGGCCAGGTCGATCAACACCGGACGGCGGCAGCCGTAAAAGGGAATGGCGTATTCGTACTCGCCTTTTCCCAGCATGCTCTCGGCCGGGACCCCGGTTAGTTTTTCCAGGGCTTGGTTCCAGGCCGCGACCGTCCGGCGTGAATCGATGACAAAGGTGGGGTCGGGCAGGAAATTGATGATCTGGGCCAACCGCCTCTCCGAATCCTTCAAGGCCCGTTCATATTCCCGGCGTTCGGTTACGTCCCGGCCGACGTATTGAACGGCGTGGGGACGGCCGTCCCGGAACAGGACGGTCCGGGAAGCCTCGACAAAAACCCGGCGTCCGCTTTTGGCCTTGAGCTTCAAGATCAGGAGTTCCTTCTCCCCGGACCCGGTCCAGGCGTCATCCAGGCCTCCGGCCAACTTGGCCCTGTCTTCCGGGCCAAGCAGGTCCTCGATGGGCAAGGACAAAAGCTCTTCTTTTCCATATCCCAGGAGCGCCAGGGCCGCTCCATTGGCGTCGATAAACCGCCCGGACCGGTCATGGAGACAGACGCAGTCCAGGGACTGTTCGAACAAGGCCCGGTATCTTTCCCGTGTTTCGTCGAACTCGTTGACAAAACATTCTTTTTCGCCCGAATCCTCCAGAAGGCCCTCCAGAATCCGGCCGGCGCCCTCCCCGGTTGTCCAGGCCCTGATTCCAGCGGAAAAATATCGCCCGTCCGCGCCTCGGAACAGACCCTGGGTTTCCACGGCCCCGCCCCCGTCCGGCGCCAGGTCCCGCAGCCTGGCGAAGCCGAGAGGTTCGGCGAAAAGCAGCGCGGCCTCGTCGCCGACCGAACCGGTCAGTTCCAAGGCCGACTGGCGCCCGAAATACACCGCGAAGGCGTTATTGACAAAAAGTATCCGTCCGGTCAGGGAAAATTGAAAAAAACCGCGCGGGCGTCCTTGACCAACCCGGGAAGGGCGTGTTTTTTCGCCGCGCCGCGGAGCGCCGTCGACCGCCCGGTCGTAAACATCAGCGGCCGAAAGGTCCCCCGCCCTCCCGGTTTTAATGGTCTCGTCGGAATCCACGAAAATAGCTCCCTTGGTTTGTTTGTCATATGAGTTTAACTTAAAAGGAAAAAAAGAGCCATGAGTTATGTTAAAAAAGTTAAAAAATGGCCGTAAAATGCAATTAATTTGTAGAAAAAATGGATGCGCGGCTTTAGCGACGCGTCAACTTGTCCGCGATGGAAGCCACATAGCGGCCCTGAAAGCGCGCGCCGTCCAGTTCGTTCTCGCTGGGCGTCCTTGCGCCGTCCGGGCCGGCGATGGTCGACGCCCCGTAGGGAGACCCGCCGGTAATCTGGTCCATGGTCTTCTGGCCTTGGAAGGTATAGGGCAGGCCGGCCACGATCATCCCCTGATGAAACAGGAAGGGGTGAAAAGTGAGGATGGTGGATTCCTGGCCGCCGTGCTGGGTCCCGGAACTGGTAAAGACGCTGCCGACCTTGCCCACCAGGGCGGCCTTGTTCCACAACCCGCCGGTCGAATCAAGAAATTGCCGCATCTGCCCGCACATATTTCCGTACCTGGTGGGCGTCCCGAAGATAATCCCGTCGGCCGTCTCCAGGTCGTCCAGGGTCGCGATCTTGACGTCGGCCATGGCTTTTTGGGCTTCAAGGGCGCCCATTTTGGCCAAAACGTCCCCTGGCAGGGTTTCCGGGACCCGTCTGAAAACCGCTTCGGCCCCTTCGACTTCCCGGACGCCTTCCGCCATGGCCTGGGCCAGGCGGTGAATATGGCCGTACATGGAATAGTAGAGAATTAATATCTTCATTTCGTTCTCCTGTTCTCCCGGTTCCCGGGTGGGTGAAAACAATGTTTAACTTTCCCTTCGGCCCGCGGCCGGCCGAGCGAGGCAAAACCATGACCCAAATATAAGCATATTGACGACGTGATGTTAGGTGGGAACGATTTTTAGGAGAAAAAACCAAAGGCGCCGCGCGGGCGCAAGGGCGTCCAGGAGTTTTGCCGGTCTATCCCTGGTTTTCGACGGCCGCGGCGCCCGGCCCGCCCGTCCAAGGCGGGGCGGGAAGGCCGGCGAGGCGCCTGGAAAACAATCGGAAATTAACTGGTCAGATAGGCCAGGGCCGAACGGATCAACACCTCGGCCCCCACGGCCAGGGACTTCTCGTCAATGTCGAACCGGGAATTATGGTGCGGCTTGTCCAACCCTTTGTCTCCGGAACCGGCGCCGACGAAAAAGAAACATCCAGGCGCCTTTTCCAGGTAAAAGGCCATGTCCTCTCCGCCCATGGTGGGCGGGATGTTGATAACCTTGTCGTACCCCAATGCTTTTCCGGCGGTCATTTTCACCAGTTCGGTCAAGTCCGCGTCATTCACCAGGGGCGGGTTTTCGAAAATATAATCCAGCCGGCATTCCCCGCGCATGGCCTGGGCCGTGCCCGCCAGGATTCTCTCGATTCTTTCCGGCATGGATTTCCTCAGCCCGTCGTCCAGGGTCCGGACCGTGCCGGACAGTTCGACCCTGTCCGCCACGATGTTCCGGGCGGTCCCGCCCTTGATCGTCCCCACGTGAACCACCAGGGGGGACATGGCCGGGGTTTCCCGGCTGACCGCGGTCTGGAGCGCGGTAATGGCCTGGGCGGCGATGACCACGGCGTCGACCGAGTATTCGGGCATGGCCCCATGCCCGCCCTGCCCCTTGATGATGACGTCGAACGAATCCACTCCGGCCATCATGGCGCCGGCGCGGCAGCCGATGAACCCGACGGGCAGAAAGCTCATCAGGTGGAGGCCGAGCGCGGCGTCGACCCTCGGGTTTTCCAACACGCCGGCGGCGATGACGGCCTTGGCCCCGCAAAAGGTTTCCTCGCCCGGCTGAAAAAGAAATTTGATGGTCCCGGGAAATTCATCCCCAAGTCCGGCCAGTATTTTCGCCGCGCCCAACAGGATGGCCACGTGGCCGTCGTGCCCGCAGGCGTGCATGACGCCGGGCCTGGTCGAGCGGTACTCCGCCTCGTTTTCCTCGGTAATGGGCAAGGCGTCCATGTCGGCCCTTAAAAGCAAGGTGGGGCCGGACCGGCCGCCCTTGAGCAGGGCGACCACGCCGGTCCCGCCGACCCCGGTCGTGACTTCCAGCCCCAGGCCGGACAAATAGGCCGCGACCTTGCCCGCTGTTTCACGCTCTTCCATGCCCAGCTCGGGAAACCGGTGAAAATCCCGGCGCAGCTCGATCATTTCCTGATTGATTTTTTGCAGTTCCTCACTGATTCGGTCCATGAAGCCTCCCCTCGGATTGATCGTTCCGTTTAAGGTTTTCCAGGGCCTTGGTCAACTCCGCCATGCCGGCCTTGATCACTCCCCGGGAAGGCGGCCTGGTTTTCAGCCACGCGGACAACGGCGGGTTGGCCGGACGTCCGGATTTTTCCACCATTCGGCGTAGTCGGACCCAGCGCGGCCCCACCTGAAACGAGAGCACGCTTCCCAGCCGGGACAGCTTGACGCGCCGGATTTGAGAAGCCGGGTATTCCAGGCGGCCCTCGGGCTGGGTCAGGACCAGGCCCCGGGAATTGACGGCCAGGTAATAACCTTCCCAACTCCGCCGATTCATGAGCCAGATCAGCCCCAGCCAAGTCGGAGTCAGCAGGAGCGCCAGGCCGAGGACGACCTCGAACCCGACGGACAGCCAGAACACCGCGCCCTCGATGGCGATCTTGACCGGCGTCGGCGCCTGAACCGCCGTGTCTTGGACCTGGGCGAGCCACAAGGGTCCGAGGTAATATACCCCCGCCGCCAGGACCGCCGCTTGCAAGATCAAGACCGCGACCAGGACCAGTCGGGCGAACCGGCGCCTGGTGTAATAAAAACTGCGGCCATCCGGAGGGTCGAGGACCAGGGGCCCCTTGAAAGCCGAAACCACGTTCAAGCCCAGGCTTTCGAACAGGGAATACATGACCGGGACCACCACCAGGGTCAGGAGCGTGGCGAACCCGATCCCGAAAATAATGACCACTCCCAGGCCTTCCCACAGTTTGTCGGTGATGGTCAGGGTTATTATGCCGCCGATGGTGGTGATCGTGGTGGAAATGATGGGGCGGAGGCGCTGCTGGCCGGCCATCAGCACGGCCTCGAAAATATCCCGGCCTTCCTTGCGGAAGCGGTTGATGCAGTCCACCAGCACGATGGAATCGTTGACCACGATGCCGGTGAGACCGACCAGCCCCACGAAACTCATGATGGAAAAATTGTTGCCCGTGACCAAGAGGCCGAACAAGGCGCCGATCACGGACAGGGGCAGGGCCGTCATAATGGCGAACGGCTGGAAATAGGAATTGAACTGCGCCACCAGCAAGGCGAAGATCAATAAAAAGGCGATCAGATAGGCCAGTTTCAAGCTGGCGAAGGATTCCTCGGTTTCGCTGTAATCGCCCGCTAAATCAAAGGAATACCCTTCGGGAAGCTCGCTTCGGGGCAAGCGGGCTTCCAGGTCCTGGGCCACTTCCACCGCGGTGCGGCCTTCATTCTGGGCCGTGACCCGGACCACCCGGCGCCGGTCGATATGCCGGATGGCGTTGATTCCGGGGCCTTGCTCGAACCGGGCGACATTGGACAGCGGGACCAGGGGGCCGGCCGCGGACCGGACCTTGATTCTATCCAGCAAGCTGGGGCTGACCCTGGCTTCCGGAGCGTATCTCACCAACACCTTGTATTTCTTGGAAACGTCCAGTTCATCCCTGAAATCGCGAACTTCCAGTCCGGCCGTGGCCCCGCGGAGGCTCAGGGCCACTCCCTCGAGGGACACGCCCAGCCCGGCCGCCGCGGCCCGGTCGATAATCACCCGCAATTCCGGGGGGGCGTCGGAAAAATCGTCCTGGATATCGATGGCGCCGGGAATGCCGGCCAGGACATTTTTCACCCGGGAAGAAAGGCCCCGGAGGACGTCCAGTTCCGGACCGCTGATTTTGACCACCACCGGGGCGAATCGAGGCGGCCCCCAGGAAAGGGGCCGGAAGCGTATCTTGGCGCCGGGGATGGCCTCGAGAAAGGGCCGAATTCTATCCTGTATTTCCTGGTGTCCCGCCCGGAAAAACTCGTGGCCGTCGGTCAGCTCAACGGTGACTTCCGCGAAATTGCTTTCCAGCCCGGTCCCCACCGTTATTTCAAAGGCGCTCTGGGGCCTGGTTCCCACGGTGCTCACCACCCGGACGCGCTCCGGGACCTGGTCCTCGATAATCTTTTCGACCCTGCGAACGAGGCCGTCGGTGACTTCCACCTCCGTGCCTGGAGGAGCTTCCACGGTGATATAGATGAAATCGAAGTCAATATCGGGGAACATTTCCACTTGAATGTATTTCATCCCGAAAAGCCCGCCGGCCCAAACCAGCCCCGCCAGGGCTATAAAAATCACCCACGCCTTGTGGTTGAGGGCGGCGGAAGCAATAATCGTATAGGTTCTTTTCACCAATTTGGACTCTTCGTCCGGCCGGACCACCTGACCCTGCCGGACCGTCCGCTTCATAAACCGGCTCAGGACCAGGGGGTTGGCCACCAGCGCCACCACCAGGGACGAAACGAGGGCGATATTCACGGTCTTGGGCAGAAAGGACATGTATTCGCCCACGGTCCCGCTCATCAGCAGCAAGGGCAGGAAGGCGGCCATGGTGGTCAGGGTGGCGGATATGACCGGCATGGCTATCTCGCTGGTTCCATCGATCACCGCGGTCAGCCGATCCTTGCCCAACTGATAGTGATGGTAGGAATTTTCCACCACGATAATGGCGTTGTCCACCAGGAGCCCGATGCAGAGCACCAGGGAAAAGCGGACCATGTTGTTATTGGTCAGGCCGAAAACCTTCAGCAGGACAAAGGTCATGAACAGCGAGAGCGGAATCGACAGGCTGGTTATCACCGAATTCCGGAGTCCCATGAAGAAATAGAGCACAAAAATGACCACCGCCAGGCCGCCGATGGCGGAATTGTTCATGACATCGAAGCCCTGGTTGATGTACTTGCCCTGGTCAGCGGTTATGACGGTCCGGGTCCCGGCCGGAAAGCCTTTTTCCAGCTCCCCGACCCTTTCCCTGACCTTGCGGGACGTTTCCAGGATATTGGCCCCGGGCCTTTTTTTCACTCCAATGGACGCCGAGGACCGTCCATTGACCCGGGAAAAGGTCAGGTCTTCCTCGCCGCCGTCGATCACCCGCCCCACGTCCCCCAGGAAAACCACCCGATCGCCCTGGCGGAGAAGGGGGACCTTGGCGTAATCGCGAACGTCCTTGACCTCGGTCATGGTCCGCAACAGCATGCGCCGACGGTCCAGGTTGACCAGGCCGCCGGGGATATTGACGTCGGACGACTTCACCGCCGCCAGGACGTCCAGAACGGTCAAGCCGTATTGGTTCAACCTCTCGGGGTTGAGGTAAATCTGAATTTCCCTGGTCCGGCCGCCCGTGACCTCGCAGGAAAGGACCTCGGGCAACAACTCCAGCTTATCGGCCGCGTCCTCGGCCAGGCGCTTCATCAGGACCGGGTCCAGGTCGCCCACCACCGAAACCAGCATGATGGGCAGGTCGCTCAGGTTGATCTCCTCGACCTTGGGGTCGTCCAGGTCATCGGGCAACTCGCTCCGGGCCTCGTTCACCTTTTCCCGGGCTTTCTGGATCGAGCGCTCCAGATCGGCGTCGACGGAGAATTCCACCACGATCACGGACACGCCCTCGGAGGAAGTGGACCGCATCTCCTTGATGTCCTTGATGTCCGAGAGAGACTCCTCCAGCGGGTTGGTCACCAGGCTTTCCATCTCGCCCGGCGAGGCGCCGGGGTAGGGCGCGACCACGATGGCTATGGGCGCGGATATTTCCGGCTCCCCTTCCTTGGGCAGGGTCTGGTAGGCGTACGTGCCGGCCACGATGGGCAGGAGAATGATCAGGAGAGTGACCAGGCGGGCCTGGCCCAGGATTAAGCGGAACAAGTTCATGGTTGGACGGCGTCCGGGGATGAGACAGTCATGGCGCCGCCCTCTTTCACATAGGAGGCCCCCACCGTCACCAAGCGATCTCCGGGTTTCAACCCCGAGACGACCTGAATGTCGGCGCCCTGGACCCGGCCCAGGGTTATTTCCCTAAGTTCCGCCCGGTCGCCGGGCCCGGCCACGAAAACCTCCTGGCCGCCCTCGCGAAATAAAATGGCGCTCTGGGGGATCAAGACGGCCCCTTCGATGACCCGAGCCGTGACGCGGACCCGGGCGGTCAGGCCGTCCTTCAGTATCAACTCCTTGTTCTCGATAAGTATTTCCACGGAAAAAGTATTGGTGAAGGGATCGGCCTTGACGCCGAGGCGGTCGATGCGGCCGCTGAATTTTTTATCCGGATATGCTTCCACCAGGATTTCCACCGGGTCGGCGGGGTCCAGGAGGGCGTAATCGTTTTCGGCCACGTTGAGGCGAACCTTCATCCGCCGCGAATCGAGCAACTGCATCACCGGGCTGCCGGGGCTGAGCATCTGGCCCAGTTCGACCATCCTGGCGGCGACCAGGCCGGAAAAGGGGGCCTTTATTTCCGTCTTGGCCAGGCGTTCCCGGGCCAGGTCCAACTGGACCCGCGCCCTGGCGGCCGCGGCCTTGGCCGCCAGATACTCGGCTTCGATCCTTTCGAAGGAATCGTTGGGAATCACGTTTTTAGGCAGCAGATTCCTGGCCCGTTCATAGGAACTGGCCGCCGCCGCCACTTGGGCCCGGGCCGCGTCCAGTCCGGCCTGGGCGTCGGCGGCGGCCAGGCGGTAATCCGTGGGGTCGATCCTGGCCATGGCCCGGCCTTCCGCCACCGGATCGCCGACATCGAAAAAGAAATCCTCGACCACGCCGCCAACTTCGGCCGCCAGGGTCACGTCCCTATTCGCGGCCAACCGTCCCACGCCTTCCACCACCACCGGCAGGTCGTGGGCGTTAAGGACCCGGATCGTCACCGGCGTCGGCGCCTCGGGCGCGACTTGCCGGGCGGGAGGGGGAGAACAGCCGAAGACCTGGAACGCCCCCGCAAGAAAAACCAGGAGAAGACCGCCTCGTCTGATTCTGTTGGAAAAGTCCCGCGAAAAACGCGACCGCATTGTATCTTTCCCTTTATTTTTTATTCAATTTAACACAGGCCTGGTCGGCGGTAAAGCTGAATTCCCCACCGCGAGCCCGGGACCGGGAAATCCACCACTCCGGCCGGCCCGTTGTTCCTGTCACGCCCGTTCCTCTTTCCGGAACGGCCGGTTCCAGGCGCCGGTCAAGCGCCAGGCGGCCGACGCGCGGCGTCGCCAACCGCCCAATCGCTTGTTTTTTTTCCGGAGCGGAATAGGGAGTTCCTGTTCCCGGTTTGGTGAGCACCACCGGTTCCGGTCGGCCGAATTGCTGTTCCATCCGGGCGGTATCGGCTAACATATTATATTAACACTTCTTTTCTTCACCAGGCAATAAAAATGACCCAGCCGGGGCCGCGCCGGGGCTCCATATTCGTCGGAAAACAGGAAATAATAATTCCGCCTAGCCGCCGGAAATCATCCCGCGGGGAATATCCGGCCAAAAATCCCCCGCCTGGTCCACCGGCCCCCAACCGGCCCGGGCAGGCCGGGAGCCGCCGCCATACCGGCGCTTGGCCCCCGGGATGTCAACCGGTATTTTTTGCCGGGATCATATTATTCCCAGGGTTGGGGTTTGGCGCGGTTTTTGATACATTCATCGTCAATGGCCATCGCTATTGCCTCGGTCCGCGATGGAGGACCACCGCCGCTCCGTTCCGCGGCCGTATCCGGGGAAAATAGCGCCATCCCCGTGCGTTACTGAAGGCTTGAATGGATGGCGGCATGATCGACGCTGGGATTCGATGCGGGAAAAACCCGCCGGACCGCCGCGACTGTAACCCGATTCCAGCGAAACCTCAATCGGACCATCACGGGAAAAAGCGAAAAATCATGAAGGAAAACCGCAAGGACCGAAAAAAACGCATCTCCGCCCTGCGGGGCTTGGTGATACCCAATCGTTGGAACGGCGTGGGTGAAGTCACGGGCGTCGCCCTGGCGTCCTTTGACGAAAAAATTTTTCACGTCAAGGATGGGCCTGGAGTAGCATGGCTGCTGCCTTTTCTTCGGGAGGAAATCGAAGTCGTGGGAGAAATCCAGTCCCTGGAAGATGGTCGGGAATTGTTGGAAATAAAGGGAATATTAACCTATCCGCCCCTGGCCTGAAAATGAAGTCGACCAAGAATCCGGGCCGGTGAGCGAAAAACCGCGCTGCCCGGACCGTGTTTTCCGGCCCTCGTGGCGTAAAATGCAACACCAACCTCGGTCTTCCTGAATGTCGCCGCCGCGTGGACGACCCTTTTCGCCGCCGCCCGGGAAACCCCCTCGACCAGTTTACCTCCTGCAAAAAAAGATGCAAAAGAGTATATTAGTACCCATGTAAGCCAAAATATGCTATGGTATTTTGGCGCGAAAAGCAGACAACAAAGGAGGTCTCATGTCCACGAGGTTCAAAAGGGCCTTTATCATGCCGTCCATATTGCTGGCGGCGGTTTTTCTTTTTTCGGGAACAACCCCGGCCCAGGAGAAGCCCGGCTTCAAGGGTTGGGAAAAAGATAGCGAGTACAACCAGCTCTACAACTCGGCCGAGCTGGATTATTTCAAGGGGTTCGCGGTTGAGACCAAGGAAGTCGTTCCCCTGCCTGGAATGGACCCCGGGGTCGCCCTGATTGTTCGGGATTCCGAAAACGACCTGATTGAATGCCAACTGGGGCCCAAGAGTTTTATCGGCGACAACATTGGAATAAAAAAGGGAGACCGGGTCAAGGTCAAGGGCGTCTGGGCCCAGATTGGGGACCGGGACGTCTTCCTGGCCTCCAAGGTTAAAAAAGGAGATTTTTACGAGTTGAAAGTCCGTTTGACCAAGGATGGGACTCCTTTCTGGACCATGAGCGAGGAACAGTTGGCTCAAGAGCGCGCAAGCCAGCAGTAAAGAAACACAAACCTGGGCCACCTGAGGCGGCGCGAGGCGTTAAGGCTCCCGCCGCCGGTAAAGGCGCCGTTTTTCCGAGCCGTCCGCCATGGCCGCGCGGCTTGGCCCCTAGCCTCCGGGGTAATAGAAATGATGAAGGAAATCAATAGGGCTGTTGCTCTGATCAAGCCTAAAAAGCCCTTTTTTGAATGGAAACAGAGCTTATCCGGGGCCGGATTATTGACGTTGCCCAATCCCTTGGAAGACTCAATCTGCTTCCTCATCCCGGTCTTCGAATCCTATGAGGAGAGCCGAAAATTCCTGGAAAAAAACTTCAAGACGATTTTCCAACACGGCTTGTCCAGCTTGAACCTGGATCAAACCACTTGGCCCCAAAAACTTTCCCTGGATTTGTTTAATGATTGGTTCGACGTGGAATTCTGCGCCGCTGTCATCGACATAGCCGATCATCCGATTGAAGCGGTCGAATTTGAACTCTAACCCCTGGACAAATCTTGACGACTATTTGCCCGGCCCGGCTCGCGCCACGGCCGCTTGAGGGAGATTCTCCTTGTGGATGACTACCAAACCAAGCTGCTCGAATATATTTTCGCCACCCAGGTCCTGGTGTTGGCCAACCAGTTGAAAACCGACTACCTGAGTAGGGGGGGAAAGACCCAGAGCGATTTTATCTCCGAGGCCATTGAGCTCCTCCACAAAAAAAGTCCCCAAATTTTCGAAAAAATGGAAATTTTGGTTTAAGCCCCCCACCGGCGCCCCGCCGCCCGGGAGACCGTTTCCGACCATGACTTACCGCCGCCTCCCGCCGGTCCCTTGCTCGGGCGACCGGCGTCCGGTTTGACGGCCCGAAGGCAGCCCTCCGCCGCCGCGCCGCCGGGAATTACCGGTATAAGCTTGACAAACTAAAAATATCTGGAAATATTAACGACAGCCGAACCGGACATTCCGGGGCCTTCCGCGGGATTGGGCGCGGGAGCGCGATTCCCTCGGCCGGCCGCTTGGGCGCTCGCCCCGTTGTTCAGGGTCTCTCGCCTGGTTCGGAGGGAGCGGCCGCGTCGCCCGACCAGGTTCGATCAAGGCCCCGCGCCGATAAAGATACCCCCCACCGGCCGGGTTGCGGGTTTTGGCTTGCCAATTGGGAAATGATTTGCTTAACATTATTCTTGAAGGCCGTCCGGAGGCCGACCGGTTGATCCCGGTTCCAGGAATTCCGGACCCCCTGGCTCGGGGCGCCTAGGCGACCCGGTCCAAAATTCAGCGGGAGGCGATAAGGTTGGAGCAGGATTCTTTAAGATATTCAGTAGATAACATGTGGGTTAGGATTGGCGACGACCATCGGGCCACCATCGGCCTGACCGAGGAAGCCTTTCAAAACCAAGAGGAAATAAACAAACTCAAACTTCCGAGCGAAGGGGAGGAAGTAGTCAAGGAAGAGGCCTTCGGGCGCCTGACCACCAGCAAGCCGGGTGTGTTGAGGCTTTACGCTCCCTTGAGCGGGGAAGTAGTGGAAGTCAACGAGGATGTAATCGATTCTCCGGAGCTGATCCTGGAAGACCCCTACGAGGAGGGTTGGCTGGTCAGGCTCGAAATGACCAACCCCTCGGAATACGACGACTTAATGACCCGGGATGAATACGACGATTTCCTGGGGGAAGAAGCCGTCGAGATCGATGACGACGAAGACCTGGAAGACGACGGCGACGAAGACGAGGACGAAGACGAGGACGAGGACGAGTATTGATCTTGATTACGGCGTGAATTTTTTCCGATTTTTTCTTGACAAACACCCTGTCTCGCCGTAAGGTGCGTCGTGCGTTCGACGCCGAGGTAGCTCAGTCGGTAGAGCAGGGGACTGAAAATCCCCGTGTCAGCGGTTCAATTCCGTTCCTCGGCACCACATTAGTTTTTCTTGAAAGGGCTCATGGTAACACATGAGCCCTTTCGTTTATGTTCCTTCTGTTTACACTTCCCAAACCCGCACGGGCGCGGCGGGCCGTTCGAGTTCATCCCCGGGACTGTTTTCCGATTTTGTTTTTCCCCACCGACATGACCGCCGGCCATGTCCATAAAGCTATCATTGCTGTATAGTACGCTATCCTTATTAGTAGACTATCCTGTGCGCCATTGAAAGATACACCCAGTTCCCCTGATGCCGGCCTGGGCCGTGACTGTACACCAGAGCCAGGGGCAGCCCCTGGACCAGGCGGCGGTGGACCTGGGGCGGGACCGGTTGAAATTCGGAGTACTTGGCTGGTTCCGGCGACTGGCGCCGAAAACGGCTGGGACGCGGGGCCATGCGGGGGCAAGGCCGACATAGAAATGCCGCGTTAAGCGCCCACAGCGTCCAACTGATCGATTTGATTTTATTTTGACCCTTGCGCTTCTATTGGCGGAGAAGGCGGCCAACCCCGGCTGGATCGCCCGGGTTTATTTGTTTGATATCTCGTGGTAAATGTCCATTTTTCGCGCTTGGGCGCTTGTTTGGGCGAAAGTTTTTATTGTTGCCGCGGGGCGGCCCAAGGATTCTGATCTATCTGGGTTTTTGGGGTTGTGATTGTCCTGATTTGACAATTTGGTGTAGTATGACGGCCGGGATAAAAAAGATGGCCTTACTCTGTAATAAGCAGTCGGACTAAAGTGTTATAAACCATGGGAATATAAATTCCCCCCTGATGGGCCTTGACATAGGGCGGCTTTTCCATCCATCTCTGGTAAGCGGCGAGTTTTTTTGGGGTTGGCGTGTCTGTGAAAAAATTAATTTAAGGCGTGAGAAATTATGACAATCTCTCGGAAGCGCGACCGTATGAACCTCAGCCCAGGGCAGGTCAATAATTATGGAATCACTCGTTGATAGAATACTAAAAGGAATCGGCCACGCTGCCGAGCTGTATCATCGCCTCGTCATGCTGGTCGCCCCGGCCGGTTCGGGCAAGACCGCCGCGCTCCAGTATGTTCAGGCGCGCACGTCGGCGCCGCTGGTCAACGTTAACCTTGAGCTATCTCGGCGCATGCTCGACCTCACGGAGCGCCAGAGGACGCTGCAGGCGCCCCGCCTCCTCGCGGACATCGTCGGCGCGGCCGCAACCGACGTGGTTTTGCTGGACAACATCGAGGTGCTTTTCGATGTCGCCCTCAAACAAGACCCACTGAGGCTTCTACAGGGGCTCTCGCGGAACAAGACAGTGGTCGCGGCCTGGAGCGGCGCCATCGACGGTGAACACATAGTCTATGCAACGCCGAACCACCCCGAATACAAACGATATCCCTTACGAGATTTCCTGGTAGTGAACCTGGAGGCCGTTGCATGAAGACAAGGAACGAAAGCGCGGGAGGGCAGTTGCGATGACAAATTTGCAGGACAGCAAATTTGGACGCGCCGGCGGCGCGCCCGAAGGGGGCGAGCCAAGGAAGGCGAGCCTCAAATACGGAGACCTGATCCAATTCGAGCCTATCGAGTCCGTGGTCCAGCTACGGGACGCCGACGAGGCCGCCTCTGCCCGGCAGCTTGTCCAGACCTATGTCATCTCCGAGGAGATGGCCGAGAAGCTGACCAGTCTGGTCGTTCCTCAGCTTCAGTTCGACCAGCCCATGGACAACAAGGGGCTGCTGGTCGTCGGCAACTACGGCGCCGGTAAATCGCACCTCATGTCCGTCATCTCCGCCCTGGCCGAAAACGGCGATCTCGCAACGCACCTGAACGACAAGAGCGTAGCCGGCGCCGCGGGCAAGATTAGTGGGCGCTTCAAGGTGGTCCGAACCGAAATCGGCGCGACCACCATGTCCCTGCGCGACATCCTCGTGGCCGAGTTGGAGGAGCATCTGGACGTCATGGGCGTGTCATACTCCTTTCCGCCCTCGGATAAAGCGCCCAATAACAAGCGATCCTTCGAAGAGATGATGACCGCCTTCCACCAGGAATATCCCGACCACGGTCTGCTCCTGGTGGTGGATGAGCTCCTCGACTACCTGCGCACCCGCAAGGACCAGGAACTTATTCTCGACCTCAACTTCCTGCGCGAGATCGGCGAGGTCTGCAAGGACCT
>JAZDGM010000208.1:0-21756 GCA_043806915.1 Pseudomonadota bacterium | reverse complement strand
CTCCGTGGAGTGTTTTTTCAACCATGATGTTACCTCGGTTTCGGGCCAGAGTATACCGGCGTCTCGGAGATGCCGGTATCAACCTTCTTATACTCGACGGTTTGAGGCGAAGCTTCGCCAGCTTCCTCACTCTAGAGATGTAGCGCCCCCGCTCGAGCCCATAATCGCCGGCCAGGGGATAGACCTTGCCCGGCGAGCCTTCAGGCTTGGGTTCAACGAGACGGATGAAATTTTTACCGACTAATATCAAAGCTTTCACCGCCGCGCTAGGACTAATAAATTGAAACGCCGCGTTGATTCCCCTTGGTTGCTTTCAGGATAAAGTGGGGAAGCTAGAGCTTCCCCTTTTCGGGTTCCCAAGCTAGAGCTTGGGAACCAGCGAATAATGGATGTCCTTGGAAATAGCATGCCCGCCCGAAGAAGCCCGGGACGTTTGGAATTGCTTGGCCCGGCGCGCCTCTACAGGTCAAAAAATAATGTGATCTCCGTAGGTTGGGTTGAGCCGTAGGCGAAACCCAACATCTTGGCTCGGGTCGTTGGCTCGGATGAACCAAGCCCCCCCCCTCACCCCAGCCCTCTCCCCCCGTCGGGGGGCGAGGGAGATAATTGTCTGGCCCGGCCCTCGCCTCCGTTTGGAACAAGGTGTTGTCTTGCGGAATAAAAGATACCGACCCCAAGCGCTATTTCCCCCTCTCCACCCATTCATGGGGGGAGAGGGCGGGGTGAGGGGGGCTTTTTCGGCCGCCTGGCCTAGACCATATCCTTCACCACCCCGATGGCGTGGGAACCCGCCGCGTCGATTCTAGCCGGCGACCGTCGTCGCCTCGAGGCGTCGACGAGGAACAAGGTTATCTTAATTGTGGCGGCTGCCGGTGGGAACCCGGCCGGTTAGCTATCGATGGTCAAGTGATAGGCGAGATTGTCCAGTTTGACCGTGAAATCCACGTTTTCCACGGAAAACCCCCGGGGGGCCTGGATATGAACCGGAGCGAAATTCAAGATGGCCCGCACGTCGGCCTCGATCAACCGATTGGCGACTTCCTGGGCCTTGGAGGCCGGCGCCGAAATGACCCCGATTTCCATGCCGCTCTTTTCCTTGATTTCCGGCAGCAGGTCAATGTGCTGAACCACCAGTCCGTTCGGGAGTTTCTTTCCGATCTTGTGGGGATCGACATCGAAGGCGGCGACGAAGCGGTAACCTTGGCGGCTGAAGTTGTCGTGGGCGATCAAGGCCGAACCCAGGTTGCCGATTCCCACCAAGCCGAGGTTCCAATCCTTGTTCAGCCCCAAAATTTTCTTTATCTCGAATAATAGGTCCCTGACGTAATACCCGACCCCCCTGACCCCGAATTCGCCGAAATAGGCCAGGTCTTTCCTGATTTGGGCCGAATTAACCCCGCACCTCTCGGCCAGTTTTTCCGAGGAAACAACCTTGGCGTCTTCATTCACCAACTCTTCGAGGTTCCTTGAATACAGGGACAGCCTGGTGATGGTGGCGGCGGGTATTTTAGAGAACTTCATTTTGGACCTGTGGGCAAGGCAACCGTTGTGAATTATGGCACATATTTTTTCTTGAAAAAAAAACCGGACAGTCCGGAAGGCGGTCACGGCCAAGGCCGCCGCCTCCCGGACTGTGGTCTAATTACATGCCGACCAGTTTCTGGATCGGACCGGTCATCGGATAAGCGAAGAGCAGGATCAAAGCCACGACCAGGGCGTAAATACAAAGGGACTCGATAAGGGCCAGACCGATAATCATGGTCACGGTGATCTTACCGGAAGCCTCGGGGTTCCGAGCGGTCCCTTCCACGGCGCCGCGGATGGCGATGCCCTGGGCGATGCCGGTGCCGATGGCGGCGAAAGCAATGCCGAAGCCGGCGGCGGTGACGATGCCGTAGAAAACCTTCAAGCCGGCGACCTTGACTTCCACCTCGGCTTCGGTGGCCATGGCCAGGGCGGCCAGGCCGAGCACGAACAGGGCGGTCAACAGAACGGTTACAGATGTCTTCTTCATTAAATGTCTCCTTTCGAAAATATGCCTTCTTCCTTCTTTAAACCACCCGCGCTAGGCGGGACGATTTCCTTTATCAATGGGCGTGCTCGATGGCGCCGCCGATATACAGCATGGACAGCAGGGCGAAGATGAAAGCCTGCACGAAGCTGGTGAAGATCGCCAGGCCCATCATCGGCAACGGCGCCAGGAACTGCCCGGCCAGGATCATCAGGATGGCCACGACCAAGTCCTCGCCCATGATGTTTCCGAAAAGACGGAGGGTCAGGGAGAGCACCCGGGACAGGTGGCTGATGATTTCGATCGGGACCATGATGGGGGCCAGGGGGAGCAGCGGTCCCATGAAGTGCTTGACGTACTTGACGCCATGGCATTTGATTCCGACGATGTGCGTGGTGAAAAAGGTCACCAGGGCCAGGGACAGCGTGGTGTTGATGTTGGCCGTCGGCGAAAACATCCCCGGGACCAGGCCCATCAGGTTGCAGGCGAAGACATACAGGCCGATGGTGGCGATCAGGGGAAAATACGGACGGCCTTCCTCGCCCATCATCTCCATCTGAAAATTTTCAATACCGTCGATAATGACCTCGAACACGTTCTGGGCTTTTCCCGGGATCATCTGGACGCCCTTGCCGGCCAGCCACCCGAAGGCGATGAGCACGATCATCACCAGCCAGGAATAGAGCACATGCGGGTAATGATGGGCGAAATCCTTGAGGGGAGTCGCCTCGAGAGCCAGGGAAAGTAGTAAAAGTGGATGTTCCATATGCTAGACCGCCTCCTTCGTGATGGTCTGATAAACCAACTTCAAGCTTAACAACAGGACCACGCCCATGACGTCCAGGAAAAAAACCGATAGTCCGAGCAGCAGCCCCAGGGGATGCACCAGGTTTTGGGAAATCAGGATGAATAAAAGGGCCAAGGTGGCCGCGAACCGCAAGTAATATTTGGGTAGAACCATGCCCGGAGTAATCCGGCTGCCCGGTTCGGAAGCCTTGAAAACCAAGCGATGCAGCAGGCTCAGGTTCACGGTGACCAATAGGCCGCCCATCGCCACTCCAAGGCTCGCCTCCAGGGGGAAGAAGGAAACCGAGACGGTGGTCAGAACGGCGAGAATAACCCAGCCGGTGGAATTCAACCGGGTCACCAACTTCCGTTCATCTTGCCCGTTTATCATCCGCCTCGTCCTCCATCCGCTGAACTTTTTTCATGATGACGTAAAGGTTATTAAACCCGGCGATTATTCCCAGGACCAGGAAGATCAAGGTCAGCCAAGGGCTCGTGCCGAAATAACGATCCAGAAAAAAGCCGATCCCCAACCCGATGACCGTGGCCAGGACCATCGAGATGCCCATGGTGCTGGCCACCGCCAGTATTCTGAAGGCTTCCCTGGCGCCCTTACTCATGCCGCGTTCCAGCTCCGCCGGACTGTTTGCGGTCCCCGTGAAACGTTGATATCCTTGGATACCCGCTCGTGTAATCTATCACATTCTCCCTAACATAGCCGCTCGGCCCAAGTCAACTTTTTTTTGCCCCGGTCCCGCCGCTTCGGGTCGGACTTTTATCGTCCTTCCCGGCGGGCCGGCCCCGTGATCGCGGCCCGGACCCCGGTCAAGCCCGCAGGGTCCGAAAGACCTCCCCGGCCGCCGCGAGCGTTTCCTCGATATCCGACATGGCGTGGGCCCCGGAAATCATGGTCGCCTCGAATTGGGAAGGCGCCAGGTAAACCCCTCGTTCGCGCATGCCCCGGTAGAAGGCGCCGTACAAGGCCGTGTCCGACCTGGCCGCCTCGGCGTAATTCGTCACCGGGCCTTCCTGGAAAAACAGCGTGGACATGGAACCCACCCGGTTGCCCCAGGTCTTGAGGCCGGCTTGTCCGGCCAGGTCCATCAGCCCCTCGGAAAGCCGGGCCGACATTTCGTCGATTCTCGAATAAATGACGGGGTCTCTTTTCAATATCTCGATCACGGCCGTGCCCGCGGCCATGGCCAGGGGGTTCCCGGACAAGGTCCCGGCCTGGTAAATCCCGCCTTCCGGGGCCAACATGCCCATGATTTCCCTTCGACCGCCGAAGGCGCCGACCGGGAGGCCGCCGCCGATGATCTTGCCCAGGGTGGTCAGGTCGGGCTGGATGCCGTAAAGGGCCTGGGCGCCGCCCAACCCCAGGCGGAAGCCGGTGATGACCTCGTCGAAAATCAAAAGAGCGCCGAACCGCCTGGTCAACTCGGACAAGCCCGCCAAAAAGCCCTCGGCCGGAGGCGCCACGCCCATGTTGCCGGCGACCGGCTCCACGATGACGGCGGCGATCTCGCCGGGATACTTCTCGAGCGCGGCCTTGACCGCGGCTAGGTCGTTGTACGGCAGGGACAGGGTCAGCCGGGCGGTTTCCTCCGGAACCCCGGGGCTCCCGGGGATGCCCAGGGTGGCGACTCCCGAGCCCGCGGCCACCAGCAGGCTGTCGGCATGGCCGTGGTAGCAGCCGTCGAACTTGATTATCCTGGAGCGGCCCGTGAACCCCCGGGCCAGGCGAACCGCGCTCATGACGGCCTCGGTGCCCGAATTGACCAGGCGGACCATTTCCAGGGACGGCAGGCATTCCGTCAGAAGCTTGGCCAGCCTGACTTCCAGGGCCGTGGGCGCGCCGAAGCTGGCGCCCCGGGCCAGGGCCTCCTTGATGGCGTCCTCGACCTTTTTATGGGCGTGACCCAGGATCAGGGGACCCCAGGAACAGACGTAATCGATGAATTCGTTGCCGTCGACATCCCAAATCCTGGCCCCCCGGCCGCGCAATATGAAAAGCGGGTCGGCCCCGACGCTCCGGCAGGCCCGGACAGGGCTGTTCACTCCGCCGGGGATAAGGCTTCTGGCCTCGCGGAAAAGTTTTTCCGAAGTTTCCTGCTTCATTCAAAATACCTCATGGAAGTCTTTTTTAATTCCTCGTGGCTGAACAAAAGTTCAAAATCGCTCACTCCGGCCGCCTCGGATAACCGGAGAGCCAAGGCCGTCAATTCCTCCTCGCTGGAAGCGTGGAGCATGGTGTACAGGTTTTTTTCCCAGCCGGGCGCGGTCCGGCGACGATAGCAATGGGTGACTTCGGGAAAGGACGCCAGCGCCGACCCCACCTCGTCGACCCGGTCCGGCGCCACGCGCCACGCCACCATGGCGTTGGCCTTGAATCCGGAACGCTGGTGCCTCAAGGTGGCCCCGAACCGGCGCAGGACCCCGTCGGCCTTCATTTTTTGGATGAGCGCGATCACCTCGTCCTCGGAAAGGCCGACCTTCCGTCCGAGATCGGCGAAGGGGCGCGGCCCGCGGCCGAGGTCTCCCCCCAACTCGAAGATGACCTTCTTCTCAATCTCGCTGAAACTATTGCTATTTTCCTTGGACTTCAATTTATTGGCCCACTCCGGTCGACTTGATGAGCCAAAATAACTTGGGCCGCCCGGAGATGTCAAGGCCGACCAGTTGGTTAAAACAGCGGCGGCCTAGGCCCGCGCCGCCGGAACCGGCCGCCGGCCGCGGGGGTCCCTCCCGGAATCGAACCGCCGTCCTTATTTTAAAAAAACCGGCCCGGCAGGGCCTTCCCCCCTATTATTGCCGTATTTATTACCTTATACTTCCGGAAAACGGGCTCGAGCCGGCCGGGGGCCCGTCCCGGTTCCGGCGACAATGCCGGTTCGGACCCCCCTATCGGGCCGCGAGGGATCGGTTGTCGGGAAAAACTGCTTCAACCTGGAGTCTTGACATCGATCCGATCAAGAGGCAAATTATCGTATAGGCTTTTCGCCTTTTTCGCTCGGGCGAAAAAAATGCGGGACCCCACCCCTAAATACTTTTGGCAGATAAGTCCTGCCCCTCGATCGGCGGCCTGGATTTTCACAATTTTTTCCCGCCGCTCCCTTACGACGGACCGGAGCGCGCGACTATCCGAAGGAAGAAAAAAATGGCGGCGCAAGCTAAATCGGCCGAACCCGGCCTGGAAGGCAAAAGCGGGAGGGAGGGCAAGTATCTGACCTTCACCCTGGCCAAGGAGGAATATGGGATCGGAATCCTTAAAGTCCGGGAAATATTCGGAATGATGACCATCACCCCGGTTCCCCAGACCCCCGCCTTCGTCAAGGGCGTGATCAACCTGCGGGGGAAGGTCATTCCGGTCCTGGACCTTCGCCTGAAGTTCGGCATGCCCGAACTCGATTACAACGAACGCACCAGCATCATCGTGGTGGAAGTCACAAGCCGGACGGAAAAAATTCAGATCGGCTTGGTGGTCGACTCCGTTTCCGAGGTAACCAGCATCAAGGCGGAAGAGATCGAGGACGCCCCCGCCTTCGGCGCCAGCCTCAACACCGATTTCATCCTCGGCATGGCCAAAAAAGCCGGGGGAGTGAAAATACTATTGGACATTGACCGCGTCTTGACCGAGGGAGAGTTGGAAGCCCTGGATTCAGCCGCCTGACCCTCGCACCGGTCAGCGGCCCGCCAGGCCGATCGCCCCGAAAATTTTTCGCCGCCGGCGCCCCTCAAGGACGGGCTCCCCGCCCGGCCTCGGTCCGGAGGCGTCATGGTTTCAACCACACCGGACCACGGAGGATTGAGTATGAGCAATATGAAAGTCGGAACCAAGATTATTCTAGGATTCATCATTCTTCTTATGATCGCCGTCGCCTTGGGCGGCATGGCCATCTGGCAGATGAACGGCGCCGCCCATATTTCCGAGGGCCTGGCCCAGAAGTACGTGCCGGAAGTGGAGATGGTCAACAATCTCGAGCGGCGCGCCCTCCTGACCATGTACGCCTTCCGGGGCTTCGGCTTGAGCGAGGACAAAGCCTTCCTGGAAGAAGGCCGGCGCGAACTGGCCGAGGTTCACAAATACGTCCAGGCGGGCAAGGAACACGCCGCCAAGTACGAGGAACTGGTTCAACTGCGCGCCAATATCGTGGTCGCGGACGACAAGGCCAAGGAATACGAACAAGTAGGGGTCGAAACCGAGAACCGGACCGACGCCATCCAGGACGCCCGGACCCAGCTTGACGCCTCCGCCGCCACCTTCATGAAAAACAGCTACGATTTCCTCGAGGCCATGAACGATCAGTTGGCCCAGGAAATAGAGGCGGACGTCGAAGCGGCCAAGCTCAAGGAACGGGTGAATAAAATTAACTTGATCAATGAGTTGGTCGACATGGGCAACAATACCCGGGTGGCCGTCTTCAAATCCCAGGCCCTGAGGAACCCCAAGATAATCCAGGACGCCTTTGCCAATTTCGAAAAAATGAAAGGCATCGTGGACCAGCTTAAAGTCATCACCAGGCAGGAAGCGAACATCAAGCAGCTCAATGAAGTCACGGCCGCCGCTAACGCTTACCAGGCCGCCGCGGAGTCCCTGCGGGACAACTGGCTGGCCCTGCAGGCCGCCAACGACAAGAGGACCGCGGTCGGCAACGAGGTGCTCAAGGCCGCCCAGGATACGGCCCAGGCGGCCCTGGACGCCACTTCCAGGATGTCCAAGGAATCAGAGTCCGGCCTTTCCATGGCCAACACCATCATGATGATCGGCCTTCTGCTGGCCGTGGTTATCGGCCTGGGCGCCGCGCTTTTTATCACCAGGAGCATTACCGGGCCGCTGAACCGGGCCATCGAGGGCCTCAGCGAAGGCTCGGACCAGGTGACTTCCGCCTCCAACCAGGTTTCCAGCGCCAGCCAGGAACTGGCCGAGGGCGCTTCCGAACAGGCCGCCGCCGTGGAGGAAACCAGTTCCTCCCTCGAGGAAATGGCCTCCATGACCCGCCAGAACGCGGACAACGCCGGCCAGGCCAACAGCTTGATGGACCAGGCCAAGGTCACCGTGGACCGGGCCGTGGGCTCCATGAAGCAACTGACCTCGGCCATGGGCGAAATATCCACTTCCGGCCAGGAAATCGGCAAAATTATCAAGACCATCGATGAAATCGCCTTCCAGACCAACCTGTTGGCCCTAAACGCGGCCGTCGAGGCGGCCCGGGCCGGCGAGGCTGGAATGGGTTTCGCGGTCGTGGCCGACGAGGTTCGCAACCTGGCGCAACGAGCCGCCGACGCGGCGAAAAACACGGCCGAACTGATCGAGGGCACCATCAATAAAATCGGCCAGGGCACGGAGTTGGTCAAGACCACCGGCGACGCCTTTATCGAGGTCGCGGACAATTCCAAGAAAGTCGCGGAACTGGTCGGCGAAATCGCCGCCGCCTCCGCCGAGCAGGCCCAGGGCATCGACCAAGTCAACCAGGCCATGAGCCAGATGGACTCGGTCACCCAGAAAAACGCCGCCAACGCCGAGGAAACCGCCAGCGCCTCCGAGGAGCTGAACGCCCAGGCCGAAAGCATGAGGGATATCGTGGCCGAACTGGAAGCCATGGTGGGCGGGACGGCCAAGGCCATGGCCCGCGCGGTCAGGAGCCAGAAGGCCGCCGCCGTCAAGCCCAGGGCCCAGGCGGCCCGCAAGCCCCAAACCAAGGCCCTGCCCGCGTCGGCGGGAAGCCATGGCCGCCAACCGGCCAAGAACGCCACGCCCCAACAACGCTCCAAGAAGGAAATCAAGGCCGACGAAGTCATCCCCATGGATGACGATTTCGGGGACTTCTAAAACCCCCCGGACCTCCAAGCCGAAACCAGGCTGGTTCCCAAGCCGGGACGTGGGAACCAGCCCTAAATTCGAGCCGCGCCCCCTACCCGATCTCCCCAGCCTGGTCCCCGGCCGCCAGTTCAAGCAGCGTCGGCAAGAAAACCGTGAGGTCCTCGACCACGCAGACGTCGGAGATATTGAAAATCGCCGCGTGGGGGTCGGTCGAGATCGAGACGATGAAACCCGAGCCCCGCATGCCCACGACGTGCTGGCCGGCCCCGGAAATACCGCAGGCCAGGTAGAGCTTCGGCGCCACCACCGCGCCGGTCATGCCCACTTGCCGGGGATAATCCAGCCAGCCGTTATCGCAGACCGGGCGGCTCCCGGCCACGGCCGACCGGGCGAACAGCGCCGCGGTCCGGTGCGCCAGGTCCATGTTCTCCTTTTTGCCGATCCCCCGACCAGCGGCCACGATTACCTCCGCGGAAGCGAGGTCCGAGCCGCCCGCCCTGGCCGCGCCCACGCCCAGGGTCCGGACCCTCTCGGGTTGGATGTCGGATTCAATGATTTGAACCTCGCCGGACCCGTCCGGGTTCGGCGCCTCGGCCCGGAAAACCCCGGCCTGCACGGCGATTATCGCCGGCTCGGCCAGGGGGGTCAGGCCCGCCGCGATCTTGCCGTTGAAGATGCTCCGGGAAAAAACCCAGGCGCCGTCCTTTTTCTCGACTCCGCCGACGTTGGTAAAGGCGACGCCTCCCAACCGCAGGGCCAGGCCCGGAGCGAAATCCAGGCTCCTGGTGGAATTGGGAGTCAGGATGAACCTCGGCCGGAGCGGCGGCAGGACCGAGGCCAAAATTTTCATGTACACCTCGTTGTTGTACTGGGCCAGCCAGGAATTTTTCAGGCCGATGACCCTCGCGCCCCCCCACCGGGCCATTTCCCGAGCCGGTCCTTCCGGGTCCGCGCCCAGGACCAGGACCACGGGTTCCAGCCCCTCCTCCCGCTCGAAAAGCCGGGCCAGGGTCAATAACTCCAGGGAAACCGGAGAAACCCGCCCCGCTTCATGCTCCGCTATAATCACCACGGCTTTGGAATCCACGCGTCCGGCTCCTTTCTATAGAAACGACTTTTCCTTTAATATTTCCAGCAACCGCGAGGCCTTGTCCCGGACCCCGCCCTCGAGGACCAGGCCGGCGCGGGTCTTTTGGGGACGCCCCAGCGCCACGACCCTTTCCCGCGGTTCCGGAGGCGCGAGATCGGCGGCCGCGACCACGTCGGGGGAATGCTTCTTGGCCCGCAACAGCCCCGACAAGGTGGGATACCGGGGCTTGTTGATGCCGCTCTGGATGGTCAGGACGGCGGGAGTCCGCAGCTCCAGGCTTTCCCGGCGTCCGGCCTCGACTTCCCGTTCCAGCCGAATTATTCCTTCTTCCGGAAAGGCTTCCGCCTTGATGACCGAGGTGGCCAGGGGGAGGCCCAGGATTTCGGCGACTAGGGGGCCGACCTGCCCCTGCATGTCGTCCTCGGCCATGACTCCGAACACCAGTAAATCGTAACCCCGGGCGCCGGCCCAGGCGGCGATGAGGGACGCGGTTTGAAGAGGGCCGGTCAAATAATCTTCCGGCGTTTCGATGCGGACCCCATGGTCCGCGCCCATGCCCATCACCCTCTCGATCAGCGCTTTAACCCGTTCCGGACCCACGGAGACGACGTGCACAGTGGTCCCCGGGCGCCGCTCCTTCAAGGCGACGGCTTCCTCCACCGCGTATTCGTCGAACTGGTTCATCTGCCAGCGAGGCAGGACCGCGGGGGCGACCCGGAGGGCCTGTTCGTCCACTTCCAGGTTTGTTTCCGGGTCGAGCACTTGTTTGGCCGCGACAAGAATTTTCATTTTAAAACCGCCCCGGACCCAAAGGCCCGTTTTTTTTTTGCCAACGTCGGGAACAATATTTCCACAAGGCGGGCCGAATGTCAAAAAGATGCGCCAAGTTGTCTGATTAATTACCAAACGCCCGGGCCGGCGTCCGCGGGGGCGCTTATTTCCTCCTGGACTTGGATTTTGTAGTATGTTAAAATAATTAAATAATTTTAAGCAATCCGCCGCCTTCCAGCCCGTCGGAAGCCCGACGCCGGAAGTCGCCTTGAAGATCCCGAATGGCCTTCCCGTATTCCGGGGAAAGGGGTTTTCCTCTCGATTCATCGCTCGCGCCAGATGTTTTCCGGGTGCACGCCCGAGGAGGCAAAGGAGGACAAGATGCCGCCGTCCGGTTTGATCAACATGAGGCTTCGAGTCAAAATAATCCTGCTCGTCACCGCGGCCATCCTTCTTTCCGCCGGGGTCGTCGGAGGTTTCCTGACCTACCAGTCCTTCATCCGGGACCGGCGGGAAATTTCCAAGGTCAACGAGGAAAAACAGGTGGAGGTCCGACAAAAGCTGAAGGATATCGTGGACGCCGCCTACACCGTGGTGGAAAACGCCCACGCCCTGACTTCCGACTTCGATTCCCTGGTCAAGACCTTCGGCCCCAACCTCCAGACCATGCTGGACATTCCCTTCGCCCTCATCGACAAGGAATACGGAACCATCGACCAGGAACTGGCCCAATACGAGGAGCTTCGCCAGACCTTTCTGGCGGAGGCCCAGAAGAACGCCCTGGCCGGAATTAAGGCCTTGCGCTACGGCGGGACCGGGTATTTCTGGATAACCGACTCCGCTCCCCGCATGCTCATGCACCCCTTGTCTCCCGAACTCGACGGGCAGGACCTCGCCCGGTTCAAGCTGAACGGCCGGACGGCCCTGGCCGAGGGGACCCAGACCCCCGTCTTTGTGGAGGCCGCCCGCCTGGCCGCCCAAAACCCCAAGAGCGGCGGCTTTTTGATCTACTCCTGGCCCGACCCCGCGAACCCGGAACATCCGGCCCAGAAGTTGACCTACGTAAGGTATTTCGAACCCTGGAACTGGGTCGTCGGGACCGGGATAACCATTGAACAGGCCCAGAAACTATCCATGACCCAGGCCGCCGCCACGGTGGGAAGCATGCGTTACGGCCAGGGCGGATTCATGTTTATCGTCGACCGGGACCTGGAAATCAAGGCCCACGCCGACGCGAACCTTCTCGGGAAAAAAGCCGACGGGCTGCAATCCCCGGACGGCAGGTTCATCTTTCGGGAAATGATCCAGGCCGGCGAGGACCTGGGGCAAGGGTATCTGGAATACCCCTGGCCCGCGGACGGCGCCGGAACGCCCGAGCCCAAGCTGACCTATTTCCGGTATTTCAAGCCATGGGGCTGGGTCATCGGCACGGGCCTGTCCCTGGCCGGCCTGAACCGGGAAACGACCCGGCGGGAAGCGGAGTTGAAGGAAGCCATGCGGGACCGGGCGGTTTTTATTTTCGGGGCCGCCGGCTTGATCATATTCCTGGTCCTGGCCCTGGCCGTGTTCGTGATCGACCGGTACATCGAAAGACCCATTAAAAACACGGTGGACATGTTGCGGGACATCGCCCAGGGCAAGGGCGACCTGACCCGGCGCCTGGAAACACGGACCGGGGACGAAATCGGGCAGATGGCCGGCTGGTTCAACATGTTCGTGGACCGTATTCATACCATGGTCCGGTTGTTGGCCGGGGACGTCCTGCACCTGGCCTCCGCCTCCTCGGAATTATCGTCCATCTCCGTGGACCTGGCGGAAAAGTCCAAGGAGATGAATCAACGGGCCGAGGCCTCGTCCGAGGCGGCCGGCCGGGCCGCGAACAACATCGAGAGCATGGCTTCCGCGGCCCAGCAGGTCAGCAGCCAGGTGGCCACGGTGGCCAGGTCCGCCGACGAGGTTTCGAACAACATGAAGAGCGTGGGCCGGGCCGTGGGAAGCGTCTCCAACAACCTGAACACCGTGGCCGTCTCGGCCGAGCAGATGTCCGCCGCGGTCAGCACCGTGGCCACGGCCGTGGAGGAAATGTACGCCTCCCTCAACGAAGTGGCCAAAAGCGCGGGCCGGGGGGCCAACATCACCACCGAGGCCTCGTCCAAGGCCGGCCAATCCTCGGCCATTGTCAACTCCCTGGGGTTTTCGGCCAAGGAAATCGGGGAAGTCGTGGACCTGATTCGAGGCATCGCGGCCCAAACCAACCTGCTGGCCCTCAACGCCACCATCGAGGCGGCCAGCGCCGGGGATGCCGGAAAAGGCTTCGCCGTGGTGGCCAATGAAGTCAAGGAACTGGCCAAGCAGACGGCCAAGGCCACGGAAGACATCAGGGAAAGGGTCGCGGGCATCCAGGACAATACCCGTAGCGCGGTCGAGGTCATCGAGGCCATTGTGGAACGGATCACCGAGATCGATTCCATCATGCACACCATCGCCTCCGCCGTGGAGGAACAGACCGCCACCACCAACGAGATATCCAAGAACATCGCCGAAGCCGCCGCCGCCGCCGGGTCGGTTTCCGAGAACGTCATGAGCGCCGCCGCCGAGGCCGGCCGGGCCGCCGGAAAGGTCCAGGAAGCCGTCCAAGCCGAGTTGGTCGTGACCCGCAATATAAGTGAAGTGGCCCAGGCCGCCGGCGAAATCGCCGCCGAGGCCGCCGCAGCGGCCCGCCGCACCGCCTTTGTGGAAGAAAACATGGCCGAATTGGACCAGGCCGTCAAAACCTCGGTCCAGGGCGCCGACCGCATCCGCGACTCCGCCGCCGACCTCAACCGCCTGGCCGGCAAACTGCGGGAAGTGGTCAACCAGTTCAAGGTCTGAGCGGTGAAATAGCGGTCGGCGAGAACCGGCGGCTACCGGCGCCGCGCGCCCCCGCCGTCCCTGCCGGCCCATTCGCCCTACACGGCCGCGGTCAATATTTTCAAGGCCCGGTCGGCGATCGACTGGGTGTGTTCCCTGGAAATCAACGGTTCCATGCCCACGAAGTTCCAGGCGGTGGTCTCGTTCAAGGTGGCGGCGAAGACCATGAAGGGGCTGACGCCGGCGCCGGAAGCGGCGAAACCCAGGGACTCCGCGGTCGCGGGGCCGGTCCCGGCCTCGATCTCGACCCGGCCGATGTTGCTGAAGGCCAGGCCCCCCAGGTTGGCCGGCCGGGACAATCGCCGGTAAACGTTTCTTCCCCGGGGCCCCAACCCCAGCAACCAGGTGCAAGCCGACAAGTGCCGGTGCTGGATCGGGTACAGGAACGGGTCCCCACGTTCCACGCAGTCCCACAGGGAGCGCCTGACCCGACGGGCCAGGGGCCAAAAATCGTCGTTCGGTCCGACCCGGGCGGCCGAGAACCCCATGGTCACGAAAAAACCCACGTCGTCATGCACGGGCGGAGCGAGTCTATTCCGCAGATTGACCGGGGAGCCGACAAAATAATTCCGGGGCCGCGCCTCGCCCCGGTCCGCGGCCAGGGCCAGCATCTGGGCGGCCAGGAAAGCCCCGTGCAGGGTCGTGTCGTTTTTACGGGCTTTCTCGTGCAAGCGCGCCGTAAATTCGTTATCCAGTTCGTGAGCCGCAATCCGGGCCCGCCACCGCCCGTCCGGCGCCCGGCCGTCGAAGCGGGGGATCGTGGGACGGCCGTCCCGCGCCAGGGACCAGAGGACCCGGGCCGACAATTTGGCATAGCCCCAGTGGCCGGACAAGCCCTGGGCCCAGTCCGGGAAATAGGCGTTCATCTCGCTTTTAAGAGGCAGGGCCGGCAGGGAAGCGTCCCGGCCCGCGGCCGCCGCGCCCGCGGCCGCGACCAAGTCCCGGATCAGGAACGCTCCGGACAGGGCGTCCCCCACGGCGTGGTGAAAAGTGAACAACAAGATCGAGTCGGCCGGGCCGCGTTTCAGGAGAACGGCCCGGGCCAGGGGCCCGCGGTCGGCGTCAAAGCAGAGCCGCAGTTCCTCCTCCCCCTCTTCCACCCAGGATGGGCCGGAATTGTTCACCACCCGCAGCGGGAGCGGCGCGACGTCATGGAAAACAAAACGAAGCCGGTTGCGCCCGCACGGTTCAATGCGCGCGCGCAACAGGGGATGTCGGGCCTGGATGGCGTCCAGCCCGGCCCGCAAGTCCCTGTCGGCCCAAACGCCCCGGATTCGGGCGTGCATGACGAAATTCACCCGGCAGCGCGCGTCCAGAATCCACCACATCATTTCGCTGGGACTAAGCTCCCGAACTATATGTTCATTCATGCGGCTGTAAACGCCCTCCTTTTGCCTCGCGGGGTTTTTTCGGGTCAACCGCTCTTCCAGGCAAAGAAACTTATGTGGTATTTCATGTTTATGGTACAATGATTCCAATAAGGTTTCAACCGACCCGGGCCGGGCGTTTTCGCCCTGGACCCGCCGCGCCCCGCCGGGGCGCCCTTAGTGGGAGGCGGTTTATGAAAATGGTACCCCGAATTATCAAGACAAGCGGAGAAATGGCTTGGGCCCTGGTCGCCGCGGGGCTCGAACTGGCCCTGGAAGCCGGCAAGGCCCAAATTCCGAAAAAAAAGGCCGCGGCGGGGGATAAAGTGGCCATCAAACCCAAAAACCCCCGGGTCTGGCTCTGGCCGTCCTGAGGAAACCGGACTGGAGCGGGCCAGGGGCTAGGGCCGGGTCAAGGCTCCCGCGCGACGTTTTTCAATGCTGATTATTTTTGGAAAAGCCCAGGCGCTCCCTTGAGCCGCCGGGGTTTTTCCACGTTTTTTCGGAGGATTTTTTGAACAAAAAAAAGACGCCCGGCGGAAAAAAGTTTAATTTACCGGCCACCGACGCCCGCGTCGTCGCTTTTCAGGTCCTCGGGGCTTTCCGGCAGGGTCGTTTTCCCGATGAAGCGCTCGAGAAATTGGGCGCCCGCCTCGACCGCCGCGACAGGGCGCTGGCCTCGGCCCTGGTCCACGGCGTTCTACGCCATAAAACCAGGCTGGAATGGATGATCGGGCGGCATCTGTCCAAGCCCGGCAAAAAACTGGACCCGGACGTCCTGACCATCCTCTGCCTCGGCGCCTTCCAGTTGACGGACCTGACCAGGATACCCGCCCGGGCCGCGGTGGATGAATCGGTCAACCTGGCCAAGGCCTTCTGCCCGCCCTGGGCCGGCGGCCTGGTCAACGCCGTGCTCCGCCAGGCGGCGCGGGAAGAAAAACCGGCCGATCCCTGGGCCGAAAACCTGGGGGAAGACGAAAAACTGGCCCTGGTTTTTTCCCACCCCTTGTGGCTGGTCCGGAGATGGCTCGAGGAACTGGGGCCGGAAGAAACCAGCCGACTGCTGGCCGCCAACAACGAACAACCGCCCCTGACCATCAGGACCAACACCCCGCGGACGGACCGGAACGCCTTGGCCGACCTGTTGACAGGCCGGGCGGCCGAGATCGAGGAAACTCCGTTTTCGCCGGCGGGTCTGCGTCTTTGCGGGTCCGCGGGCGCCGTCGCGGACCTGCCGGGCTTCAGCGAGGGGTTTTTCGCCGTCCAGGACGAAGCGGCCCAGGTAATCGGTTTTTTAGCCAAGCCCCGCCCCGGGGAAAAGGTCCTGGACGCCTGCGCCGGTCGGGGCGGCAAATCGTTTCACCTGGCCGCCCAAAACCCCCAGGGAACAGTCATCGGCCTGGACGTGGACTTTTCCCGGCTGGCCCAAACCCGGGCCGAACAAAATAGACTGGGCCTCGGCAACCTCTGTTTCGTTCAAGGGGACCTGGCCGAAAACGCCCCCTTTCCGGAAAAATATTTCGACCTGGTCCTGGTGGACGCGCCTTGTTCCAACCTCGGGGTCATCCGCCGGCGACCCGACGTCAAGTGGTCAAAATCACCCGACGAACCGGCCCGCAAGGCCGCGATCCAAAAAAAGCTGCTCACCGCCGCTTCCCGCCTGGTCAAACCCGGCGGTCGCCTGGTCTACGCCGTCTGCACCCTCACCCCCGAGGAAACCCTTGGCGTCACCGACGATTTTTGGATGAACAACCTCGAATTCGGATTGAAACCGGTCTCGCTCTACCTGCCGGAACAGGCCTTGCCCCTGGCCTGCCCGGACGGGGTCCTGCGGGCCTGGCCCCACCGGAGCCGCACCGACGGCTTCTTCGCCGCCGTTTTCGAGAGAAAACCGCAAAAACCTCCGGATTTTAAATGAAAATACTGGTTATAAACGGAAGTTGCCGGGGCGGGAAAGGGTTCACCCGCTTTTTGAGCGACCTGCTGCTCCAGGGCGCGGCGGAGGCCGGCGCCAGGGGCGAGGTCGTCGACCTGGCCCACTGCCGCGTCAATCGCTGCCTTTCCTGCGGCAAGTGCAACACCCCGGCCCAATACCTTAAATGCGTCTTTGAAGACCAGGACGACGTCAAGGAAATTTTCCGAAAAATGGTCGAGGCCGACATCCTGGTGTTCGCCACGCCCATCTATATTTTCACCCTGTCCGGGCTGCTAAAAATTTTCCTGGAAAGAATGTACGCCCGGGCCGACGTTTTCGACCTGCGCCTGACTCAAAGCGGCCTGTTTTTCCACCATATCGACCCGGCCCTCTGTTCCAAGCCCTTCGTGGTCCTGGCCTGCTGCGACAATCAGGAAAAGGAAACCCTCAAGAACGTCGTTTCCTATTTCCGGACCTACGCCCGGTTCAACGACGCCCGGCAGGTGGGCCTCCTGCTCCGCGGCTCCGGCAGGTTCGCCGGGCATGGCCGGGACCCCGCGGCCCTGAAAAACATCCCCCGGCTGCCCGCCGTGTACGAGGCCTTTCGCCGCGCCGGGCGGGAACTGGCCCTTAACGGCAAGATATCCAGGTCCACGGAAAAGGCGGCGGCCCAAAACATCCTGCCGATTCCCGCCGTTTTCCGGCTGCTGGGACGCTTCAAGCCCGTTAAAAGAAAACTGATCGAACAGGCCCGCCGGATGACGCGGCTGTCCGCGGGCGACATTTAACCGAACCGGGTCGAAAGGTCCGTCTTGTTGACCAAACAGATTGGCGCGGCCGTACTTTTCGCCCTAGGAACCATTACGGAGGAATCATGAAAATCGCCTTGACCCGGGTCATCCCCCCACCGGCCCTCGAACGACTGGCCCGCCTCGGCGACTTGCGCGTCTGGAGGGAAGACCGCGACATGTCCCGCGAGGAACTCTCGTCCTGGGAAACCGACGCGGAAATCCTGTGTTCCATGCTGACCAACCCCATCGACGGCCCCCTGCTGGACCGCCGTCCCCGGACGAGGCTGATCGCCAACTACGCCGTCGGGTACAACAACATCGACCTTGAGGAAGCGAAAAAAAGGGGCGTGGCCGTCACCAACACTCCCGGCGTGCTCACCGATTCCACCGCCGACCTGACCCTGGCCCTGATCCTGGACGTCTCCCGCCGCATCACGGAAGGAGACCGGTTGGTTCGGCGGGGAGAATTCCAGGGCATCACCCCCTTGTTTCACCTGGGGCGCGGCCTTACCGGAAAGACCCTGGGCATTTACGGCCTGGGCCGGATCGGCGCCGCCGCGGCCCGCCGGGCCCTCCCTTTCGGCCTACGGGTCATCTATCACAATCGCCGCCCCAACCCGGAACTGGAACGGGAGCTGGGCGTCCGGTGGGTCTCCCTGGACGACCTCCTGGCCCACAGCGATATCATCTCCATTAACGCGCCCCTGACCCCGGAAACGAAGCATCGCTTCACCATCGCGGAATTCAAGGCGATGAAGCCCGGGGCCTTTATCGTCAACACCGGCCGGGGACCGATAATCAAGGAAGCCGACCTGGCGGAAGCCTTGTCCCGGGGACTGATCGCCGGAGCGGGACTGGACGTCTATGAATTCGAACCCCAAGTCGACCCCGGGCTGATCGGCCGGGAAAATGTCGTCCTGGCCCCCCATCTCGGCAGCGCGACCCTGGAAGTCCGCGCGGCCATGGCGGACCTGGTGGCCGACAACGTCGAGGCCTTTATCCAGGGCCGGCCCCTCCCCCATCGGGTGGCGTGACAATGTCGACCGACCAACAGGCGCTTGCCCCCGGCTATCCCGTCGAACAGGAGCCGGAAGACAAAAAAATCCTGGACCGCTTCTTTTCCGGCGAAAGGGACGCCATCGGCGACCTGGCCGACCGGTACGCCCCGCGCCTCTTTTCCTTCGGCCTGAGAATGTGCGGCAACTCCGAGGACGCCCAGGACATGGTCCAGGACGCTTTTCTCAACATCGTAAAATATCTGAAGGGATTCAGGGGCGAAACCAAGCTCCGGAACTGGATTTACCGCCTCGCTTCCAGCGCCTGCATCAGGCGCCGCCGGGGCAAGAACCAACCCGAGCGGGAATTGTCTCTCGAGGCCCTTAGGCCCGGGCATGAGGAGGACGGTTCAACGCCGGATATTCCCGATTGGTCCACCAGCCCGGTGGAAAGCCTGGTCAACGAGGAACTTCGGGAACGGCTGGCCCGGGCCGTGGAGCGGCTGCCGGGCAAGTACCGGCTGGTTTTCAACCTCAGGGACCTGGAAGGCTTCAGCACGGCGGAAGTGGCCGAGATGCTCAAACTCACGCCCCAGGCCGTCAAAACCCGGCTCCACCGGGCCCGGGCCTTCCTGCGCAACGAATTGGCCGAGTATTATCAGGGCGACGGAGCTCCCAAGGGGGAAAGACCATGACCGATCATCGGGACTGCCGCCGGTTTTTCGAGCGCTTGTCCGAACTGATCGACGGCGAACTGGACGCCAAGACCGGACAAGAGATCGAGGCCCATATCATGTCGTGCCCCGAATGCGTGGTCTGTTATTCCACCTTCAAAAAAAGCGTGGAAATTTTCAAGAACCTTGGACAAGAACCCCCGCCGCCCCATTTTGTCGACCGGCTCAAGGAATTCCTGGAAAAAAACTCCTGATGCGGCCCTAAAGACGGAAAAATCCGGCCCGCCACAACAGGCCCAGGGAAAATAACGCCAGATTGCCCAGGACGTGAATGGTGATCGGCGTGGTCAACGCCCGGCTTCTCTCAAAGGCTAGGGCGAAGACCAGACCGCCGACGGCCTGGGTCCAGAGCGCGGCCCGGCCGGGGCCGTGGGCCAGGACAAAAAGCGCGGTGGAAGCCGCCAGGGCCGCGGCCAACCCCCCGCGCCGGAAAAACCCGACCATCAACCCCCGAAAAAAAATTTCTTCCGCGATGGGGCTGATAATCCCTCCCACCAGGAAGAATAAAAGCAGGTCCCCAAGCTTCCCGGGAAGCCGGACGCGGAAGGCTTCCAGGGGCGAAAACCCCAGCAGCGAGAGCAGGATAAACCCCAGGAGCGCCAGCGCTCCGAACGCCGCCGACCAATAAAGCCCCCCGACGAACCCCGGGACCGGCGTTCCCCGCTCCAGTCCCAGCGGCGCCGGGCCGCCCTCGGTTTTCACGGCGATAAACACGATCGCGACGGCTTGCAGGCCGCGGACCAGCCCCAAGCCCCACATGGTCCCCAGGCCTCCGGCGGCCAATTCCAGGACCGCGACCGCGCCGAGGGAAAAAAGAACGGTTTTCAACTTGACGGTTTTTGGGTCCACCCCATGCTCCCGAGGGCCTGATAGGCATACCATTGAACATACCAATGGTCTGAAGTCCGGAGCTTTTCCAGGATTATTTCCCTGGCCCCGGGATCGCGTCGACGGCTCAGTCCATCCAGGGCCTGGCAGACGACATTGGGTTGGGGGTCGCCCAGCATCCGCAAGAGGTCGGAACGGGTGGACAAGGCCTTGCTCCGGCCCAGGGCCGCGGCCAGCCAGTAACGTTCCGGCAGGCCCGGGCCGGCCATGATCTTCCGATAGCCGGGAAAATTTTCTATCTCCAGGTTTTCGCGCGCCACCCGGCGCAGGCCCGCCACCCGGTCGGTCCATTTCCCGGAAGCCAGCAAGCGGTCCAGGGACTCAGTCCGGGTCGCCCGGCCGGACGCGACCGGCGCCAGGAACAACAGCCCCAGGGCCAGGCAGGCGGCCCCCGCGGCCAGGCGCGCCCCGGCCGGGGAAAGCCCCATCCCGGCCAGCCCTCTCAAAAACGAGAAAAACAGCAGATACAAAGCCGCCGGGGCCGGAAACATGAGGCTATAAAGAATCGCTCGACGCAAAATAAAACGGTTGTCGGTTTTTTCCGAAAACATTTTAAAATGACGGGCCGGGTCGGCGGTGAAAGCGTTCCACGGCGCCCGCATGACTTCCCGCCCCTGGCGCCGGAAGACCAGGCTTCCCTGCTCGAACAGCAATTCCAAATCCACCGGCCCCGGGTTGGCCAGGGGCAGGTAGTCGAAATGGAACAGCAGGTTTTTCAACCGGGACTCGGCCCGGGGGTCTAGCCCGCCGCTAGGCGTCCGACAGGTTCGGCCGGTTTTCTGGGACAGGGACTTGATCATCTCCGCGGGATAAAGGGTGTTGTGGTAATAAAAATCGCTGACCGCCCGACCCGGCCGGCTAGACCAGAGGACAAAATCCCGGATGTCCAGAAAGACATCCTTCCCGGCCAGGGACAGCCAGGCCAGGGCCAGGACCGCCAGGGGGACCAGGAACGCCGCCGCCGCCGGGACCGGTCCCGCCCTTTCCCGCCGCGGCATCAAGACCTTGGCCGTGAAAAAGACCGCGGGCGGGACCACCAGCCCGAGCACGGTCCCCACGGGTTCGAACCCCCGCAAGTTGGCCCCGATCGGCAGGCTCGCCCAAGCCGCGGCCAAGCCGATTAAAACAGCCCTGTTTCGTGAAAAAAGCCGGTCCCAGGCCCAGGCCGCGACCAGGGCTAAAAAGCTCAGCCCGGCCCCGAGGCTCAGGGTGAGGAAGACCGCGCCCCTCGCCGCCGCCCCGGCCCGCAAGAGCAACGGCCGGACCAACTCATTGGGAATGGCCAGGTATCCGGCCCCGGCCAGTTCCTGGGTCTTGGCCCAGAGTTCCCGGTTGGAAAGAAAAACGAGGCCGGAGGCCGCCGCCTGGGCGACCAGCAGGCCGACGGCCAGGGCGAGAAACGGGTAAAAGGTCTTTTTCATGCGGCCACAGGCTCCCAACGCCCGAAATATCCACCATGAATAGCCCCGGCCGGACAGCCTTGTCAATCACCCCCGCGCTTCTCCCCAAAATTTTATGACGGACATCCATACTAATTACCGGCCCCGCGCGGGCGTCCATGCCCGCCCGAAGAGGTCCGGGGCGTTTGGAATTGCTTGGCCCGGCGCGACGCCGGTTAAAGAATCATACAAAATATAGAAATCTGTCGTCGGCCCCGGTCTTGAGCACGTCGGCCGG
>JAZDGM010000207.1:0-5817 GCA_043806915.1 Pseudomonadota bacterium | reverse complement strand
CTCCGTGGAGTGTTTTTTCAACCATGATGTTACCTCGGTTTCGGGCCAGAGTATACCGGCGTCTCGGAGATGCCGGTATCAACCTTCTTATACTCGACGGTTTGAGGCGAAGCTTCGCCAGCTTCCTCACTCTAGAGATGTTGAGCCCCCGCCCCGCCTATAATCGCAGGCCAGATGATAGACCTTACCCGGTGAGCCTTCAGATCTCTGTTCAACGAGACGGATGAAATTTTAAACCGTGTAATATCGATATGTTCACGGCCGCCCTACGACTACGGGATGGAAACGCCGCGTTGATTCCCCTTGGTTGCTTTCCGGATAAAGTGGGGAAGCTAGAGCTTCCCCTTCCCGGGTTCCCAAGCTAGAGCTTGGGAACCAGCCAAAATTTCGGATGGCCGCGGACAATTCTCCCTCTCCACCCATTCATGGGGGGAGAGGGCGGGGTGAGGGGGGCTTTTGGGACCACCATGACTGGCCCCTCCAGGTATGATATTCAATCCAATTTTTTGAAGGACATCCAAAAATAGAATAGAACTGGACTAGGCCGGATTAAATTACAATTTGGGTGTTTCAAATAAAATATCCGGATGTTTCCCAGAAAAAATTTTTACTTTCAAATTAGCGGCTGGACTTGGGGAAGGCGGGCCGTTATATTTGCCAGGGGAAGACGGCGCGGATTGAACATGCCGGCGAACGTCTTCCCCGCGGGCGGGAACGGATGACCCAATTTTTGGAATCGGTAATATAAATGGCTGATATAACTTGTAAGCGTTGCTCCATATCCCGGGTCAACCAACTTTGCGACTTATACACCGAGGCTTTTTCCCATAATAATCGGACCGCCTGGGCCAAGTTGAAAAAGCTGGTTGACCTCGCCGCGGCCCGGGGTTACGGGGAAGCCATAAGGTTTATGCAACCCGACCTCGATTACGGGAACATCAGGGCTTACGCCTGGAACATCTCGTCCCTCCTCGTGGACGCCGACCTCCAGGCCCTGGGCTTGAAAATTCCCGGGGAATCCTGCTAGCATGGCCGAGTTCGAGGAGTCCGATTATTATTCGAGCCTGCCGGCCGGGGAAGGCGTGGTGGTCCTCGCCGCCGATGGGACCATCATGGCCGCCAACCTTCCGGCCGAGAAAATCCTGCAAACACGGTTGGAACCGGGTCAGTCCCTGAAACGGGAACGGCTTTTCACTCCCGAATACCAGGCCCAGGCCGAGTTGGTCTTTCGGGAGGCCCTGCAAAGCGGGGGGTCCCGGTCATTTCTGACCGCCGAAATTCGTTCCGGGGGCCCGGGGGAAACCCGGACGGTGGAATACTCCGTCTTTCCCCTGCGGGAGCCGCGCGGCGGCATTATCGGGATTCTATTGAATTTCAGGGAACACTCCTTCGGCCGGGAAGGCTCGGCCTTCAGCCGGGGCATCGGGGAAGCCGAGTACCAGACGCTGTTTGAAAACCTGGCCGAGGGGGTCTTTACCGTCAACTTCCACATGCGGATCACGTCCTTCAACCGGCGCGCCCACGAGCTGACCGGCTTCAAGCCACCGGACGTCCTCGGCCGCTTCTGCTGGGAAATATTCCAAAGCGACCTCTGCCAGGGCGGCTGCCCCCTGCGGGTCAGCATGGAAACCGAGAAACCGGGAATCGACCAGGACGTCAGGATCATCAACAAGGACGGCCACCCCCTTTCCATCCTGGTCAACACTTCGGTAATCAAGGACAGCAGGGGCAAGGTCGTGGGCGCCGTGGAAACCCTTCGCCCCCTCAATTCGTCCGGACTCCGGAAAACGGAGGACCAGGCCGGGACGTCGGAAGACGCCATCATCGGTCAAACTCCCTATATCACCAGCATCCTGGATTCCCTCCCGGACATAGCCGAAAGCGAGACGTCCGTGGTCATCGAAGGCGAGTCCGGGACCGGCAAGGAACTTATCGCCAAGGCCATCCACCGGTTGAGCCGCCGGGCGGACGGTCCGTTCGTCGGCGTCAACACCTCCGCCCTGGCTGAAACCCTTCTGGAATCAGAGCTGTTCGGCCACGAAAAAGGCGCCTTCACCGGCGCCGCGTCCAGCAAGGCCGGACGGTTCGAGCTGGCCCGGGGCGGGACCCTCTTCCTGGACGAAATCGCCGAGATCAAACCGTCCATCCAAGTCAAGCTTCTCCGGGTCCTCGAGGAACGCCAGTTCGAACGGGTCGGCGGCGCCAGGCCCATCACCATGGACTGCCGGATTATCTGCGCCACCAACCGTACCTTGACCGAGGAAGTCAGGGCGGGACGTTTTCGGACCGACCTGTTCTACCGCCTCAGGACCGTGCCCCTGACCCTGCCTCCCCTCCGGGACCGCATCGACGACCTGCCCTTGCTGGTCGACCATTTCATCCATAAAATGAACGCCAAATACGGAAAACGAGTCCGGGGAATCGACCCCAAGGTCCTGTCCTGGTTCCGGCGCTACAACTGGCCGGGCAATATCCGCGAACTGCAACGGACCCTCGAATACGCCTTCGTCTTTATCAAGGGCCCCATCATCACCGCCAAGGTCCTGCCGCCCCGGGAAGAAATGGCCGAACTCACCCCCACGCCCGCCCCGCCCGTCTCGCCGTCGTGGGAAGAGGAACGAAACACCATTCAGAAGGCCCTGGACAAGGCCGGCGGTAGACGCCAGGAAGCGGCGAAAATGCTCGGCCTGAGCCGTTCGTCCCTGTGGCGGAAGATGAAGGAATACGGCTTGTGAAGTTCTTGCGGCCCCTTGAAACGCCCCGTTCGCGAACGAAACAAACGCCATGGCCTAACAACCAGTAATTGTTTATCTTTATCTTTTACTCGCCCTGATTTTTCTTCAAAATAACCTGTCTCACTGTCTCACGATAAAAAAACGTTCAATTTCAAATAATTGAGCGATGTTTTTTATTTTTGTGTCAGCCGTGAAACGTTTTTCGCGAAAATTACTTCCGCCAAAATCGCCATTTTTTCTAATAATAGTGTAAAAACATATAGATACGTTTATGGCGCCTCGATTGCTTTGTCATGGGCCCGCGTGAGTCGGAGAAACGCGAAAAAAGCCAAAGGAGAACAAGCGATGAAACCCGCCATGGACCTTGACGGTCTGTTGGAAAAGTATCCGGGAGACCCCAGGCATCTGATCGCCTTGCTTCAGGATGTTCAGGCCGCTTACAACTATATTTCCCCGGAAGCCATGATGTCCGTCTGTCAACACGTGGGCGCGCCCCTGACCCAGGCTTGGTCGGTGGCCACTTTTTATAAATCCTTCAGCCTCAAGCCGCGAGGCGAGCACATCATCAAGGTTTGCCTGGGCACGGCCTGTCACCTCAAGGGCGCGGGCCGGATCGTGGACAACCTGTGCCGCGACCTGTGCATCGACCCCGGCCAGACCACCACGGACATGAAATTCACGATTGAAACGGTCAACTGCCTGGGGGCCTGCGCCCTGGCGCCGGTGGTGGTCATGGATGGGGATTATTACGGCAACATGAATTCCCGCAAAATGGACAAGCTTATTTCCAAAGCGATGAAAGAGTAAGGGGAGGGACCCATGGGCCTTGCAGCGAAAAAAATCGCGACGCCGCGCCTGGATTCGAGCGCGGCCCTGGAACAGTTGAGAAAGGACCTCATCGCGGGCCGAGACCCGAACCGCACCTGCGTCATCGTCTGTCACGGCACCGGCTGCCTGGCCAACGGCAGCCCCAAGGTGGCGGAAGCGCTGCGGGAATCGATCGAGCAGGCCGGCCTGGACGCGGCGGTGATCCCGGAAATCAAGACCACGGGTTGCCATGGCTTTTGTTCCCGCGGCCCCCTGGTCATCATCCAGCCGCATGGCATTTTCTACCAGCGGGTCCAGCCGGGGGACGCGGCCGAAATCGTGGCCAAGACCCTGGTGGAAGGCCAGCCGGTGGAACGGCTGCTGTACCACGACGAACGGTCGGGCCAGGCCATTGTCCACGACCATGAAATTCCCTTCTACAAATACCAGCAGCGCATCGTCATGCGGCATATCGGCAAGATCGACCCCACCAACATTCACGACACGATCCTGGCCGGCGGCTACACCGCGCTGGCCAAGGCCCTGACCGCCATGACGCCCGAACAGGTGGTTTCGGAAGTGGAAAAATCCGGACTGCGCGGTCGGGGCGGCGCGGGCTTCCCCACGGGCCGGAAATGGCGGACCGCCATCAACGCCGTGAAAAAGCGGGGCCGGCCGGTATACGTGGTGGTCAACGGCGATGAAGGGGACCCGGGCGCCTTCATGGACCGGACCCTCATGGAAGGAGACCCCCACGCCCTGCTCGAGGGCCTGATCATCGGGGCCTACGGCATCGGGGCCGACCAGGGGTTCATCTACGTCCGGGAGGAATATCCCCTGGCCATCAAGCACCTGAAGATCGCCATGGACCAGGCCCGGTCCCTGGGGCTTTTGGGCGAAAACATCCTGGGCACGGAAATGTGTTTCGACATCCAGATCAACCGCGGCGCCGGCGCGTTCGTCTGCGGCGAGTCCACGGCCCTGTTCACTTCCATCGAGGGCCGGGCCGGGGAGCCGCGCCCCAAGTATGTCCGGTCGGCCGAGGAAGGCCTCTGGGGCAAGCCCACGGTCCTGAACAACGTCGAAACCTGGTGCAACGTGCCCCTCATCATCGAAAACGGCTCAAACTGGTATTCCGGGCTCGGGGTCCCCACCAGCACCGGGACCAAGGTCTTCTCCCTGGTGGGCAAGGTCAACAACGTGGGACTGGTGGAAGTGCCCATGGGCATGCCCCTGATCGACCTGGTGGAAAAAATCGGCGGCGGGACTCCCAACCAGGGCCATTTCAAGGCCGTGCAGACCGGCGGTCCTTCCGGCGGCATGCTGCCCTACGACAAGAAGGACACCCCGGTCGATTTCGACTCCCTGACCAAGGCCGGTTCCATGATGGGCTCGGGCGGCATGATCGTCATGGAGGACAACGACTGCGTGGTCGACCTCGCCCGGTACTTTCTGCGCTTTCTGGAAGACGAATCCTGCGGCAAGTGCCTGCCCTGCCGCCTGGGCCTGCAAGGCATGCTGGAATTCCTCGATCGCTTCGCCAAGGGTGAAGGCTCCCTGGAAGATATCGACGCCTTGAAAAGCCTGGCCCTGGCGGTGCCGGACGGGTCCCTCTGCGCCCTGGGCGGCAGCGCGCCCAACCCGGTCCTGACCACCCTGCTTTACTTTCAGAAGGAATACGAAGCCCATATCCTCGAAAAGCGTTGTCCGGCCGGAGTATGCAAGGACCTGATCACCTACTCCATCGACCCCGACAAGTGCACGGGTTGCATGGCCTGCGCGATTCGGTGCCCCCAGAAATGCATCACCGGCGAAAAGAAGAAGCCCCACGTCATCGACTCGGCCTTGTGCATTCGGTGCGGCGTCTGCCGGGATGGGTGCAAATTCGACGCCGTGGTGGTCCGGTAAGGAGACGAAAAATGAGTAATTCCGAAAAACTGATAAATTTCACGATAAATGGAAAAAAAGTGACGGCCGAGCCCGGCTGGACGGTGTTGGACGTGGCCCGCCAAAACGGGATTTATATCCCGACCCTCTGTTTTCACGAGGCCGTGGAGCCGAGCGGGGTCTGCCGCCTCTGCGTCGTGGAGGCGAAAAAGGGCGACTGGTCCAAAATCGTCATTTCCTGCATGTATCCGCCGACGGAGGACCTGGAAGTGCTGACCGACAGTCCTCGGGTCCTGAACGTCCGCCGCTGGATTCTGGAAATGCTTCTGGCGGAATGTCCGGCCAGCCCGGAAATAAAAAAACTCGCGGCCGATTACGGCGTGCAGTC
>JAZDGM010000206.1:0-24278 GCA_043806915.1 Pseudomonadota bacterium | reverse complement strand
TAAAAGAGCCGGGGGTCGCCGGGGGCGCCGGCTCCGGCGCGCCCCTGACCCTGGGACGGGAAAGAGTCCCTCGAAGCCCATGCCTGCCGCGCGTGGGGCGGAGCAGCCCCGCCCGCGAGGCGTGGCCAACGTCTCCAATTTACCGTGGCAAGACCCGAAAACTGGTAAATGATGGTGCGCGTTGCGCACCCTACACGCTGGATCGGACCCGAATGCGGACGGCCGCGAGAGCGGGTTTTCAAGCCGTGACCACGGAGGCGCCGCCGCCCTCGCCCCGGAGCGAGGGGTGGGCCGGAACCTCCTCGCCCCTAGTCTTCCGTGACGTCATACCCCCGAGCCCGGAGGCGCGAAGCGATTTCGGCGATGTGCCCGAACCCGCGGGTTTCCAGGTCCAGGCCGACCCGGGTGCTGGAAACGGGCAAATTCTTGCCCAGCCGGTCGTGATGGATATGCAGGACATTGGCCCCCAGCTCGGCCGCCTCGGATAACAGTCCCGCCAGGGCGCCGGGCCGATCGTCCAGGATCACCGAACAGCGAAAAATACGGCCGGACCGGACCAGGCCCTGGTCGATGATCCGCCCCACCAGGTTGGCGTCGACGTTTCCTCCCGATATGACCAGAACCACCTTTTTCCCGACCAGGTCCGGAATCGCGCCGGCCGGAAAGGCGGCCAGGGGCAGGGCGCCCGCGCCCTCGGCCACGACCCGCCTCCGTTCCAGAAGCAGCAGCATGGCCTGGGCGATATGCTCTTCCCCGACCTGGACCAGTTGGTCCACGAACTTTTGGAGATAGGGTAGAACCAAGTCCCCGATCCGGGCCACCCGGGTCCCGTCAGCCAGGGTCGGGCGAGTGGGAATATCCACGGGGCGGCCCCTCGCGAGGGCCGCGGCGGCGGAGGCGGCCCGGTCCGGTTCCACGCCCACCACCTTGACCTTGGGGTTCACGGCCTTTACGGCCGCCGCCGTCCCGGCCAGAAGGCCGCCCCCGCCGACCGGGACGACCACCGCCTCCACGTCGGCCAGGTCTTCCATTATTTCCAAGCCCACGCTTCCCTGGCCGGCGATGATCTCCTCGTCGTCAAAGGGATGGATGAACCGGCCGTCCCCCCAAAGCGCCCTGGCCGCGGCCAGGCTTTCCTCGACGTTGTCTCCTTCCAGCCGGACCTCGGCCCCATACCCGGCCGCGGCTTCCCGCTTGGCCAGGGAGGCGTTTTTCGGCATGAAAATGGTCGCTTGCAGTCCCAGCAACCGGGCGGCCAGGGCCACCCCCTGGGCGTGGTTGCCGGCCGAGGCGGCCGCGACCCGCATACCCGTCCCGGTCTCGGCCAGCCGGGACAACTTGACATAGGCCCCCCGAAATTTAAAGGACCCGGTCCGCTGCAAGTTCTCCAGTTTCAGATAAACGTCCGCCCCCACCAGTCGGCCCAGGTTGGGCGCGGGAATCAAGGGGGTGCGGATGATGACCGGCGCCAGGCGCCGACGGGCTTCCTCGAGGGTTTCGTACGTGATCACGGCTTCCAGCTCCTGTCTCGTCGCCCGCCCCCCGGCGGTCCAACGCGGCCTTTTCGGGCGGCGGAAGTCAGCGCCCGACCTACTTGGAAACTTCCGGCGTCGGTTTTTTCTCCCCCTTGACCTTAATGAAGACTTCCACGTCCGGCCACTTTTTTTCCACGGGTTGAACCATGGACGGCGCGATCACCTTGCAGAACAACACCGTGTCATCCTCGATGCTTTCCAGGTAGATCGGCGTGGTGGTGAGCTTGACCTGCTGCTTTTTTCCCTGGGCCGCCGGGTAATAAACCCGCACCGATTTGGGGTTGACCTCGATGGACGAAATTTTCAGGCCGGGACTGACCCGGCCGACGAGTTGCGGTTCGATGGCGGCCTCCATCTCCACTATTTCATTCAAAGTCAGCTCGAAACTGGATGGGTCGGAATCCACCAGCTTCACTTCCCGGGGCAGTTGCACACTGTCCTCGTTGACGACATAGGTCTGTCGCCCCGCCTGGGCCGCCCGGAGGTCCACCTTCACCATCAGTTGGGCCGGAGTGATGGAATCCAGGTCGGCCTTGGGACCGGCTAGGTGCAGCTTGACTTCCGTCGGCTTCTGTCCGACCAGGGCCAGGTTGGAAGGGGCCCCCACATACTCCACCGTGGCGGCGAGGACCCGTTCCAGCATTTGGGCTTGGCCCATTATAACCGTCACCCAAAAAATCAGGGACACCGCCAGGCAGACCAGGAATTCGGACAGGACTTTCCAGGTGAGCCAACCTTTTTCCCCGGTTTCCATCAGGGAGGCGGAAGCTTCCCAATGGTTCCTGATGGAGACCGCCAGGGACTCGCGATTGTCCGCCACCGCGTAATTTCCCCGCTGAAAGATGGTCGCCACGCCCCGTTCCTCCGAAACGGCGATAACCAGGGCGTCGGAAACCTCGGCCAAGCCCATGGCCGCGTTGTGCCTGGTGCCGAATTCCTCGGATAAAACCCCGGAAACGGACAGCGGCAGTCTCACGCCGAAGGAAGTCAGCTTGCCGTTGACCACTAAAACCGCCCCGTCATGCCCGGGGGAATTGGGGTCGAAGATGCTCATGAGCAAGGGGAGGCTGGGGTCGGCGTTAAGCGTCGAACCGCCGGTCAGAAACCGCATGATCGGTTCCTTGCCGGGAAAAACGATGATGGCCCCCCGCTTGAGGTGGGCCAGCCGGAAGACGGCTTCCGTGACCAGGGCGGCGAGGTTGGCCCCGATCGAACCGATATCTTCCCGCTTGAGGGAGGCGGCCCGCTCGAAAACCTTGCGCAGTTCGGGTTGGAAAATGATGATCAGGCCGATGACCGCCACATGGCTGAGGTTGACGTAGGCCCATTTGATCCCCTTGAGGTCCAGGAAATCGGCCAGGGCGAACACCGACAGGGAAAGCAGCAGGCCGGAAACTATCTTCCAGGCCCCCAACCTCCGCAGGGTATGGTAGATGAAAAACAGGGACATGGCGATTATCACCACGTCCAGGCCGGTCCTCCAGTCAAGCGCCGTTTTAAACAATACCTTCCACATAACAACGTCCCGCTAGTTTCGAAATTAGCCTTCCGTCCCGGAGCCGGTTCAGAAATCGCGAATCCGGCCGTGCCGGAGCCCCAGGACTTCCATGGCGTCATTGATGATCACGAAGGCCTTGGGGTCGATTTCCCGCAGTATTTCCTTGAATCGTCCCAGTTCGGTCGTGGCGATGACGCTCAACAACACCTTCTTGTCCCGGTGGGAATAGGCGCCCTGTCCTTCCAGGAAAGTCACGCCCCGGTTGAGGTGGAACATAATCGCCTGGGCGATGTCGTCGGACCGGTCGGAAATGATGATTATCGATTTGCGGCGGTTGAACCCGCCCAAAACCGCGTCGGTCAACTTGGCTTGGGTATAGACGAAGATCAGGGAGTAAAGGGCCATTTCCAGGTTGAAAAAAAAGGCGCCGGCCGCCAGGATGAGGGCGTTGAGGATGAAGGAAGTCAAACCCACGCGAAACGAATATTTTTTCAGCAGATAGACCGCCAGGATGTCGATGCCGCCCATGGACCCGACCGAGCGCAGCACGATCCCTCCCCCGGCCCCGCAGATGATCCCGGCCAGTATCGCGGCCAGAATGGGGTGGTCGACCGGAATGGGGGCCATCTGGACCAGGGAAGTCAAGGCCGAGTAAAAAACGATGCCGAACCCGGTGTAAAGAATGAATTTTCGACTGACCCGGAAGTACCCGAACACGAATAGGGGAATATTGAAAAGGGCGTACACCAGGCCCAGGTCAAGCGACGGATAGAGATAGGTCAGGATCAAACTGACCCCGACCACGCCCCCGTTCAGAAAATGCTGGGGCGCCAGGATGCCGTTGACCCCAATGACGTAGATGGCGCCGCCGAGAGAGATCAAAAAAATATTCTTAAAAAAATTAACCCAGGCCATGGCCTGCGTCCTCCGTTTATGGTCCAAAATAAACCAAGGGGCCGTTAAAGTCCATGCCTTGGCCGGGGAGCGGCAGCGGAAGGGGGACGAGGAATAATTAAGACCGTTCGGGCCGGGTCCGGCGGGCGCGGTCCCGAAAAAGCCCGTCCGCCCGGCGAGGACGGACGGGAAGGCCGGCTTTAGACGTCGCCGGTTCGGCGGGACAGGGCCCGGGCCTCGGCTTTCCTGATGCGGTCTTCCTGGGCGGTCTTGCGCGCCCGGGCCGCTTCCAGCTTGGCCGACAGTTCCGTGGGGTCGGCCGGCTTGAGCAGGTAGTCGAAGGCGCCGGCCTTGAGGCCTTCCACCGCGGTGTCCACCGCGCCATGGCCGGTCAACAGAATGACTTCCATGATGGGATGGGCCGACTTGATCTCCTTGAGGGTCTGGATGCCGTCCAACCCCGGCATTTTGATATCCAGAACGATAACGTCCGGCTCGTCCTTCCGGAGGGCCGCCAGGGCTTCCCGCCCATTGTACGCGGCCGCGACCCGGTGTCCCTCGTCCCTCAGCCGGAGCGCGAGCATTTCCACGAAATCCTTCTCGTCGTCAACCAACAGAATGTCGATGGGGAACCCCATTGTTCATCCTCCTTGTGGAACCAAGCCCGTAAAGTCGGACCGGGCGGCGGTTGCCGGCGCTCAAGAGGCGGCTCCCGCCACCGCCACTCGCGCCGCCGCCGGCATCGTTTCCAGGGGAAAAAGGAACAACTCCCCGGGCGACCGGGTCCGGGCCCGCGCCAGGGCCGAATCCATGACCTGGCTGATAAGGTCCCGAAAACTCATCCCCGACATGCCAGCCAGGATAGGCAGGTCGGAATGTTCCGGGTGAAGACCGGCCAAGGGGTTGACTTCAATGAAATTGGGGCGACCGCAAGCGTCCGACCGAACGTCCACCCGACCCGCGTCGCGGCAGCCCAGGGCGCGGTAAGCGGCCAGGGCCAAGTCCCCGGCCCGCCCGGCTTCCGCGTCGTCCGGCAGTAAATAGGTTACCCGCTCCTCGAATTGCTCCTTGTTGGTAAAGGAATAGACCCCCGCCTCGGCCGTGGCCAGCAGGATGACTTCCATCACCCCGATCACCCGCGCCGCGGCCCCGGTCCCGACAATCCCCACGGTGAATTCCCGGCCGGGTAGAAAGGTCTCCACCAAGACCGGCTGCCTGAACTGTTCCAGCAAACGCCGGCAGACCAAGCCCAATTCTTCCCGGTTCTCGATTCGGGACGCCGTGGTCACGCCCTTGCCCGTGCCCTCGGCGACCGGCTTGGCGAAAAGAGGGTACGGCAGGTCCACGGCATCGACGTCCAGCTCGTTTTCCACCAGGGCGAAATCCGGAGTGGCCAAGCCATGGTCCCGAACGACCCTCTTGGCCATGCCCTTGTGCAGGGTCAGGGCCAAGGTCAGGGGGTCGGAAAAAGTGTAGGGCAGGTTGTACGCCTCCAGCAAACCAGGGACTTGCGACTCCCGGCCATACCCCCACACCCCCTCGGCGATGTTGAAAACCAAGTCCCAGCCTCGGCCCTGGGCCAGGGCCGAAACCAGGTTGCGAACATGTCCGATCCTCTCGGTTTGGAAGCCGAGGCTGTTTAGGGCGTCCTCGATGGCTTCCACGGTGCGCGGACTGTCGAACTCGGCGGCGCGCTCCTCGTCGAATCCCATTTCGAGGTAAGCCTGCCGCAGGTCATAGGTCATTCCAACCAGAATTCCGTTCATGGCCAGGCCCCCTTCCTAATTCACGGCCCGGCCGCGGCCGCCGCCGTTGTCCGGGTAGGTGAAGGTCAGGCCTTCGTAATTTTTCAGCAGCAAATCGTCGCCCCGGCGTCCGACCACGGCGTCGGGGTAAAGGGCGACCTTGCCCCCGCCTCCGGGAGCGTCGATGACATAGGTCGGGATGGCATACCCCGTGGTATGTCCCCGCAAGCCCTGAATGATCTCCAACCCCCGGGAAACGGTGGTCCTGAAGTGGGCCGAGCCGGTGATGGGATCGCACTGATAAAGGTAGTAGGGCTTGACCCTGTTCCGCAAAAGGCCCTGGAACAATTTCTTCAAGGTCTCCACCTGGTCGTTGACTCCTTTCAACAGCACGGTCTGGCTGCCCAGGGGAATCCCGGCGTCGGCCAGGCGGGTGCAAGCCAGTTTCGTTTCCGGAGTCAATTCATCCGGATGAGTGAAATGGAGACTCATGAACAAGGGATGATGACGCCGCAGCATGTCGGTTAGGGCGGGCGTGATCCGCATGGGCAACACCACCGGCGCCTTGGTCCCGATACGCACCATTTCCACATGCTTGATGCGCCGGATATGTTTCAAAATCCAGTCGAGCTTGTCGTCGGGGAGCGTCAGGGGGTCCCCGCCCGAAATAAGAACATCCCGCACGGCCGGATTGGCCTTGATATAGTCAAAGGCTTTTTCCAACCGCCGGCGGTCGAAGCTACAGTCGTCCCTCCGGCCCGCGACCATGCGCGAACGGGTGCAATAACGACAATAGGTGGAGCATACTCCGGTCACCAGCAACAGGACCCGGTCCGGGTAGCGGTGAACCAAGCCGGGCACGGCGGTGTCGTGATCTTCCCCCAAGGGATCGTCGGCTTCCCCGGGCGAGGACGTGGTTTCAAAACCCGTGGGAATAACCGACCGCCGCAAGGGCTGCAAGGGGTTTTTGGGATGCACCAAGCTCATGTAGTAGGGAGTGATGCTCAAAGGGAGCTTGCGATCCTGTCCCTCGAAGGGGGCGATCTCGTCCGCGGAAAGTTTGATCATCCGGGCCAATTCCCCCAGGCTGCCGATGCGATTGCGAAATTGCCAGGTCCAATCGTTCCATTCGGCGGGACCGACCCCGGGATAATACCGATTCATGAACGCCCGGGAAATCGGGTTAATGGCCGGAATGTTTTTGTCGGCTTTACCGAAAAGGGAATCCACGACTCTTTTTTTGTAAGTCTTGGAAAGTGCGCGACTGGAATTGGACCGGTCGGCGGCGTTTGTTTCCGCCAAGGGAATGACCGGATTGGTGGGGGGACCCGACGCCGTCTCCGAGGATGGAGGCTCAAACTCATCGACCAAGGTTTCGGAAACCTTGGTCGGCCTTTCAACTGAATCTTGTTGCTGCATTCTGCTCTCCCTTTTCCACTGGAGTCCCTAACGGAATCCAACCGATTTTTTGTTCATGGTCATGGGGCCTTTCTTATTCGACCTCGCCCTCTCCAGGAGGAAAGCGGGCCGACCTCCATTCTAGTCGCGGACCTCTTCGTAGCTATCCACGATCAAAAATTTAGCTCCGCCTTCGCTAAGCTCCAACTCGCCGGTAACAATAACTTTTTGCCCGATCATCTCGTCCACGACGTTGCCCTCGAGCAGATAGATTTCATCTCCGGATTCCAAAATCAGGCCATCGCCGGTGTCTTGGACCAATCCGGCGACGCTAACGGTTTCCCCGGCGGAGGCGTCCATGGCCCACGCCGCCACCGCGATAATCAATCCCGCGGCGAGAATCAACCGCGGAGAAAAATGCTTTTTCACTGCTTCCATCCCGCTCACCAAAACCTTTTTCTGTCCGTCCATGGGGGGCCGCCCTTGGTCCCCGCGGTCCGCCGCCGGGCCGTCGCCCCTTATCTAATTAGCTTTTTCCGCGAACTCCACCACCAGCACGCCGTCGCCATCCTCGGACGTTTCCAACATTCCCGTCACCCTGGCGTTTTTCCCCGCCAAGCTTTCCATGCCCTCGCCGTCAAGCAAGAAAACTTTCCCCTTGGCGTGAAGGGTCGGACCGTCGTCGGTCATTTCCACGACGCCGGTCAGAGTCAGCAAGTCTCCCGCCGTCGCGGCGGTCCCGCCTAGCGGGAACAAAAAAGCCAGGCCCCAGACAACCGTTCGGAAAAGTCTTGCGTTCATTTCCCCCCCCCTTAAAAAATAGCCAAACCCAAGGGATACAAATTGATCGGCCGGGGCCGAGGCCCCGGCCGCCAGGCTCGGGAGTTATTCCTGAACCTGGACTTCCTCCAAGGCAATACTTACCTTGCCTGTTCCATCGGCGGAGACGTCTCCGGTAACGATCACGTTTTTTCCGATCAGGTCGGCGTCGGCTCCCGCCGAGATCATATAGGTCTCGCCGTCGGCCACCAGCGCCAAGCCTTCGCCGGTGTTCTGAATGAGTCCGCTCAAGGTCATCTTCTCACCCGCCGCGGCGAGGGAGAAACAGAGAACCATGATCAACCCCAACACAAACACTAACGCTGCCGCTGACTTAAACATCTAACCTTCTCGTCCCTTGCGCCCGTGGAAACTCGATTCCGACAGTGCTTATTCGCTGAGAATGACGAACTGCGCGCGACGGTTCTGAGACCAAGCCGCCTCGTCATGGCCGTCGGTGAGGGGTTTTTCCTCGCCGTACGACACCGTGGTCATACGGTCCGGAGCCACGCCCAGGGATTCCATGAAATTCTTGGCCGCATTGGCGCGCCTGTCGCCCAGCGCCATGTTGTAAGCCTCGGTGCCGCGCTCGTCGCAGTGACCCTGGACTTCCGCGGTAACCGTTCCGCTGGCCGCCATGAATTCGGCTTTGCGACGCAAAACTTCCTCGGCGTCCTGACGGACGTTGTATTTGTCGTAATCAAAATTGGCCATTTCATTCAAGAACGCCTCGCGAGCGGCTTCCTGGGCCTTCTTCATCTCGGCCATGCGAGCGGCTTCCTCGGCTTCCTGCTGCTGCCGCTGACGCTCGGCTTCTTCCCTGGCCAAACGAGCCGCTTCTTCCTCGGCGGCCTTCTTGGCGGCGTCGTCGACGGCTTCGGTATCCGTCTTGGAGCCCGCCTTGGGCGCGGCGCAAGACGACATGGCCATCATAAAAGCGGGTAAAATCAAAAATACCGCCAACACCAACATCAAACTCTTCTTTTTCATCAAAGCCTCCACTCTGTTGCCTTCCCCGAGCCTCATCGCCCCAAGGGAGAAAATAAATTAAACATTAAAAAAAATAGATCAGGGTTAGCGATTAACCCTGAACCCCTCAACTTCAATCAACCTTCTGTCGCCGCCCCTGCTTTTCGCCCATCCGGATATTTCAACTTCCTGGTGGACGTAGGGGACTAACTCTTCCATTATTTCCGCGCTCTCGATTTCCCATTCCGTCTCGTCAAACGCGGCGATAACGACCCGTATCACCTGACCTTCCCGGTCCCAACCGGAAGGTATTACCAACCCCTTGAATATTTTTTTCTCTTTTCGTCCTCCGGAGGGGGGTTTCTTTCCGGTTTTCATTCTTCCAAGCCTCCTCCTCGCGGACGACGCCGTTTAATTCAAAGGTCATGCCAAAATCCAAACCATGGACAAAAACAGGCGAATGACCGAAAATCGCATTCCCGCCGGAACCTGAATTGCCGAATTACCGGCTCAAAAAACCCCGGCGGCTAGCCCCATTCCACCTATCTATCCTTATCATGCCGAATTTTCTATAAATATCATAACGGGAAAAATGGCTTCCGATGCCGTGGGCGCCAGGAAGGCGGATTTCCTAATGCCTCCCTCGCCGGCCCCGCTCCCCCGCAAAAACGCCCGGAAACCAAAAGTTTTTCCGCCCGAGAATATTTTACCAAATAAAATCTAAATTTAAAGGGGCTAACCTCGCCATGCCGCGAGCGGCCAAGCCCAGGCCCGCTCCAGGGGCGCCTGGACCGGCGTCCGGAGGGCCATATCGATGTAAAGCTTTCTTCCAGGAGGCCCGGCGGGATTGGAAATCGGCGTTTTTTCGTCTAGCCCTTGGCGTAGGGAATGAGGCAGTCGACGGTGGTTCCCTTGCCGAGTTGGCTTTTGATCTGAATGGAGCCCCCGATCTCGTCCAGTATTTCCTTGACTATGACCAGGCCGAGTCCGGTTCCTTCCTCGCGTTGGGCCTTGGCATTTTCGGCCCGGAAGAACTCGGTGAAGAGCCGGTGCTGGTCGGGTTCGGAGATGCCGATGCCGGTGTCGCGGACTTCGAGCCGAACCAATTCGGGGGAATATTCAATGATGCTCACTTGAACCAGGCCCCCGGGGGGCGTGTATTTAAGGGCGTTGGAAATGAGGTTGGCGGCGAGTTCGTCCAGCAGGTTGTCCCGTCCCAGGACCGGGGGCAGGGCTTCGGGAATCAGAAACTGCAAGTCGAGCTCCTTTTCCTTTGCCAGGGCCCGGAAAAGATGTTCCAGGGCGGCGACGACTCCGACGATATCCACTGATTCGAGGCGGCGGGGTCCGGTTTCCTGGCGCCCGGAAGCCAGCTTGAGCAGGTCGTTGATAACATCCTGAAGAATCGACAGGCGTTTATGGCACCGGGTCACGGTTTCGGCCTGTTTGCCCTGGAGCGGTCCCAGGTAGCCTTGTTCCAGGAGGTGCAGCATGCTCTGGATGGTGTTGATGGGGGAACGCAAGTGATGGGCGGTTTTATTCAGGAACCAGTTCTTGGCCGTCTGGCGGATCAGGCTTTCCATGGCCAGGGCGGTCAGGTCGGTCATCAGGGAAAAAAAGTCGGCGTCGGCCTGGCTGAAGAATTGGCGTTCGCCGCTATACACGCAAAATACCCCCAGGATTTTGGCGCCGACCTGAAGGGGGAGGCAGAGTATGGACTCGATGCCTTCCTTGATAATATTTTCCGGGTATTGGAAGGCGCTTTTCTGGTCGACATGACCGATGCTGTAGAGCGAACCCTCCAAAATTTTCCGGTTGATGGCGCTTTCCTCGATATTGATGGCGGTTTGGGCCAGGTAGTCCTCGCTGAGACCGTGGGCCGCGGCGAACTTCAACCTATTTCGTCCCTCGTCCAGGAGCTTGATGGAGGCGGCCTTGACGCCCATGATGCGGGCCGCGTTGCGGACGGCGGAGTCCATCAGCTTGCCCAGGTCGGAATAGGAGTCTACTTCCTTGATCATTTCGTACAGCAAGGCCAGCTTGACGTTGGCTTCCTCCAGTTCCCGGGAAACCTTCATCACTTCCCGGGCCTTGGAGCGGAGGGCCGATTTCAGGGAAGTGGTCAGAAACGCGGTGACGAGCAGCCCGGCGGAAAAGGACAAGAAGGACAAGATCGTTCCCGGGAACTCGTCGGCGTGAAAAAAAAACGGCGTCGCCGGCCAGGCGGTCCAATACGGAACCGAGTCGCTGAAGCGCAACAGGGTCAGGCCGCCGGACGCGAGCATGACGAGGACCGCGTAAACGTAGCAGCTCAGGGGGGATAGCAGTATTCCCGCCAGCACGATGTGAAAGAAGACGAAGCAGAGCAGCGGACTGGCGACGCCGCCGGTGAAGTAAATTAAAATGAACAGGGCGGCCAGGTCCAGGGAGGTCTGGACATGGGCGAATATTTCATAGGGGCGGGCGTCGTCGTCGCGGCTCTCTTCCAGACGCCGGCCGGCGACCAAGTACAGGGCGTTGCACAAGCCGACGACGGCCAGGGTAAGGACGAGGGGCCGCACGGTTATGCGATGTTCCAGGACGTACAGAATTCCGCAACCGCACAGCCCCCCGAGCACGGCCATCCACCGCAGCTTGATGAACCAATGAACCCTCTCCCGCAATTCCTTGCGGAAGAATTGCTGGCGGCGGATGATGTCGTGGCCTACCCCCACCGGGCATTCACTTTTGCAAAAGCGTTTTGGCGGCGGCCAAAAGACGCTCCGGATCGATCGGTTTTTCCAGAAACTCGGTGACCGGCCAGTTTTCCCCCAGGATGTGCTGGAACTTTTCCGGCCCCATTTCCACCATTTTTTGCGGCAGGGCCGTGACCATGAGGATGGGGATGCCGCTGTATTCCGGGTTGCGTTGAAGTTTGAAGGCCAGGTCGAACCCCTCGGTGTCCGTGGCCATCATGACGTCCAGGATGATCAGGTCGGGAATCCGTTCCTGGATTTTTGTAAAGCCTTCCTTGCCGTTGTAAGCGGCGCTGGTTTCATAGTCCTGGCTTTCGAGAATGATGCCGATGGAATTGACCAGGTCTCGGTCGTCGTCAATTATGAGTATGTGCGGCCTATCGCCCATGTTCACCCCTCCTTGGTCACGAAATTGGTCAGGTCCTTTATAACCCAGCGGGCCCGGCGCCCGGCTTCGCGGGAAAACCCGCGGCCCGGGCGGAAGTCGTCGCCCTGAATGGAGATCAGCCATGTTTCGGGACGACGGTCGTACAGCAGTTCCACCAGGCCCAGCAACATGGCCGGCGAAAAGGAATGGGTCAGGAACGGGGCGTCGGACAGGTCCGGCGCCACCGTCTCCCATTTCAGCCCCTCCGGCGAGGTTTCCACCGCGGCGTCCACCAGGATCACCCGGCCGGCCTCCTTGAATTCCTCCACCAGGTCCACGTCCAATTGCGGCCGCCGCAGGAACCGGAAGCCGGTTTTGTCCCGGATTCTTTTTTCCACTCCGGCCACCACGAACGGCCCCAACCCGTCGTCCCGTCGGTCGGGATTGCCGTACCCCACCAGGCAGCAGGGGCCGTCCGTCATTTTTTCAATCCCGGCGGACCTCATTTAGCAACTCGCCTTTCGGACCGAAAATCGCCGCGGTCAAGGGCATGCGACCCAGGGCGTGGGTGGCGCACGACAGGCAGGGATCGTAGCATCTGATGGCGCCTTCGACCCGGTTCAGCAACCCTTCCCTGACCTCGCCGTTTTTGATGTATTCCTTGGCCACCAGGCTCACGGCCCGGTTCATGGCCGCGTTGTTGTGGCCCGTGGCCACGATCAGGTTGGCTTTTTCCATGGCCCCGTTCTTGTCCACCCAGTAATGGTGAATCAATGTCCCCCGGGGGGCTTCGATGACCCCGACGCCTTCCCGGTGGAGCGGGGCCCCCGAAACCTTGACCTCGGTTCGGCAGATGCGGCCGTCCTTGAGCAGCTCCTCGGCCTTTTCCAGGGCGTAAAGCAGCTCGATCAACCGGGCGTAATGATACAGCAAGGAGCCGCCCCGTAGTTCATTTTCGGTCAGTTTTTTAAACTTTTCCAGTTCCGCCGCGGCCCGGGGCGTGGTCAGCCCATCGCAGGCGTACAACCGGGCCAGCGGCCCCACGCGGTAGACGCCCTCGGGCCACCCGACGATTTTGTAAAACGGGAACTTCATGTACGACCAGGGCTCCACATGCTCGGACAGGTGCTCGAGATAGTCGGCGGGATTGAATTCCACCTGGGTTTTCCCTTCCGGGCCGGTCATCCTCAGGCGGCCGTCATAGAGGTTCAGCCGCCCGTTTTCGTCGACCAGGCCCAGGTAATGGGAGCTGAAATTGCCGAAGGTCCGGACCTGATCCAGGTTCCGACTCACCCAGTCGAGCAGCAGGTCCACGGCGACTTTCCAGGTTTCGTGCGCCTCCCTGAACCCCGCGAGCAGGCGGTCGCGCTCCCATTCGGGCAAGGGGTCCGTCACTCCTCCGGGCGCGGAAAAGGCCGGATGGACTTTTTTCCCTCCCAGGGCCTTGATTATTTCCTGGCCGAACTTCCGGAGCCTGATGCCCTTGGCCGCCACCTCGGGAAATTGGCCGACGACGCCGACCACGTTTCTCGCGGCCGGGTCGGAGTCCCAGCCCAGGAGCAGGTCCGGGCTGGCCAGGGTAGAAGAAATGCAGGGCGTGGGACTGGATGAATTGCCCCATGTGCAGCAGTTCCCGGAGCAGCAGGGCCGTTTCCGGGACCCCGCGGCCCAGGATGGCGTCGCCGGCCTTGGAGGAGGCGAGTTGGTGGCTCACCGGGCAGATTCCGCAGATGCGCTGGGTGATGATGGGCATCTCCTCATAGGGCCGCCCCTTGGTGAAGACCTCGAACCCCCGGAACTGGGTGACGTGAAAACGGGCCTCCTCCACCTGGCCGGTCGCGTTCAGATGGATCGTAACCTTGCCATGCCCCTCCACGCGGCTGATGGGATTAATAGTAATTTTTCGCTGGTCCATGAGGAGGCCTCCTTAATCGAAATGAATCAGGGCGACCGGCAGCTTGGGCTCCCGACCGGCCAGTATTTCCCTCAAGGCGAAGGAAATGGCCTCGGGCGAGGGCGGGCAGCCGGGAACATGAAATTCCACCGGAACCACCTCGTTGACGGCCAGGACCTTGGGCAACAGGGCCGGCAGCTCCTCGTGCACGGGCAGGACCCCGTCCACGACGCCGGGGGTTTCGAGGTACCCCTTTGTCAAGAGTTGGTCAACGGGTATGGAATTCCGCATGGCGTTGATTCCGCCGAAGACGGCGCAATCCCCCCAGGCCATGAGAAAACGGCTTTTTTCCCTAAGCTTGTGAACGATTTCCACCTGCTCCGTGTTGCCGATCGCGCCCTCGATGATTCCCAGTTCCACCTCGGGGAAGTCGTAGTCCTTGAAGTCCGTCACCGGCGAGACGGTCAGGTCGATGGCCGCCAGCACCGCGACCAGGCTTTCGTCCAGGTCCAGGAAGGACATGTGGCAGCCGGCGCATGCTTCCAGCCAGACCGTGGCAACCTTTGGTTTTCCCATAAATCGACCCCTTTCTATCTGGAATTCAAGGCTTTGGTCAGACCGGAAAGGGTCTGCTCCACCGGCGGCGCCTCGGCGGGCGGACGTAACGCCTTAATTTTGAACCGGCCGGCCGATCCATCGGCCAGGGCGAAGGTCCCGTCGGTTTCCATTCGGGCGGCCATGGGCAGGAGCACCCGGGCTCGGGACCACAAAGCCTCCGCCGTGAAAGGCGTAATGACCGCCAGGAATTCGTTCCCGGGCAAGAGACGGTTTAGTTCGGACGCGGTCGGCTCCTCGCCGGACAGGCAGAGCAGCGCGGCTTTTATCTCGGTCGGAGCCGGCGTGGTCGCCGCCGCGCCCAGGTCCCAGGCGCCGGCGCTGTTGCCGCCGGGCTTCATGACCATCAGGGCCGATCTGCCGTCCGGCCGGGTTTTCAGCCGGGCCAGGCCCGCCGCCGCCGCGATTGCATCCGGGCCGCCGGCCTCGAACATCCCTTCCCCGACGATGACGAGCGGGTTTTGGGCCTGGTTGAACAAAGTCGCCAAATTCAAGAGGCCGGCGGCGTCTTGTCGTTCCACCCCCAAGGCGGATTGGGCCGCCTGCCGGAGCGCGGACAGGAGCGAGGGAATTTCTTCCAGGGAGGCCGGCAAGTGCAGGGCCGCCCAGGCCCGGTAGGGGTTGTCCGGCCCCAGGACGGCCAGGAACGCTTTTCGTTCCAACACCGCCCGTCTAGCCAGGGCTTGAACGGCCGGATGGGTTTTTTCATGGTCCGGCGCGACTTCGAGAATCAGGTCGGCTTTCCCGAGGTCGTCCCAGGAAGCTTCCCTCAAGCCGGCCCGTCCGCCGTCGAGCCCGGCGGCCAGGGTCCGGAAATATTCACCATCCAGGGTGTCGAGACGGCTCCCGGGAAAGGTGGCGGCCATAAGGTTTTTAAAGGCGGTCAGTTCCTCGTTGGAGCACCGCGGGGAAATAAGCCCGGCGACCCCGGTCGGGCCGTGGGCCCGGATCGCGGCTTGCAAGCCCGCGGCCGCGGTTTCCAGGGCCAAGCCCCGGTCCACCTTGATCCAGGCGCCGTCGGCCGTTTTGATCATGGGGGCCGCCAGGCGGCGTTCCCGGTCCTGGAACGGTCCGAAACGGCCGATCCGGCAGAGCGGGGGAGTTTCGAGGCTTCCGTTCAGGCCCCGGCCCTCGATCTTGATCAGGTTTTGGGCGCGGAAGTGAACGGTGACCGGGCAGAGCAGCCCGCATTCCGGACAGAAGGTCTCCACGGTCTCCCATTCCCTGGGTTTGCCCTTGACCGCGTAGTGGGTCCGGTGACGATGGAAGATGGCGCCGGTGGGGCAGACCTGCAGGCAGGCCCCGCAGGACAGGCAGGTCGATTCGTCCCGCTGGACCGACAGGTCGAAGCCGATCATGGTCTTACCGCCCCGGTTGTGGAAGTCCAGGACCGCCGCCCCGGCCAGCTCCCGGCAGGCGCGGACGCACCGGCCGCAGAGAACGCAGCGGTTGTGGTCCATGACCATGTCCCCCCCGGCGGCGTCCACGGGGAAGGCCTGGCCCAGGGGCGGGACGGTTAGGGAATCGATGCCGTGCTCGTAGGCCAGGTTCTGGAGCTCGCAGTCTCCGCTCTGGGCGCAATACATGCAGTAATGCGGCCTCTCGGAAAAGAGGAATTCCAGAATGGTTCGCCGGGCCTCGACAATCCGGTCGTTGGAAGTGACGATTTCCATGCCCGGACGCACCGGAGTGACGCAACTGGCCGCCAGCCGCGGCGCGCCGTCCACTTCCACGACGCAGAGGCGGCAGCCGCCATACCCGGACAGGGCCGGGTGATGGCACAGGGTCGGGATGTTGATTCCAGCCAGGCGGGCCGCCTCCAGGACGGTGGCGCCCCCCGGGGCCTCGACCTCCTTGCCGTCAATCAAGAGCCTGATCGTATTTTGCGCTTCCATGAGATCTCCTTGCGGCTCGAAAAGGCGCCTCGGGGGACGCCGGCTCGACGCCCCCCTTCAGCCCCCTGGTCTTATGCCGAGACTTCCTTGATATCGCACCGGAGGCATCGTCCGGCCTCGGCCCGGGCGGTTTCCAGGGAGAAGCCCAGCTCCACTTCCCGGAAGTTGCCGCCGCGGTCCTCGGCGGACAGGCAGGGCATGCCTTCCCGGCCGCATTCCTTGACTTCCTCCTCCACGTCCCGGGGGATGTCGATTTCCAACTCGGGCGGCGGGACGTAGGGTGGTTCGCCGTTCTGTTTCCGTATGGCGGCGTCGATCTCCTCGGCGGCCTTGCGGCCGTCGGCGATGGCCCAGATGACCATGCCCGGACCGGTGACGGCGTCGCCTCCGGCGAAGATGAGGGCCTCGACGCCGGCCCTGGTCCGGCTGCCCTTCCTTATTTTAATGACCCCGTTTTCGACCCGGACCTGGCCTTCCTCGCCGCGGTCGAGAAAGCGCAATTCCGGAATTTGTCCGGTGGCGGCGATAACCTGGTCGGCGGCGAGGAAAAATTCAGCGCCCGGGATGGGCAGGGGCCGCCGGCGGCCGCTGGAATCGAATTCGCCCAGGGACATTCTCTGGCAGGCGATCCTTTCGGCGTGGCCTTGCTGTCCGATAATCCTGATGGGCGCGGCCAGGTATTGGATTTCCACGCCTTCCTCTTCCGCCGCCGCCACTTCCTCTTCCTGGGCGGGCATGTCTTCCCGCAGGCGGCGATAGAGAATGGTCACTTTTTCGGCTTTCAGTCGCTTGGCGGTGCGGGCCGCGTCGACGGCCGAGTTGCCGCCTCCGACGACCACCACGTTTTCTCCGACGTACGGCTTGTATCCCAGGTTGTATTGGCGCAGGAATTCCACCGCGCCGACGACGCCTTCCAGGTTTTCGCCCTCGATGTTCAACCTGGAGCCGCGGTGGGCGCCGGCGGCCACGTACACGGCCTGGTATTCGGAATTAAGCCGCTCCCATGACACGCCCCGCCCGATCCTGGTGTTGCACCGCAGTTCCACGCCCAGGGCCAGGATGGCGTCTATTTCCTTCCGGAGCGTCTCCCGGGGCAGGCGGTAGGCCGGGATGCCGTAGCGGAGCATGCCGCCGGGCTCGGGCAGTTCCTCGAAGACCGTGACGTGGTAACCTCGTTCGGCCAAGTCCCGGGCCGCGGTCAGGCCCGAGGGTCCGGCCCCGACCACCGCGATTTTTTCCAGCCGGGTGATGGGCGCCCGGCGGGGTTGCGGTTGGGGGGCGTTGTCCGTGATGAAGCGCTTGAGGTATTTGATGTTCACGGGCTCGTCCAGGGCCCCGCGCCGGCACTTGGATTCGCATTTATGGTCGCAGACCCGGCCGCAGACGCTGGGGAAGGGGTTGGTCCGCAGCAGGACCAGATAGGCGTCGGACAGTCGCCCGGCCTTGACCAGGGCCACATACGACGGAACGTCCATGCCCGCCGGACAGGCGTGCTGGCAGGGCGCCCGGAACATGTCCGCGCAAGCCGCGGCCGGGCACCGTTTGTCATAAATGTGGGCCTCGTATTCGTGCCGGAAGTAGCGCAGGGTGGACAGGACCGGGTTGGGCGCCGTCTGCCCCAGGCCGCACAGGGCCGTGTTCTGGATGATGGCGGCCCATTTTTCCAGGCGTTCGATGTCCCCGGGACGGCCCCGGCCCTGGCAGATGGCGGTCAGGATTTTGAGCATCTGCCTGGTCCCGACCCGGCAGGGGGTGCATTTTCCGCAGGATTCGTCGACGCAGAAATCCATGAAGAACCGGGCCACGTCGACCATGCACTTGTCCTCGTCCATGACGATCATGCCGCCGGAACCCATGATGGCGCCTAGCTTGACGATGGATTCGTATTCGACCGGGGCGTTGAGGTGCTGGGCCGGGACGCAGCCGCCGGACGGCCCGCCCAGTTGGACGGCCTTGAACTTCTTGCCGCCGGGTATGCCGCCGCCCACGTCGTAAATGATCCGGCCCAGGGAGATGCCCATGGGAACTTCCACCAGGCCGACGTTCTTGATGTCGCCGGTCAGGGCGAAAACCTTGGTCCCCCGGCTCCTTTGGACCCCGATGGCGGCATAGGCCTTGCCGCCCTTGAGAATGATCCGGGGAACGCCGGCCAGGGTCTCGACATTGTTGAGCACGGTCGGTTTTTTCCACAACCCGGAAACCGCCGGGAAGGGCGGGCGGGGCCTGGGGACGCCGCGCTTGCCTTCGATGGAAGTCATCAGGGCGGTTTCTTCCCCGCAGACGAAGGCGCCGGCCCCCCGGTAAACCTCGAGGTCGAAATCAAAGCCCGAGCCGAGGATGTCTGTTCCCAACAGTCCGTAATCACGGGCTTTTTCAATGGCCAGGTTCAGCATTTTCACGGCCAGCGGGTATTCGGCCCGGCAGTAGATGAACCCCTGTCGAGCGCCGATGGCCTTGGCCCCGATGATCATGCCCTCGATCACGGCGTGGGGGTCCGATTCCAGGACGCACCGGTCCATGAACGCGCCCGGGTCTCCCTCGTCGGCGTTGCAGAGAATGTACTTGACGTCGCTCCGGCCGGCGGCGGCGAAGTCCCACTTCATGCCCGTGGGGAACCCGGCCCCGCCCCGGCCCCGGAGGCCCGACGCCTTGATTTCGTTGATGATCTCCTTGGGCGTCATCTGGAACAAGGCCTTGACCGCGGCCATGTACCCGTCCCGGCCGATGTACTCGTCCAGGCTTTCCGCGTTGATCAGGCCCCGGTTTCTCATGACCCGGAGTTCCTGGAGACCGAAGAACGGTATCTGCTTGGTGGATGGAACGGAATCGGACTGGCTGGAGGGCGCCCCGTCAAAGGCCAGGTCGGGTTGTTCCCAGCCCCGGCCAAAGGCCCAGTCAACGACGATCCGGCCGCCCAGGACGTGCTCGCGGAAAATTTCCCGGGCTTTTTCGGGAGTCAGGTTGGCGTATTTGACCGCCTCCTCCCCCATTCTTTCCACGGTGATCAGGGGCTCCCGGTTGCAGATGCCGGCGCAGCCCGAAGTGGTCAGGTGGATGTCGGTTCTTCCGGAATCGGCCGCCTCTTCTTGAAGGGCGGTCCAGACCTGGTCCGCTCCGGACGAGATGCCGCAGGTCCCCATGTGCACCGTCACCCGGACCTGGTTCTTCCCAGGCTCCAGGACGGAGGACCTGACCACCTCGCCCTTGATCCGGTACAAATCCTCGATTTTTCGCTTAGGCATGAGACCGCCCCCTGACTATTCGTATTTTTTTAGAATGTCCGGTATTTTCGAAGGCTTGACCTGCCGGAAGGTTGTCTCGTCCACGGTTAGGACCGGCGCCAGGCCGCAGGCGCCCAGGCACCGAACCGTTTCCAGGGAAAACCTCCGGTCTTCCGTCGTTTCTCCCGGCGCGACTTCCAGGTCGGAGGCCAACCGGTCGAGGTTCCCCTTGCCGCCCCGGACGTAACAGGCCGTGCCCAGGCAGCAACGCACGGTGTGCCGCCCGCGGGGGACCATGGTGAAAAAATGATAAAAAGTGACAACTCCGTAGACTTCGCTCAAGGGGAGGCCCAGGCCGCGGGCTGTTCTTTCCTGGATGGGTTTGGGGATATAACCTAGGGTTTCCTGGATTTCCTCCAACACCGGAATCAAGGCTCCGGGCTTGGCGCGGTAATGGTTAATGATTGAGTCAACCTGGGCCAGTTGATCCGGAGTGAACTCGTCGTCGGATCCGACTTCATGCCTTTGGACGTCCATTTCTCCGCTCACAGTCTTCACCCCCTATGAACAAACGCTTTGGCGTCTCGTCAGAGGCCGCCGGGGCGGCTATTTTACGACCGAGCCGTCTCTTCCCTACCATGAGTGCCGGAAGTGTTCGCATAATTGGAGTAGGCATAAGTCGTGCCAGGCCATGCAGCGCCGGCGCAAAGCAACGTATTGATATCATATATTTTATTTTAGACGAACCGGGACGGGGCCGGTTTTTTTGCCGCGATCCGTCAATATCTTTTTCAAACTGTAAAAAGTTTGTAGGGTGCGCCACGCGCACCATCTTTAACTATTTTGCGGGCCCGACCGCGGTAAATTGGAGACGTTGGCCGTCGCCTTGCGGCGGGGCTGCTCCGCCCCCCGCGCGCCTGGCGTTGGGCTTCGAGAGACTCCTTCCCGTCCCAGGATCAGGGGCGCGCCGGAGCCGGCGCCCCCGGCGACCCCCGGGGCGTTTGGAATTGCTTGGCCAGGCGCGCCGTCGCTGGCCAAAAAAATAATTTGATTTCAGCAGGTTACGTTGAGCAGTAGGCGAAACCCAGCATCTTGGCCGGCCCCGTCGGCCCGGGTGAACCAAGGACTCCCCCCCTCGCCCCATCCCCGTGGGGGCGCGGGAGATAATTGTCTGGCCCGGCCCTCGTTTCCGTTTGGAACAAGGTGTTGTCTTTCAGAATAAAAGGAACAATACCTTTTCAGATGGCCAGGTTTAAGACATTATCAGATGGCCGCCGACTTCAAGGAAAACAGGCGTGAAATCGAAAAGCAATCGAGAGGCGGGTCGATCACAACGGGAATCCCTGCTTGGGGTCGGGGATTCCCGTATGAACACGGTTACGACTTTAAAGCTGCTGTTCGGCGAAACGGATGACGCTGCCCACATAACCGACCGCGTAAAAATCGGTTCCGTTTATGGGGGCGACGGCGTTTAAAGCGAATTCCGAGAGACTCTCGACGCTGTCGACCTTTCCCGAGGCGGGATGGTAAAGGAAAAGGCGCCCCGCGTCTCCGACGATGTAAACCAGGTCGGCGGATCGGGTCCAACCGTCGGTGAAACGCTCGGAGGATAGTCCAGTCGGAACCGAAACCCAGGCTGTTCCATTGTAATGCAGAAGGGTCCCGCTTTCACCGGCGACATAGACGTCGTTCTCCGAGCCCCAGACGCTCAGTAAATTCCCGGTCGCGCCCACGTCCACGAGCTTCCAGGAGACGCCGTCAAAGTGAATGATCGTTCCGTTCGCTCCCACGGCGTATATGTTCGAATCGCTCGTTCCCCATATTTTGGCCAGGCTTACATCAACCGGCGTTTCCATTTTTTCCAAACTTCCATTGCCGGTGTAGTGGTAAACCGCTCCGCTTCCCGAGGCCAGATAAAGGCTCGTCGGCGAAGTCCCCCAGACGCCCCAAAACTGGTCTTCATAGCCATCAACGGGAGCGCTCCAGTCCGCGCCGTCATTGAAAAGCAGGCGCCCGGCCGGTTGGTCCAGGTCTTCATCATACCCGCCGCCGACCACAAAAAGCGCGTTTTCCGACTGACCCCAGAACGAGTTGAATTTATAGGTCACGGATGCGTCGGGGAGATCCTGTTCAAGAAAATCCTCGCCATCGTAGCCGTATATCAAGTTGATTCCCCCGAAAAAGGCTGTGGCGCCGCCGTTCCAGGCGGTGTAAAAGTCGACGACAACCATGGAGCGCATGAATTTCCAGACGGGGTCGTTCAAGGCGTAAACCGTTTCGTCTCGTGAAAACGGCGTAACGTCCGGTTCGGGATCGCCGTCGTTTCGGTAGATCACGCCGAATTCACCGACCGTGAAGACATTGTCGCTCGCCGTGCCGTGGACGCCATACAGGATGGGCTTGGCGCCGCCGATCACGAAAGACCACTCTGTCCCATCATAGTGATATATATTTGATTTTTCGGCGACAACGTGGATGTCGTCGGCCGCGGACCCCCAGATGCCGAACAACCCCATGTTTTCCATGTCCTCGATCACCTCGACCGGACTCCAGGAACTGCCGTCGTAATGAAAGAGCATATCGCCGTCGCCAATGGGGATGGTGGCGACGGCGAAAATGTTGTCCGCTGACGCCCCCCACATCCCGGTAAACCTAGTGGCTCCGTTGTCGGGTTGATAGGCCTGGGTCCAGCCCGATCCGTTAAAATGCCAGATTCCATCGGCGTTGGAATAGGCGTAAATGTTGCCGGCGTCAAGGCCCCAGAACCCGGTCACGGTTAAATCGGCGGGCAAGCCGTCTTCGATTTTCGTCCATTTGGCGCCATTATAGTGGAAGACCCCGGCCTGACCGCCAACGTAGACATTATTTGAGGCCAGCCCCCAGACTCCCAGATTCACGCTGCCCGAGGAGGACCCGATACTGGTCAGGGACCAGGCGCCTCCGTCCCAATGGAGAATGACTCCGTTCGCTCCCACCGCGTAAACGTCGGCGTCGGATGTTCCCCAGACTCCATAGAGCGCGCTGGTCGTCGGACTGGGCATGACTTCCCAGGCAGCGCCAGTGTAATGAATGATCGTTCCCCTGGAGCCGACCGCGTACGCTGAATCGGCGGAAACGGCCCACACGGAATTGAGCGTGTTTCCCTGGGGGGTCGGGCTGATCCAGGCGCCCTGAACACCGATTTGGGGCGGCAGGGTCAGACAGACTTCCCTGGAAAGTTCGCCCACTCCCAACAGGGTCACTCCCGCTATTCGAAAGTAATAGGTTTTTCCAGCCTCGAGACCGGTGACGCCGTACGTCGCGCCGCTTGTGCTATAGTGGGCGGAGAGCTTGGTCACCCCCGGCTCCACGCTCCAATAGATATTGTAGGACAATGCGCCATTGATGGCGTCCCAGGCGAGGTCGACGCCAAGATCGCCAAGCGTGGCGGTAAGGTTCCGGACGGCGGCCGGCAGGGTGTTTCCTTGGCCGTTTCCGCCTCGGCCGCCGCAGCCCGCCAGGAAGGCGACGGTTACTATTACGGTTAAAACCAAAAGCATCCTTCTGTTCATAACGTCAAAAAGCTTCATTGCGTCCTCCTCGGGATGACCAAATTGATATGCAAACACACAACTCTCACGGTGACGATGGTTCGATGTCGGTCTTATGCCTTCCAGGGCATTGGACAACAATTTGGAACCCGGGTTTTTTTATGAATGCCGCGACAGCCCCGGTCTTTGGTCATGTCGGTCGGGTTTTTCGCCCTGGTATAAACTTTTAATATAGTTTAGCTGTGCTTAAAAAACTTTGTCAAGGCGCGGGTGTTTTATTATGCACGCCAATTTTTACTGTTATTTAAGCCGGTTCTCTTTATCGAAAAATATTTGGTTAAAAAATGCCCGGGAATACTCAAAAATTACTTGGTCGCGGCCGTGATCCGCGGCAACCAGCGGGTGGTCCCCCGCGGCGGCAATGGCTTGCCGGCGGGCGATCGCGTGGTGTTGATCACGATGCCGGAAAACCGCGGCGCAACGCTCACGGCGTTCACCGGCCAAGGAAAATGGAGGAACAAGGCCTTGCGGGAAAAAGACAATCTCCGGCCACGTAGGGTCGCCATGATCCCCTCCGAGGGAATGAACCTCATTTCAGCCGGAATGGCGCTGTTGACGCCGCTGCGCCTACTCCTGTCGCGTCCCGGGGAAGCCGGGCGCCCCGGCCGAGGATTGGTCTTGACTTTTACCCCTGTCTTTGACTGAATGCTTGAGGCGGCACTGGCGGCTCTTGTCAAAAAATTCGAAAGAGGAAGATTGTGATATGCAACAAAGTCGTCCTCTCCCTCCGGAAGGCCGGGACCAGGTTTCCGCCGAGACCGGCGAAACCCGCGCTCTTTCCCGTCGGACTTTTCTCAAATTCAGCGGAATCACTCTTATCGGACTGAGCGCCATGGCGCCGCTACTGGCCCGGGGCGCCGAATATCCGGCTCTTATCCTGGACAACGCCAAGGGCCTGTTGGTCGGCAATCCCACCAGATGCGTGAGTTGTCGCCGCTGTGAATTGGCTTGCACCGAATTCAATGACGGCAAGGCGTGGCCCAGCCTTTCCAGGATCAAGGTCTCCCGCAATCAGGCTTATGGCCCCCGAGGCCTCCAGCTCGGCGAGCGGGGGCGGGGAAACTGGGGCGATGGCCTCATCATCCAGGACACCTGCAAGCAAT
>JAZDGM010000205.1:0-44344 GCA_043806915.1 Pseudomonadota bacterium | reverse complement strand
CCATTCATGGGGGGAGAGGGCTGGGGTGAGGGGGGCTTTAGGTTAACAAGGACATCCTTAATTTCTAGAGTGAGGAAGCCGGCGAAGCTTCGCCTCAAACCGTCAAGTAAAAACTTGATCTGTTTGTAAAGAAGTCAAGGCATATAGGTGTCTGGAGCTTCCCTGGCCGAGGTTCCCAAGTTAGAGCTTGGTAACCAGCCTTACTCCTTTTAATTTGGCCATTTTCCTTACATTTTCAACCGGCCCCCTGACAATCACAAAGACGATTATAAATTTCCGAAATAATACGGTAAAAGTTGGATGTCCCATATAATATAAAGTTGGATGTCCGGATTACTAAAAATCTTTTTCGTCGAGGCCTTGCCAGGGTCGCGCGGCCTGGATTAAAATCTCCCTCGATAAAAAAAGCGGGAGATGATTGGTGTTATGGATTTTGAAAAATTTGTCGAGGAACTGAAGAAAAAATTCCGGTTCAAGGAAACCACCGAGACCGGCGACGTGGCCTTGATGGTGCAGGAAGGCCAGGATGAGAAAAGCCCCGTGGGCCTGTCCTACGTTTACGTCAACGGATTCGAGCGGGACCCCGGCAAGCGTGACGAATGGTGGTTTGTCCACCTCCATTTTTTGCTGGCGCCGCCGGTCCCCCAAACCTTGATCCTCCAGCGGCCCCATTTTACCGGCCAGGAAATTTTCACCATGGGCGGGAAAAAGGTCTTCATTAAAGCCGTCGACCTAGACCAACCGGAAAAGAAACCGGCCGGAGACAAGGATGCGCCGCCTCCCAAACGCTCGAGCCTCCGCGTGGTCAAAAAATAACACAAGCCAAAGTCGGAACGTCGGCCGATTATTTTTTTAAAGGACATCCACTTTTATTATTGAGTTTTTTCCTGGCTCATGTTATTCTGCTCGCGAGATCAACCGGTAAAGTGAGGTTTTCATGACCATCGCCAGAAGGGAAGTAGTCGTCGCGGGGGCCGAGGGTTTTTATCACTGTATTTCCAGATGCGTGCGCCAGGCTTTCCTGTGCGGGCAAGACCCCTACACCGGCAAGTCCTACGATCATAGGAAGGCGTGGGTCGAGTCGCGGCTGAAATTGATTTCCCAGGCCTTTGCGGTGGAGGTCTGCGCCTTCGCCGTCATGTCCAACCACCTGCATGTGGTGTTGCGGATCAGGCCCGACTGGGCCGAAAGTTGGTCGGCCGCGGAAGTCGCCAGGCGATGGTTACTGGTCTTTCCTAGGAGCAGCGATGAAACAGGTAATCCGGTGGTTCCACCGGAGGGAGCGATTGCAACCCTTGCCCGGCAGGAGGCTAAAATTGAGATTCTGAAGGGGCGCTTGGCCAGCGTGAGTTGGTTCATGCGCTGCCTTAACGAAAGCATCGCCCGTCGCGCCAACCGCGAAGACGGTTGCAAGGGGCGCTTTTGGGAAGGTCGTTTTAAGTGCCTGTCACTGCTAGATGAAGCGGCGCTGTTGGCCTGCATGGCTTATGTTGACCTCAATCCGGTTCGAGCCGGGATCGCCGCAAGCCCCGAGGAAAGCCTCCATACAAGCGCCTTTTTGAGGATTAACGCGTGGAAGACCCGCCTGGCCCTCCGAACTGAATCCACAAGGGGCGCGGAATTACCCACGGGGCTTCTTGAACCCAACCGACATGACCGCAGGCCATGTCGGTCACAACAACCAATGAAAATGCCCTTCGGGCATTTTCATACAAACCTGACCGAAAATGGTTGGCGGTTCGATGATGATGATAGCTGGCTCGCTCGATTTGATGACGGCGCCCAGGGCCGGGAGGTTGGAATTCCGGCGATCGGATTTCATCAATACCTCGAGCTGCTGGATTGGACCGGGCGTGGGTTGCGGGAAAAGGCCCCGGGCGCGGTCCCCGGACGCTTGGAACCAATCTTGACAACATTACAGATTGACAAGGGTAACTGGCTTGAAACCGTGGAGGGCTTCGGCCGCTTGTTTTTTAGGGCCGCCGGCAAGGCTAGCCTGATGATGGAAGAAGCTAGTCGGACCGGTTTCAAGTGGCTCAAGGGGCTAGGGGCCAGCCGCTGGGCTTTCGGGAAAGTGAATTAATCCTTATTTCCTTGAACGTGCTGAATTGTAGGAACATTTCCCGGCACACCCTTCATTTTGGACCAAAAGCGGACAACCTTTTCGGATATTGAAGATTTTTATTGTCTATGGCCGGCCTTCGTCGTAAACTTTTAGCCGTAGTTGTGGAAGCGGCCCGCATTCCGTGGGCTTTAAGTAAAATGCTATTCTTTTATCCCTAATCGTTTTTTACCTTGGGCAAGTTTAGACCGAAAGGATGGACCAATGAGAAAGGCCTGGATTTTTTTCAGTTTTTTACTCGTATTGTCCCAAGCGGCAGTCGGTTTGGGGTTTGATTGTAAAAACATTCCATTCGGTTCAGACCTGGGGGATATCAACCAGGATGGTTATTTCGTAAAATACGCGGAAAAGGCCGGCGTCTCCTTTTATAATTACACCGGCCCTTGCCGCATGGCCCTGCATGAGGACTCGAACGCCGCCATTTCCTATGCCTTTGTCGGAAATAAAATTTATGCCAGGATAATCAGGACGTTTAACGATTCCCTCGAAAAAATCGAGAAAACCATTATCTGTCAGGCCGGGGCTCCGGACAGTAGGACCCAGAGCGGGGATTGGGTTGTTTTTTCCTGGAACTACCCGGAGAAGGAATTAAAGTCCAAATTGAAATTCAATACGGTTACCAGGGAGACCAAATCCGTGGTCTATTATGAACCGCTCAGAAAGATGCTTGGCCAGGGGCATGGGACCACGGCGCATTCCGAGTTTTTGCTTGAGCAAAACTGACGATTTTACACATTAATTAGCCACGCCCCAGGTTCCGGCGGAATACCATGGTTTAGCCCTTGAGGGAGTAATCTCAAGGGCTTTTCTTGTTTCGGCCGGCGGAGGGGAGACGGGCTGGGCCAAGACTGAAAAAACAGTGTCTTGATAGTAAAAAATGGATGTCCGCATTAAAATTAGACCTTTGTCGGGGCGAGGGGCGTATTGAAGGGAAAAGTCCAGCCCCTTGACATCGGGGGATTGATGTTTACAATTCGGCCGGGGAGTCAGGGGCGACGGGGAAAAGAAAACATTGAGTCAGGAGATGGCGTTATGATTGAAGACCTCTCCGGTCGGATCGAGGAGACGAAATACCTGGTCGAGCGGTTGAAGAACGAAATCGCCAAGGTGATAGTGGGGCAAAAAAGCCTGATCGAACGTCTTTTGATCGGCCTTTTCACCAAGGGGCACATTCTGATTGAAGGCGTTCCGGGGTTGGCCAAGACCTTGACGGTCAAGGTTTTGGCGGCCGTCATTCAGGCGGATTTCAAACGCATTCAGTTTACTCCCGACCTGCTGCCCGCGGATATTCTCGGGACCGAGGTCTATCAGCCGAAGACCGGGGAGTTCCTGGTAAAGAAGGGGCCGCTTTTTCATAATATCATCCTGGCCGACGAAATAAACCGGGCGCCGTCCAAGGTCCAATCGGCCTTGCTGGAGGCCATGCAGGAAAGACAGATAACCTTGGGTGGCCAGACCTTTTCCCTGCCGGACCCTTTTCTTGTCCTGGCCACCCAGAACCCCATCGAGCAGGAAGGGACCTATCCCCTACCGGAAGCCCAGGTCGACAGGTTCATGTTGAAACTCAAGATCGACTATCCCACCAAGGACGAGGAGCGCGAGGTGGTCAAGCGGTTCGGCGTGGACCGGCCGATCCCCTTGGAGCCGATTCTATCCCCGGCCAGGCTGAATGAAATATCGGCGCTGATCGGCGAGGTCCTGCTGGACGAAAAGCTGCTCGACTACATCCTGGATTTGGTTCAGGCCACGCGCCATCCGGAAAAGTTCGGCCTGAGGGACTTGGTCGGATACATTGAGTATGGGGCTTCTCCGCGGGCCGCCATCTTCATTTCCCTGGCGGCCCGGGCGTACGCCTTTTTGAAGGGACGCGCCTTTGTCACGCCGCAGGATATCAAAACCGCGGCCCCGGACGTGCTAAGGCACAGGATAATTCTTTCCTACGAGGCCGAAGCCGAGGATGTCACCCCGGAACAAGTCATAACCAGGATTTTCGATTCGGTTGAAGTTCCCTGAAAAGCCCGAGGGAAAGCGATATGCTGACTCCTGAACTGATTAAAAAAATCAAGCGGATACACATTAAAAGCGGGCGAACGGTCAATACCATGATGGCCGGCCGGTTCGCCTCGGTTTATCGCGGTTCGGGCATGGAGTTCGAGGAAGTCAGGGAATATAGTCCCGGAGACGAGATCGGGAGCATCGACTGGAAGGTCACGGCTCGCATGGGCCGACCTTTCGTCAAGCTTTTTCGGGAAGAGCGCGAGTTGGTCATCATGCTTCTGGTGGACATGAGCGCTTCCGGCCTTTTTGGCACGACGGACAGCCTCAAGAGGGAAGTCGCGGCGGAAATAGCGTCGCTTCTGGCTTTTTCCGCCATTAAAAATAACGACAAGGTCGGCGCCATTTTATTTACCGACCGGGTGGAAAAATATATTCCTCCCAAGAAAGGCTCTTCCCATGTCTGGCGCGTCATCAAGGAAATCGTCAGCTTCGCGCCCCAATACCGGGGGACGAATTTAGGGGCCGCGGCGGAATTCCTGGCCAAGACGTCGCGAAAAAGGGGCATCGCCTTTATCATTTCCGATTTTTTAGCCGAGGGGTGGTTGAAGCCGGTGAAGCAGGCCGCGCGGCGGCATGACCTGGCGGCCGTGGTTGTCCACGACCCGGGCGATTTCAATCTTCCGGAAGCCGGCCTCTTGCATTTTCGGGATTTGGAGACCGGCCGGGTGCGGTTGATCGATTGCTCGGACCGTCGGACCAGGGAGCAATTCTCCTCCCAACGGCGCGCGGCCCACCAGCAAGTCCTGGCCGACCTGAAAAGCGGAAAAATCGACTGCATCGAGCTAGGAACCGACGGGTCCTCGGCCGACGCCTTGATCTCCTTTTTTCGTCAACGGGAGAGGAGGAGCCGGTGACGGGCATTGAACCCAAGGGAGCGGCGCGGCTTTATCCGGCCGTTTCCCTGGCCCCCGGCGTCGCCTGGGCGGCCGACCCCGCCGCCGGTCCGGGACAGGCCGCGCCGATGCAAGATATCATCGACATCAAGCCGCCCCTGACTCTTCCCCTTGATCCGACTATATTATACGCGGTCGCGGCCGGGCTGTTGTTGGCCGCCCTGGTCGCGGGCCTAGTCTGGCTGCTTCGTCGAAGAAGGAAGAAAGCCGCCCAACCGCCGCCTCCGGTCGAGGCCCATATTCTGGCGGCCGGCGAACTCGAATCCCTGACCGGCCATATCGGGCTGATCACTCCGAGGGAGTTTTATTTCCGGCTGTCCGCCATCTTTCGTTCGTACCTCGAGGGGCGATATCTATTCCCCGCGCTGGAAATGACCACCGAGGAGCTTTTACCCCGGCTGGAGTCGTTGCCGATCGATCCGCCCCTGTTGGCGGAGATCAAGGCCCAGTCCCGCCGGGCCGACCCAGTCAAGTTCGCCGGCTTTTCCGTTGATTCCGATATTATGTCCGGAGACCTGCGCCTGGTGCGGCGTTTCGTGGCCGAGACCAAGCCCCGGGAAGAAAATGTTTAGGTTTTCCTCGCCATATTTCCTGTTGTTATTGCTTTTACTGGGGGCGGCCGTGTTTTTTCGCCGTCGTGGACGAATGAACCCGGCCTTGGCTTTTTCCGGTTTTAGAACCGGCGAGGTCGTTTCCGCCTCGGCCTGGGCGCGTCTGGCCCCCGTGGTCCAGGCCCTGAAGGCCGTCGCCTTGGGCTGCTTGATCCTGGCCCTGGCCGGACCCCAGAAAGGCGTCAGGGAAATCAACATCCTGACCGAGGGCATAAACATAATCCTGGCGGTGGATGTTTCCGAGAGCATGGCCGCCCTGGATTTCGAGCTGGATAAGGAAAATGTCAACCGCCTGAAAGCGGTAAAAAAGGTGGTGCGTGAATTCATCGGCGGCCGCCGGGGGGACCGGATCGGCCTGGTGGTTTTCGGGTCCGAGGCCTACACCGGGGTTCCCTTGACCAGGGATTACCACACGCTGGAGAACGCTCTCGACCGCCTGGAAATCGGGGCGGCCGGAGGCGCCACGGCCATCGGCGACGCCCTGGGCGTCGCGCTCAAGCGTTTGGGGGACGCCCCCGGCAAGTCGAAGGTGATAATCCTTTTAACCGACGGCCGCTGCAATAGCGGGGTCCTGTCGCCCGAGGCGGCGACCCGGCTGGCCGCCGAGGCCAAGGTCAAGGTTTATGCCATCGGCGTGGGCGGGGACAGGCCCGCGCCTTTCCTGGTGGACCAAGGGTTTTTCGGCCGCCGGGTGGTTTATCAGCATGTTGAAATGGATATAAAAGCGCTCCAGGAGATCGCGACCCAGACCGGCGGGCTTTTTTTCCGGGCCGAGGACGCCAAGGGGTTGGGCGAGATCTACCGCACCATCGATTCCCTGGAGAAGAACCAGGTCAAGGTAAAAACCCACGCCGAATACAACGATTTATATCCTTACTTCCTCTGGCCCGGCTTTTTGCTTCTCGTTTTGTGGGTGATATTGAGCAACACTCGGTTTTTGAGGGTCCCATGACGTTTGCCCGGCCCGAATTATTATTTTTGTTGTGGGTGGTTCCGGCCCTGATAATGGTCTTTTTGTTCGGAAGCCGCCGTCGAAGGCATATTCTGGCCAAGTTCGCCCGGAAGAGAAGCCTGGATGCCATCAATCCGGACGTCAGTCCGGTCAGGCGCCGGATCAAGGCGGTTTTGGTCTTGACGGCCGCGGCCGCCGCGGCCGCGGCCTTGAGCGGCGTTCTGTACGGTTATTCCTGGGAAACCACCCACCGGCGGGGAGTCAGCCTGGTGGTGGCCTTGGATTGTTCCCGCAGCATGCTGGCCGAGGACGTCAAACCGGTCCGCTTGGAAAGAGCCAAAAGGGAAATAATCGACCTTTTGGGAATGCTCCAGGGCGATAGGGTCGGGTTGGTCGCCTTCGCCGGCACGGCTTTTTTACATTGCCCCATGACTCTTGATTATTCGGCCTTCCATCTGTTTTTGGAAGCTCTCGGCCCCGATTACCTGCCGGTCGGCGGAACCGACCTGGCCGGAGCGGTGCGGACATCCATCAAGGCCTTTGACCTAAAAGACCCCACGGACAAGGCAATCATCCTGATCACGGACGGCGAGGCCACGACCGCCGACGCCCTGGACGCGGCCCGGGAAGCCGCGGCGCAAAAGATCAGGATTTTCAGCATTGGGGTGGGCGGGCCGGACGGCGCTCCCATTCCGGACGGGGCCGGAGGATTCAAGAAAGATAACGGGAAGATCATCCTGAGTCGTCTCGATGAGGAAACCCTTCAAAAAATGGCCCTAGCGACCGGAGGGGCGTACGTCAGGTCGGTGTCCGGAGACATGGACCTCGAGGCTATTTATCAAAACGAAATCAGGGGGAAAATGGAGGCCAAGGAACTCGGGCAAAGCCGGAGCCGGGTCTTCAAGGATCGCTATCAATGGCTGGTTGGGTTGGCCGTCGCCGCTCTTTTTGTCGACCTTTTTTTATCTTCCGCCAAAAACGCCGCCCTGGTCCTGGCCCTGGTCCTGATCTTGGGCGGCGGGGGGCCGGCCTGGGCCGGCGCCGCGGCCGAGGTGAAAAAGGGGGTGGAGGCGTACCGGAAGGAAGATTATCAGGCCGCCTTGGACGCTTTCCTCAAGGCCCAGACCGACGATCCGGATAACCCGGCGGTGCTTTACAATCTCGGCGCCGCGTATTACAAGCTGAATAAATTCGAGGAAGCCCGGCGTAATTTCCAGGAGGCGTCCAAGAGCCGGGAACTCAAGGCCAAAAGCCTTTATAACCTCGGTAATTCGAGTTTCAGGCAAGGAAGCCTCGAGGAGGCCATCGCTTTTTACGAACAGGCCTTGAAGGAGGATTCCCGGGACCACGACGCCGAAAAAAATATCGAGTATGTAAAAAAATTATTGGAACAACAAAAACAGGAACAGCAAAACCAGGACCAAAACCGGGACAAGCCTTCCGACCAACAGCCGCAAGACCAGGAACAATCCTCGCCCCAAGGCGGAAAGGACGGCCAGGATAAATCGTCGCCGCGGGAAGACGCGCCCGGCGAGGGCCAAAGGCAAGAGTCCTCCTCTTCCGAGGGTGGGGAAGGCCGGGACGAGGGGCGGGAGGGCGGAACATACGCCGATTCCATCAAGCGGGACCAACTTCCCCCGCCCAACGAGCAAGGGGAGGACGCCCCGGCGGCGACTCCCGGCCGGGAAGGCGAGACCGAGGGCGAGGGGCGAAAACCAACGGTCGACGCCGGTATGTTGAATCGTCTTCCGGATCGGATCGGGCCGCCCCCCGCCGCCCAATACCAGGAAAGAAAGGTGGAAAGAGACTGGTGATGAAACGCTTGGCCCTGGCGCTCCTCATTTTGCTTTTTATTCCCATCCCGTCCTGGGCCGGGGTCCAGGCCCGGGTGGACCGCGTGGACCTGGCGCCGGGCGAGACCCTGACCCTAGCCGTGTCCATCGATGGCGACGGGGAGGTCGATATTTCGCCCCTCGAGGATTTTTCCGTGATATCACGGGGCAGCAGCACCAGCCTCAACATTGTCAACGGCAAGATGAGCCGTTCCCAGGAGCTTCGGTTCGTCCTCGCGCCCAAGGGAACCGGAGCGCTGGTGATTCCCGCGCTTCCGGTCAAGACCGATGACGGGATCGTTCGGACCCAGCCCATTCAAATTCGCGTGTCGCCAAACCCGACGCCCCAGTCCCGGGCCGGGGGCGGCGCTCCCGATGTTTTCCTACGGGCGGTTGTTTCCGAAAACCGGCCTTTCGTGGGACAGCAGATAATTTTTCAACTCAAGGTTTTTCGAGCGGTCAGAATCGCCAACGCCAACCTCCAGGATTTGACTTTTCCGGGCTTTACCTCCAAGCAGGTGGAGGACCAGAAGGATTACACCACCACCTTGGATGGGCGGCAGTACGCGGTGACCGAGCTGTCCTTCGTTCTCGGTCCCCTCGATCCCGGCCGGTTCGAACTCGGGCCGGGCGTGTTGAATTGCGATCTCGTGGTTCAGGGACGCCGGAGCGGCAATTCGATGTTCGACCAATTTTTTGGAAACGATCCCTTTTTTTCCGGTGGACGTCTAGAGCCGAGGGTCTTCCAGAGCGAAAAAGTCGAAATCAACGTTTTGCCCCTGCCTCCACTTATCGGCCCGGGGAAATTTTCCGGGTTGGTGGGCCGGTTCGATTTCAAGACCGAGTTGGACCAGGCGTCCGTGAACGTCGGCGATTCGGCGTCATTCGCGGTGACAATCGAAGGCCAGGGGAACATCATGGACGCGGGCAAGCCGGAATTTCCGGAATCAGACGGCTTAAAGGTTTATTCGGACAAACCCGAGGAAGATATCAGCCTGGGGTCCGGCGGGTACGTGGGGAAAAAGGTTTTCCGTTTCGCCTTGGCGCCCGGCAAGCCGGGTCGCTACCTGACGCCCGCCCTGGAAATGACTTATTTCGACCCGGAACAGCGGGCCTATGTCGCCAAAAAGGCCCAGGCCCTGGAATTGGAGGCGCGGCCGGGTAAAGACAAGGAAGTCCAGGTGGTCATGAGTCCGGCTTCTCCTTCGCCCACGGCCGGGGAAGGACTCAAGCGGAAGGTGGAGTTTATTGATCGGGACATCCTGCCCCTCAAGAGCGACGCCTCGGTGTTGGCGAGCCCGACGCCGTTGTCTCCCACGCTGTTCTTCCTGTTGTTGTTGTCGCCGCCGTTTATTTTTGTCGTCGCGGGCGCGATTCAACGGCGGGTGAGTCACAAGAAGGACTCTTCCCGGATAATGGCCGAGCGCGCCTGGTCCGCCTTGAAGACCGCCGCGGACGGACGGTCCTCGGACCAGTTGGGGCTGTGCTCCCGGGCGGTGGTCGCCGCGGTCTGTTCCAAGGCCGACCGGGAGGGCGAGGCCCTGACTTACATGGAAATCGAGCAGCTTCTTTCCACCTGCGCCACGTCGGAACTGGGGACCGAGGTTAAGACTTTCATGGAGCGGCTGGACGGCGTCCGGTATGGCGGACGGGTCCCGGAGCGGTCGGAGATCGAGGACATAATCAACCGGACCAGGGAGTTGGTTAAAACCCTATGTCGATGATCCGTAAACTTGTCCTACTGTTTATCGTGGCGGGGGGCCTGGCCGTCGCCGGGATCGGCGGGGCGTCGGGCGGGAACGTCGGCGCCCTGGCCGAGGGATTGAAGGCTTACGACGAAGGGCGTTTTGCCGAAGCAGCCGACGAGTTCCAGAAGCTGGTCGCGCAAGGCGCGAAAAACGGCCCCTTGTTCTATAACCTGGGGAACGCCTACCTGAAGGCCGGCGATTTGGGACGGGCGGTGTTGTGGTACGAACGGGCGGTTAAATATTCACCCCGCGACCCGGACCTTCGGTTCAATCTGGCCCACGCCCGGTCCCTGGTCCAGGACGAGAAGGAATCCGGGGGAGGCGTCTTGACCGGGGTGGCGTTTTTCTGGAAGGGACTATTAGGGGAAAGGTCTATTCAACTGGCGGCCCTGGTTTCGAACTTTTTCCTGTTTCTCGCCCTTGGCCTGTTACGCTTGGCCGGACGCCGCCAGGTTTTTAAGGGCCTGGCCGTCGCGGCGTTGATTTCCACCCTTCTTTTTACGCCCACGGCCCTTTATCAATTCCATCGGGCCGAGTTCGACCCCGAAGGCGTCATCCTGGCCGGGGAGGCGCCGGTCCGGTCCGGCCTCTCCGACCAGGCCGCGGAACTGTTCGTGCTGCATGCCGGAACAAAGGTGGAGGTCCAGGACCAGCGGGACGGTTATGTCCGCATCGCCTTTTCCCCGGAAAAAATCGGCTGGATAAAAAAGGACTTGCTTGGCGTGATCTGATGCGTTTTCCGGAAGATTTGCTATACAGCCTGGACCACCTCTGGCTTAGGGACCAGGGCGCGGGGCGCCTGGTCGTCGGACTGACCGCTTACGCCCAGGAAAGACTCGGTCGGGCGGTCTTCGTGGAATTGCCTGAAGTTGGAGACCCGCTGCTTCGGGACGTCGATTTCGGGATGATGAAAAGCGCGCGGGCGCTCGCGGACCTCATTTCCCCGGTAAACGGGGAAGCGGTCCTGGTAAACCAAGCCTTGGCCGACTCCCCGGGCCTGGTCAACGATGATCCCTACGGACGGGGATGGCTGCTGGCCGCGCGCCTCCATTCCGGCTTGCCTCCCGGCCTCATGGATGCGACCCAATACGAAAGTCAATTGGGCCTCATCCCCTTCGAGCGCCCGATATCGGGTTGAAACCGGACGGGGATTCCCTTCAATAAGGGGGTCGGCCCTCCTTCATGATCAGACAGACTTCCGAATAAATGTCGGTCAGTCTGAGCACTCCCACGACTTGCCCGTCTTTTTCCACCAACAGGGACATCCGGCGCCCGATGATCATTTGATGAATCGCCTCCTCGATGGGAGCGTCCAGGTGGATATACTCATTTTCCTGGAAAACATGCATGATTTCCTTGACCGGAGTCAAGGCGGCATCCCGGCAGGTTTGCCGGAAAGGTTTTTCCCAAAGCCGCCGTTCGGTTATCATGTTTTTAATTTTTTCCCGGCTAAGACGGGCCGGATCGTTCAGGGGCCCGAGCCTCCCGTACCCAGGTTCGAGATTGTCCAACACCTCGATCGGGCGGACCTTTCCGACTATTTTTTCCTGTTCGTCAATCACCAGCACGGCCCGGTGCTTGAATCTGCGCCGGTCCGCCCGCTCCCTGGCCTTTTCCAGGGCTTCGACGGCGTCCAACAGTGACGCCTCGCTGGAAACGGATGCGTAATCCTTGATTTGAACCATCAGCTCATCAATTTTCGGGGCATTCATGATAACCTCCCTTGCGCCTCGGTCCGCCCTGGGGGCGGGTGGGAAACCTGTCGACCCGGGTCGAGCGCGACACTAAGGAAAGACGCGCCTAATCATATTTTACCTTATCCGGCGCGTTTTGTCGGATAAAACGAAAAGCGCGGCGGGTCTTTTCTTGACGCCGGTCGCAAGCCTCTCGCCTGGGGGGGCAAGGATTGTGATGATGTATTATATTAGCATATGAACACGAAAATACCCGGCTCGTCCAACTGGTTGCTCCAGCGCGGGCTTGGTATGAAAATGCCTGAAGGGCATTTTCATTGGTTGTTGTGACCGACATAGCCCGCGGCCATGTCGGTTTGGTTCGCCCTTTTGAAATCGAGATCGGGAGGTGAAGGATGAGAATTGTGCTGGCGGCCTGCGGGACCCGAGGCGATGTGCAACCGGCCTTGGCCCTGGCGACGGCCCTGATGAAAACCGGTTGCGACATCATGGTGGCGGCGCCGCCGGAAAATCAGGCCTGGGTTGAAAGTTACGGCTGCCCGTTCACTCCCTTCGGCAGTGATTTTTCAAAATTCATAAGCCGCTATCCGGAAGGCCATGGTCTTCGGCTGGCCTTGGGATTTGGGCGATTCATCCGGAGGGAGACGGAGTTGCAACTGGAGCAACTTCCCCGAGTCTTGTCCGGCGGCGACTTGGTGATAAGTTTTTCGCTTATTTTTTCCGCCAAGTCGGTTTCCGAGGCGTTGGGGGTCCCCTGCTTGTGGACCGCGACCACGCCGCAGCTTTTCCCCTCAAGCCGCCATCCGCCGTTTTCCATCAAAAACAATTCCTTGCCGCCCTGGCTTAATCGCCTGGCTTGGTTCCAGGCTGATAAGTCCACTGATGTATTATTAAAGGGCGTCCTCAACCGCGGGCGCAAGAAACTTGGGTTGAGCCCGATCGCCACTGTTTCAAGCCATATTCTGGACGGAACCACCCTGGTCGCCTCGGACCCGGAAATCGCCCCGATTCCGTCCGACGTTCGCGGAGATTACCTGCAAACAGGATGTTATATCATCGAGCCCCGCGAGCAATTATCCGACGAACTGGAATCATTTTTGGCCGCCGGACCGCCTCCGGTCTATGTTGGTTTCGGAAGCATGGCCGAGCGGGGGCCGCGGATGACCGCGTTGGTCTATCGGGCCCTGGCCCGGACCGGAAAGCGGCTCGTGCTGGCCAGTGGTTGGGGCGGCCTGGGAGGGAGGCGTGATGACGACTCATGTATTACCATTGCCGGGGCCCCGCATTCACTTCTTTTTCCCCGGATGGCCGCCGTTGTTCACCACGGCGGCGCCGGAACCACGGCGGCGGCGGCCCGGGCCGGGATGCCCCAGGTTGTCGTTCCACATATCTTCGACCAGTTTTACTGGGGGCGGCGAACCTTCCAGCTTGGCCTGGGGCCAAAACCCATTCCCCAGTCCCGACTTACCCCTGAAAATTTGTCCGAGGCCATCAGGGAAGCCTTGAATAACGGCTCATTTTCAGCCAAGGCCGGAGAATTGGCGGAACGCCTGAAGGGTTCCGACGGGGTGGGGAAGACTATTCAATTCATTAAGGAAAAATATGGAATGGCCTAGGCTCCCGGGAGTTTTTTCCCGGGAGCCCAGGGACCGTTTCCGATTCAGTTGCCGCGGGCGTTTTTTATTGTAGTCGCAGGGCTTTTTCCACAACATCCCTCGGGTCGCGACCCAATATCCGGATCATGGGCTCCTTGCCCAGGTCCCCGTGATCGAAAATGAGATCCGGGACCCGGCCTTCCCTGGCTATTACCTCGGTTGTCCCCCATTCCAGGGATGAACCTTCCCTTTCCTTGACCCGTGGCGGCTCGTCCCGACGGTTGAATTCGCCCAGGGACATGCCCATGGACCTGGCCCGGTCGATATAACCGGACGCGAAGCGAATGTTCATGACCGCGCGAATGGTCGGATCGGCTTTTTGAGCCGTCAGGATAATTTTCGCGACATGCCTCGACCCCCCGAAAATCGGGCCGGTCGGGACGAACAGGTTTTTTCCCATCTTGACGATCCTGGCCGGGAAAGCGGCGACGTCTTCCGGTCCCGCGGGATCGGAAAGGGCGAAGCCCAGGTTTATCCGGACTTCCGGCGCCAGGTCGCCCGCCTGGGATTCGGTTAGCATCCGCGCGGCCTCCGCCAGGCTTTGCAGGACGATCATTTTTTCCGTCAAGGCCGTATGGTGGACCGGCCCGCGCCCCATGCCCAGGGGACGGGCGCCCCGAATCGCCGCGGTTATGAATTCCTTGGCCCGGCCGACGGATTCAACCAACTCGAAACCCTGGGCCAGGAAGGTGGTCAGGGCCGCCGAAAAGACGCATCCCGACCCATGGGTGTGGACGGTCTCGACCCTGTCCGCGGAAAATTCCCTAATTTCTTTTCCGGTATTAAGGACATCCACTGACTTGTTATTTATTAAAAGGACATCCATTGATTGATGATGGAGATGCCCTCCCTTGACCAACACCGCCCTGGCGCCGGAATCCAGGATAATCCGCGACGCTTCCGCCATATCATTGGGTGTCCTTATTAATATGCCGGAAAGGGCCTCCGCCTCCGCCAAGTTGGGGACGCAGATGTCGGCCAGGGGCAGGAGGTCCCGGACCAGGGCCTTCAACCCGGCCTTACTCAAGAGGGGACGGCCGCTTTCAGAGTTGAGGACCGGGTCCACGACCAAGTGTTTGATGTTATGGGTTTTCAGTTTGGATGCGGTCAACCGGACCACGTCTTCATTGACCAGCATCCCGGTCTTAACCCCATCCGCGCCGATATCGGTTAGAACGCTGTCGAGTTGGGCTTCGATAACAGACAGGGGTGTTTCGAATATACTTTGGACACCCATTGTATTTTGAGCCGTCAAAGCCGTTATCACCGACAGGCCGTAACCCGACAGGCCGGCGATGGTCCCAAGGTCGGCTTGGACGCCCGCTCCGCCGCCGGAGTCGGACCCGGCGATGGTCAGCACCCGGATCATCACGTTTTCCTCCTTGGTGAATTGTCGGCCCCAGGCGGAAGGTCGCTCCCGCCGCTGGGACTATTCGGGTGAAGGAACTCGTTGACCAGCTTGATGGCGCAATAGCTTCCGCACATGCTGCACACGCCCGTTTCGGCGGAGCCGCCTTGGGCGTGGTATTGGGCGGCGGTGGGGGAATCCAGGGCCAGGTTGATTTGGGCGGGCCAATCAAGGTTTTTTCTTGCTTTTGAAATATGGATGTCCCTTTGCCACGAAAGCGGATTGCCCCGGGCCAGGTCGGCCGCGTGGGCCGCTATTTTGGCCGCGATCACCCCCAACCGGACATCGGCGGGGTCGGGCAGGCGGAGATGTTCCGCCGGGGTGACGTAACAAAGAAAATCGGCGCCGGCCATGCCGGCCGCAGCGCCTCCAATGGCGCAGGCGATATGGTCGTGGCCGGCCGCCGCGTCCGTGACCAAGGGTCCCAAAACGTAAAACGGGGCCCCATGGCACAGGGTTTTTTGGAGCCGGACATTGGTTTCCACCTGATTCAGGGGAACATGGCCGGGCCCTTCGATTATCACCTGAACTCCAGCCGACCTCGCCCGATCAGCCAACTCTCCCAGGGTGACCAATTCCTGGATTTGGGCCCGGTCGGTGGCGTCGGCCAGGCAACCCGGCCTGAGCGCGTCTCCGAGGCTCAAGGTCACGTCGTATTCCTTGGCCAGTTCCAGAAGACGGTCAAAGGATTCATACAGGGGGTTTTCCCTGTGGTTATGAATCATCCAGGCGGTTAAAAAGGCGCCGCCCCGGCTGACGACATCGGTCAGGCGTCCTTGTTTCCCGAGCCGTTCGAGGCCTTCCAGGGTCAGTCCCGCGTGAACGGTCATGAAGTCAACCCCATCCTCCGCTTGGCGCCTGATTACTTCAAAAATCCCTTCCTCGGTCATGCCGACCACGCCGCCGCCCTGGCGCGCGGCTTCAATGGCGGCCTGGTAAAGGGGAACCGTCCCGACCGGCAAGCCGGACTCGCTCAGCACCATTCTTCTAAGCGCGCCAAGGTCCCCGCCCACGGACAGGTCCATGACGGCGTCGGCGCCCGCTTCCACGGCCGCCTTGAGCTTGGCTCGTTCAGCTTGAATATCGGCCTGGTCGGAGGAAGCGCCCAGGTTGGCGTTCACCTTGACGGACAGGTTGCGGCCGATACCAACGGCTCGAACCTCTCCTTGGCGGAGCTTGTTGGATGGAATGACGGTCAGGCCGGCGGCGATATCCCTCAGAAGGTCGTCCGGATGGACTCCCTCGCTCGCGGCGACGGCCGACATTCGCGGCGTCAGGAGCCCTGTACGAGCTTGTTCCAACTGCGTCATTTTATTCCTCTGCTTTTCGAGGTTATTTAACCGTTATGGGGAGTCTCGGCCAGCCGCCGGTCTATTTCCAGGGCAACTTTTTTTCCGGAAAGCAGCATCCCTCCGAAAATAGGCCCCATGCGGTATGACCCGAAGGTGGCGTTGGCCGACATGCCGCAGACGTACACCCCGGGAAAAGCTTCCTTGGTATTCTCAAGGGTGTTTGTTTCCGCCGACTCGGCCCACATGGATTTTTCACCCATGATTCGTCCGGTTTCGGTTAGCAATGGGACATCCACTTTTCGTTCGATCACTTTCATCAATTCTACTGGGTGTCCGGTAGCTTCGATGACGAACTTGGAGGCGATCGTCAGGGGGTCCACATGGAGCCCGGCCAGTTCCACGGCCGACCAGTTAATAACCAACCCCGTCACCCGGTTGCGCCTGATCATGACGTCCTCGATGGACACCAGGTTAAAAGCACTGGCGCCGGCCTGGACCGCCCGGGCGGTCAACACCGCGCAACATTCCACGGAATCGGCCGTGTAGTAGTCGCCGGAATAATGTTTCACCCGGACGCCCATCTCCTCGAGAATAGGCTTGGCTTGTTCCTGGACCACTATTTCGTTGAACATCATGCCGCCGCCCCACATTCCCCCGCCCAGGGAAAGCTTGCGCTCGAACAGGGCGACTTTTCTGCCGGCCTTGGCCAAGTAATAGGCGGCCGTGAGTCCGGATGGACCGCCTCCGGCTATCGCGGCGTCAAGCTCAAGCCCATCAAGCAGTTTTTCGGTGTAACGTTCTATGATCGCGCGTGAAATGATGATTTCTTCCAAACCCATGTCGATTCCTCCACCAAATTTTATTTGTCGGGGGATGTTTGAACCGGGTCGGACTCTTTAGGACAGGCCTGAAAAAACCTTGGAAAAGGGACGGGCGGAAAAAAACGGCGGCGGCCCCACTTGGTTGAAGGGCTTCCCGGACGCGACTTATACGACGGTCGCCATCCGCGCCGAAAAAAAAACCGTTTCCCAAGAATCCAGGAAACGGCTTTGATAGAGGCGCGTCTTTCCGAAGGCGGTTCCCCCGGAAAAAACGTTTCAATCATTCCGCCGCTTTCCTACGCTGGTATTAACCAGATCAGGTCCAAAGGGTTCCCAGGCTGGTCGAGCCCGGAGTCTCAGCAAACCACCCCTAGCGACGACATCAACGTATCACTCGCCGGCGGGCTTGTAAAGCCCCTAAATACTTTTTCCCGGGCCCGCCCCAGGCCCGGGGCGTCTTTGTATATATGGATGTCCATACAAATTTCCTAAAAATTTGCTTGTGTTTCATTACGTGTAATCGTATTATATATAATCAAGTTAATCGAAAAGCCGCCATTATTGGCAACTTGGAGGTCTGCCGCATGGAAACAATCTTTGTCAACGGTCGCGTTATAACCATGAACCCCAGCCAACCGGAGGCCTCGGCCTTCGTTGTGTCGGGGGGCCGGTTTGGCCTGGTGGGGGAAGACGCCCAGGTGGGGGCCTGGGTCGGGGCTGGGTTTCCCGTGGTTGATTTGAAAGGGAAAACCGTTATCCCGGGGTTGATCGAAACCCACAATCACTTGTCTTATTTCGCCTTGGCCTTGGCCATGGTCGATGTCTCCTCGGTCTCCAATTCCAGCATCCAGGACATAAAAAACCGGCTCGCGGAGGCGGCGGCCAAGGCCGGGCCGGGAGACTGGATTACCGGCTGGGGCTATGACGATACCTTGATCGAGGAATGTCGCCATTTGACCAGGCAGGACCTGGATGAGGTCGTCGGCGACCATCCGGTGTTCATTTCCCACACCACCGGCCATTTGGTCTACACCAACTCCCACGGGTTGAAGATGGCCGGCATCGATAGGACCACGCCCGACCCGCCGGGAGGCATCATCCAGCGGGATGCGGATGGCGAGCCCACCGGGCTTTTGCTGGAGCACTCGGCCATACACCTGTTGTCGGGTTTTCGCCCGGTTCCCGACGAGGCTGTTTTTCGGGAGTTGCTTCCCCGGGCGGCGGCCGCCTATCACCGGGAAGGAGTGACCAGCGTTCATGACGCGGCCATTGGCGTCATGGGCGAGGGTTCGAAGTTGATGCGGGCCTATTTGGATTTGACTTCGGAAAATCGCCTGGGGCTTAGGGTCTACCTGACCATGATGGAAAATTATTACCGCCCGTTTTTGGATCAGGGCCTCTTTCGCGGTTTCGGCGGCGACTACTTGAAGATGGGCGCGGTCAAGAATTTCCAGGACGGTTCCATCCAGGCCCTGACAGCGGCCTTGAGCCGGGATTACTTTAACCGCCCGGGCTTCAGGAGTCGACTCATCTGGCCCCAGGAGGCAATGGATGCTTTTGTGGAACGGCATCATGTCCAGGGGCTGCAAATGGCCATCCACGCCAATGGGGACGGGGCCATCGAATCAGTGATCCAGGCGATCGAGAAAGCCCAAATGAAGAGCTGCCGCGCCGACCCCCGTCACATGATCATCCACTGCCAGATGGCCTCGGACGATCACATGGCGCGGATGAAGGCCGCCGGGATCATTCCCAGTTTTTTCGTCAACCATGTTTATTACTGGGGGGATCGGCATCTCAAGATGTTCCTGGGCGAGGAACGAGCCGCCCGCATTGACCCCCTTGGCTCGGCCATCAGAGCGGGCCTGAAATTCACGTTGCATGCCGATACTCCGGTCACGCCGGTCTCGCCGCTTTTTTCCATGCACAACGCGGTAAACCGGGTCACCAAGGGCGGGGTGAAGCTGGGCGCGGACCAGTGCATCACCGCTTACCAAGCTTTGGAAGCCTACACCACCAATGCCGCGTATTGCAGTTTCGAGGAGGAAGACAAAGGGTCCATCGAGCCGGGCAAGCTGGCTGACTTCGTGGTCTTGTCCGATGACCTATTGACCATGAGTTCAGAGAATCTCAAACAGGCGCGCGTCCTGAAAACGTATGTGGGCGGGCGCCAGGTATTCGAGGCTTAACAGGACGCCTGAAAGGGTGTCCACTTGTGAAATAGGCCCGAGACAATGATGTCAATAACAACAAAGTTAGGAGGCTAGTTATGGGCGAGACGCTGCCGGCATTCATGGTTTTTGGCGCCATGTCCCTCATGCTGCTTGTCGGGGTGCTGTTGAGAGCCAAGGTCGGTTTTATTCAGAAGGCGATGATTCCTTCCAGCCTTCTGGGGGGAGTCCTGGGTTTTGTGTTGGTCAGCCTGGGTTGGCTCCAGTATCCCGGCCTGGATGGGACTTGGACCGCCGTCAAGGCCGATGATTTAATTCCTTGGGCTTTTCACGCCTTTAATATCAGTTTCATTTCCTTGTGCTTGACCCGGGTCGACAGCAACGGCCCCAAAAGGAGCGTCCTCAAGGGCGGGCTCTGGTTGTCCATGATCTGGTCCTTGAGTCTGACCCTGCAGGCCTTGGTGGGCGCGGGGACAGTGGCGGCGTACAACGCCGTGACCGGCGGCGACGTCAGCATCTTTTTAGGTTACCTGGCGACCCATGGGTTCACCCAGGGACCTGGACAGGGGCTGGCCATGGGCGGGGCTTGGACCAAGGGGTTCCAGGTTCCGGACGGGCCGACCATGGGGCTGATTTGGGCCACCATGGGGTTTGTGGCGGCCTACGTGGCCGGGGTGCCCTATGCGCGGTATTTTGTCAAAAAGGGTCTGAACGCTAACAAGCGCTCCAAGGTGGATCAGGAATTCTTGTCCGGTATTTTGAAGGACGACACCCATCTGGAGGCCGGACGCGAGACCACTCATTCCGCCTCGACCGAGACCTTGGCCTATCATTTGGCCATCATCGGCCTAGTCTATGTCATCACTTATTTTGAAATAAATATTGTCAGCCGGCATGTGAAGCACCTGCTGTTCAGCTACCCCATGTTTTTCTTTCATGGTCTGGTTTGGGCCACCATACTGCGCATCGTCATGGACAAGATCGGCGTGGGGAAACTCCTGGACCCGGGCATGCAGAAAAGAATCACCGGTATGTCCGTCGACTACCTGCTAGTCTCGTCGGTCATGGGCATTTCCCTGGTGGTGTTGACCAAATACCTGGGAGTGATCATTGTGGTCAGCATCGCGGTAACCTTGGTGACGTTCATTATGGTTGAATTCTTCAGGCGTCGCCTCAGCGAACTTGGTCCGGAACGAGCGGTATCCACCTTTGGCTGCTGTTGCGGCAGCGCGGCCAGCGGCCTGCTGCTGCTCCGAATCCTGGACGCCGACTACAGCACGAGCGTGGGCGTGGAATTGGCTTTTTTCAATGTCGCCATTCTGTTCACCACCCTGCCGATACTGACGGCCATGGCGCCCGGCCTGCCTGGTTTCGGACATGGGACCATTATCGGGGCCTATGCGCTGTACAGCGTGATATGCGTCGGAATACTATGGTTCCTCGGTTCCTGGAGAAAGGCCGCGGCCTAGTCGTCGCGAATGCGACCGGGTCCCGGACAATGAACCGGGGCCCGGCCCGAACCCCAGGCCGGACCGCCATCGGCGTCTGCTCGCGTTGCAGCGCTCGGCCGCGCGGGCGTCAGATTCCCGCTCTCCTTTTTCATGCGGATACTGCCCGGAACTCCGGCCGACGCCGCAATCAAGATCCGTAACTTCCGTTTCGTCGACAACTTTATAAAATTACAATACATTTTTTCAAACCACGTTGGCGGGCCTCACGGATAATTCCTATAACGGATATTTTCAATTTAACAAAATGGATGTCCCTACAAAATTTGCTTCTCGGGTTCCCAAGCTAGAGCTTGGGAACCAGCGGTCCGGGCCAAATCAGGGGCGCATCCGGGCTCTTCTGCATTAACTATCTGAAAATTAACCTAAAAACATCGATATAGGGTGAAGACCCCAGAAGGGGCCGGGGGATTTCCACCGGCTCTAAATGAGGTTTGTTCCCGGTCCAAATTGGGGTGGGGCCTGGATGTTCCAGCGCCGCGTTTTTTTCTACAATTTGCAGGCAGGAAGGAGAAGCGGCCATGACCGAAACAATCAAAGTCTGGGTGGTCGATACGGATGAGGATATCCGGCACTGGCTGGGTCGGCTTATCGATCGCACCACCGGTTTTTCGTGTCTAGGTTTTTCGGCCGATCTGGAACACCTTCCCTTGGAGGCGGGCCAGTCAAGCCCGGACTTGGTGTTGGTGGACGCCGGAGCCGCGGTGGCGGAAGGCCCGGATTATTTTTTAACTATTCGTCGGCGGTTGGGCCGATCGAAATTCGTGGTCATGGAATTGGAGGAAAGGTCCGGTTATGAACGTCTGGCCCGGCGGGCCGGGGCTGACGCCTACATGTCCAAGGCCCGCGCGCCGGAAAGTCTGGCCGATTTGAAACACAGGTTCTTCGGTTCCGATTCTTGTAGGGGAACGGAAGCAGGGCCGCTGGAGCGAAGGGAGAAACGCATGGCGAAAATAAAGGTGTTGTTGGTCGACGATGAAAAAGCATTTCGCGACACCACAGCCAAAATTCTTTCAAGACGAGGCTTTGAAGTCACCGTCGCCGGGACTGGTGAAGAGGCCCTTGATATCTTGAAAAACAATTGGCAAGACGTGGTAATCCTCGACATCAAGATGCCGGGCATGGGCGGTGAACAGGCCCTGTCTCGGATCAAGGGCATTGATTCCAGGATTCAGGTGATCATGCTCACGGGACATGGCGGCGTTGATTCAGCCCGCAAGTCCTTGGAAAAACAGGCTTTCGACTATCTGGCCAAGCCTTGCGACATCGACCGCCTGGCCGCCCGGATAAACGAGGCCGTCCACACGGTTCAGCACGGCAAGCACGAGGAAAAAAAGGCCCGGGAGATAATGATTCCCCTGGAGGAATACACCACCATCGGACCGGATCAATCCGTCCTGGACGGAATTAAAAAGCTCCAGGAATCCTTCGAAAACCTCACGGCGACCGATAAGCTCATGCAGACCGGCCACCGGTCCATCGTGGTGTTGGAAAAAGAAAAATTGGTGGGCGTCCTGAGCATCATGGACCTGATCGAAGGGTTGCGGCCGGCCTATCTGTCGGCGCCCAAGCCTTCCATGGCCGACATGGTTCATTATTCGGCCATGTTCTGGTCCGGGTTGTTCACCAGCCAGGCCAAGCTGCTCGCCAAAAAGAAAATACGCGACATCATGTCGCCTCCACCCCCGACCGTGGATGAGGAAGCTAATTTAATGGAAATCGCCGAACTTTTATTCGAGCAGGAAAGACGCCGCTTGTCGGTAGTCCGCGGGGATAAAGTCGTCGGCGTGGTTCGTGAACAGGAAGTGTTCTTTGAACTGGCGGAAATCATCCTGGGAAAATAACGCGGCGGCCAGTCCGCCATTTTTTACCCTGATATCAAAAATTTATTAGGGAGGAAATATGACCCCGGCAGCACAGAAAAAAGCCACCGCCTATGATAAATACGTCAATTGGAAGATGTTTATCATTCCGGTAGTTATTTGTTCAATTATCCTTATTATTCCGACTCCGTACAGCATGAAGGACGTGGCCGTGGAATACGCCATCGGTCCCAAGGCGGTCACCAACGCCATCTGCAAGGAGTATTTCCAGATCAATTCCAGCGACGCGGCCCAGTGGCAGCTCCTGACCGCCCGGATCATGGAAACAAGCATGAACATGGGCGCCTTGGAGCGCGGTCAGTTCCTGGAAGTGAACGCGGCCTGGCTGAAGAAGAATAAGGTTTCCGGCGATTCCAAGAACCTGGAAGCGGCCCAGAAATTCATCAAGGAAAATACCACGGATGAAGGCTACCTGGCCTTGATGAAGAAATCCCTGGACCTGCGCAAGCTGGAACTTAAATACGAGGACTTGTCCGACAAGGACAAAGCCGCGGCGAACAAGGGCGGCTGGAATATTCAAGTGGCCATCGCCGTGACGGTGTTCGTGGTCATCTGCTTCGTGACGGAATGCATCCCCCTGCCCACCGTGTCGTTTTGCGTCGGTTTGATCCTGGTCTTCACCGGGGTCGTGTCCCGGAGCGAGGTGGCCATGCTTTACTGGGACGACGCTTGCTGGTTCATCATGGGCAGCTTGATGTTCGCGGCGGCCTTTGTCCGGACCGGAGTCGATAAACGGGTCTGCCTGATGATGTTCAAGAAACTGGCCGTGCCCGACGTTAAGTGGATCACCCTGATTTTTATCGTGATCATGGCGCCGTTGTCGGCCTTTATCTCGGACCACGCCCTGACGGCCATGTTCCTGCCCATCGCCATGCTCCTGTATCAGAACAGCCTGACGGACGAAATTCCCGAGGACCTGGAATTGGCCAAGATGTTGATGATCACCATCGCCATGGCGCCCAATATCGGCGGCCCCGGCGCTCCTTCCGGCGGCGCCCGGAACGTGATCATGATGACCTACCTACAAGACATGTTCGGCATCGACATCGGGTACTTCCAGTGGATGACCTACTGCGGGCCCTTCCTCCTGTTCATGATCCCGGTCGTCTGGCTCCTGGTCAACTGGCGCTTCAAGCCCCGGATCAGGTCCCTGGCCCCGGCCATGGAAACCATGCAACGGGAAATCGAGCGCATGGGCCGCTGGAACAGCAAGCAAGTCTGGGCCTTGGTGATCTTCGTGGTCATGGTGTTCGGCTGGTTCTTCGAGAAAAACGTTTACGACATGGGCCTCATCCCCATCCGCCTGGGCATCGGCGTGATCGCCATGGCCGGGGCTATCGCCTATATTCTGGCCGGAGTGGTCAACTGGCGCGACTACCAGGATAAAGTCGACTGGGGCGTAGTGTGGTTGTATGCGGGCGCCATCATCTTCGGCCGGACCCTCGATTCCACCGGCGCGGCCTACTGGATCGCCCGGACGGCCCTCGACCTGATCGCTCCCCTGGGCATCAACGCGGGCGTGCCCTTGATGGTCACTTCCAGCGGCCTGACCGCCATCATCACCCAGTTCATGGCCGACGGTCCCGCGGCCGCGGCGGTCGGCCCCATCGTCCTCAACATGGGCGCCCTGGCCCACCCCGGCACCAGCTTCCTGCCCTTCACCGCCATGGCCACGGCCATGGCTTCCTCCTTCGCCTACTGCCTGGTCATCGGGACCCCGCCCAACGCCATCGTCTATTCCAGCGGCTATCTCGGCCCCAAGGATTTCTTCCGGGTCGGCGCGCCCGCCTGGATAATCGCCAACGTGGTCCTGGCCCTCATGGTGAAATTCTACTGGTCCGTCAGGGGATTCGCCAATCTGGCCGGCTTCTAGCCCGGGTCCGCGGGGGCCTCGCGCCCCCGCCTCGGCCCCTTGGTCGTCCCGAAAGCCCCTTCCCCCACCGGGGAAGGGGCGCGAAAGAGAGGCATAAGAGATGAAATGGAAAGTAATACCAAGAGATACCCTGGCGTCGGAGAAAAAGACCTTCCGCTACGAAAAGGGCGTGCTCTTCTATAATCCGCTGTCGGAAAGAAAGGTTTTTTTCGTCCTGACCCTGGCCATGCTCATCTACGGCATCGTGGTCAAGGTCGGATTACTTTAGCCGCTTCTGGCGCCTCCCCGGGCCGGGATTCACCTTGTCCCGGCCCAATCCTTTTTTACCATCTCGAACAGTTCCTTGCCGCGATCGTACAAAAGGTTTACGCCTTCCCAGTTGGGACGGATTTGGATTTTCTGCATCAACAGCCCGTCATCGTCGAACCAGCGCGGCAGCAGTCCGCCGAAAAAGAAATCTCGCCGCCGAAGTTCATCCACGGCTTTTTCCACCCAGGGCCAGGTCAGGTTGAGCCAGACCTGAATGGTGACGATCCCCAGGGCCTTGAGCCGGGCTTCCTCGCGGTCCATGAACGGTCCGAAGTCCGGTCCGGCCTGGAGCACCGGCAGGCGGGCTGTCCCGGCGGCTTCGAAAGCCATGGTTTTTATTTCGGTCGTCAGGTTTGAAGGCCAGTCTTCACCCTGATGAACGAACTCCCTTTCGTCATCGAGCGCCTGATAACAAAAATCCAACTGGTCCCGATAAACCTCGGGAATATACACCCGGTGGGGCCGGGGTATGATTGTTATGAAATCCAGGAGGGTGGACACCCGGCCGGAGAGTTTTTTTTCCTTGGAATAGGTCGTCCCTGGAATCAGGTCCACTTCCAACGCCCGAGTTATAATGTTCTGCTCCTTGGTCAGTCGCTGGGAGATGACATGACTGCAGAGCGGTTCGCAGAACATCCCGCAGCCGCGCCCCGATGTTTTTAGATATTCATGTCCGTGCTCGACCATGTGGACGAATATTTTTTTATCCGGCCCCCGGTAATGCCGGTGAACAACTCCGGCGCCCGATTCAAAGACGCCGGTCCAGTACGCGCTGTTAAAAACGGCGTTATGGCCGACGACATCCCCCCCGGACGTCCGGGCCACGCTGGAAACCACCCGACCGGCGAGGTTTTCCTCGGTCAGTAGTTGGGGGTCGATGAATTTTTTGACGGGATAATCCCGGCCGTAAATTTCCAGGAACAGGGACGTCACGCCCTCGGCGTCCTCGGGCTTGAAGAGGTCGATCTCCCAGCTCTGGTCCGGCGCGATGTCTCGTTTTTGTTCATTGTTTGAATCCATGCGGTTTCCTCTTATTACCGCGCATCCACGCGGAAGGTTAAATGAGTTTGGTCTGCTCCCAATCCTTTTTCACCAGGTCGAATACAATTTTTCCTCGATCGGAAGCTATTTGAATACCTTCCCAATTAGGCCGCCCCAAAATTTTCTGCATCAGGAATCCATCCTCGTCAAACCAGCGCGGCAGCACCCCGCCGAGAAAATAGCCTTGCCGGCGGAGTTCGTCCACGGCTTTCCCCACCCAGGGCCAGGACAGGTTCAGCCAGACCTGAATGACCACCGCTCCTTTATTTAACAGATCGCATTCAATGGCGGTCATGGCGCGGCCGAAATTGAAAGCGATTCGTTGCACTTCCAAGCGGGCGGTTTGGGCGAAATCGTTGTAGTCGACTTTGATCAAGGATTCACCTTCGTCCGGACAATTCGCCTCCGAAGGACGAAAATCCCTATCATCGTCAATGGGTTCGTATAATTGAATCATTTGTTGATAGTACTGGCGGGGGATATGCACCTTGTTGCGTTGCCTTTGAAATGTTTTATAAATCAAGAAAGTTGATACGCGGCCGGCCGCGCTTTTTTCCGCGGCGTATGCTTCCGCCGGCATCAGGTCGACTTCGAGCGCATAGGGAAGGAATCCAACATTATGAGCTATTTTTTGCATGTAGATATGGTTGCAGACTACTTCCCCGAAAACCACGCCGGGCTCGGGGAGTTTTGCAACTACGTCTATGCCTGATTTGATCATTTCCGTGGCCAGGCCTTTTCCACCCCGGAAATCCGAACTTACCAGCGTGGCGCCCATTTCGTAAAGTCTTTTCCAGGGAGCGCTTTGGTAAAGCGCCGTATGGCCGACTATCCGCCCATCGGACGTTCTGATAACAATGGATATTGTTTTTTGCGTCCTGTTCGACTCGATCAGGAGCGCGGGGTCAATGAATTTGGGGATTGGGTAACCGGCGCCGTAAACCGACCGGAAGAGGTCGACCACGCCTACTGCGTCTTCCGGCTTGAAAACACCAATATTCCAGCCTTGTTCACTGTCGATATCTTTTTCTTCTTTTCCCGTCGATTCCATCGGATTTACCTTGTTTTCCATCGAGCCTGTTGCAACACGCTAAAATTATTCTTGCCGGCATGACCCACGGTCATGGCGGTTGGGGCAAAGACCGAAGTTATCAACAGGCTCTAGAAAAATACATCATGTTAACTTTTCAGCCGTTCTTTCCAATCGGCCTTGACCAGGTCGAACAGCATTCTTCCCCGGTCGGAGGCTAGCTGAATGCCTTCCCAGTTGGGCGCGCCGACCCTTTTTTGCATCAGGAATCCATCCACGTCAAACCATCGAGGCAGCACCCCGCCGAGAAAATAGCCTTGCCGGCGGAGTTCGTCCACGGCTTTACCCACCCAGGGCCAGGACAGGTTCAGCCAGACCTGCGCCACCAGGGCGCCTTGTTTGAAAAGTTTATTTTCCTCGTCGGCCAGGACCGCGCCGAAATCGGCGCCGGCTTGTTGGACTTCCAGCCGGGCGGTTTGGGCGGAATCGAAATAATCGACTTTTATCATAGTGTTTATTCCGGGCGGCCAGTCGCCGTCCGAAATTTGGATATCCGTTTCCTTGCCCAACCCCTCGTAAATAATTTTAGCCTGAATTTGATAGCAGTTTGGAATGAAGACCGTACTCGGGCTTTCCAGAGGGAGTATGAATTCCAGCAGCGCGGAAACCCGGCCCGCGGAGCTTTTTTCCTTGGCGTATGTTTTCGCCGGCATCAGGTCGACTTCCAGGGCGCTGGGTCTGAAGTGTAAGGCCAGGGCGGTTTTTTGAGTGAAAAGATGGTTGCAGACCGACTCCCCGTAGGGGATTCCGGGTTCGGGCAGCGTCTCTATCGTTTTTATTCCTAATTTCATCATCTCCGTGAACAATCCTTTTCCGCCTCGATAATCCTTGCTGACCAATCCGGAGCCTAGTTCATAGAGCCTTTTACAGGGAGCGCCTTGAAAAAAACCGACATGGCCGACGATCCGGCCCCCGGGTGTTCTGATGACGATGGAGATGGTTTTTTTCGTTTGGTTTTCCTTGAGCAGGAGGTCGGGGTCGATAAATTTCCGGATCGGGTAATCCCGACCGTACACCTCCAGGAAAAGGTCCGCCACACCCGGGGCGTCCCCGGGGCGAAAAAGGCCGACTTCATAACCCTGGTCCGGCGCCGTCTCTTCAGGCTTTCCCATTATTTACCTCGTCATATCGTGGGAAAATAGTCATGTCTTTTCTGCTTGACCGGCCTTAACCGGAAGAATCAAGGCGGCCCCAAGCACGCTCAACCCTCCGCAAATAATAAACAATATCGTAAACCCCCATCGGGCGGCCGCGTAACCGCCCACAAAAGGCCCGAAAAAGAACCCGGCCTGGTACATCTGAAATCCGAGGTTGGTGTTTAACGCCCTGAATTTCGGCGACGAAAGATCGAACATCAAGCCGTTGAAAACCGGCAGCGCGATCCCCCAGCCCAGGCCGAGAAAGGTCCCCATCAATCCGAAGAAAAAAAGCCTGGCCCACCCCAGGGCCAGAATTCCATACCCCAGGGCCAGGAACAGCATGGTCAGGCCGACCAGGCGCGTTTTGTTCAACCGGTCGAAATACGACCCCGCGGCGACGCGGACCCCCAACTCCGCGGCGGTGGAAAGAGTAAAAAAAATACCGACTCCCGACACGCCCAGCTTGGCCGCGTACGCGGCCAGGAAAAAAAAGACCAGGGCGTTGCCGCAATAGAGCATGAACATGGACGTCAAGGTCAGCAGCACTCGGCGGTCGGTCAGGTCCTCGATTATTTCCCGGCGACCGAGGCGGCTGGGACGCGATTGGGCCGCCATGTTTTCTTTTTTGGGCCGGACGAAGAGGAGCAGGGGAAAAACCAGGACCGTCACGCCGGCGAAAAAGAGAAGTATCTGGTTGAACCCGCCGAACGTCCGGGACAAAAGCGGATATAGCGGCGGAATGATCGTGGTGGGCAGCATGACGATGATGCCGGCGTACCCGAAGGCCTCGCTGCTTCTTTCCTGGGGAATATAATCGACCAGGAGCGCCATCAAGGCGGCCCCCAGGACCACGAAGGCCAGGCCGTGAAACGACCTGACCAGGAGCATGCTCCGGAACCCTCCGGCCCAGTGGTACGAGACCAGGGCGCCGATTACCAGGCAGGCGCCCAAAAAGATGAAGGGCCTGGAATTGCCGGCGTTGAAAAAAAGGCTGACCACCGGCCTGAAGGCCAGCGAGACGGCCGAGTAAATTCCGATCAAGAGCCCATACTGGGCCGGATCGATGGGCAGGTTTTGCAAATGTCCATAGAAATTAAAAAAGATCGCTATGTTGGAGTAGGCGATGAAGGAGGTCGCCAGCAACATAATGAAGCCTCCGGTCCAAAGAGGCGGAAGTTCCCGGGCGTCCGGAGGAGTCGGCCGACCGACGTCGTCGGTCATATTTCTCCCGCCCTTTCGTCGGCCCGCGTCTTTTTTTCGCTGGTCAGTAGTCGCAGGACCAGGTTGCCGGCTACTTCCCGGCGGTACCAGGCGCTGGCCCGGGGGTCTTCGATGGGGCGGACCTCTTCCCGAGCCAGTGACGCGGCCTTTTCCAGGGTTTCCTTGTCGAGGCGGCGGCCGATCAAGTAATTCTCGACTTTTTCGGACCTGATCACCGTCGGCCCCACGCTGCCCCAGGCCAGGCGGGCGTCTTCCACCTCGCCGGAATCGGATTCCCAGATCATGGCGGCCAGGCTGACCACGGATATGGCCAGGGCGTTTCTTTGCCCCAGTTTTTCAAAGTGCTGGATATTGCACCCCCGGGGTTGATCGACCAGTAGCCCGTGGACCAGTTCGTTTTTTTTGAGCTCGGTTTTTCCCGGACCCGTGATGAAATCCTTGATGTTGACCGTTCTCGCGCCCCGGGGGGAAATCAGGACGACGTCCGCTTCCAGGCAATAAAGCGGGGGCAGGGAATCGCCGGCCGGCGACGCGGTGACGATGTTGCCCGCCAGGGTGGCCATGTGCCTGATGGGCGGCGAACCCAGGACCCGCAGGGCCCGGGCCAGGACCGGTAAATGGTCCTGGACCAGCGGTTCGGACAGCAGTTGGGAGATGGAAGCGCCTCCGCCCAGGAAAATCCGGCCTTCCCGCTCTTCCACGACCTTGAGTTCCTGGATGCGTTCCAGGCAGATCAACGAGGTCGGCTGGAACAGTCCCGCCCTTATTTTAATCAACAGGTCCGTGCCGCCGTTATAGGCGAGCGCTTCCGGCTTGCGGTGCAACAACCCCCAAAGTTCCGGAAGGTTGGGGGGGAGGAATACTTCAAGGCTCATCGGTCGGTCCCCTGGTTTGACGCGGCCGCGACGGCGTCCACGATTTTTTGATAGCCGGTGCAACGGCAGAGGTTGCCGGATATTCCATCCCTGATTTCCGCCCTGGAGGGCCGGGGATTTCCGTGCAACAGGTCCGTCGCGGCCATGATCATCCCGGGAGTGCAGTATCCGCACTGCACCGCCCCCTGGACGACAAAGGCTTCCTGCAAGGGATTGGGCCGACCGGCTTGGGCCAAGCCTTCGATGGTGGTAATGTTCCGACCGGACAACTGGGCCGCCAGCATCAGGCAGGCCAGGCGGCTTTCCCCGTCCACCAGAATGGTGCAGGCCCCGCATTCTCCGGACCCGCAGCTTTCCTTGGTCCCGCCAAGATCGAGGTCTTCCCGCAGAAGGTCGACCACCCGCCGATCGGCCGGCGCGTCGATTTCCAGTTCCATTCCGTTAAGGATAAAACGCAGCATCATGACGGCCTCATTGGCCGGCCGAGCGCAGGGCTTGCAAGACCCGTTCGGCCGTGATGGGGTATTGGAAAATTCTGACTCCCAGGGCGGCGGCCACGGCGTTGGAGACCGCCGGCAGGGGGCCGTTGATGGGGATTTCCCCGACGCCCTTGAGTCCATGGGGGCCGGACGGCTCGTGGGTTTGAACGGCCAGGGATTCCAAATCCGGCGCGTCCAGGGCGGTGGGGATGATGTACGTGGCCAGGTTGGGGCAGAGGCCCCGGCCCCGGTCGTCCACCCGGTAATCCTCGAAAAGAGCGTAGCCCAGGCCCTGGACGATCCCCCCTTGAACTTGTTGCTCGTAGGCCTGGGGATTGATGACCCGCCCGGCGTCGGTGACGGCCAGGTACCCCTTGACTTCCACGGCCCCGGTCAATTCATCTATTTCCACCAGGGCCAGGTGGCAGGCGTACGAAAAAACCAGGTGGGGCAGACCCAGGGCCGTCTTCACCGTTGCGTCGAGCTTGTTCCTGGCCGAGGGGGCCCGCCAGAAGGCCGTGCTGATTCTTTCGGCGGGGGGCATGGCCGAGGCCAGGAAGGGCAGGGGGATTTCCCGGCCGTCCATCAGGCTCCTGACCGCTCCCGGGGCGAGGATGAATTCGTCGCTTGAGTCCGCCAGAAGAAGGATCGAGGCCTTTTCCAGGAGGCGTCTCTTGAGGTCCCGGGCGGCCGGAATCAAGGCGTTGGCGTAGGTGTAGGTCGTGCGGCTGGCGGCCGAGGAGCAGGAGGGCAGGGTGGTCCGGGTATCCGGCGTCGCGATTTCGAGCCGGTCCATTTTTTGGCCGAGGATGTCGCCGGCGATTTGAAGAAAGGTCGAGGCGTTGCCTTGGCCCATGTCCGAAACCGGAGCGTCGACCCTGAATCGTCCATCCGCGGTCAGCTCGATTTTGGCGTTGGCGTAGTCGGCCACATGCGGTCCATAACCCGACCCGTGCCAGAGACAGGCCAAGCCGACGCCCCGGCGCTTGAACGGTCCGGCCGCCTCGATCCAGGCTTGGCGGCCGCGCCACATTTCGCGCCTGGACAATTGTTCCAGGCATTCCTCGGCGCCCGTGGACTGGGTCAGGACGACCCCCACCGTGTTTTCATCCCCCCGCCGGACAATGTTTTTCCTTCTCAAGGCCAGGGGGTCCAGGTCCAGCCGCTGGGCCAGCATGTCCATCATCTGTTCCATGGCCGCGGCGACCTGGGGGACCCCAAACCCCCGAAAGGCCCCGGAGGCGGGATTGTTGGTATAGGCGCACCAACCGTGGAGGTCGGCGTGGGGAAGGCGATACGGTCCGCCGGAATGTTCCACGGCCAGGGCGAGCACCTCGGCGCAGAGGTGATCGTACGGACCGCCGTCCAATATGATTTTGGTCTGGAGGGCGACCAGGGTCCCGTCGTTGGCGGCGCCCAGGCGGTAGTGGAGCTTGCCCGGCAGCCTTTTAACCCCGGCCAGGAAACTTTCTTCCCTGTCCCACCACATTTTTACGGGGCGGCCTCCGGCGTGAAAGGCGGCGAGGGCCAAAAGAGACTGAACCGTGTCGCCGTCCTTTCCTCCAAAGCCTCCTCCCAGGAACGGCGCCTGGACCCGCACCTTGTTCGGGGGGAGCTTGAAGAGGCCCGCCAGGTGCCCCCAGTCCCGGAAGGGCGACTGGGTGGACGCAACCACCAGCAGGTTTCCTTCCGCATCCACCTGGGCCCAGCCCGCCTCGGTTTCCAGATAGGCGTGTTCCTGCCGTTGAACCTCGAAACGACCTTCGATTATGACGTCGCAGTCCCGAAAGCCCTGGTCGGCCAGGCCCTTGCGGACCGCGACCTCGGCCAGCAGGTTGCCGCCGGGATGGTTCTCGTGGACCAGGGGCGCTCCTTCCAGCAGGGCCTGTTCCGGGTCGAAAACCCCGGGCAGGGGGTCGAGGGTCGCCGTTATTTCGTCGAGGGCTTTTTTTAGGGCGGTTCGGTTTTCCGCCAGGACCAGGGCCAAGGGGTCGCCTCGGCGCCGGACCTTGTCGTCCACCAGGACCGGCGTGTCCTTGAAGGACAAACCGTGGCGGTTGGGCGCCGGCGCGTCCTGGTGGGTGAGCACGGCCTTGACGCCTGGAATTGACTTCGCCCGACCGAGGTCGATTCCCAGCAGGCGGGCGTGGGCCTGGTCCGAGCGCTTGACCCCGACCCACAGGAAATTTTCGGGGTAGGCGTCGGCGGCGAACCGTTCCCGGCCCAGGGCCTTTGTCCAGGCGTCCGCCCGGGGCAGGGCTAGGCCGACTTGGGGCGTTTGCGATTGAAAAGACATGTTCCTCTCTCGATCCGGACCGGCTAGGCCAATTCCCTCAAGGTGTGATCCAGGGCCTCGACAAAAGCCTCCAACGCCTCGCGATGGGCGATGCTTATCCGAATCCAGTTGGGGAAGCGGAAACCGGTCATGGTCCTGATCATTACTCCGCGGGACATCAGTTTACGATACGCCAGGGTGTCGCTGATGGGGAGTTTCACCATGACGAAATTGCCTTCGTTAATCAGCGGCGAGAGCCCCAGATTGGCCAGCTCCCGTCCCAGGAAGTCCTTGCCTTGCCTGATCAGGTCCCGGGTGCGAAGGATATGTTCCTGGTCTCCCACCGCGGCCAGGGCCGCGGCCTGGGCCAGGGTGTTGACCGAATAGACCACGCAGGTGCGGCGGATGACGTCGACCACTTCCGGGGACCCGGCCAAGTACCCGATTCGAAGCCCGGCCAGGGCGAACATTTTCGAAAAGGTCCTAAAGACCACCAGGTTGGGATACTCGTTGATCATTTGGATGCCGTTGGGAAAGTCGGGCCGGTCCACGAATTCGAAGTACGCCTCGTCCAGGACCACGATGCGACGGCCGTCGATGCGGTCCAGAAAATTCCGCAAGGTCTGTTCCGACCAATAAGTCCCGGTGGGATTGTTGGGGTTGCAGACAAAGAGAATTTTGGTCCGTTCGTCGATTTTTTCCAGCATGCCCTGGTCGTCGAAGCCGAAATTTTTCAAGGGAACCAGCCGGGCCTCGAACCCGGAAAACGCGGCCACCCATTCGTAAACGGCGAAGGTTTTGTCGGCGGTGATAATATTGTCGCCTTCCTGGCAGAAGGCCTTGATGACAAAAGTGATGACCTCGTTGGCGCCGTTGCCCACCAGGATTTGGTCGGGGTGCAGTCCGAACTCCTCGGCCAACTTGAACCGGAGATGATAGACGTCCCCGCTGGGGTAGACGGCGGCCCGGGGGGGCGGAAAATTTTTTATGATTTCCTGGGCCGCCGGCGGGGGCCCCAGGGGGTTTTCGTTGTTGTTCATCCGGAAGAGCCTTTTGGCCCGGTACAGCTTCATCAGGACTTCGTCCGGCTTGCTGGGAATGTAGGCCTCGAAGCCCTTTATATAATCGGGAACCAGTCGGTCCAGGGGCGGGTGGTTCATGCTTGGTCTTTTTCCAGTTGGAAGACGACGATATCCTTTTGGCCGGCGTAGGGCAGGATTACGCGGGGTTTAAAGCCGCCGGCCAGAAGCGCCGGGGTGAACTCGGACTGCCAGGCCGAACCCAAATCCATTTCAAAAAACACCATCCTCACGCCTTCATGCTTAAAAAGATCGAGATGGGCCTTCAGGTTTTTTTCGATGTCTTTCCCGGACAAGGCCGGGCGGAGGTTGACCGACTTTCTGGTTTGATTGAGCTGACTTGAAATGACCGACGCCCCGGCTTCGGACCGGACGTCCTTTTTCAGGGGCTGGATTTCCCGGGGAAGAGCGAGCCGCTCGTATTCCTTTTCCAAATAAGCGGTCAGATCGGGATGGCACCAGACCAACCCGCCCAGGTCTTCGTTTAAAAGCCTAAAGTTGGCTTCCCTGGCGTTCCAGGCGCCGCTGGGGTCCAGAATATCGAGCACCCCCAGTTTCTGAAAATACCCCGGGGGGAGCGCTTTGGGGACGAAACGCCCAATCAGGCCCAGGCAATTCGTCCTGGCCAGGTCCTGGAGGCAGAAATCGAGCAGTTCCTCGGCCATGGTCGATTTTTCAGGTTGGCCGACCAGATAGGGGCCATAAAATTCCACCGTGCGGGGGCCGCGAGTCCGCCAGAGCAGCCCGCCTCCGATCAGGCCCGTGGGACCGACGGCCAGGGCGGCCCGACATTCCCCGCCCTGGATCATGTCCGCCACCCGGCCCGGAAACCGCATGAAATCGGCAAAATCCCTGTCCGAATAAAACCGGTTTACCAGGTTGACCAAGAGCCTGGTTTCGGATTGTTCTTCCGGGGGCCTGATCGACCATGATGCTAGGGCGCGGGCGACGAGCCTGGCGGAAGGGTCGGCCGGAGAATATGTTTTTTCCTTGATCAGGGTCAGTCGCGCTCGTCCGCCGGGTAGGTTTTCGAATTCGTACAGATCGACCAACCGGGAGGCCAGAAGCAGCCCCATGCTGTCAAGGCTTTCCTGGTCCTCGGGGGAAATGGTCGCGGTGATGTTGAAGGACGATAGCTTCAACGCCCCGGCCGGGAAGATGAATTCGTACTTGGCGTAATAAGGCCCTTTTTCGGCCCTGATTTCCATCGGCCCCGCTTGCGGCGCGAAATTGACCGCGTGCATGAATACTTCTTCAGCGGCCAGGGAGACGGACTGGGCCTGCTTGGCGGTCAGTCCGAAAAGCAGCGCCGCGTTCTCGGTAAAGGATGCGACGAGGCGCAGATATTCACCGGAAAGGGGAATCGAGAGAAGAAGATTTTCGTTTTTCATCGATCAATCCTACCGCTGTGGCGGCGGGCCGGAAATCCGCTCGGGGCCCGCGGGAAAAATGGGAATCGGATAAGTATATCCCCAAGTAGTATTATCATGTTGATACGATAGCAGTTAGCGCGGGGTATGTCTAACTTTTTTTGGGGACAGGGAACGACGTCGGCCGCTTTTTCGGCCCGGCTTGATCTTTCATGATGAATTTGATAAAAAAATCGAAAATTTCCCGGAAGGCGCCCATGCTGGTACAAAGGGTTGGAATCAAGGACGGCTTGGCTTGCCTCGCGTGCCTGTTATGTCTGGTCCCGTCCGCCGTCGCCGGGGCCGGCGCCATGGTCCTGGAAAATACCGTGACCTGCGCCTCGAATTCAAGCGGGGTCGCGATAACCGTCGCGGTCCTCAACCAGGGCGATGAAACCGCCCACGAGGTCCGGGTGGAAGCCCGGTATCCGGGCGCCGACCTGGCCCGCCGGACTTTGGAACGCATCGAACCCGGGTCGTCCCGGCGGGCCGAATGGCTTGTCCAGCCGCCGCCCGCCCGGCCCGGGGCCTACCCGGTTTTGGTTTATATCGACTTCAAGGACGAGGCGGGACGCGATTATTCCGCCTTGGCCCACGGTGAAATAATAGCGGGAGAACGGGTGAATTCCAACGTCGCGGTTAAAACGCCGGCGGTGGAGCTTGGGGATAGCGCCCAGGTGGCCTTGGGGCTGGTTAATTGGGATGACGAGGCCCATGAAGCCGCCGTCAGGTTGGCCGTTCCCAGGGAGTTCGAAACGGGAGGCGTCCAACGGGTGAGGATTTCGCCCCTGGCCGAAACGACGGTGGTTTTTGAATTGAAAAATAAATCCGCCCCGCCGGGAGCGGTCTACCCGTCCGTTCTGTTCGTCGAATACGATTTCCGGGACCGGCGAATGCTGGCCCGGGCCGAGGTCGGGGTCCGGGTGGTCCCCGCGGAAGCCTTTTTCAAGCGTCGCCGTTTTTTCCTTTTCTTTTTTGGCCTCGCGCTCCTGGCCGCGGCCGCGGTCGTTCAAGCCCTGTCGGGTAAAAAGAGCGCCGGCCGGCGAATCGCCCGGGATGGATAGCTCCTGGCCGCCGGTCCTGGCGGGGTCTTCCCGGACAAGTTCGGCGTTGTGGCGTCGGACGGCGGCGATCCTTCCCCGCGTTTGCCTGTGGACCCTCGTCTACGCCGTGCTCCTGAGCGTCCTGCATCCCGAGCTGGCGATTCTTGACGGCATCCCCACCGGAGGCGACACCGGCGGTCATTACGCGGCCCTGGCGTACTGGGTGGAACATATTCTCCCCAACTGGCGGTTGACCGGTTGGCATCCGGGAAATTACGCCGGCTTCCCGCTGTTCGAGATGTATTTTCCCCTGCCTTTCGCCTTGATGGCGCTTTTCGGGACCGTCCTGCCCCTGACAGTCGCCTTTAAAATCGTGGCGCTGGCCGGGGCCTTGACGCTGCCGCCGGCGGTTTTTTACTTTTTAAGGAATTTGGGCTGCCGGGCGCCCATCCCGGACCTGGGCGCGGCCTTTTCCTTGCTCTTCCTCTTCAACGAGGCTAACCCGGCCTGGGGCGGGACCCTGGCCTCGACCCTGGCCGGCGAGTTCACCTACGCTCTCGGCTTGAGCTTGAGCCTGGTATATCTTGGCGGAATGCACCGGGACATCGCCTCGGGCCGCGGAGCCCCGGCCAAGGCCGTGATCCTGGCCCTGGTCGGACTGGCGCATGGTTACACGCTGTTATTCTGCGTGGCCGGGGTTGGTTTTTTTCTTTTTTCCAGGTCCGACTGGCGGCGCCGGCTCGGGTATATTCTGGAAGTCAACTTGTCGGCCTTTTGCTTGATGGGCTTCTGGATCGTTCCCCTCCTGTTGTTTTCCCCATACACCACGCCGTTCAATTTCGTCTGGATTATCAACGGGTGGTCCGAGGCGGTCCCAAGAATCGCAATCCCGGTCCTGGTCCTGGGAATGTTCGGCCTGGCTGGGGGGTTCCGGGACCCCGCCGAGCGGGGGCGGACTTTTTTTGTTCTTTTCCTATTGGCCCTGGCCCTGGTCTACTATCTGATCGCCTTCAAAATTGGGGTGGTCGACGTGCGGTTCCTTCCCTTCGCCCAACTTATGACGGTGTTCCTGGCCGCCGCGGCGGCGGGGAGGGTCATCGCCGGCTGGAAAGCCCGGGACCTGGCCGCCCTGGGCTTGGCCATGATGGCGGCCGCCTGGGCGGCGGATAACGAGACCGTCATCGCCAAATGGGCGGAGTGGAATTTTTCCGGGGTGGAAAAAAAGGAGCTTTGGCCGGAATTCAAAAGCGTCAACGACTTTCTGGCCGGCGATTTCGAGTCGCCCCGGGTTGTTTACGAGAATGGCCCGATCACCGAAAAGGCCGGTTCCATCAGGGCGTTTGAATCCCTGCCCCTCTTTTCCGGCCGGGCCGTCCTGGAGGGGCTCTATATCCAGGCCGGCTTGGCGGCGCCCTTTGTTTTTTACATCCAGGCGGAAGTATCCCCACAGCCGTCGTCCCCGCTCCGTCAATACAACTACGGCCGTTTCGACCTGGACCGCGCCAAGCCTCGCCTGAAACTGTTCAATGTCGGTCAGTTCATTACCGTCAGCGAGGAAACCCGGGCCGCCGCCTTGGCCGAGCCGGGGTTCAACCTGGAAATGACCGCCGGGCCGTTCTCGGTATTCCGGGTCGACGGAAATTCAGGCCGATACGTCGTCGAACCCCAATTCCTTCCCATTTTGGTCTTGTCCGACGACCCCCGGCGGGACGCGTTCCTGTGGTTCCGGAAAGGCGACCTCGACGTTCCGCCGGTTTTCGGTTCCAAACGGGAACCATACGAGACCGGACAATTCGCCGCCGTGCTGACTTCCGAGGTGTTCGCCCGGAACGTGGGGCGGCTGCCCCGGGTCCCCTCTCCGGCCTCGGCGGGGCTGCGCGAAGTGATCGACAACGAGCGGATTGTCGTTACCGGGGCCGTTCCCGGTCGGCCCCTTTGGATAAAAGTCGGTTATAATCCGGGGTGGACGGCCGCGGCGGGGGCGTCCGCCGTGTGGCGGGCCGCCCCGTGTTTCATGCTGGTTTTTCCCGAGTCCGATACCGTGATTATCGAATTTAGGAAAACCTGGCCCGACTATTTGGGGATGGTCCTGACCCTGGCCGGACTGGTTTTCGTCGGTCCGCGGCTGAAGGGTTTAATACCCGGCGGCGCCGCGCGCCTGGGCGCCAAATTCAACAGCCTCGCCGCCTGGTCCCGGCCTCGGGCCGGCGCCTTGCTGATCCTGGGCGGGGCCTTGCTAACCGGGGCGGTCCTTTTTCTTGTCCTGGCCGTTTCCTTCAAGGACCCGGTGGTCTATTTCAAGCGGGGCGAAAAACTGTATCAGGCCGGGGAATACAGCCAGGCGGCCGCTGTTTTCAGGGAAGCGGAACGTCTTTTTCCCCTGTCGCCGGTTATCGACGATACCATAAACCGCTTGGCGCTGTGCGAGCTGAACCAGGGAAACCCGGCCCGGGCCCGGGAAGTATGGAAGCGCCTCGGGGACGATTATCCGGAAAGCCGCCTTTTACCCGAAGCCTTGTTCCAAATGGGCGCCTGCTCCCACAAGCTTGGCCGGGGCGAGGAGGCGGAAGCGGTTTGGGCCGGGCTGCGGGCGTCCTTTCCCGATTCGCCTTGGGCGGACTTGACCGTTTCCGGGGCGGGGCCGCCCGCCGCCAGTGAGTCGCCCGTGCTTTTTCGACGGGCCATGGACCAGTACGACCGGGGCGCCTTCCCCGAGGCCCGGGACATGTTCCTAGCCCTTCGACAACGGGAAGGCCAGGGCCCCCTGGCGGAACAGTGCTCTTTTTTCGCCGCGCTCTGCCGTTTCAAGAGCGGAGATTGGACCGGGGCCCTGGAGGATATGGCCTTTTTTCAACTGGAACATCCCCGGAGCGTTTTCATTCCCGAAATATTGTTTCACGTGGGCGCGGCCAGGCAAGGACTCGGCGACTTGGACGGCGCGCGGGAGGCGTGGGAACGGACGGCCCGGGATTACCCCGAGAACCGGTGGGGGGGCTTGGCCCGCGACCTGTTGTCCGACCTAGCCCGGGAAGACTGATATGAAGGTGCTCCTGATCAACCCCGATTACGGGACCGGCCGCCGCGGAGCCAAAAGGCATCACCGGGCCTGGCCGCCCCTGGACCTGTTGTCCTGCGCCGGGTTGTTGCGGCAAGGAGGCCACGAGCCCCGGTTGATCGACGCCCGGGCCTCGGGCGCGAAAATCGAGGAGATCAAGGCCCAGGCCCAGGAGTATGACCTTGTTTTTTTGCAATCCACCCCGCTCGATCGCTGGCAGTGCCCGGACCTGAACCTCGGCGTCCTGGCGGATTTGGCGTCCGCCCTGCCCCGGGAAAAACTCGTGCTCGGCGGCGCCCATGGCAGCGCGAGGCCGGAATACATTCTCGATTTGACCGGCGCCGGGACCTTGGTTCGGGGGGAGCCCGAAATGACTTTGGCAGCCCTGGCCGATTCCGGCGGGGACCCCCGGGGCGTCCCCGGAACATCCTACCGCTCGGCCGGTAAAATCGTCCACCAGCCGCTCCCGAGCCAAGTCGTTCTTGACGATGTCCCTCCACCGGCCTATGATCTGGTGGACTTGCGCTCCTATCGTTACGAACTGCTGGGGACGCGCCTCGCCCTGCTGGAAACGTCCAGGGGATGCCCTTTTTCCTGCCGTTTCTGCCTGAAGACCATGTATGGGCCGGGAGTGAGAAAAAAGACCATGGGACGGGTGCTTACCGAGGTCCGCGCGGTGTTGGACCAAGGCGCTCGCAATGTTTATTTTTTCGACCTTGAATTCACCTTCGATCGGGCCCGGACCCTGGAACTGTGTCGCGGCCTGTCCGAACTGAAAGGAAATTTCAGTTGGTGCTGCCAGACCAGGGTGGATGCGGTCGACTTGGAGTTGCTGGAGAATATGAAGGCGGCCGGCTGTCGATTGATCCATTTCGGAATTGAAACCGGAAACCCCGGCCTGCTGGCCGCCGCCGGCAAGAAAATCACCCTGGACCAGGCCGAGCGGGCCCTGGCCTTGTGCCGGAAATTGAAGCTTCCCTCGGCCTGCTTCTTTCTCCTGGGACTCCCGGGGGAGACCAGGGACATGATGAGGGCCACGGCTCGCCTGGCCCGCGAGTTGTCCCCCGACTACGCCTCCTTTCATCCGGCCGCGCCCTATCCCGGGACCGCTTGGGGAGACCTGGGCCGGGGCCGGGAGATGTTTCCCACCCACCTGGACGAGCATTCACCCGACCTGCTGGCCCGGGAAGTCGGGAGGGCTTTTCGCGGTTTTTATCTCCGGCCCCGGTACTGGCTGGAATTGTCGACCAGGGGCGGGATATCCGGCCTGTTGCAAAAGATCGGTCTATTTCTGGAGTTCATCCGATGAAGCCCGGGGTTTCGATAATCATTCCCATTCTAAACGAGGAAGACCTTATTCGGTCCCATGCCGAAAAGTTGCTCGAGTATCTGAAAACCCTGGAACGGCCCTTTGAAATCGTCCTGGTCAGCAACGGTTCGACCGATAACACCGACGCCCTAGGCCGGGAGTTGGAAAAACGCCTGGACCAGGTCCGTTTTTTTTCCCTGGCTCACAAGGGCGTCGGGAGGGCCTTCTCCCTGGGCGCGCGCGAGGCCCGCCATGAGCTGATCGTTTCCATGGACATGGATTTATCCATCGATTTGAGTTTCATTCCCGAGGCCGCCGACTTGTTGGAGGAATATCAGATCGTGGTCGGTTCCAAAAAAATGGGGGCCCAAAAAAGAACTCTCTGGCGGCGGGGAGGGAGCACGGCCTTCATTTTGACGGCCCGCCTGCTGCTGGGGTTGTCCTTCGAGGATTATTCCATCGCGGCCAAGGCCTACCGCCGGGAAACCATTTTAACCTGCCTGGACCGCATCGATTATGGGACGTCCTATGTCCTCGATATTATTTATCACACGCTGGCCGGGGGAGGGCGAGCCAAGGAAATTCCGGTTTTTTGCGAGGATTACCGGGCCAGCCGTTTTAATCTCCTCAACGAGGCCCTCTACAGGTTCAAAAACCTTTTTCTGTTATGGTGGAATTACAAGGGTGGGCTGGGGAAGCCCTGAAGGGAAGTTGGATGTTGGAATTTAGATGCGGAAACAAGCTCATTGGCCTGAAAAATGTCTTAATGCTTTTTTTTGTTTTTTTCCTGGCCCTGGTCGGCCCCGGCGGGGTTGGGGCCGAGTCGCCCGACTCCCTTGCCCGGGAAGCCTTTTATTGGTATGACGGCTCAACCCCAAAGCCGGTTTTTCTAGCCCTCGACGAACTGGCCGTCTTCTCGGAAAAACCCGGCCAAGCCCAACCCGACGCGGCCGGCCTGGAAAATACTCTTTCCCGGGCCGCCGTGGTGGAAACGGGCGAGTTCGTTTCATTCTTGAAAACGGAACCCCCGTGGTCCCAAGATGAGTTGTCCATGGCGGGCGCTTCCCTAGAAAACATTTCCGGGGTGGGCGGGGTCGGCTTGGTTTTTTACCCCGGTTCGGGTCGTGACCAATCCTTGCGCCTGGTCCCCACCGGTAAGATAATCGTGAAATTTCCTAGCGATATGGCGGACGGGGCCATCCGCGGGCTGGAAGCGGAATTCGGCTTGACCCGGGCCAAGGCCTTTTCCTTTGCTCCCAATTCCTTCTTGTACGACCGCCGGGATTCCCTGGCGGCCTTGAACACGGCCAACGCCCTGTACGAAACCGGCCGGGTGGAATTCTCCCAGCCCGACTGGCTGCGGGTCCCGCACACAAGGGCCGTTCCCGACGACCCCCTGTTCGGCGACCAGTGGTCCCTGAAAAACACCGGCCAAGGCGGCGGAACGGCCGGGGAGGACGTGGACGTCGAGGCGGTTTGGGACGATTATCGCGGCTCGAGCGAGGAAATCATCGCCATTGTCGACGACGGCATGGAAATCGCCCACGAGGACATCGCCCCGAACGTCATACCCGGGCAGAGTTGGGATTTTGTCGATGGCGACGACGATCCGTCCCCCAACCCGAGCGTCTCGGAACGACACGGCACGGCCTGCACGGGCGTGGCCGCGGCCAGGGGGTTCAATGGCCTGGGCGTCTCCGGCGTCGCGCCCTCGGCCGGCTTGGTGGGCCACCGGCTGCTCGGCGCCTTTACCGACCAAAACAAGGCCGAGGCCCTGAGTCGAAACAACCAACTGATCGATATCTACAGCAGCTCCTGGGGGCCCACCGACGGAGGGTATGTCATTGAAGCTCCCGCGGCCCTGGTGGAGGAGGCTGTCGCCGCCGGGACCGCGGCGGGGAGAGGCGGCCTCGGAAACGTGTATGTCTGGGCCGGAGGCAACGGCGGGTCGGGAACAACTTCCAGCGGGGGGACGACCTATCAATTGAAGGATAACGCCAACTATGACGGGTTCGTCAATTCGAGGCGGGTCATCGCCGTGGCCGCCTCGACGAACCTGGGCGAAAAGGCCTCCTACTCGGAAGAGGGCGCCAATATTCTGGTCAACGCTCCATCCAGCGGCGGGACCCGCGGCGTCGCCACCACCGACAACCTGCCTCCGGGAGGGTATAATTCCGACGCAAAATATATCACCACCTTCGGCGGGACCTCGGCGTCCTGCCCCTTGGCGGCCGGGATCGCCGCCCTGGCGCTACAAGTCAATCCGAACCTGACTTGGCGGGATGTCCAGCATATCTTCATCGCCGCCGCCGAGAAGAACGACCCCACCGACGAAGATTGGGCCTTGAACGGCTTTCTTCTGCCCGTCAACCATAAATACGGCTTCGGCCGGATCAACGCGGCCAAGGCCGCGCGCCTGGCCGCGACTTGGAAATCGGCGGGCCCGGAAGTCGCCCTCGTCACGGACCGGGCCGCTCCCAACCTCGCCATACCGGACAACGACCAGACCGGCGTTGTCAGCTCCATTTACGTGGAAGACGATTTGAACATCGAGTTCGTCGACGTTTTTTTTTCCGCCGCTGACCACCCGTATTGGGGGAACCTGGAAGTCGTCCTGACCTCTCCGGCGGGAACCGAAAGCGTTTTGGCCGAACAACACGAAAGCCTGAGCTTCCTGGAAAAATACGCCCAATATAAATACGATGACTGGAGGTTCGGCAGCGTCCGCCATTTCGGGGAAAGAGCCAAGGGGACCTGGACCTTGCGGGTCCGGGACCTGGTTTCGGGCCAGGTCGGGACCTTCCAGGAGTGGGGGCTGGGGTTTTACGGGACCAAAGCGGACGGGGACCCCTGGCTGGCCTGGTATGCCCTTCAGGCGGGAAGCGGCGACAACCTCGACGGCTGCTTCATCCAAGCCCTCTTTCCGTCCGAAAAGAGATAATTCCCGATAAGTGGTTATTTCCCCCTTGGTCAACCAGGGACGACAGAAAACGGGTCCGGATATGGAAGTCGATATCGTCAATGTCAAGGAACACCCCGAACTGAAAACCTGGTTGGAACAGTTTTATCAATCGTACCTGGAAGAGATTTCCGTTTTTGACGAAGGAAACGAAAATCTGATCGCCTGGACCAACCTTGAACCCGACCCCCTGGGCTTTTGGTGTAACGACCCGTCGACCCTGCCCTTTGTCATCCGACTCCAGGGCCGGCCGATCGGCTTTATGTTGGTGGGCGGCGGCGCCTTCCCCTATATGAGCTCCGATGTCGATTTCAGGATCGGCGAGTTGTTTATTTTGAGGGAATTCCGCCGCCAAGGCGCGGCCCGGCGCGCGGTCCGGAACCTTTGGGACCGATTGCCGGGCTATTGGGAGGTCACGGAGCTGATGAACAACATCCCGGCGGTTTTTTTCTGGAATAAAATTATTGGAGAATATACCGACGGAGAATACTGGGACCAGATCATTGTCGGCGGCCGCCGGCAATTTTTTCGGATATTTCC
>JAZDGM010000204.1:0-48716 GCA_043806915.1 Pseudomonadota bacterium | reverse complement strand
ACTCTGCCTGTTTCTTGGTTTATTCGATAAAGATAAACGTTTTGTAATGAATTATTTTATCATGGCACGGAAAAAAAATGAATAGTATATATTTATGGACCATTCGCCATACGCTTCGAATCGCTCGTTGGTTGGCGGGAGACCGACTTTCCCTGCCTCATCTCCTGGCCTTTCTTCGATATAATTCAATTACAAAATTTTACAACCTGCTTAAGGTTTTTATAGATGCTAGGCGGGGGCGATTGCTTCCTAATAGCAAACCGTTCATTCTTTTTCTTGAAGTCAATAATATTTGCAATCTTCATTGTCCATTCTGTTTAACCGGAAAAGGAAAAAGCGCTGACCGCCAAAGACGAAACATGCCTTTGGAGGAGATGAAGCGAGCGTTATCGGGTTTTGAAAAATATCTCTATTTTATCCAACTTTATAATTGGGGGGAACCATTCCTGAACCCCGACATTTTTGAATTCATTTCCCACGCGCATCGACAGCGGATTTTTACCATGGCGTCCAGCAACATGAATTTTACGCTACCGAATGTTCCGGAACAAATCGTCACCTCCGGATTGGACTACTTTATCGCCGCCATAGACGGTTTCAGTCAGGAAAGCTACAGCCAATACCGCCGCGGTGGAAATTTTGAAAAGGCTAAATTAAATTTAGAAAAAATATTGGAAATACGTCGTAACACGAAAAGTTCCAACCCGATTATCGAATGGCAATATGTCGTTTTTCGCCATAATCAGGCTGACCTTGAGCACGCCGAAAGGTTCGCTCAAGAGATCGGAGTCGATTATTTTCATCCAATACCTGGTTATATAGAAGACCCTGCTTGGATCACGACCCTACCGGAATTTAAAGTCGACCTAGGAAGACCGGAATCTGTTTTAAAATGTCGGCGTCCCTGGACCCATATGAATATACGAGCCGATGGCGGCGCGGCGCCATGCTGCTATGAATATTACAAAAGAGACGACTTCGGCAATATACTCAATGAACCGTTTTCAACAATCTGGCACAATGATTATTACACCACAGCGCGCAATATCCTATCGAACGGCCTGGAAAAGGCGCCCGGCGCTCCCGTGACTATATGCCATCGCTGTGTTTCCAAGGGAGTTCGGCCTTCCTTCGAATAAACCGATTGCGGATACAAGGGAATTTATGTTGCAGACAAAATCATACAAACCCGAACAAAACGAGAACTCTTGGGAACGCTATCGACGATTGGTCTCGGGACAAAACCGGATTGGCCGTTTTTTCATGGAGGAATTACTATTGAGCATTTTTGGACCGATCCCCGGGCTTACGGGAATCGTTCTACGCCGTTTGATTTACCCGTGTATTATAAAATCCCACGGTGCGATCAACATTGATCGATCAGTAACTTTTCGCTGCCCAAGCAAAATCGCCTTGGGCCGTAATTGCCTGATCGAAAGTTTTGTCCATATTCTTGGCGGTTCGAGCGTGACGCCCGCTATAGAAATCGGAGAAGGCTCATACGTTCGATCCTTTGCCGTGCTCAACGCCGGTCCCCCCGCCGGCTTTATTCGCATTGGCAGGAAGTCAACCATCGCCCATCAGTGCATTCTTCATGGGCATGGCGGCATTGTAATAGGAGACAATGTCATGCTCGCCGGTCAGTGCATGCTGATTGCTTCCAACCACATCCATACCGACCCCGACCTGCCGATAATTGAACAAGGGTTTAGCGCCGCGGGTATTTGTATCGAAGATAATGTCTGGCTCGGGGCCGGAGTCAAAGTCCTTGACGGGGTTACTATCGGGACCGGTAGTATTATCGGCGCCGGTTCCGTAATAACAAATGACATCCCACCTTACTCAGTGGCCATGGGCGTTCCGGCGGTGATCAAGAAAAATAGGCGACAAATCATGACTGACATCCAGCAAGTTTCTTAGTCCAGCTCCAATCATCAGCCCCAAAATCCGGGAACGACCAACAGCAATGTCCCAACCAGGAACCCGATCATTCCCAAGGGGGCGAGGATAGGGAACCGGGCCAGGCCCAGCGCGGAAACCGCCAACCCCGAAATTATCAACGCCAGGCTCAAGCCCATTTCATCCCCCAAAGCCAGAGGGTAAAACCCACCGCCCATGGGGCGGACCACAGCCAGGCCCGGGCCCGGGGATAGCTCTCGCCGCGGCCGAAACCCGAAAAAATAAAGCGTAGAAGCGCTCCAACCCAGAGCGCGAAGCCGAAAATCGCGGCCAGGGACGGCGCCAAGCCGGGACGGGAAGGTTTTTGGTACAGTTCCAGGTAAACTCGCGCCTGTTTTTGTAAATCTTCGGCCTTGGCTTCCGGCCCCAGTTTGGCCCGGGCCGTCAATTCGGCCAATACCGGTTCCACCCGGGCGATCAGGTCCCGGCGGGGGACATAAAAACTCGCGGCCCCGTATAGCCCCCCCCGAGCCAGGGCCAAGGCCTTGGCGGCCGATTCGAACCGCCCTTGGCCGGCCCTGGCGAGACCGAGTTCCACCAGGGCTTCCGCGGCTTTTTCCGCCGTTCCCAGGGGTAGGTACCAGTTCAAGGCCCGGCTGAAATGTTTGATGGCTTCGTCGTCTTGGCCGCGTTGTTGGGCTTCCCGGGCGAGCCTGGTTTCTTCCCGGGCCCGGAGTTCCACCACCGCGCCCATGAAGAACAGGACGGCTAGGATAACGGCGACGGCTTTAACCAGAGCGTTTTTCATTGGCCCTCCGCTGCGACTCGTTCAATGTCCTTTAACCTTTTCCCCACCATTTCCGCCAAGGCGGGCTTGACGCGGAGGGACAAAACATAATGCAAAAATTTCCTGGCTTTTTCCATATCCCCGGTTCGATAGTAAAACTCGCCCAGGTTGGCATTGGCCTCGGGACCGGCGGGATTGATTTCCAGGGCGCGTTGGAGGGCCGCCAAGGCCTCCTCGTTTTTGCCCCCGGTCATTCTCACCAACCCCAAATTGGTCCAAGCCTTGTCATCATTGGGATCGAGAGCCAAGGCTTCCGTCAGCAGCTCGTCCGCCTCGCCCAGGCGTCCCTGGTTGAACCGATAGGTGGCGATATTGTTCAGCACGCGGGCGAGGTCCAGGGGTTGGATGGTGTCAGTCCCTCCCGGGCCGAACAGGTCAAAAAGAAGCTGATAGAGGGTGAAGGACGCGCCGTCGAAGCCTTTATTGTTGAAAATTTCCCCGGCCTTCATCAACAAGCTGACGTAATAATCGGCGACATTTTTTTCCTTGAAAAAATCGATCTCGGCCGTTTCCCGTTCCAGGCGGGTCTTCAGCTTTTTTAGGTAGGCGTTAACTATTTCCGGGGTGAGTTCGACCGGCCGGTCCCTCATTTCGAACAAAAGCTCGAGTTTCGGCTCCAGGTTCGGGAAAAAGCACCCGTTATCGAGATCGAAAGGCTCCCAGTACACGGCTGTTTTTGGGGCTAGGTTGGCCCGCAGGAATTTTTTGAGATATTCCCCCTGGTCAGCCCGGTCGAACTGCCCCTTCGGAACGGCCAAATCGGGAAACCGGGCCGAAGTGATCGGGTTAAACCATTGCGGACTTAGGAAATCGGAAATCAGCATGACGTGGAGGTCTTCACGCAAGCGGAAAATATCCTGATAGGCCCGGTGATGAAACCATAAGACACCGCCGATCACGATGGCGTCGGGGGGAGTCTGAAGATAGTCGGCGCGAAAGGCTTCCCAGGACAGGTAATGCCGCCCCCGGTCCCAGGCCGGGGGGTTGGACCAGACACCCAGACCGAAGGCCGCGACCAGGGCTAGGGCCGCCAGGTGGCAGCGGGGTCCGGCGTCCCGGCCGGAAAAGAGATTGGACGCCTCCAGGACCCAAGCCAATCCGACCCCGGCCCCGAAAAGGGCGATGAAAAGCGCGGGCAGAAAGGCTGTCCCATTTTTCCACGCAATAAAGAAAAAAATGTTGGCGCCGGCCACCAAGCCCAAGGACATGACCAGGGGACGGTCTTTTTTCCACAATACCCGGCCCCCGAAGAGCAGCAAGGGCAGGCCCAGGACCCAGAAGGAAACGGGTGTGGTATGAGCGGCGAAAAAAAAGAGGTCACGCCAAAAAGTTGATTCCCCCCGCACGGTCGCGAAATGGGTAGCCGCGTCCTTGCGGTCGGTGACGTGCATCAGGAACCGCCGCCAGGTTTCGGGGTCGCCGAAATTAAACGCGGGTTCGGCCGCGGCCCGGAGGGGCAGATAAAGATACACGGCGAACCCGGCCAGGAAAAAGAAGAGCAGGTAGCTGAACCGTCGGGTCTTGTCGCGCTTGGCGTGCAGAAAAAAATAGAGGGCCAAGCCGGGTAGGAAAAAGGCGACGGCCCCATGGTTGCCGCAGGCCAGTCCATAGACCAGGGCCCCGGCGTAAAGCCAGGCGTCGTTGGCTTCGGCCGACCAGCGGACCGCGCAATAGATGATGGCCCCCAAAAAAAGAACATTGAGGGTGTAAACTTCGATCTCGGTGGAATGGCCCCAGAAAAGCGGGGTTAGTCCCAGCACCAGAACCGCCGCGGCGGCGGCCCACTTTTTTACCAACAGGCTGTGGGGTCCTGTTTCCGGGGCGGTCTGAATGATCAAGCGGGCAAGAAGATAAAGTCCGGCCGCGCCGAAAAAAGCGACGGCCAAGCCGACCCGAAAGGGGATCGACCCCAGGGGCAGGAAGGTCGCGATTTTGGTCAGCAGGGAAAAAGTGGGGAACCCGGCGGGGTGGGCCACTCCCAGGGTATGGGCTGCGTCGGCGAATTCCGGACTGTCCCGCCAACCGAAGGAGGGCAGCGCGGTGTAAAAATAAAGGAGGCCGATAACCAGGGGCGCGAGCCAGGCTTCCGGGGCCCAGCCGGAAGAGGTTGTTTCCAAGCCGCGGCCCCCCGCCGCGTTGTTTTTTTTCATATCAGCCAATTGCAAAACCTCGGTCTTCGAGCCGACTTGTCGTCGAACTCAATTTTAACTCATCGGAATACTTCGGCGCGCCCGCGGGTCAATTAATCGCCCTTCTTTATTTAGCCAAAAAATCGGTGTTTTGCAATTGGCTCATATTTATATTCGAGTCCCCAAGCCCGCCGTTTAAAAAAAAGTCCCCCGGAGGGGACAATTTTTTGGTTTTTGATCGGTCTCGCCTACAACAACCCCCCACCGCTGCTGGTGTAGGTGAAAACATCGGTAGAACTTATGTGGTTGGCGGTGGCCGACCAGGAATCCTTGTCTCCGGCCAACACGTTCACCGCCATGGTCGGTTCGGGAACATACCAGTTGGCCAGGTTGACCAGGGCGTTCGCATAGCCGTTATGGAGGAGGTAATAATCTTCCTGCGCGGTGGCGACCTGGGCCAGGGCGGCCTTGGCGGCGGCGTTTTGGGCGCTGCGGCGATACTTGGCGAATTGCGGTAGGGCTATGGTCACGAGAACGCCGAGAATCGCCACCACAACCATCAACTCAATCAGGGTGAAGCCCCATCTTTCCTCAACGGTCTGGCGTTTCATCTCGACGTCTCCCAATGGCCGTTTTTGGGTGATTATCCCAGCACAGTCCCCGACAGTTATTACTTCAGACCACCAGCGGTGCTGTCATAGGTAAAAGTATTGGCTGAACTCGAATGCTTGGCAGTAGCGGACCACGCAGTGGCGCTGCCGCCGAGAATCGTCACTGTAATGACACTCTCAACCGTCCAACCCGTTAGGCTGCTAGTTGCCCTATCGGCATTAACGGCATAAACATTATGTTCGGCGTAGTAGTTTTCCTGCGCGGTGGCCAGGTTCTTCAGGGCGCTCTTCGCGGCGGAGTCCTGGGCCCTCTGGCGGTAGCTGGCGAACTGCGGGATCGCGATGGCGGCCAGGATGCCGATGATGGCCACGACGATCATCAATTCGATCAGAGTGAAGCCTTTTCTGTTTCTCATCATTTTGCTCATTTTTTCTCTCCTCTTTCTTTTTGAAAAAAAGTTTTAAAGCGTTCGACCTTGCCGCAATTTTTTCGTTCCCACCCTTTTCAAGGTTGCCTTCCTTTAAAGCAAGGACCGCGCCAAAAATAATATTTTTTAATTTTTGTTCTATTTCAGAGTGTTAGGTGAAAATGCCTTCAAGGCGTCCCCGGCGCTGCACTGGTTCCCGTCCGCCCCGGTTTTTCCGGCGCGGACAAAAACTGCCGTTCCGGGTTGGTTTTGTATAAAAAAATAGCGTTAATCCCAATAGTTGGTCGTAGTGGAAGTTTAGGTGCACCAAAACTCTAGTTCTGTCACTTTTTGTTATTGCGGACCTAAACTGCCGGTTCATCCCCGGCCGGCCTAGGATGCTTCACCCTCCATGAACCCCGGGGTCCCCAGCTCCTTGAAGGAAAAGACATAAAAGACGTTGTGCCCGTTGTAATCCAGGACCCGGAGGTCGTCCTGTTGATGCACGTCTCCCAGGATCACCTCGAAATGCCGGCCGTACCTGGCCTTGCACAAGTCAATGTCCACTTCGCAGGCGATGTATTTTTTTATGCCTTTCTGGTAAAGCTTGTCGGCCAGTTCCCGATTGACCAGGGATTCGTAGGTCGTCAGGATCAAAATAGGGCCGCTGCCGGTAAAAATCACTCCCGCCTTCATTTGCTCCCTCCTGGTTCTCGACCCGCCAGCCGGGCCGGTTGGGGTTGACGATCAGTTGACCACCCACACGGCCTGGTTTTTGGCCAGGCGCGCGACCTTGGCCCCGACTCGCCCGAGCAGATACTCCTCGAACTTGGATAGTCCCCGCCGCCCCAGGATAATTGTCCCGGTCCCGGTCGAGCGGGCTTCCTCGATTATGGCCCAGGCTCGGCTAGGCGCCCCGGTTTCCACCTTGGAGACGATGCTTTTTTCGGCCGGCCCGGCCTTGACCAAGCGCCGCTTGATCTCGTCGAACAGAGGGGCCATGACGGCCCGGGCCTCTTCTTCCAAGGCCTGTTGGGCGGCCTCGACCAGTTCCTTGGCTTCCGGAATTTCCCGGGGGAAGCCGAGTGTTTTGACCACGTGCAGCAACCTCGTTTCCCGGGCCTTGTTTTCCGCCAGGGAAACCGCGAAGGACGCGGCCCGCTTCGAGCACTCCGAGGCGTCCAGCGCCAGCAGCATCCCGGTCGGGTCGGGTCGACCGGAAACAATGCAGAGGGGAATATGGTGGAGGTTCCCCAGGAGCTTGTCGGCCACGGTCCCGAGAAGGAGGTCCTTTATTTTGCCCAGCCCGGAACCGCCGACCACCGCGGCGTCGTAAAGGCCGGCCGCCGCTTCCCGTAAAATGTCCCTGGCCACGCCCTCGGCCAGCCCCGTGACTTTCACCCGGATGTTGTCCCGGGAAAAACCGGCGGTTACCAAGGCCTCCACGGCCCGGTCCATAAAGTCCCGGATAAAGGCGTCCTGCTTTTCCTCCCAGGCCCCCACCAACCGGTCCCGACCCGGGAACCCCCGGGATTGCTCCAGGTCCCGGAAGGTTTGGGGCATGGTCTTGACGACGTGGAAAATCGTTACTTCCGTCCGGGTCGGCGACAGAAATTCCGACAGGTAGCTCACGGCGCGCAGCGATTGTTCGGAACCGTCCACCGCCGCCAGGATTTTTAATTTTTCCCGACTCAAGAATCCACCTCCTTATTTTTCGCGGCCCTAGGGCGCGGTAATTTTTCCGGGCGGTTTCACGGCGTGGCCAGCCAGGCCAGGCGAAATCCCTTCCCGGTGACTATGGCGTCGCCGACCACCGGGACCCGCCCGCTTTCCGGCGGCACGATCTTCATGGGGCAGGCCTGGACGATGTCCCGTTGCACGTCCAAGCCCGGCATCGCTTCCATCAGCTCCATGCCCCGCTCGGTCAAGCGAAAAACGCCCACATTGGTTACGTAAAAGACCTTTTTCCCTTTTTTCAGGGCCTGGGGTCCGCTCATGGATATCTCGGAAACCCGTTCCAGGAATTTGGGTTGGCCGGCCTTGACCACGGCCAGCTTGCCGTCCCTTATTTCCATTTCGGAATGCGCCATCCAGCTTCCGACGAAGATTATGACGTCGGCGGCGGCGCAGAAATCCGGAAACCCGCCTGGTCCCACGTAATTCACGGCGCCTGGCCCCCGGCGGGAGACATTGACGTTGCCCTGGCTGTCCGCTTCCAGCAGGCCCAGGATGGTCGCGTCAAGGTGTTCGTAACAGAGGTGAAAGGTCTGGGCCGAGGTTATTATCTCCTTGGGGTTGACCGCGGCGCCGAAAAAGATGCCCGGCGCCGGCAGGCCGCCGATGACCCCGGTTTCGGCGATCAGGGAAATGTCGCCAAAGAGCCCGCCTTCATAAACCAGGCGGGACACTTCCTCGGGCAGGCCCACTCCGACGACAATGTTGGAGCATTTCCGGACGAAGCGCGTGAACACCGAGGCCGCCAGCCGGGCCAGGGCGTCCTCCACCGGGCCGCGTCGCGGGGTGATCCTCAACACCTTGTTGATGAACCGGAGCCGGTCCATGGCGTCGTCCATGTCCACCCGGGCGCCTTCGGTGAACATGTCCCAGTAACGCAGTTGCCTGATCCCCCCGGCCTGCTCGTTGTAGGGATGAACCACCACCGCGTCCACCACGTCGGCCGGCAGGAAGATTTCCCGCTCGTTTTTTTCAACCAGCTCGGCCACGCTGACCAGCACCCGGCCGTTGTTGGCCTTGGCCGCCAGGGCCGACTCGTAACTTTCGGCGTGAAGGCAGCAATTACGGATATAGATGTTCCCTTCCCGGTCCGCAGCCGGCGCCAGGAAATAAGAGACGTCGATTTTAGGCAAGCGATAGCGAAGCTTGTCTCCGGCGGCTTCCACCAGGCTTTCGCCTTTCCCGGGCAGCACGACCGAGCCCGACCCCACCCGGGGGTCGAGAAAGGTCCCCACTCCGGTCTCGCTTTCGAGCTCGAACCGCCCCCGGCCCTGGGCCTCGATGAGAAAGGTTTCCAGCCCCTGGGGCAGGGTGTGCAGTTCGATCAGTCCTTGGTCGGCCAGGCGCAGCATCGATTTCACCGTTTCGTGGTGTCCGGCGATGAAGCGGACCACCAAGCCGGGCAAGCCTAGCTCCTCGATGGTCCCGGGGACCTTGCCGCGCCCGCCCTGGGCGCCCACGGCGATCTGGGTCAGGTTTCGGGGATGCCCGGTCTTTTCGAAGGCTTCCCTGATGGCCCAAAAAAAGACCGAGGGCCGCATATTGCCGGCCATGGCCGAGGAAAAGATGGTCGCGTCGTCGGGAATCAAGCGCGCCGCTTCCCTGGCGGTCATGAATTTTGGGTTTTTCAGTCCCGGGACCCGGTAGTCGAGGTCCCTTTTACTCCAACTCAGGCGCCATTTCAGAATATGAGCCAGCAGCTCGACCTTGGTCATGAAGTTCATGAGTCGCCCTCCTTTTTTTCGGAAGAGGCTGGAAGGGGCGAACGGTTTTTTTTCGTCCGCCGGCAAGCTTTTTCCTCGGGGGGACTCCGCCGACCGGGCCGCCCTGGCTGGCGGCGGCGCCGGTCGATTCCCCGCCACCCTTACGCAAGGCAAGGAATATGCCAGGAAAGCAATTGGATGGCTGGGTGCAACTGTTTATTATCTTGATACATTTTAGACCATGTCCCGGGGATTTGCCGGCGGGGGGGATGATTCCGTCGGTTTTTTTTAATGGTCGTAAATAATCAAGCGCTCCCCGGCCGGGACGACGGGGAGTTTCCTCGCCCCGGGGAATCAGGGCAAGCAGGCCGCGGCGGCCGCCGCGACCGAGGGTTCCCTCGCCAGGGCCTGATGATCGAAGGTGTTGAAATCGGCGAGATGGCCGGCGCCGGCCAGGAGGGCCGAGGCTTGCGGGACCAGTCCGTCGCTGTCGAGGTTATAAAAGGTTTTCAGCACGCGCCAGCCGAGGGCCAGTTCGCCGCCCCAACCGAAGCAATCGCCGGCCGGGCAATTTCCCCGAATGGTCTGGATCGCGCCGCCGTCAAGGAGACGGGCCGCGCTCGCCGGATGCGTTTCGTTGAACCGGGCCGCTGATTCCGGCCGGAGGGCCTTGATGGCTTCCCGGGCCCCCAGGAAGAATCCGGCCCATTCGAAGGAATCGGCCAAGGGCGAGCCCTGGTGGGGGGTCCCCAGGGTGACGAGCCCGGCGACCACGTCGGGATTCCGGTGGATATAATGCCGCGAAACCAAGCCGCCCATGCTGTGGGCGATGAGGTCGAAGTGGGCGGACAACCCATGCCCGGCCTGTAAAATCTTGACGGCGTTTTCCAGATAGGCGGTTTGGGTCGGGATGTCGGCGGTCCCGGCGGTGTGGTCGTCCCGGCCGATGGCGGTGTAGCGGCGGTCGTTCAGGATTTTGGTCTCCACGGTCGCGGCCGAATTGGTAAAGACCACAAACACCCGGCCGGACCCCCAGGCGCGGAGGCAGACATCCAAAAAGGCCGGGCTCCACCGGTGCTTGTTCAACAGCCCATGCACCAGGACCAGATCGTATTTTTTCGAGGACCGGTCAGGCGCGTTCATCAGGGTCCCTTTTTGCTCGGAACACCCGGCGAGGATAACGGTCGCCAGGAGCCAGGCCAGGAGTCGCGCCCCGGGGGCGATGTATTTTTTCATAACCATGAGCGACCAAGGACCTTGGTGGTGATTTGAATGGCGATTCTTTCGGTAAGGTTAACCGGCGGGCCTCTTTCCGTCAACCCTTGTTTCAGCGCTCGTTCCGATATCCGGCGGCCAGTTTTTCCGGGGAAACGCCGAGGTAATACCTGGCCAGGCGAAAAACGTTTTTGGCGCTGTTTTTAAAAGGGCCGCGCCGGTCCCAGCGGCGGGCCGACGCGACCATCTCCCCCGGCGCCAATTCCACCCGCCCCAGGGTTTTGAGCCGCCGGACCATTTCCACGTCCTCCATCAGGGGGATATCGGGGAACCCGCCGGCCTCTTGAAAGGTTTTTCGCGACAAAAAGAGGCCTTGGTCGCCGTAGGGCAGGCCCAGGCAACGGGACCGCAGGTTGGCCAGGCCGGAGATGATTTTCAACCTGGGGTCCGGGGAATCGATCCTCAGGTGGAAGGCGCCGGCCGCGATTCCCGGCCGGGACAGGACGCGGCGGATGATGTTGTCGGCGTCGAGGGGCGGCCGGGAGTCGGCGTGAACGAAAAAAAGGAATTCGCCGCGAGCCGCGGCCGCGCCCAGGTTCATCTGCCGGGCTCGGCCGGGAGGCGCGGACAGGACCCGACCGAATTCCCCGGCCAGGGCCGCGGTCCGGTCCAGGCTGCCGCCGTCGACCACGATGATGTCGAAGCCGCAGTCCCGCAGGCGGCTCAAGGTTCGGGGCAGGGCCGTTTCCTCGTTGAGGGCCGGAACCACGGCGGTGGTCCGGGCCGGTTTTTTTTTCAAGCCGGTTCCTCCGGGTGCGGTTGGCGCGCCCCGGGCGGGGGGTTCCGCCCGATGGACTTGCGCGGGAAAAGCCGACGGGAACGCGCCGGTGTAAAGTAGAGTAATTATTTACCCGAGAGGGCGGGAGGCGTCAAGCGGCGGGCGGCGGTCTGGCCGCCGGGGCGCGAACTGGAACAAATACTTGACTAAGTCTCGCTTTTATATGAAAAAGTTTGAAGGGCATTTTCATTGTGAGATGAAGGAGCGTGTTACGCCATGACGACCGCCGGTCCGAAAATTATTGTCTACACCACGCCTGATTGCGGTCGTTGTCGGGTGGTCAAGGATTTCCTGGCGGGGCGCGGGCTGCCTTTCGAGGAAAAAAACGTGGCCGGGGATTTCCCGGCCTTGAAGGAAATGGTCAAAACCACCGGCTCCCGGCGGGTCCCGACCCTGGTGCTGGACGGCCGGGTCGTCATCGACCCCGACCCGTCCACCCTGCCGGCCCTTATTAATGATCATCGAGGAGTATTAAATGGTTGAATCATCCCTCCCGGTTCTCGGCCTGACCATGGGAGACCCGGCGGGAGTCGGGCCGGAAGTCATTGTCCGGGCCCTGGCCGACCCGGAAATAAAAAATATTTGCCGTCCCGTGGTGTTGGGCGACCTCGGGGCCCTGCGGCAGGCCCGCGACGCCCTCGGCCTGGACCTGCCGCTTTCGCTTCTTCCGCCTGGAGAAATCCCCTCCGGGCGGGAACAAGGCCTGGCGGTCTGTTCCTTGTCCAACCTCTTGCCCGAGGATTTGGTCCCCGGCCGGCCGACCCCGGCCGGAGGCGCGGCCGCGGCCTTGTACATCGAAGCCGGCGCCCGGCTGGCCCTGGCCGGCCGGACCCGGGGAGTGGTCACCGGTCCCATCAGCAAGGAAGCCCTGAACAAGGCCGGCCGCTATTTTCCCGGCCACACCGAGTTTCTGGCGCAATTGTCCGGGGGAGTCGACGTGGTCATGATGATGGCCGGTCCACGGCTGAAAGTGGTGCTGGTCACCATCCACGAAGCCTTGAGCCGGGTCCCGCGGTTGATTTCCAAGGAAAAAATCCTATCAACCGTCCTGATCACCCACCGGGCCCTCAAGACTTATTTCGGCCTGGAAAACCCCCGGCTGGCCCTGGCCGCCCTCAACCCTCACGCCGGGGAGGCGGGCCTGTTCGGCCGCGAGGAAGAAACGATCCTCGGCCCGGCCCTGGCGGAGGCCCGCGGCCTGGGCCTCGACCTGTCCGGCCCGTATCCTCCGGACACGCTTTTTTACCGGGCGTCCCAGGGGGAATTCGACGTCGTGGTCGCCATGTATCACGACCAGGGCTTGATCCCCTTCAAGCTCCTTCATTTCAAGGACGGGGTCAACGTCACCCTGGGCCTGCCCTTCATCAGGACCTCCGTCGACCACGGCACGGCCTATGACCTGGCGGGCCGGGGCCGGGCAGATTCCTCCAGCATGAAGGCGGCCCTGGTTCTGGCCGCGGACATGGCCCGGCGGAGCAGGATGTCCGCCTAATTGGAGCGCAGGGGGCCCAGGGCCATGATTCTATCGTAAAAATCCTGGCAGGTCTTGGCGAACTGGGGGCCCATGCCGGCGGAATTGAAATACATTTCCACCCGCTCGGGCTCGATGCCGATCTGTTCCAGGGTTTTTTTAACGCTCGCCACCCTTTTAACCGCCTTGTTGTTGCCGTTCAGGTAGTGGCAGTCCCCGAGCAGGCAGCCGGACAGGAAGACCCCGTCGGCCCCGAATTCGAACGTGCGCAGCAGGTATAGAATATCAACCCGTCCGGTGCAGGGGACCCTGATGATCTTGATGTTCGTCGGATACTGAATTCGCATGTTGCCGGCCAGGTCGGCCGCGGCGTAGGAACACCATTTACAGCAATAGGCGATGATGACCGGTTCGAAATCTTGATTCGGCGACAACGCCGCCGCGGACTGACTCATTCCCGTCCCTCCCAGGTGTTTAGTGTTGATGATGACCCTCCGGCCCCCCGGCCCGGCCCCGCCGGCCAATCGGCCTGCTTATCCCCCCTCGCCACCCTTCGGGGGGGAGAGGGTCGGGGTGAGGGGGGCTTTTCGTCGCGAACCCCGGCCCAGCGATGGCGGCGCGATAGGGGCGCCTCCCCGTGGGCGCCCTCTTGGCGAACCCCGGACCGGCCAATGGCGACGCCGGTTAAAGTGGGGAAGCAGGAGCTTCCCATTCCTTGGTTCCCAAGCTAGAGCTTGGGAACCAGCCCGCCAACCCAGGGTTTCACCGGATCAGGCGTCCCGTGGGCGGCGTTTTCGCAAGGCCCAACCTCAGGCGCGGCAGGCCGAATTGATCATGGCCATGATCTGCGACTGCTCAAACCCCCGCAGTTGGGCCGCGTTGGACCGACAGGAGGTCGCGCAGGAGCCGCAACCCTTGCAGAGCAAGGGGTTGATTTCCGCCAGGCCGGCCCGGGGCCCCTGTTGGATCAGGGATGGGGCGTTATAGGGGCAGACTTCCACGCAAACGCCGCACCCGGTGCAGCGGGACTGGTCGACATAGGCCACGATCCCGCTGGTGTTGATGGTTTTTTGGGACAGCAAGGTCACGGCTCGCGAAGCCGCCGCCTGGGCCTGGGCGATGGATTCGTCGATGGGTTTGGGATAATGGGCCAGGCCGCATAGGAACACGCCGTCGCTGGCGAACTGGGACGGCCCCAGCTTGACGTGGGCCTCGGCGAAAAACCCGTCCTCGTTCATGGGGACCTTGAAGAACTGGGCCAGTTTCTCGTCCTTGTGGGGAGCGATCGCCGTCGCCAGGGTCAGCAGGTCGGCCTTGATCCTCAGCGGCCGGCCCAGGACGTGGTCAACCGCCTCCACCGTCAATCCTTCGGCGTCGGCCTTGACCGCGGGCTTGTGGGCTAGGTCGCAGCGGATAAAGATCACGCCCTTTTCGCGGGCTTTCTTGTACAGTTCCTCCCTTTCGCCGTAGGTCCGGACGTCCCGATACAACACGTAAACTTCCCGGTCCGGGTCTTGTTCCTTCAAGTGAAGGGCCGAGGCGGCCGAGTGGGAACAGCAGAGGCGGGAACAGTAGGGCCGGTCCGGTTGCCTGGACCCGACGCACTGGATGAAAACAGCGGACTTGACCCGCTGGAGGGCGGGGTCGTCGTCCATCAGTTTTTGGTCCAGTTCCAAGGCGGTGACCACGCGCGGGTCCCGGCCGTACAGGTATTCATTCGGCTTGGTTTCGTAGGCGCCCGAGGCCAGGATCGCCACGCCGTGCTCGATGGTCTCTTTTTTTCCGTCGGCGGATACTGTGGACCGGAAATTCCCCACGAACCCGTCCACGCCGATCAATTCGACGCCCAGGCGGACGTCGATCAGGTCGTTGTTTTCCACCGAACGGACCAGGGCCGCCAGTTCGTCGGCCACGAGTTCGCCCGGGGAAGTCTTATAAATACTGTTGGCGTTTCCGCCCAGCCGGCCGTCCCGTTCCACCAGATAAACCCGGTACCCCTGGTCCGCCAGGGATTTGGCCGCGGCCAATCCGGAGACGCCGCCGCCCACCACCAGGGCGTTCTGGTTGATGTTCAGTTGTTCTTCCTTCAAGGGAATTTGCAGCGCCACCCGGGACACGGCCATGCGGACGAGGTCCCGGGCTTTTTCCGTCGCTTCCTCGGGCCAGTCCCGGTGGACCCAGGAATCCTGGTTCCTGATATTGACCATTTCGAAGAGGTATTTGTTCAGGCCGGCCTTGACCAGGGTTTCCTGGAACAGCGGCTCGTGGGTCCGCGGCGTGCAGGCCGCCACCACCACCCGGTTGAGCCGATGTTCCCGGATGATCTTGGAGATGGAGTCCTGGGCGTCCTGGCTGCAGGAATAGAGGTTGGCGGTCGCGTATTCCACGAACGGCAGGGTGGCGGCGTAATCCCGCACGCCCGGGACGTCGATGACCCCGCCGATGTTGATGCCGCAGTGGCAGACAAAGACCCCGATCCGGGGCGGGTCCCCCTGGACCCCCACTTCCGGGGTCGGGACCGCCTTGGTGGTCAGCGTGTCCCGGGCCGGCTTCAGATCGGCCCCGGCCCGCATGGCCGCGGCCCCGGCCTCGATGACGGTCTGGGGAATGTCCTTGGGACCGGCGAAGGCGCCGCAGGCGTATACCCCGGGCCGCCCGGTCGCGACCGGGTCGAAGGTGGGCGCGGCGGCGAAATGGCCGGGAGTCAGCCCGACGCCCAGCATCTCGCTCAAGGTCCGGACTTCGGGCGTCGTTTCCATGCCCACGGACAGGATGACCAAGTCGAAATCCTCGACGACCATTTTCCCGTCGTCGGTCGCGTATTCGATTCTCCGGCCGTCCCCGTCGGGGGACCCGACCACGCTATGCACGCGGCTGCGGACGAAACGGACCCCATGCTTGTCCCGGGCCTCGTTGTAGCACTGCTCGAAACCCTTGCCGTGGGTGCGCATGTCCATGAAGAAAATGGCGCAGTCCAGGGCGTGGGGGGAATGTTCCTTGGCGATGATGGCCTGCTTGATGGCGTACATGCAGCAAACCGAGGAACAGTGGGAGTTGTCGCCGTGATTGATGTCCCGCGACCCCACGCATTGCAGCCAGGCGATCTTGCGGGGTTCCTGGTGGTCCGAGAGACGCACCAGATGCCCCATGGTCGGTCCGCTGGCCGAGAGAATCCGCTCGAACTCCAGCGAGGTCATCACGTCCGGGGTCTCGCCGTAACCGTAAAATTTTTGGCCGGACGGGTCGAAGGTCCGATACCCGGGGGCCATGATCACGGCGCCGACCCGCAGCGTGAGGTCCCGGTCCCGGTCCTCGAAGTTGACGGCGCCGGCGGGACAGAATTTTTCGCAGGCCCGGCATTTGCCCTTGGCGAAAAAAATACAGTTATCCTTGTCGATCAAGTACTTGAGGGGCACGGCCTGGGGGTATTGAACGTACGCGGCCTTGCGCTTGTTGAGCCGGCCGTTGAAAAAGTCTTCCACCTTTTTGGGGCATTTTTCCGCGCATTGCCCGCAGGCGATGCACTTGTCCATGTCGATGTACCGGGCTTTTTGGTGGACGTCCACCTCGAACGCCCCCTTTTCGCCCCGCAGCCCCTTGATCTCGGCCATGGTCACCAGTTCGATGTTCCGATGCCGCCCCACTTCCACCAGTTTGGGGGACATGATGCACATCGAACAATCGTTGGTCGGGAAGGTCTTGTCCAACTGGGCCATGACCCCGCCGATGGAAGGGTTTTTCTCGACCAAATACACCTTGTAGCCGGAGTCGGCGAGGTCCAGGGAGGCCTGGATGGCCCCGATGCCGCCTCCGACGACCAGGACCGCTCCGGTGATTTTGTCTGACATCGTGGTTTCCCGTCTCCTTTCGGACCTTGTTTACAGCCCGTATTCCGCCAGGTCGGGCCCGAGATAGGTCCTTTCGTTCTCGCCCAGGATGCCCATGGACAGGCAGATGATGGTCCAGAGGTGCACCACGTTCCAGCCGCCGTCGTAATGTTCCCCCAGTTCATGGATTTGCGCGTGGCAGTTGTGGCACGGCACGGCCACGTACGTGGCGCCGGTCGCCTTGATCTGCTCGGCCTTTTTCAAGCCGTAGGCCAGGCGCTCCTCCTTGAACGGCGCCTGCAGGGACCCGCCGCCGCCGCCGCAACAGAAGTTGTTGGTCTTGTTGGGGTAGAGCTCCATTAGGTTTTCCTCGCCCACCACGGATTTGACCACGAACCGCAGATCGTCGGCGAAATAATTGCCCAGGGACTTGCGGACCGGGTTGCAGGGGTCCTGGACCGTGAACTTGATCTTGAGGTCCTTGTTCCAATCCGAGCTGACCTTGAGCTTGCCCTCGCGAATCCATTTGGCGTACAGGTTGACGATGCTCACCAGTTCGAACTTGTGGGGAATCTTGAATTTCTGGAGCCCGGCCCACAGGGCGTAAAAGGAATGGCCGCACTCGGTGTTGACCAGGTACTTGATCCCCAGCTTGTCCACCAGCTCGGCCTGGCCCCGGATGATCTCTTCCCAACTCTTGTCGTCGGCCAGGAACATGCAGTAGTTCTCGCCGGCCCAGAAATCGGAGTAATAGGTCCAGTCCGCGCCCACCCGGTGGAGGATTTTCCATAAGGGCAGCATCTCGTCGGGCTCGGTCACAGGTTCCCGGCTGTTCTGGTTCAGGGCGAACATGGCCCCTTCCTTGTCCAGATGGACCTCGAAGTCCTCGAAACCTTCCTGTTGCCGCAATTCCTCGGCCAGGTCCTCGATCACGAACTTGAAATCGTCCAGGGACACGCCCATGGCCCCGCCCCGGGAACGCACGTGGTGGTCGCAGGACCCCAGGATGCCCTTGGGACGCTCTTCCCGCGGCCACTGGGACCTTAAATGGAAAATCAGTTGGGGGATATTGATGTTCATGGGGCAGGCGTCCTGGCACCTCTTGCACATGGTGCAGACCCAGACCCACGGGTTCCTCGCCAACTCCTCGTCCAGGCCTAAAACCGCCATGCGGATCAGCTTGCGGGGGTCCATGTCCATGAGTCCCGAGGCCGGACACCCGCCCGCGCACGTCCCGCAGGTCAGGCACAGCCCCAGGTTCCCGTTGGGGACCAGTTCTTCCACCAGTTTTTTCAGAGTTGGTTTTTTTTCGGTCAGATTAATGGGTTTATCGTTCATCTTCGTTTGCCTCCCAAGGTTTAGGGGATTTTTCTATTTTTGTAGTACGCCCCGGCGGCCGAAGCCTTCGGGGTCCGGGTCAGGATGGGGAAGAAACGATGACGGGGAGATCAGTCTACGGGATGGACCGGCGGCCCTGTCGGGGCCCCCAAGCCTGCCTTCCTACCTGACACGGGTAGATTGAAAACAGTTACTCAGGTAAAGCCAAAATAAAGCCGCATGATCCTAGTCCGACAAATCCTCGACAAGAGTTTGGGTTAGCATGGCCGCGGCCATGGAAATGAAAGAGCCACGCCTTAAACCCTTAGCATCCCAAAAGCCTATATGTCAAATAGATTTTTCCTATTGAAACGGACGCGAATTATCGTCGACCAGCCCCGCAAGACCAGGGGCCGGCCGGCGAAAACCAAGGGGCGCCTCAGTGGGGTAGGAAAACCAGGCCGACCACTCCAACCGCGATCAAAACCAAGCCCCAGACGCGGGTCGCCGTCAGGCGTTCCTTCAGGAAAAAGGCGCCGGCCAGGGCGCTGAGCAGGATGCCGACGTTTCGCCCCGCGGCCACGTGGGTCACATTGCCGTACTTCAGGGCCAGGACGATCAGGAGGTAGGCCAGGGGAGTGAAGGACCCGACCAGCAGGACCCCGCGGGCGTTGGCCCGCCATTCGGAAAACAGGCCGCCTTTTTTCCGGAGCATGATAGCCGCCCAGAGCGCGACCCATAGGGCCAGGAAAACCTGCATCAGGAAAAGATATTCCCAGGGTTGGGGGGGCCGGGGCAGGGTCATGACCGCGCGGTCGACCAGGTGATAGCCGGCGATCGCGGCGCCGACGCCCACGGCCAGGGACGCGCCCCGCCAATCGAACCGGCCGGGGGCCGCGCCCCGGGCCGAGCAGCCCACCAGGGCCACTCCGGCGGCAATGACGGTCACGGCCAGGACGCCGGCCGGGGAAACGGAGTCGCCCAGGAGCGCGTCTCCCAACAGCAAGGTGAAGAGCGGCGCGGCGCCGCGGCTGAGGGGGTAAACCACGGACAAATCCGCGTATTTGTAGGCGCTGAAGAGCAGGATGACGTACAGGGCCTGGAAGAGGCTCGACCACAAGGCCAGGCGCCAGATTTCGGCGTCGAGAGGGCCGGGAGCGGCCAGGCGGCCGGCCAGAAAAACCGGGAACAGCGCCGCGGCCCCCACCAGGGACGTCAGCCAGGCGAAGGAAACCTTGTTGTGGCTGGTTTTGACCATGAGGTTCCACAACACGTGGAGGGTCGCCGAAAGGAAAACCAGGCCGAACACCCAACTGGCCATAATACCTCCGAATATAGCGCGGCCCGGGCCGGCGGCTTAACCGGCCAGGGACCGGACCAGGGACGCGGCCGAGAGGACCATGAGGAGCCGCAGCACGCGGGTCCGGAACTTTTGTTCGTCCGCGCCGGAAAAACTGCGTCCGCCCAGGGCCACGCCCAGGGCCAGGAACGGGAGCAACGGTCCGGCCAGGAACAGGGTCGAGCCGTCGACCAACCCGTTGACCAGGCAAACGCCGGTGGCGAACAGGTCGGTGGCCAGGAAAAAGGCGATCAGGGAAGCCCGGCCCACCGCTATTCCGGTGGGCGTGGAAAAATAGAAGAGTATGGCCGGCGGGCCGCCGATGGCGGCGGCGCCGTTGAAAACCCCGGACACGGCGCCGGCCAGGGTCGTCGCGGCCCGCCCGGGTCGGGTCTTCAGTTTGAAACCCGCGGCCAAAAGGGCGGCCAGGACGATAACGGCCAGGGAAATGGCCGCCCGCATGGGGCGAGCGGGCATGTTGGCCAGAAAGTAGACCCCCAGGGGCGTTCCCAGGCAGACGCCCACAAACAGCCAGGCCAGGGACGGCCAGTCGATCCGGCGCCACACGCTCGGCAAAAGCCAGAGGCTCGCGGCGATTTCCCACAGCAACACGGCCGGGACGATGCGCGAGGGCGGCGAAACCAGGGACAGCGCCAGGACGGTGATCATGGAAAAGCCGAAGCCGCTGTAGCCCCGGATGAACCCCGCGCCCAGGACCACCAGGGCCGAAAAAACGAAGACGCCCGTTTCAGGCATGGCCGGTCATCCTTTCCCAAGCGGGCGGCCGCCCGCGATTTCATGCGCCGGGGAGCATTTTCATTCTGGGGGACGGAAAAGCCCTCGGGCGCTAGCTGGGCTGGAAGCCCCGGCCTTCTAATATATCAGATTTCAGTAAGCGTCAACTCCCTAACCCCGCCCCGCGACAAACTTAATTACATTTTTTAACTTTGCTTTGATGAGGTTATTTGTTAGCTTGGAAAAAAGTGGAATGACTCGACCTGATTACTAAGGGATTGCGACAGGATGCGGTACTCGTCCCAGGACCAGACGCCCAATGGCATTAAGTTAAGAGATGGGTTTATAATATGGCCTTTTTACTCGACGATAATCCGACATGGTATTATCTTGAGGGCCAAGGATCGCCATTTGGTGCGCAATGCGCACCCTACTTTGTACACTATCCGATAATGCGTTGTATTAACACCGATATTCTATTTTCGCCGGCATCCTTCAACCATATTATAACAACGAGCTTTAAGAAATAAGCATCGTTGGCGATATAGACTGACAGCTTGTAGGGTGTGCAACGCGCACCATCATTTACTAAATAAAAAACCAATAATTACTCTTAACTTGATGACATTGCATGCGAACTAATGGGAATCAGGCTTCTTCTTCCTCCATCCAAAAGTCGGCCAAATTGATCTCTATTTCGGCGAAGGGCTCGGCTTTGACTTTGTCATTCTCGCCGTAAAAGCCGATCGCCGTCCAGCGGCCGTTTTCCAACTGGTAGACTTCCAAGGTCCTGTCCAGGGGGTCAAGGAGCCAGACATGTTTGACCGCGAATTGGCCGTAGAGCGGCATTTTTTTGATCCGGTCATAACCCCTGGCGCTCGGCGACAGCATCTCGCAAACCCAGTCGGGAACGACGGATATCCAGTTTTTTTTGGGCAGTTTGGGCAAGCGGTCTTTTTTCCAGCCGGCCAAGTCCGGCGCGACCAGGTCATCGCCCAGCATCACTTCCGGTTCAATCAGGATAATCCAGCCGCCCGGACCGCCGCCTCGGCCAAAATAATAGGGCGGCATCAGCTCGCCGCTAAGAACGGAGGTTGATTTCGCGTGCCGAGAATGTGGTCGTGGAAAAGCGTGTAGCTCGCCCTCAATAATCTCACCGGTCATATTTTCCGGCAGCTTGTGGAGGTCGTCATAGACGGCTCTTTTTTTTACTGGTTTGGGCATGTCTCTTCCTTTCTATTTTGTTCGGCGCGCCGAACTGGGCTATAACAATTTAAAAGAACCGCTTAGCCACTGTATCTTATTAATTTTATTGTTTAATGATACAGGTGTGGTCCTGCCTTGTCAATCCGGGGCGTCGTCGGGTCGGGTTGCGAATCAGGCGCGGCTGAATTGCGCGGAGACCGTGTGCACAATTCCGAGAGCCAATCTTACTTGATTATTATTTGGTTCATCCGGGCCGACGACCCGAGCCAAGATGTTGGGTTTCGCCTACGGCTCAACCCAACCTGCGAATATCACATTGTTTTTTTATCTGTAGCGGCGGACTCGGCCAAGCAATTCCAAGCGCCCCGGGCCTCTTTGGGCGGGCATGGACGCCCGCCGCAGGCGGGTTCTCCGGAAAAAGAGCCGGGGGTCGCCGGGGGCGTCGACGACGTCCTTCCTGGTTTCCCGCCCAACCGACGTGACCGCGGGCCATGTCGGTCACGACAACCAATGAAAATGCCCTTCGGGCATTTTCATACATACCTGTCCATTAAAACAGCCCCCCTAAAACGCGCCCCGCGGAGAGCGTGGCCAGGGCTTCAAAAAGATTAATCAGGAATACTTATCGAGTAATTATGGATGTCTATTTAATACCGGCAAGGACCAGGCCTGGTAGTTCAAAAAGCCCCCCACACCCCGCCCACTCCCCCCAGGAATGGGTGGAGAGGGAAAATTGTCCCCGCGCCCACTCTCCTAAACGCGAACGTCACCGCCGCCCGGCCTGACGACCTATAAAGCGAACGCTCGCTCTGCCTTGGTTGACAATATTTCGATTTTTAATTAAGTATTGGCATGTTAGAAAAAATGACTCCGGGACGCCGCCGCCGCGCCGGCAAAAAATATTTCGGAACACTGGTTTTAGTAGGCAAAATATGGGAAAAGGCGGGGTTGGGCCTTTCCGGCGGGGCCTCCGCCCCGCGGAACCGGAAACCGAACAATGAAGTCCCATAAGCGAGGGTAAGTGAATAAGGAGGAGAACGCATGTTGTCATTCGATTTGAAGGGGCGTATCGCCCTGGTCACCGGCGCCAGCCGGGGGATCGGCCAGGCCATCGCCGAAACCTTGTCCGAACAGGGGGCCGAGGTGATCTTGGTCAGCCGCAAGCTGGAAAGCCTGGAAGCAGTCGCCGCGGGAATCAAGGGCCGGGGCGGGAAGGCCGCGGCCCTGGCCTGCAACATGGGCGAACTGGGGGAGATTGAAGCGCTCTACCGGAAGATCGGCGAGACTTACGGGCGGTTGGACATCCTCGTCAACAACGCCGCCACCAACCCCTTTTTCGGCGAAATGGCCGCCGTTGACGAAAAGGCCTGGCAAAAGACCATGGACGTCAACTTGAAGGGGCCCTTTTTCATGATCCAGAAGGCCATCCCCCTGATGAAGGCGGCCGGCAAGGGCGCGGTGGTGAACGTGTCGTCGATCAACGGCCTTCGCCCGGCGGCCTGGCAGGGCGTCTACTCCATCACCAAGGGGGCCCTGATCACCCTGACCCAGGCCTTCGCCAAGGAACTGGCGCCCCACGGCATCCGGGTCAACGCCCTGCTGCCGGGTTTTACCGACACCAAGTTTTCCTCCGTGCTGATACAGAACAAGGAAATCTACGACATGGTGGTCAAGCAGATTCCCCTGGGTCGGCACGCGGCGCCGGCCGAGATGGTCGGCGCGGTGCTTTATCTGGTTTCCGACGCGGCCTCGTACACCACCGGGACCTACATCACCTGCGACGGAGGGATGTTGGCCTAGCGGCGGGCTTGCCGTTATTGTCCGGGAAGAGAAGTCATTATTTTAGGGCCGAGGTCGAGGCCGGCCGGGACCGGCCCTCGACGCCTAATATATCGGGAGGCGCCTCATGGATTGTTCATTTCTGTCTCAAGAAGGTAAAACCGTATTGATTACCGGCGGCAGCCGGGGCATCGGCCGGGAAATGGCCTTGGTTTTCGCCGACGCCGGGGCCGACGTGGCCATATCCGGCCGCAAGGCCGCCGGGTTGGAGGAAGTGGTCGGGGAAATCAAGGCCAGGGGCCGCCGGGGCTTGGGCGTGATCGCCCATTCCCGCAAGCCGGAAGATTTGCGGCGACTGGTCCAGGGCGTCATCGACGAATTCGGCCGGATCGACGTGTTGATCAACAACGCCGCCGCCAACCCGGCCATGACCGCCCTGGTCGACACCAGCGACGAGGTCTTCGACCTCATCATGGACACCAACCTGAAAAGTTACTTCATTTTAAGTAAATTGGCGGCCCGGGACATGATGACCCGCCGGCGGGGAGTCATCATCAACATTTCGTCCACCGCCGGAGTCAGCCCCGCCATCGGCCTGGGGGCCTACAGCATCAGCAAGGCCGCCATCAACATGCTGACCCGGGCCCTGGCCGCGGAATTGGGCCCCCACAACATCAAGGTCAACGCCATCGCCCCGGGCATCATCAAGACCGGCTTCAGCGAGGCCCTCTGGAGCGACGAAAAATTGATGGCCCGGGAAACGGCGACCACCCCGCTCAAGCGCATCGGCAGCCCCGGCGAAATAGCCCGGTCCGCCCTGTACCTGGCCTCGGCGGCCGCCGATTTCATGACCGGACATGTGCTGCTCATTAACGGGGGCGCGGTCCTGTAACCCGCGCGGAAGTCGGGCCGGACCGGGGCCCGACATTTCAAAAAAAGAGGCCGAACCGTAATTGGATAATTTCGAGCCGCGGTGTTATGCTTATTTTATGAGTTCACGACAGTCGCGGTCCGATAGGTTTAATTCCAGCACGACCTAAAGCGGGCCGCGCCCGCGGTCCCATGAGCCTTATTTCTTGTTTTCTTGAGCAAAAAACAAGAAATAAGGCGCTGATAGGCGACCGCTGAAATGTTCCGGGAGGTTTTTCATGCGCGGCCCCATATCCAGGTCTTCCCCTAAAAACGGACCGACCCGCCGGCCGCGGCCGGGTAGCCCCACCCGTCCTTTCGCCATTATCGGGTTTTTCCTGGCGGCTTTATTTCTGTTTTCGGCGCCCGCCTCCCGGTCCGAGGCGGCGCCCCAATTAAGAATTTCGACCGAAAACGCGGCCGAGCACGTCCAGACCAGGGCCGTGGGAAAATTCACGCGGTTGCTCCGGGAACGCCTGGGAGTGGGCTTCGACGTCAGCCACCACTTCGGCGCCGCTCTTTTCCGGGACCGGGACGTGGTCCCGGCCCTCGACGCCGGACAGGTGGAAATGGCCGTTCCCGGGACCTGGCAGTTGGACCGGTTCGAGCCGAATATGGGCCTGTTCCTGCTGCCGGCTTTTTATGGCCGGGGACCCGACGCGTACCACGCCCTGTTGGACGGCCCGGTGGGCCGCGCCTTGGTCGCGCGCCTGGAAAGCCGGCTCGACGTCAAGGTGATCGGTCGCTGGCTCGACCTGGGGCACGCCAACCTCTACGGCGTAACGCGGAAAATATCCCGGCACGAGGATATCGCCGGCCTGCGGATCAGGTCCCCCGGGGGACTGGCCAACGAGGCCAGGATCAAGGCCCTGGGCGGCGAGTCGGTCGACATTCCCTGGCCCGATCTCCCCCAGGCCCTGGCCCGGGGCGCCGTGGACGGCCTGCTCACCACCGACGCCACCCTCGCCGGGGCGCGTCTCTGGGAGGTCGGCGTTCGTTTCGCCTTCGAGGACCATGAATATTTCCCCATGTATGTCCCGATGATGCGCGGCGGTTTTTGGCGGCGCCTGTCCGAGGCGCAACGGACGGCCGTGTTGGAATCCTGGGAGGCCGTCGTCGACGAGGCCAGGCGGGAGGCGGCCGCGGACCAGAAAGAGGCGGCCGTGCAACTAACGGCCCATGGCATTGAGGTGGTTAGGCCCGATCAAGGGGAAACCGATCGTTGGCGCGAAAAAATTCTTCCGGCCCAAGACGCCATCGTGAAAGACATGGGCATGGACGCCGACTTGGTGGAACAGGCCATGAAGGAACTGGCCTCTTTCTGACCATGGAAAATCTGTCGTTTAAAACTCTATCCCGGTTAAGGCCTCGAAAAAACGGTTGGGTTTCGTATTCCACCGTCGCCGTCCTGGCCGCGGTCCTGTTCGCGGCCATAACCACCGGCTTGGTGATAAACTCGCTGAACAAGGACCGCCGGGGGGTGCTGGCCATGGCCGGCCTACGGCTCCAGGGCCAGACGGGCCAGTTGGCCGAGTTTTCCAGCAGCGTCCTGCAGTCCGTGGACATGACCCTCGTTTCCCTAGCGCCCTATCTTCGCGACCTCGAACCAGGGACCGCCTTGAAAACGGAAGACCGGGAACTGATCAAGCGGCGGAGCGTTTTCGTCGGGTCGCTGGAATCAATTTGGATCATCGATTCCCAGGGGAACCTGCTTTTCCGCACGGACGCCCGGCCCGACGGGGGCGTGAATTTTTCCAACCAGGATTTTTTCCGCCGGCACCAGGAAGATTGGGTCGAAGTGCAGGCGCGGCCCCTTGACCTGGACCCGGAAAAGCCCGGCTGGGGGGTTTCCCGAAGGTTCGAGGGCCGGGACGGCCGGTTCGGCGGAGTCATTGTCGGACTTATTTCCCCGGATTATCTTCGTTTTTTCTTTTCCTTCGGGGAACCGACCGCTCTGGAGGCCGCGGCCGTGGTCGATGAGAAGGGGCATATCCTGGCCGCGCGGCCCAAGGCGCCCCAGTCGGCCGTCAGCCTGTCTCGCTGGGCGGTGGAGGGGCGGAATTTTTTCCAGGACCTGCCGGAGGAAGTCCTCGGCCGGGGAGGGTCGGGTTTATTGGAGGTGACGGAAGGCCTCGTGGCTTTCCAGCAGTTGCGGGGCTTTCCGTTCCGGGTGGTCGCCGCCATCGGTCGGGACAGGGTCCTGGCCGGTTGGTGGAGGAATAATTCGAGCAGCTTTATTCTGGCCGCGTTGCTGATTCTCTCCCTGACCGCCTTCATCCTGGTGACCGGGCGACTGCTGGACCGCCGCTCCCTGGCCGAGCGAACCCTGGCCAAGGCCGAGGAAGCGGCGCGGTGGAGTCAACTGCTGCGGGAAATCGCCCTGGCGGCCGGGGAATCGTCCGGACTGAGGGACGCCGTCAAGATCATCCTGCGGGAAGTCAGCCTTTTCCTGGGCTGGCCGCTCGCCTACGCCCGACTCGATTATGAACTCCGCCGGGTCCTGGTCAAATACGAAGCCCGGGACGCGACCCGGCCGGACTGCGCGGACGAGGACCTGGAAAAAATCCTGGCCGCCTGGACCGGACCCGAGGGCCGGCGGGGTTGGACCGTTTTCAACCCCGAGGAGGCGTTACCCTTGTTCCGGGCCGGCTATGACCTGGGATTCGTCATACCCAGCGGCGGTGGAGAGGCGGTCCTGGCCTTCATCCCCCCGGCGGGAAAGAACCTGGACGATCAGTGGACCGACATGTTGACCAATTTGGCGGCTTTTTTGGTCAGGGTCATCGCGGGCAAGAAAGCCGAGGAAGCGCTGCGGGCCGGCGAGGCCCTGCTGCGCGAGACCCAGGCCATCGCCAAGGTCGGCGGTTGGGAGATCGACCTGAAGACGGGGCGGGCCGCCTGGACCGACGAAACGAGACGCATCCTGGAAGCCGATCCGGGTTTTTACCCGGACCTGGGGACCTTGCTGGATTTTTTCCAGCCCGATGATCGGGAAGCCATCCAGGGGGCCGCCCGGGAAGCCATCGACTCCGGCCGGCCCTTCGACTTGGAACTCCTCCTGAAAAGCGCCCGGGGCGCCCAGGTGTGGGGGCGGATAGCGGGGCGGCCCTTTTTCAAGGGCGGCCGGCCCCTGCGGCTGACTGGCACCCTGCAAGACGTCACGGCGGTCAAGGAGGCCGAACTGGAACGGCGCGCGCTGGAGGAAAAACTTCTGCAAGCCCAAAAAATGGAAGCCATCGGGACCCTGGCCGGGGGAGTGGCCCATGACTTCAACAATGTGTTGCAGTCCATCAACGGGTATACCCAGCTTATCGGCTACACCCCGGACCTGCCTCCCAAGGTTTACAAATACGTCCGGGAAGTCGAGGCCGCCGTGAAAAGGGCCGCCGGGTTCGTGCAACGGCTCTTGGCCTTCAGTCGGAAAGTCGAGCCAGAATTAGAGCCCGTGAATCTCAACGAGGAGATTGCCGTCGCCGCGTCCTGGCTGGAGCAGGCCTTTCCCGGGAACATAAAAATCGAAACCCGCCTGGCCGACAACCTGCTCCCCGTCCTGGCCGACAAGAAACAGATTCAACAAGTCATCCAAAACCTGGGCGCCAACTCGGCCCACGCCATGCCGGACGGAGGACGCCTGGCCCTCGGGTCCCAAAATGTTTTTTTAGGGTCCGATTTCTCGCCCCTGGGCCGGATCAAGGCGGGACGGTATGTTCTCCTGGAAGTGACGGACACGGGAACAGGGATAAAAAAAGAGCGCTTGGATCATATTTTCGACCCGTTCTTCACCACCAAGGCCGTGGGCGAGGGGTCGGGCATGGGTCTGTCCATCGCCTATGGAATTGTTCGGAAGCACGACGGGTATATCGTTTGTCGGGAACGATCCGGACCGGGCGCGACCTTCGAAATTTATTTTCCGGCCTTGGTCGATGAGGCCGCGCCAAATCCGGGGCCGGGCGCGGGCGCGGGGGACGAGGCGGCCTAGGGTCCGGGTCGCGCGGTCAGATTACCAGCCAGTCGCCGTTGAATTCCCCGCATGAAGGGATTCTCGCTTTTTTCCAGGGTAGTTTCCGACGCCGGGCCAGGGCCTGAATTTCTCCCATGCGGGCCAGGGCCTCATCCTTGCCCAGTTGGATGATTTCGGCGCTACGCTTGAAATCGAACCAGTGGATATGGCCGACCGGAGGCCTCATGACCAAGTCGGCCATTCGGGCGTGGATGTTCTTGAGGTTGTAATTGGTGACGTCCTCGACCCGGAAAATGACGTCGAAGGCGGTGGCAAAAGCGTCCTCCCCCAAAATCGTCTTTTCCACGTCCACCGCCAGGACCACGTCCGCGCCCATCCGCCTGGCCGGGATGGTCGGGACCATGTGGATCACGCCGCCGTCGACGATCAGCAGCTCGTTCAGTTCCAGGGGTTGAATCAGCCCGGGAATGGCCGAACTGGCGTAAACGGCGGTCTGGAGCGGTCCGGACTTGAAGGCCACGGCCCGGCCGGACCGGATGTCCGTGCCCATGGCCCAGAAAGGGATGGAGAGGTCCTCGATGTTGATCTTGGGGAGGAAAAATTCAATCATGTCCCGGGCGGCGCTGCCATCCAAAACGGCCGGCCGGGCCACGAACCGGGCCTGAAGGTAGGTCCGCTTGAGCCAGGTTTCCACCCGCTGGGAAAAATTTTCGTGCTTTTCCTTGAAGGCGTCCCGCAGCAGGGCGAAACCCGATTCCTCGAAGGCGTTGCCCGAAAGGTATTCCAATATCCGGTCTTCGATTTCCGAGGCGCTCCGGCACACGGCGTACGCCGCCCCAATCAGGGCGCCCATGCTGGACCCGGCGATAAAGGATATTTTTATCCCTGATTGTTCCAGGGCTTTTAACACCCCTACATGGGCCAACCCCCTGGCCCCGCCGGCCCCCAAGGCCAAACCTATGCCGACCCGTTCGAACATGCTATTTAAATTACCCGATGTGAAGAGTAAAATCAATAACGGCCGGCCGGGGCGTCGCCGCCGGGGCCAAGGGCCGGATCAGAAGCTCGCTCCCGCCGCCTGGTCGACCCGGATCACGGATTTCTGATCGAAGAGCTCCTTGTATTTTTCCCTTATAAATTCAAGGCTCTCATCCACTTTGGGGTCGGGTCGATGGATAATCATGACCACGCCCTCTCGTTCCCTTTCCACCGCGCCGTTCTCGCCCAGCCACTGCCCGTCCGCGTGAAACACGGTCACGCCGTCCCTGAAGCGCGGGGAGATGTATTCGTCCACGAAACGCCTGAATTCATCCCCGCTAACCGCCCCGACCGGTTTGGACAGGCCGAAAATCAATTCGGTCCGGACCATTCTTTCCAGGCCCGGGGCCAGGGGCCCGAGCTGGTCGAGGCGGTCCGGCCGGGGGCCGCAAGCCGGGATTATAAGCAGGCCGATTACTAAAAGAACAAGCGCGCGTCTAGTCATGGCCATCATTTTTTTCCTCCCATGGGTTTTTAGGGTTTTATTCAAGGTCCCCGACCGCGGCCCGAACCGCGCGGCGGACGTGATTGAATAAGGTATAACCCAAAAAAGTTTTTTTGTAATTTTTTTCCAGGGGCCCGGGCCGGCTGGAAATCCCCGGGCGGCCGGGGGCGCCGGGATATAACCCGGGAATTTGTCGCTGATCGCTTGTCAAGGGAACGGGCTCGTGCTACTTTTTCGCATCCGTTGTAACAATGGGTCGTCACCATCATCTTAACCCGACGCCGGAAGCTACTGGGGAGGTCTGAAATGGACTTGTGGAAAGCGGTTGACTGGTTTATCCATCCGAGGCTTAAAAACGATCCGGAACAATTAAGACGCGGCAGGCAGTTGGTCGCCTTCGGCTTGGTGGGGGTCCTGTGCTTTTTCCCGCCGAACGCCTATAAGTGGCTGAAGGTCGGAAGTCCCACCCTGGCCTTGAGCCTGCTGGCCTGCGGGATTTTCGCGGCGATCATGTTACTGATTTTTAAATGCACCGGCGCCATGAACCTGATCGGCAACGGCGTCATCGCCGCCATCGCCTGGCATTTCGCCCTGGGGCCCTACCTGACCGGAGGCTTCGAGTCATCCCTTTTGTTCTGGAACCTGGCCGTGCCGGCGTTCGCCGCCACGTTTCTAGGGCTGGGCAGCTCTATTTTCTGGACCCTGGTCATGGCCGGGGAGGTTTTCTTTTTCTATCACCTCAAGGTCACGGGCGTGGAGCTTCCCGCCCTCGCCCTGCCCGAGAGTCAGTTGCTCAAAACCCAGCTCATCAACATGTTCGGTCCCTTGATCGCTGTCTTTATCACCGGGTTCCTGGCTGAAAGGACGCATAAAAACCTGTTGAAATTGCAGAAGGAAGCCATGGACGACCAACGGAAGGCCGTCGAGGGCGCCCAGGCCCTGGCCTCCGGCCTGGAAGTGGTCCTGCAAAGCGTGACCGAAAACGCCGGTCGACTGACCAGTTCCTCGGAGGGCTTGACCAATTTCAGCGCCGCCATGAGCCGCAAGGCCAAGGACAACCAGGAGCAGGTCGGCCGGGCTTCCAGCCTGGCCCGGGAAGTCAACTCCAACCTGGAAGCCGCCGCCCAAGGGGTCGACCAGACGGTTTCTTCCCTCGACAATGTGGCCAAGAACACCGCGCAAGCCGTACGGGTGGCCAAGGACGCGGCTAGTCGAGCCGAGCGGTCCAATTTTTTGATTACCAACCTCGGGAAGAGCAGCTCCGAAATCGGCAAGGTGACCGAGGTCATCAACTCCATCGCCGGCCAGGTCAACCTGCTGGCCATCAACGCCACCATCGAGGCGGCCCGGGCGGGCAAGGCGGGGAAGGGTTTCGCCGTGGTCGCCGCGGAGGTCAAGAACCTGGCCGACAAGACATCCCAAGCCACCAAGAATATCAGCCGGCAGATCGTGGATATTCAGGGGGAAGTGGAGACGGCCATCGGCGAACTCAAAAACATTTCCGAAACCATTATGCACATCAGCCGGCTCCAGGAAACAGTCGCCGCCTCGGTCGGGGAGCAGAACGAGCTTTCCGGCCGGATCAAGGGCCAGGTCGGGCTGGCGGCCTCGGGCAGCCGGGAAATAGTGGACCGTATTTCGGTTTTGGTCGACCATTTCAACCAGACCAAGGACGACGTTTCCCACCTCCAGGGCGCCGCCGGGTACTTGGCCCGGATGGCCCGGGATATGAAGCGCGACTGCGAGGTTCGGCGAATCCAGGAAGGGCCGGGGCCCCGGGACCGGTCCGCGCCCCGGCTGGCGGCGCCGGAGCGACCCCGCGCCTTGATCCCGGAAAAAACAACGATCAGGACAAGCGCCGTCGCCGGGAAAAAAGGTTGAGCGGGTGTTTTGTTTTCGTTTCCAGCCCGCCCCTTTCACGCGGCGAGAGGGGCGGGGGCCGGGGCGACCGGCCTTGGTAAGAAAAATTTGGCGGGCGCCGCGGAAAGAAGGTCTTCGCCTTCAGAGGCAACGAAGTCGGCGCGTCGGCACGGACCAGGATTTTGCCGTAAAAACCGCTGACATTCCTATGTTTCTTTCATTTCACGCCAACCTCGGCCAGTTGGTTGAATCTGGTGGAGGTTTGGTTTGGAATCATGTCGCGCCAGGCATTACGCATCTGTCAGCGACCATCTGATAATGCCTAAAGCCTGGCCATCTGAAATTGTATTGTTTCTTTTTCAGTTTAAAAAATTGACTGCTTCATTTTTTTTCTTTTCGCATTTACATTTACACCAGGACATCCAAACTCGCCATAGGTCCAAGATCACCCCCAAAACAAACTGGTCCAGAGTTTCCAACTGGGAGGCCTCGACCAGGCGAGCCACTGCCGCCAAGCTTTTCAACGATTGAAAACCAGGCCGGTCTTCTTTCCCGAATGGCCGTCAGCAAAAAATGGATGTCCTTAATAAATTTAGAACAAATTTAGTATTTTGAACCCCGAGCGGCGGAGGGGCTTCACACCGCCGTCAGAAGCGCGTAGCAGGCGGAAAAGCGGCCCGATTCCGGGACGAAAAGAAGCAGGCGGTCCCCTGTTTTCAACTTACCCGAATGGAACAGCTCTTCCAGGATGATATAAATGGAGGCGGCTCCGGTGTTGCCTTTCCGGGTCAGGTTGGTGAACCACCTTTCCCGGGGGACTTCGAAACCCACGGCCTTCAATCTTTCGGCAAGTTCATCGCGGAAATACTCGGAGGAATAATGCGGCAAAAACCAGGCGACCTCCCCCGGGCGCGAGCGGTCTTTTCCTTAAAATGCGGGGCAGGATGATTTCCACGCAGACCCGGGTGATTTCCCGGTTCAGAAGCCGGACATCCTGCTTGATGGCCATGAGGTTTTTTTCAAGAACCTCCCCCGGCGCTCCATATTCCCGCCAGCCCCTGACCCGGCCGTCCGCCAGCTTTTCCCCTCCCGCGTACATGCAGGTCTCCAAGGCGTGGGCCTGGGACTCGATCTCGATCCAGTCGATCTTCAGGGAAAGCCCGGTCGGGTTGGGCGCCCGATCCAAAAACACGGCACCGGCGCCGTCGGACAAGGTCCAGCGCAGGAAATCCGCGTCAAAGGGCAGGGGCGCCTCGCGCTTTTTATCGGGGTTTTCTTCCTGTTCGCGGGTCCGGTAAAAGGCGCCCCTTATAAACGACGACGACAGGTCCGATCCCGCGGCGACCCCGTTTTTCACCAGGCCCAGGGCCACGTTCATATAGGCGTATTTCATGGCGGCCATGCCCGAAAGGCAGATGGCGTGGGTAGTCACCGCTTCCAGGGGCGCCGCTCCCAACTCGCCCTGGACCATGAGGGCGTGGCCGGGGATCAGAAGATCGGGCGTGGATGTGCCGCAGGACAGGCATTCGATGTCGTCGAGGCTGAAATCCTGGTGGGGACGTAGACGGCGCACCGCCTCGGCCGTCATTTGAGCGTTGGTGTGGGTCAGGGACCCGTCAGCCGGGTCGATGGCGTAATGCCGGCTTTCGATCTTGTTGCTTCTCAGGATCACCCGGCGAACCCGGGACGGCAGGTCCCCGACCATACCCAAGACTTTTTCCAGATCGTCGTTCCCCACGGGTTCGTTGGGCAGGAACGCGGAAACATCCCGAATAAAGACATCCATTAAAATTTAACCTCAAAGGCCCGCGTTGGCGTGGAATCCGGCGGCCAGGGTCGCGAAGCGGGAATAAAAATCATCTTCCCTCATCCGGGTGGGAACCACGGCGTTGGTCAAGGTGTAATAATCCAGGTCGTGGATTATGATCCGGTCCTTCATCCGGTCGAACAGGGGCGTCCCGGGCAGCGGGGTCAGGATCGAAAGCATGGGCAGGTCGATGCCGCTCCCGGAGATGAAATCCTCCAGAAAAGCGAAATCGTCCGGGGAATAGTCCGGGGAGACGATGAAATCCCCCACGATGGTCACCCCCAGGCCGTGAAGGACCCGCACGGCTTCCAGGTTGACCGCCGCCGTGGACCGCTTGTCGAACCCCCGCAGCCGGGCGTCGCTCACTTCCTCGAAGCCGATGACCACCGCTTTCAAGCCGGCGGCCCGCCATTCCTCGAACAAGTCGGGATGCCGCGTCGCGCTGTCCGCCCGGGCGTCGGCCAGGTATTTCTTCCCCAACCCCAGCTCGGCGAGGGCCCGGCAGAGCTTCCGGGAATGGTCCACGTCGGCGAAGGTGTTGGCGTCCACCAACCGAACCACCGGAATGTCCCCCAGAAGCGCCACGTCCCGCGCCACCGCCGCGACGGCGCAGGTCAGGTGCCTAAAACCGGTCAACCGGCCGATGGAACAGAAAGTGCAGCGAAAAGGGCAGCCGAAGGCCGAGGTCGCGAAACCGACCCTGAGCCCCAGCGATTGGAGAACATAGCGGGGACGGTACGAGGCGACCAGGTCGTACCGGGGCGGGAGGTCGTCCAGGAGATCGGCCGTGGTGAAGTCCCGCTGAACCAGGTCCAGGGGCTGACCCGGGTCGGTCAGGCCCACTCCGGGAATCCCCCGGGGGGACAGGCCCGCTTCCAAAGCCGCCGTCAATTCACGCAGGCTGAGCTTGCCCAGGCCGACAAAAACGAAATCGACGTCCGGCCGGTTGAAAAATTCAGGATCATGCGTGGCATGCACCCCGCCCACCGCGGTCCACGCCCCGGACCGCTCCTTGACTTCCCGGCACAAGGCCAAAGCCGTCCGGGCCTCGCAGGTCACCGCCGTGAAACCGACTAAATCGGGCCGGAATTCATCCAGGACCGCGGCCAAGCCCGTCTCGTCGACCTTCAGGTCCAGCAAGCGGACGTCGTGGTCCCCCAACCCCCCGGCCAGGACCTCCAACCCCAAGGGTTCGCCCTTGAATATTTTTTTCATGGAATCCAGGCCGTATTTTTCCTCGGGGATGCTGCGGCCGGAATTTGGTGGATTTACAAGTAATATTTTCATGGTTTCGGTTCCAAGGAACCCTTGGTACCAAACCTCGGGACGGTTGTCAATCGTGAAAGAACAATCCCGGAAAATGACTTTATTTTTAGTGACTTTCGTCCCTCGCCCACCACCGCCCCCCAACCCGGCCCGGCCGGAATTTCCACCCCGATTTTTGACTTGACAAGCCGGCCGGACCCGGCTATTTATTAATTGACTGACGAGTCAGTCTATTTTCAACCCAGATTACTACAGCTCCAGGACAGTAGTCCCCTCTTCGGGGCCGGCGGTCAAGTTGCCTTGAAAGGCCGTTCGTTACCGGCCGGGCTTTCCGGTCGCCGCGGCGGGCGCCGATCCAGTTGACTGAGGAGTCAAAGCCGAGATCTAGGCTCGTCGCGCCGCTGGGACGGCCTGACATCACCACAAGTCATGACGGAGGAATAAAAATGGAATTTCGTCCCGAGCAGTTTCTGGCCATGTTCGGCGGACAACGGGGTTGGACGCGCGGCCCCGGGTCGTTCGTGAAAAAAGACGACGCCGTGCATATCGCGAACTCCAACGACCAATGGGAATGGTGGTATTTCGATTTCAGCTTCGACAACGGCTACAAGGCCGCCGCCACCCTGCATTACCACAACATGATGATGATCCCCCATGTTCCGACCATGCAGCTTTTCATCTATCCTCCCGACTCCCACCCCCGGGCCAAGTACTGGGCCTTGAAGCCGGGCCAGGAAAATTACGCCGACCCGGACCGGTGCCTGGTGCGCATGGGCCCGATGTCGGCCGAGGACGTCGGGGACGGCTGTCGCCTGAAAATGGACATGAAGGACCTGGCCATCGACGTGGTCCTGAAAAACCAGGTCCCGTCCTGGAAGCCCGGTTCCGGGGTCCTGTGGCGGGACGAACAGACGAACATCGAATCCGGGTGGGTGGTGGCCGTGCCGCGCGGCCGGGTGGAAGGGACCATCAGGGTCGACGGCCGGACCATTGAAGTTTCCGGCCAGGGGTACCACGATCACAATTTTGGCGACACCGGCATGGAAAATCCCTTCTGGGGTTGGTACTGGGGGCGTCTGTTCGATCCCAAGTACACCCTGATCTACGGCTGGGTCATCCCCAGGGACGAAAAAATGCCCATGGTCGCCCCCCTGATGCTGGCCAAGGGAGACCAAATCGTCCTGGGGACCGACCAATGGACCATGAAGGTCGTGGAATCGCAAAAAAGCGAAAAATACGGCCACGATTTGCCGATTAAGCTCGTTCTCGACTGCCGGGGGCCGGGCGTGTCGATCCAGGGCGGCCTCGTCACCAACCGGGTGGTGGAGGAACTGGAACTGCCCCGCGGGGACGGGGCTTTCCATTATTATCGTTTTCTGGCGGAGTACGAGGCCGAGATCGTCGTGGACGGCGAAAAGGACCTGGTGCGGGGCGAAACCTTGCACGAATTGATGGTGCTGGAATAAAAAGCCGGCCGGGACCGGCTATTATCCTGGAGCGAGGACCGATGCCTGAAGAAAGATACGACGCCGTGGTGGTCGGGGCCGGAGTGGGCGGCCTGACCGTCGCGGCCCTCCTGGCTTACGAAAAATGGAAGGTGCTGCTGGTGGAGCAGGCGGACCGGGTCGGCGGCCGGGCCATGACCTTCACCGGACGGGAAATAATGGACCGGGGCGAGGACTGGTATCGCCAGGCCCTGGGCCGTCAATACACCTGGCTGGCCAAGACCTCGCCGTCCTTTCCCGAGCTGACCCAAAGACGCCTCCTGGAAGGCTATCGACTGGACGTGGGGTACCACGGGGTCTCCCTTAACGGCCGCGGCTATTTTTACGACCTCGACCGGATCATCGGCTCCGGCGAGGCCGACGGCGTGGTCTTCGCCGGCAATGTCAATTCCACGTACATCGACGACGAATGGTACCTGGACTATCACGCCGGGCAGGCGGACCCGCGCCTCAAGGCCATCTATAAAGAGGAAAACCTGCCCTTTCTCGACTTCTACCTCAAGCCGTTCTCCCTTAAACCCGGGGACTACGACCAATACCAGTCTCTTTCCGCGGCCGAATGGATGAGGCGAACCGGCCTGGCCCGGAACCGGGTCCTGTCCGAAATGATCCACGCGGTCGCCACCCTGATCACCACCATCAACGATCCCGAGGAAATATCCATCGGCGACATCTGGCGGTATTTCGGGGAAGTCTTGAACCCTCGTTTCATCAACGGGACCGCCAAGTGGCCCTCGGGTTTCGTCAAGGGCGGAATTCAGCACTGGATGGACTCCGCGTCCCGGCGGTTCCAGGCCCTGGGCGGCCGCCTGGCCCTCGAAACCAGAATGACCAAAATCAATTTCGATGACGGCCGCGTTCGAGGAATAACCGTGGACCGGGACGGGCGGGAAACCGAAATTTTCGCGCCGGTGGTGGTCAGCAACATCCCGACCCAGGACGCCTTCAAATTCGCCGACAAAACCATCTTTCCCCGGGAATGGGCGGACCGGACCGAGAAACTGCGGGGGTTCGGCTCCATCGCCCCCTATTTCGGCCTGAACGCCTTGGTTCTGCCCGAGGAACAGTGGGACAAGGGCGTGAAGGACACCCTGGTTATTCCCAAGGGGGACCGTCTCTCCCATGACGTCTATATGTGCTGGAATATCCAGTCCACCACCGACCCGGACTGCGCCCCGGCCGGCAAGCATCTCCTGACCGCCTACGCCCCCGTGACCGAGGACGAGGCCCGGGACCGGGAATTGATGGCTTGGGCCTGCGACCGCGTCGTGGACTACCTGGAAAAAAGATACCCCGGGTTCGGGAAATCCATCGACTGGGCCTTGTTCCCGGTGAGTTGGCGGCTGGAAGGCGTGGCCAAGGACGTCCATCAAGCCGGGACCATGAAAAGCCCGGTCCAGGCCCCGGGAGTGGAAGGCCTGTATTTCGCCGGAGACACTGTCCGGGGGTACGGCGTGGCCATGGACTGCGCCTGCGCGGCGGGCTTGATCTGCGCCGGCGTCATAACCGGACGCGACTATGGAGTCAAATAAACGACATCGACCTGGGATGTCTTTCCGGGAGGAGAACCCATGAACTCTGTCTATCTTCAACTGGCTGAACGCTTGGACAAATTACCCATCGGCTTTCCCCGCACCGAATCCGGGATCGAGCTGCGAATCCTGGAAAGATGGTTCAGCCCGGAAGAAGCGGCCATCGCGGGACAAATGAGCGGCGCGCCCGAGGCGGTGGACCTGATCGCCGCCCGCCTGGGCCGCCCCGCCGGCGACCTTGGCCCCGTCCTCTACGAAATGTCCCGGAAAGGCCTGATCTTCCGGAACGGCCGGGGCGGGGAATATTCCTATAACCTGGTCCCCCTGGCCGAGGGCATGTGGGAATTCCATCTCAATTCCCTGACCCCCGAGGACATCCGGCTACTCGACGAGTATATCGACTTCTTCATGACCACGGCCTGGTATGGAACCAAGACTTCCCAGCATCGGATCATTCCCGTCACCCGCGGCCTGACTCCGGAAATGGAAATTCTGCCCTATGAGCACGCGGAAGCCATTATCCGGGCCCAGTCGAAAATATCCGTCGCCAATTGCATCTGCCGCACGGAAAAGGACATGATGGGCCAGGGCTGCCGTCACCCCAGGGAAGTCTGCCTGGCCTTCGGGACCGGCGCCCATTACTACATCGAAAACGGCCTGGGACGCGAAATAACCCAGGACGAGGCCGTGGCGGTCCTGCACCAGGCCATGGAATCGGGCCTGGTCCTGCAGCCGGGCAACGGCCGCAAGGTCTGGGGAATATGCATGTGCTGCGGCTGTTGCTGCGGGCTTCTAAAATCCCTTAAAAAAATGGACCGGCCGGCGGAAGTCGCCCATACGAACTTTTTCGCCCGGAACAACCCCGATGAATGCACCGCCTGCGGCGCCTGCGTGGACCTGTGCCCCATGGCGGCCATTAGCCTCTGTGAAGTCGCCGCGGTGGACCTTCACCGCTGCATCGGCTGCGGCGTCTGCGTGGCCGCCTGCTCCTTCGAGGCCATGTCCCTGGTCCAGAAAAAAGATGCGGACCGTTACGTTCCGCCCCGAAATGTGGTAGAAATGCAGATGCAAATCGCCAAGGAACGGGGAATGATCTAGGCCCGCCCGGATGAACCGGGCCCCGGCCGAGTTTTTGGGCCAAGGCCGAATGTCCCCTTTTTCCCGGCGGATATCACAACACGCCCGCGAAGGGCGAGAGGAGTAGTCATGAGCAGCGATATTTACAGGGCCCTGCAACAACGCCTGGACGGTTACTCCGTCGGGTTTCCCCCGACCGAATCCGGCGTGGAACTGAAAATCCTACGGAAGCTCTTTTCCGCCAACGACGCCGATATTTTCCTGGCCTTGACCCAGAAACTGGAACCCCCCGCAAGCTTCGCGGCCCGCGTCGGCCTCCCCGCGGACGAGGCCGCCCGGAAACTGGACGACATGGCCGAAAGGGGCCTGCTGTTCAGGGTTCGAAAAGGCGACGCGGCCCAGTACGCCGCCATCCCATTCGTCCACGGCGTCATGGAGTTCCAGGTGGCCTCCCTGGACAAGGAACTGGCCGAGTTGGTGGAAGAGTATCACGAGGAAGCTTTTTTTAAGGCCATGACCAAAAGCGCGGCCGCTTTTTTGCGCACCGTTCCGGTCAACCGTTCGGTTGAAACCCAGCGCCACGTCGCCTCGTACGAAGACGCCGTCCACATCATCCGCCAAAAGGACAAAATCGTCCTGGTGGACTGCATCTGCCGTAAACAGAAAAACCTGGTCCACGACCATTGCGCCAAGCCCCTGGAAGTCTGTTATATGTTCGGGTCCATGGGGCAATTCTACCTGGACCGCGGCATTGGACGGCTGGTGGACCAGGACGAGGCCGTCAGGGTCCTTTTGGAAGCCCAGGAAGCCGGCCTGGTGACCCAACCCGCCACGGCCCAAAACCCGGGCGGCATGTGCAACTGTTGCGGCGACTGCTGCGGGGTTTTGCGGGCCCTCAATAAACACCCCAAACCGGCGGAAATGGTCTTCTCGAACCATTTCGCCCAGGTGGACGAAGACCTTTGCACCGGGTGCGAAACCTGCCTGGACCGCTGTCAGATGGGCGCCATCGCCATGAACGACGACGGCCTGGCCCGGATCGACCTGGACCGTTGCATCGGCTGCGGCCTCTGCGTCATCACCTGCCCCACCGACGCCTTGAGTCTTTCTCCCAAGAAGGACGGCGCCTTCCAAGCCCCTCCAGCGGGAACCAAGGAACAGATGCTGTTCATGGCCCAACGCCGGGGGCTGCTCTAGGCCGCGGGGGCGCGCGGCGCCCCATTAAATAATTAAGACATCCAATCTTATGTTGACAATTCCATATATAAACCGTATACTCAACCCCATAAGCGAGATACCCAGGCAAGGAGGGCGACATGGCCATGGCTCGGCGGGAAACAGTGGTCAACGGCGAGGAAGGATTGTTCCATTGCGTTTCCAGGTGCGTTCGGCGGGCTTTTCTTTGCGGAGAAGACCGCTTTACCGGGCGTTCCTTCGATCACCGCAAGGCGTGGGTGCAAAACAGGCTGGCCTTGCTGGCCTCGGTCTTTGGGATCGAGGTCTGCGCCTTCGCCGTTATGTCCAATCATCTCCATGTGGTGATCCGCACTCGCCCGGACTGGGTGAAAAATTGGACGGAGAAAGAAGTCGCCTACCGGTGGCTGACGCTGTTTCCACCGCGAAGGGACTCCTTGGGCCGGCCTTTCCCACCCTCCGAGGGCGAAATGTCGGGCCTCGCGGAGCAACCAGGCAAGGTGGAGGAGCTTAGGAACCGGCTCGGCGGCATAAGCTGGTTCATGAGGTGCTTGAATGAAAACATCGCCCGACGGGCCAATAGGGAAGACGACTGCAAGGGAAGGTTTTGGGAGGGCAGGTATTATTGCCAAGCCTTGCTGGACGATTCCGCCTTGTTGGCCTGCATGGCCTACGTGGACCTCAACCCGGTCCGGGCCGGGGCGGCGGCGTCGCCGGAAGAAAGCCTTTTTACCAGCGCCTATCTGAGGATCGCCTCCCCGAAAGCCGATGAAAATGTTGCGTCGAACTCCATCAAAATGGAGCACGGCGGTTCCCCAAGGGGAAAGCAGGCCATCTCCGCCGAAAATGGCGCGAATTCACTGGACCGGTGGTTGTGCCCCATTCAGGATGACGGCGACGGCGACGGAAGGCGTAGGGGACTCCTGGACATTTCCCGGGACGATTATCTAAATCTTCTGGCTTGGACCGCGCGAAGGTTCCGTGAAGCGGCGCCGGCGCCTCTTCCCGAGAAATTGGGTTCGATCATGACCCGCCTGGGGATCGAGCAGGATAACTGGCCGGATTTAGCCGGCAATTACGGCGGCCTGTTTTTCCGCGCCGCTGGGAAAACCGAGGCCCTGACCGCCGCGGCCGCCAGGGTTGGCCGGGAGTGGCTGCATGGCTTGCGGGCGAGCAGGAAATATTTTCTACCCGCCTGAGCAAGTGTAATACAAACAGGTCGATAAAAATCATGGGGATCCCATGATGGCCGTGACCTTTGTTCTCATTCGCGCCTAAAACCGTCGCCCCGCCTCGAAAACCATCCCCGCTGGTTCCAGCCGCCGCGCCGACATCATAACCATGGCCGGGGCGAACAATTTTTGCCCGCGGTTGACCTTCCGCGGCAACCAATTAAGTAAATTTGGATGTCTTAATCAGAAAAATTTCAGATTATTTCATTAATTATGACACTCACTTTATAAAATTGGATGTCCAACTAAAATTGGCCTATTAAATTTGGATGTTTTAATCAGAAAATTTTGAAGGTTGGATGTCTTATTGAAATTGGCCCTCTCCCGTGGGGGAGAAGGCGCGGAGAAGGGATCAAGCCTTCAGGCCGGTTTCCTGGGTTTCGACGTAGACCGGGTCGTCCTCGTCGATTACGCGGATGATTTCCTTGAAGGTGACGGCCTTCATCCTGGCCAGCATGTCCCGTCGTTTATTCTGGGTCTTGGCATAGGCCATGACCTCGGACGGAAGTTGGTCGATATGGCAGGCCTTCATGGCGATGTGGTGTTCCGCGCATTCCTGGGCGGTCAGCCGTTTCCCGGTGAACTGCATTTCATTGAATTTATACAAGGGCACGGCCTTTTTGAAGAGGGCGTCCATGCCGGGCATGAGGGGGATGCCGATATCCACTTCCGGAATGCAGAAAAACCCGCGGTCCGAGCGCATGAACCTGAAATCAAAGGCGCAGGCCATGATGGCCCCGCCGGCAAAGGCGTGGCCGTTGATGGAAGCGATGGTTATCATGGGGTACGTCAGTATCCGCCGCAAAAGTTTCATTATGGTCAGCGGAAATCTCTTGGCTTCCCCGGGGCCGTTTTTTTGCACGTGTCCCACCAGCCATTCGAGATCGATGCCGTTCGACCAAATCTTTTGATGGGAAGAGGTCGCCACCAGGACGGAGGCCGTGGTTTTTTGTTCAATTTCATCCAAGATATCCATGAAATTTTGGAGAAAATCGTAATTGAAGCGGTTTTCGCCGTCATTCATGGTCAACACGGCCACGTGTTCGTCCAGGGTGTACTCAAACTGCGCCATATAGTAGAACCTCCAGATTGATATTCAACCGCGCTCGCTCCTTCAAACCAGAAAGCCGAGCTCGCCCCCCAATTCCAGGAAGGATGCGACGGTTTTTGGGGCCAACCGTCCCAAAAAGGTTTCGTCAGTGAAAAGTTCGTAAAAAGAGTTCTGGCAAGCCCACGGGTCCAAGTCCAGCCCCAGGTCCCGGGCCAGCCGGATAAAGCTGATCAGCCGCAAAACCCCCTCCTGGTCGGGATTGTCGGCCAAGGTCTGGAAATGAGCTCTCATGTAGGCCTTGGCCTGCGTGGTGATATGGGGCTCCCGCAGGCTGACGTCCCAGGCCTGGGCCTGGCCGGCCAGGTTCCGGACCTGGTCCAGGTCCAATTCCCCGCCCTCGCGTCCGGCCTTGAACAAACGGGCCAAGCGGTCGGCCAGGTCAAGGCCGAGGATCAGGCCGAATGTTTCGGGGACCGGCTCTCCGGCCGCCACGAGAAACTTTAAAATTTCCTCGTAATCACGAAGGGATTCCCTGGCTTGGGCCCGAAAGTCGTCGAAGGCGTGTCGCGCCAGGGCCCGGACGATTCGGCCCTGCATTTCCGGAATGAGGTCTTCCAGGGCGACTTCCCGCGAGTCCGGGAACTTGGCCGTAAAGGCCCTGACGGCGGTTTCCGGAGACACTTCGTCCACCGCGGCCCGCAACTCCCCGCTCATGAACCCCAGGTCGAGGCCTTGCCCGACAGCGGTCAGGCACCTCATTTTCGGCCCCCCCTGATGCAGGGCCAGGAAAACCCTGGAATCCTCGCGTCCGGTCATGGCGTCCCGGACCCGGGCTTCACCGAGAGCCGCGTTCAATCCGGGGCCGGACAAACGCCGTTGCCTGTTGGCGACGACAAGCCGCGAAACGGGGTCGTTCCTGGCGTCGTTGGAAACGATATTTTTCAGGGCGAAATGAGCCGTTATCCGCGAGGGGTCCATTCTCGAGGGCAGGACCATTTTGCGGTAAACATCGACCCCGTCATAATATTCCGGGTCATTGGACTTGGCCAAGGCGAGGCGTTCCAGCAACCCGGCCTCGAGGTCCGGGCCGCCGAAGGGACGGAGCAAGTCAATTCCCCGGGCGGCGTATTTCAGGTTCTGGACCGGCTCCAGGCCGGAAATGTCGTCAAAGAACCAGCCGCACGAGGTAAACATGAACATGCTCATGACCTGGGATTCCAATAGGGTGAAAACCTCCACCCGTTCCGCGGGCGTGAGCGGCCGGGTTTGGTGCAGCGCCAGGAAGCTATCCCGAACTTCATCCTCGGGACGCAACAAAACGGCGATATAATCGTCCCGGGCCGACCAGGGGTCCCGCAACAGGGCGTCGCCTCTTTTGGAAAAAATTTCGGCCATTTCCCCGGCCAGCCAATCCAGGCCGGCTCGAAGGGGCGCTCTCCACTTCTGGTTCCACCCCGGTTTTTGCCCCACGCTGCACCCGCAGTCCGAGCGCCACCGCTCCACGCCATGGGCGCAACTCCAGGAAGTGTTCTCCAGTATTCTCACCTCGTGCTCGGGCGGGAAGGCTTCCAGAAAAGCCCCGTAATTAATCGGCTGGACCTCGGCCTTTTTGTCCAGGTGATCGAACACCCACGCCAGGGCCATGTCTCCGAATTTAAAATGATGGCCGTACGATTCACCATCGGTGGCCAAATTGACCAGCCGCACGGTTTCGTTTTCCTCGCCCAAGGCGGACTTGATCCGGCCCAAAAGCCATTCCCCGGCGGACAGCAGCCCCTCGTACGCCACCGCCCGTGAAACCGGGCCGTCGTAAAAAAACACGTCGATAAACTTTTTTCGAGCTTCGTCGACAAAAACCCGATAGGCCCGGCGAGGGTCGATCTTTCCGCCGGCGACGTCGATCCATTTCCCCTGGTTTTTCGCGTCTGCCAGGGGCCTGATTTCCTTGGCCTGGTCAGGCGCCAGGATAGTGAATTTGATCCCTTCCCGAGCCATCAGGCTCAAGGTGGCCAGGTCCACGGCTGTTTCCGCCAGCCACATCCCCTCGGGCTCCCGCCCGAAACGGCTGACGAAGTCGGCCCTCCCCCACCGAATCTGGGTCAGTTTGTCCCGGCGGGAAGCCAAGGGCATGATAATGTGGTTGTAAACCTGGGCCAAGGCGCTGCCGTGCCCGGCAAACCTTTTTCTGCTGTTCCTGTCCGCCTCCAGGATGCGGTCATGGGTCCAATGCTGACTCTTTTCGAGCCAGGAAAGCAGGGTCGGCCCAAAATTAAAGCTCATATACTCATAATTATTGATTAAACGAGAGGTCAACCCGCGTTCGCCCATGACCCGGGCGCGGGCGTTGGGAGCGTAACATTCTCGACAAACCCGCTCATTCCAGTCGTGGAAGGGCCGAGCCGACGGCTGGGCCTCGATGATGCCCAGCCAGGGGTTTTCCCGGGGCGGCTGATAGAAGTGGCCATGGATGCAAAAATATTTCCCGGACATGCGCTACCTTCCCCGGCGGACTTCCACCGCGCTCTCAAACACCCTGATGTATTCCCCGGCGGACCGGTTCCAGGAAAAATCCTCGGCCATTCCGGCCAGCATCATCGTCCTTCTTCGCTCCGGGTCCTGGAAGGTTTCCACCGCCCGTCGGACGGCCCGGACCAGGGCCTTGGCTTGGAATGTACCGAATTTGAATCCCGTCCCCGGCTCCATTCCCCCGTTCGAATCCCGCACGGTGTCATTCAACCCCCCCACGGCGCGAACCACGGGTATGGTCCCATATTTCAGGGCGTACAGTTGAGCCAGCCCGCAAGGTTCGAACATGGATGGCATCAGCACTAGGTCGCAGCCCCCGAAAATCCGATGCGACAGCCCGGCGTCGAACCCTTTTTTGAATCCCACGCGATCGGGAAACCTGTATTTTAGGGCTTCGATCATGTCCTCGTTTTCACCTTGCCCCAGTATCACCAATCCCAGGCCCAGCTTGAATAAATCTTCCGCCGCCTCGACCAGGAGCCCCACCCCTTTCTGCGGCGAGAGGCGCGACACGATCCCCGCCAAGGGTTTATCCATGAACTCCTCCCCCAAGCCCATTTCGGCCAGGAGGGCCTTTTTGCAGATGCTCTTGCCCGACAGATCGGCGGGAGAGTAATTCGCCGCCAGGTTTTTATCATGGGCCGGGTCCCAGGTTCCATAGTCCACGCCGTTGACGATCCCGTGAAGCCGAGGGGCGACCGAGCGCATCACTCCGTCCAGGCCATGCCCGCCCTCGGGAGTTTGAATCTCCCGGGCGTAGGTGGGACTGACGGTGGCGACCATGTTGGAAAAAACGATTCCAGCCTTTAATAAACTCATCTGGCCGAAGTATTCCATACCCTCCATGCCGTAATAACGGTCGGGCAGGCCGATATTGCCGGTCCGTTCCGGGGGGACCAGCCCCAGGAAGCCCATGTTGTGCACGCAAAAAACCCCGGCGGTCCTCGGCATGGCCCCTAAATGCAGGAGCGACATCACCAAGCCCGTCTGCCAATCGTTGGCCAGAATGACATCGGGAACAAAGTTGACCGTGGGACACATGGCGATCAAGGCGCGGGAAAAGAAAATAAACCGCTCGGGGTTGTCGAAATAATCCCCCTGCACCCCGCCGTAAAGCTGGCCGCGGTCGAAAAATTCGTCCCGCTGCACCACAAAGGCCGGCACTTCCGGGGCCAATTCCCCTAGCAGGACCCGCGCCGAAAGGTGCAGGATTCCCAACCTGACCGGGAGGTCCCGGGCCGCCACTTCCCAGTTGGTCCCTGACTCGAGGACGCGCCGGTACCCGGGGAGGGCCACCGCGACTCGGCAACCGGCGTCGCGAAGGGCCAGGGGCAGGCTGCCGGCGACTTCGGCCAGACCGCCCGTCTGCGCCAAGGGCGCAATTTCCGGAGAAACGATCAATACTGAAAGCGGTTCCATTTGGCTCCCTTTTTTTCAGCCGCCGCGGGCCCGGCGCCCGTCATCACGTCGGCGGAAAGCTTTCAACTATTTTAACCTAAACGAGATTAAAAAAAATAACAACCTTACCCGGCCGACCCCATTTATTTATTGGGACATCCATTCATAAAATTTCTTCCAAATTCTCCGAAATTAAGCGCGATCATTCATGTTGAGGGTTTTATCCGACCATGCGCCCGGCCGGCCGCAAACCGAAAAAATTCCCCTTTCCACCGCCGGTTATAGTAGGATTAGGCGAAATGGAGCCTAGGAAACATCACTCTTAATTTTCCGAGACGGCATGATAATGACAGCCCTCTTTTTGTTTAAGGTTGACGGAATGGTCGGGCGCGCGGGGTTTTCCTGAGCCGGCTGCCCCTTGGGGATAAAAAAGGCCCTGGTCAGGGTCGATGGAATACTTCAGGTCGACTTCAATTCAACCACCGGCGTCTTCTCCGTCGGCTACGACGCCGGCATGATCGTCCCCGCTACCATAGCGGCGACCATCCGGGACCATGGCCGACGAATCAACCGGCAATACGACGTTCAGCCCCCGGACTAAGGGGCCGCGCCCGCGCTAATATTTCATCTAATACTTTTCCTTAGCAAAAATCGCTTTTCCACCCGCGCAATATCAATAATCCCGCTATTGGCATATCCTTGGTTATACCTGAACTTTAAGACAGGGAGCAGAAATGTCACTCGGCCCTAACGCCAGGGCCGCCGTTGTTTTCTAAAATCGAGGGGTCATCGGAATCCGGCCTGCTTCGCCCACCAAGGCCGGGACGGCGAAAAACACCCTGGTTCGGAGACCGGGAACAGGACTCAGCGCGTATATAGTGAAAGACCCCCAACTCGACGAGTCGGTTGATTGGGGGGCGCGGCCGGAAAATGCGCCCGTCCGCTTGACGGAGTGGGGGGCGAAGCTTAGGTTTGTATTTAGGATGGAAAAAAACAACAATAAGTATATTAGGATTGATCCTAGAGGCAGTCAATGGCTTGTAAAACAAGCAAAATAAGGAAAGAGGAAGCCATGGCCGAGTGTAATCCGCCTTTGGAACAGGGCCAGGTCGATGTCTGCTTGTCAATTAGTCCCGAATGGGAGCCCGAAAGCAAGGCGCCCCGTTCGGCAACCGAGGAGTTGATAGGGCTTTACTTCAAGGAAATGAAGCAGATACCTCTATTGGAAGTCAAAGAGGAACAACTGCTTGGAAAAAGAATAAAAGACGCACAAACCGAAATCATGGACCTGGCCCTGAAGATGAAGTCGTCCTTCGTCCCCATGAGGGCCTTTCAAAAGCTTTTACGCGACTGGAAAAAGAAAACCAAAAATTCTCGCGAACCGATCGAATTCATTTTCAGCGAACTGGACAAATTGGTCGAGTTGATCGATGAAAACAGCCGACAAGGAAGCGAACTGCTTTATTTTTCTAAGAAAATAAAGATATTGCGCGTGGAATTGCTGCAAGCCATGGGAGAAATGGTGCGGGCCAACCTCAGGTTGGCGGTCAGCATCGCCCGGCGTTACGCCAAGCGCGGCCTGCCCTTGCCCGATCTCATTCAGGAAGGAAATCTCGGCCTGATGAAAGCCGTGGCCAGGTTCGACTATGAAACAGGCAACCGTTTTTCCACTTTCGCCTCCTGGTGGATCAGGCAAACCATTTCCAGGGCCCTCTGCGACCAGGGCCGATCAATTAGGGTGCCCGTCCATTTCCAGGAAATCAGGAACCAATTCTATCGTTGTTTCTTCGAGTTGGTTAAGGAGCTGGGGCGGGACCCCAATCCCTCGGAAATTTCCGAGCGCTCGGGCCTGAGCCTGGAAAAAATCCTGACCATTATTCAGATGAACCGGGAACCCATATCCCTCGAAACCCCTATCAGCGACGACGGGGACCGCTTGGGAGACTTAATAGAAAACACCGAGAGCGTTTCTCCCTTGGAAGCCTTTGAGGAAAACGAAATCCTGGACCTCACCGAAAAAGCCTTGGGCTCTCTTTCGCAAAGGGAAAGGAAAATTTTATCCATGCGCTTCGGGCTGGGAGATGTCGGCCCTTGTACTTTGGAGGAGGTCGGAGTGACCCTGAGCATCTCCCGGGAAAGGGTCCGGCAGTTGGAAAAAAGAGCCTTGAACCGCCTTCGGCACAGCCCTGAACGGCGCCGTTTAAAAACTTACTTCGAGGAGTAACGAATCTCTCTCCCTCCTCGCCTCCAGGGCGCCGCAAGGCGCCCTTTTTTTTGACCAGCCCGCCTTTTTTATTTGTGGGACATCCATAAAAAAAGTGTTTGTGGGACATCCATAAAAAAAAGACATCCAAAAATTAAGAATGATCTCCCCTGAGTCTTCACCCACTCCCGGCGCTTGTCGCCTCTGAGGGGAAGGCGTCTGTCAGCGGCCCTCTAATAATGCCTAAAACCTGGCCATCTGAAAATGTATTGTTCCTTTTATTCTGAAAGACAACCCTTGTTCCAAACGGAGGCGAGGGCCGGGCCAGACAATTATCTCCCTCGCCCACCGACGGGGGGAGAGGGCTGGGGTGAGGGGGGGAGTCCTTGGTTCACCCGGGCCAACGGGGTCAACCAAGATGTTTGGTTTCGCCTACTGCTCAACCCAACCTACTGAGATCACATTATTTTTAGTCCAGCGGAGGCGCGCCGGGCCAAGCAATTCCAAACGCCCAGGACTTCTTCGGGCGGGCATGGACGCCCGCCCTTTCCGCCCTCGAAACAGGACGTTTCGGGGCGTGAAACCGCCGCCAGGCGGGTTCTCCGGAAAAAGAGCCGGGGGCCGCCGGGGGCGCCGGCCAACGTCTCCAATTTAC
>JAZDGM010000203.1:0-18521 GCA_043806915.1 Pseudomonadota bacterium | reverse complement strand
CCCCGACCCTAGGCACAGTCTTGGGCCGGGCAATGATGTTATTGACCATCTCGATAAGCCCGGCGTGAGAACCAATCCTAACATATTGAAGCTCCCCGCGGCAAGCCGCGGAGAATACGCTCGCCGGGCAAGGTCTATCCCCTGGCCGGCGATTATGGGCGGGGGCTGGGGTGCTTCATCTCTAGAGTGAGGAAGCCGGCGAAGCTACGCCTCAAACCGTCAAGTAAAAATTTGATCTGTTTGTAAAGAAATTGAAGCATATAGGCGTCTGGAGTTTGTAGGGTGCGCAACGCGCACCATTTTTACTATTTTCCGGGCCCGGCCGCGGTAAATTGGAGACGTTGGCCGCGCCTTGCGGGCGGGGTTGCTCCGCCCCCCGCGCGCCTGGCGTTGGGCTTCGAGAGACTCCTTCCCGTCCCAGGGTCAAGGGCGCGCCGGAGCCGGCGCCCCTGACGACCCCCGGCTCTTTTTCCGGAGAACCCGCCTGGCGGCGGTTTCACGCCCCGAAACGTCCTGTTTCGAGGGCGGAAAGGGCGGGCGTCCATGCCCGCCCGAAGAGGTCCGGGGCGCTTGGAGCCGCCTGGCCCAGCTCGCCTCCACGCGCCAAAAATTGATGTTATTTTCGTAGGTTGAGTTGAGCCGTAGGCGAAACCCAACATCTTGGCTTGGTCGCCGGCCCGGGTGAACCAAGGCCACCCGGTCCCGGGGCGAAAGGCGATGATCAGTCGGCGTCGTCCAGGTAGAGGCCGGTCATGACGCCGTCATCCCAGATTTCCGTCCACCGCATTTCGCATTTGGTGCAATACTTTGATTTTCTGATCACCTTGCCTTCCTGGTTCACGGCGTCCTCCACAATGTCCTCGGCGTAACAGTACGGGCAAAGTCCAATGTCCTTATATTCCTGAAACTCATCGGATGTGGCCATTCTTCCCATTATTCTTCCCTCCGGCGAAAATTTTTCCCTTTAAGATAAAGGCCCCGCCGGTCCCGCGCCAGGGCCCGCGAAAAAAAATACATGGGTTTTCAAGCCGGCGGCCCAGCCCCTTGGCCAAGGCCGCCCGGCCCGGACTAGGCCGCCGTCAGCTTCTGCCGGTCGGCCATGTCCATGAGCACCCGATCCCGGGCCTTGTCGATGCCCAGGGCTTTCCGCTTGGCGTCGATATGGTTGATCATCATCCAGGCCATTTCGTGGGGGTCCACGGCGAAGCCCCATTTGCCGAAGCCCTGCTTTTCCAGGCCGTGGAACAGCAGGTCATGGAACTTGGTCCCCTCCACAATGGGGAAAGTGACCCCGAACACGGTGAACACCCCGGACCCGACAAAGTATTGGCCGATGGAAATGGCTTTTTCGCTCATCCATTCCGGGGCCGCGCCGGCCACGGGGAGTTCGGCGATGCTCGACCCCAAGCCTCCCACCTTGACCATTTCCGCCAAGGCCATGAGGATGCGGCTGTTGTCCACGCACGACCCCAGGCCCAGGACGGGCGGAATCCCCACGGTCTCGCAGACTTCCCGCAAGCCGGAACCGGCCAGGGCCGCGGCCTCGGGAGTGTACAAGCCGGCCTTGGCCAGGGCTATCTGGGAGCAGCCGGTCTGGACCACCAGGACGTCGTTCTTGATCAGTTCCTTGACCAGTTCCACATGGACCCAGTCCTGCCTGACCCGCGGGTTGGTGCAGCCGACAACCCCGGCCACGCCCCGAATCCGGCCGTTGACGATGTTGTCGTTCAAGGGCGTGTAGGAACCCCGGAAGGTCCCGCCCAGATGATAGACGATGGACTCGTGGGAAAACCCGTGGATGCCGGTGTTGCGGATTTGAGGTATTTCCACGGGCAGGGTCCGTCCCTGGAACCGGATAATGGCCCTCTCCACAATGGCGTCGGTGCAGTCCCGGGGCGTGTGCTCCACGAATTCGATATGCTCCACGCCCTCGATATGGCAGCGGGGGTTGGTGGTGAAAAGCTTGGTCCCATAGCACTCGGCGACCTTGGCCAGGCCCTGCTTGATGCACTGCACATCCACGCCCATGGCGTCCACCGCTCCAGTGACCAGGATGGCTTCCGTGGACATGAAATCCCCCGCGTGAGGGATGCCGTGGCGGGACAGCATCTCCGCCCCGGAACAGCACATCCCCAACAGGTTTATGCCGACCGCGCCGGCGCTCTTGGCCGCCTTGACCAGGGTGGGGTCGTTGACCGAGGCCAGCATGGATTCGAACAGGTTCGGCTCGTGTCCGTGGATGATGATATTGACGTGGTCTTCCCTCAGGCAGCCCATGTTGACGTCGCCCCGAATCGGGTAGGGCGTGCCGAACAATATGTCCGAAATCTCCGTGGCCACCATGGAGCCGCCCCAGCCGTCGGACAGGGCGGTCCGGGTGAACTGCCGGGTAAGGTTCTCGTAGTCCTGGTCCACGCCCATGTGGGTCCGGTGCATCAGCTCCATGATTTCCCGCATGGCCCCCCGGGGGACCACTCCCTGCTTGCGCCAGGTCTCCAGGGTTTTTTCCGGGACCCTGGAAACAAAGGGAATCTCGCCCTCCACCTGGGTGTAGGTCCGCTCCAGTTCGCGATAAAGGTCCAGGGCGATCTCCTTGTCCCCGCGGTCCTCGACCTCGATCCCCAGGGTTTCGGCCACTTCCCGGAGCTTGAGCGGGTCCTTGATGGTGAAATCCTTGATATGGCCGTTGACCACTTCCCGGAACAGGTCCAGCATGCTCATGCCATGGTCGGTGTGGGCCGACGCGCCGCTGGCCACCATCCGTCCGAAATTCCGGGCCATGATGGTATCGATGGTGGCCCCGCAAACGCCGACCTTGCCGTACGGGTCCTTGGCGCTCAACCGACAGGGCCCCATGGAGCAATGCTTGCAGCAAGATGAATCGGCGCCGATGGGGCAGGCCTTCATGGCCGCGGCTCGGTGAAAGGCGGTTTCCACGCCGTCCCGCTCGGCCTTTCGGAGCATTTGGGCGGTGGCGTCGCAACTGGTGGCCGCCTTGATGTCCAAGATATTCAAATCTTTTTGTTTTTTGTTATCGTCCGGCATTTTTTCTCCTTTCGGGCGTTCGTCGCCCACAAAGAACAGTGATGACTTCGTGTCAGTTTTTAATAAATAATTATTCTGATTTACAGGTGAAAATTTTTTTCCGGCCCCGCTTAGTCCACCGCGCCGGAACACTCCCGACAAAGCCCCCGCAACGTCATGTTCCTGGACTGGACCTGGCCCACCTCCTGAATCCCTTCCGGTAGTTCCAATCGGTCGAGGCTTTCCCACTCAAGGTCCACAATCGCCTTGCAGCGATTGCACACGAAATGATGGTGGGGCGCCAGGTTGCCGTCGAACCTGGCCTTGTCGTCAAAAACCTCCACCCTCCTGACGGCCCCGATGGCCTCCAAGGTGTTAAGCGTTCGATAGACAGTGTCCAGCGTCAAGGGCGGGATGCGACCGCACAGGGTCCGGTGAATGTCGACCGCCGAGGGATGATCGTGCCGCGCCGACAATTCGCTGTAGATTTCAAATCGTTGACTGGTCGCTTTCAATCCGGCCCCGTAACAGATGTCGGTGAATTTGTGCCATTGTTCGGTGGTCATGGGCGCTGTCTATTTCTGCCTTGGCTTAACCCGTAATAAATCTTACCCAAGTTTATAGCCGACCAAGCCCCGCGTCAAGGACCGGGGCTTTTGTTTATCATCCCCGCGGCGAGCCGCCGGGACGGCGCCTTCAATATTTCCCGAAACCGTCTCCATCCAGCGAAATAATGTCCGCGGGAGTCAGGACCCGATTCCTTGGGACCAACGGTTTGGGCGTCGCCCCCCAGCCGCCCGGCGTTTCCAGGGGCGCCGCGATGTTTTCGGGAACTTCCCCGGGCGAATTATCCCGGGCGGGCCCCGCGCCGGCCCGCTCCATTATCCGGAACCGGGCCACATGCTTCCGTAATTCCCGGGACTGGTTGGATAGCTCCACCGCGGCCGAAGCCGTCTGTTCGGCGTTGGCGGTATTTTGCTGGGTGACCTGCTCCACCTGGTTCAGCCCCTGGTTGATCTGGGCGATTCCCTGGGCCTGCTCGTTGCTGGCTTGGGCGATCTCGGAAACGAGCGTGGTGACCTTGTCGGCTTGGGTCACGATTTCCCGCAAGGCGGCGGCGGTCTTGTCGGCCATGTCGCCGCCGTTCCCGATCTTGGCCAGGGCCCGATCGATCAGGTCGGTTGTTTCCCGGGCGGCCTTGGCGCTCCGGCCGGCGAGGTTGCGCACTTCCTGGGCGACCACGGCGAAACCCTTCCCGTGCTTTCCGGCCCGGGCCGCCTCCACGGCCGCGTTGAGGGCCAGGAGGTTCGTTTGAAAGGCAATATCGTCGATGGTCTTGATGATCTTGGCGATTTCCTTGCTGGAATCGCTTATTTCCGCCATGGCGGAAACCATTTCCACCATCCGGCTGTTTCCGTTCACGGCGGCGACGCGGGCCTGGTCGGAGAGCTTGTTGGCCTGGGAAGCGTTCTCGGCGTTTTTCCTGGTCTGGGAAGCCAGCTCGGTCATGGAACTGGTAATTTCCTCCAGGCTGGCGGCCTGCTCCGCGGCCCCTTGGGACAGGGTCTGGCTGGAATCGGCCACCTGGCCGGAGCCGCCGGCCACCCGGTCGGCGGTGGCGCCCAGGTCGGCCACGAATTCATTCAGGCTTTCCACCATTTCCTGGAGGGCGCGGCCCAGGGAATCGCGGTCGGAAGCCAGTTGAACTTCCTGGGTCAGGTCCCCGGAAGCGATGCGGCCCGCGAGGGTCGTTTTGGTCTCCTGGGCCCCAGCCATGGTCCGCAGGGCCTCGGCCATGTCCCCTATCTCGTCCCGGGAATCGAAATCCAAATTCACCTGGAACTCGCCTTGAGCCATGAGACGAATCGCCTGGGTCATCTTGGCCACCGGCTTGGTGATCCAGCGCACCACGATAAAACTCAAGCAGGCGATCAGAATTACCGCCGCTAGGATAGCCCCGGCCTTCAGGACATCGAACCGTTTTTGCAGCTCCGCTAAATCAGTCGATATTATTTCGTTAAAGGCCTTGATGCCTCCCCTGACTTCCCCGGCGTCTTGTTCCATGGCCTTGGTCAGGGATTGCAACGTCCCCCAATTCCCGTACAGGCGGTCCTCGAGCCCCAAAACCGCCTCTTCCTCCTTCTTGACTTTCTCCCACAGGGACGAAAGTTTTTCCTTGGCCGCGGAAACCGCCATGCCGTCGACGTTTTTCAGGGCCAGGGCCAGGTCCCGGCGGAGGGCGTCCCGGCTTTCCAGATACCTGGCTGAATCGGCGAAGGCGAATAAATCGACGAGGTTCATTCTCGACTTCAAATATAAAACCAAGAAGCCCTTAAACTCGTCCCGGAGGGCGATCAAGTTATCCGGCAACGATTCCCCGGTCATGATCAGGTCTGTTTCCTCCTGGACAATGGCCGAAACAGCCTGGGTCAGCAGCTCCTCGCCGACCTGGAAATGTTCGGCCAGGGCGACCCGATCCGCCTGCATCAGCCCCGCGACCTGGTTGGCCCGGCCGACCGTTTCCCGCAACCGGTCCACGCTCCCGGTCATTTGGGCCAAGTCGAGGTTTAGGGAGGCCCGCCGGGCCTGGTCCTCGAGCCGCCCCAGCGAGTCGTCCAGCCTGGTCAGGGCCCCTTGGACGATTTTCAGGGAAGGCTCGTCAATCTTGGTCAGGTATTCCATTTCGGCCGACAAAAGGTCGGAGGCGTCCGCCGCCACTCCCGAGCCGGATCGTTCCAGGGCGAAGACCTGGTTTATTCGGGAATTGACGTAATAATTTATACCCTGCAGTAAAAACACGCCCAACAGGCCGATAACGGGCAGTATTATGATCTTCGCCCCCACCCCGGTCCAACGAGAAGCCTTTTGCTTCGCCTCCATAGAGATACTCCTTGAAAAACCCCTGTCTTTTCGCCGTGATCGAAGTCGCGTCCAGCCGCCGGTCTAGAAGCCCGCCCCGCATCGGGGCGGGCGGAAGGTCGCTTCGACTAGGGCTTCCCGGTCTCCTTCCGGGCCTGGTCCAGGGGAAAATCATAGGTCCCCACGCCGACCAACAGTTCCTTGCCCGGGACCTTTTTGATATAGCTGGTCTTGAGGGACGCTTCCTTCTCGTTGGGTTTGGGCCAATAGTATTCGCACCAGCCTTCGCCGGCCGAACCCTTGGCGATGGCGATGAAGTCGGCCGCGAAAACATTCCCCTTGACGTCCTTGACCTTCAGCAGGTTCTTGCCTTCGAGCTTCTTGTTGAGATGAGCCACGATATTGCCGCTCAAATCGTAGACAAACACATAAAGCTCGCCCTTGACCCATTCGCCGCTGGGATCGGTCAGCAGGGGGAAAGCCGCGGCCTCGCCTTGTTCCTCGATCAGCTTGACCGCCTTGTCCACATGGTCGACCACCACCTGGGGAGTCAAGGGTTCGGCCCAGGCGGGAACGACGGCCAGGGCCAGGACCAGGGCCAGGGACAAAATCGCATACCCCAAAAACTTTTTCATTTCGGACCTCCTGAAAAATTGTTTTTGCCTTGTTGTCTATTTGCCGCAATCATGACTACTCTTAAAAATATAGTGTGGTTTTAAAAATTAAGCCAACCTCGGGAAGGTTTTTTTTGACCGACATGATAAAATTCAAGGTGTGATAGACGAAGGGCAGGCCCGGGCCAAACCGACCGGCGAGCCATTCACGCTCGATTATCCCGACAATCCAAGCACATGAACCGTCGGGAAAAACCAATGGCCCTTTCGAGCGCCGCGTGGCCGCGACCGCGGCCGAAAAATAAAGACCCGCGAGGGCAAGGGGGAAGGACATGGACAAAATATTCCAGGAACCGTTCGAGGGTGACGTCAACCGCAAACCCGGCCGCAGGCTTTTCTTGAAAAAACTCTCGGTCCTGGCCGGAGGGGCGGTCGCGGCCGTTGTCCTGCCCGATTTTCTAGCAGGCGCCCGGGCCGGGGCCGACCTGGTTCCCGCGGAAGACCCCGGCCTCCAGTCCGGATTCATCGCCTACCCAGGCGCGACCGGGGAGATCAAGGCCTATCTTTCCGGCCCCCGGGGCGCGGAAAAAACGCCCGGGGTCGTGGTGGTCCACGAAAACCGGGGGCTCAACCCGCACATCCGGGACGTGGCCCGGCGACTGGCCCGGGAAGGGTTCCTCGCCCTGGCGCCCGACGCCCTCTCGCCCCTGGGCGGGACCCCGGATGATTCGAACGCGGCCGTGGAACTGATCAAGAAGCTTGACCCGGGCCGGACCCTGGGGAACTTTATCGCGGCCGTCAAATACCTGGACGCGACCCCCCGGACCGCCGGCCGGGTCGGCGTGGTCGGGTTCTGCTGGGGCGGGGCCATGGCCAACCAACTGGCGGTCCATTGCCCGGAACTGGACGCCGCGGTCCCCTATTACGGCCGGCGGCCCGACTTGGCCGACGTTCCGAAAATCAAGGCCTCCCTGCTGCTCCATTACGCCGGCCGCGACGATCGGATCAACCAGGATGTTCCCGATTATGAAAAGGCCCTGAAAGCGGCGGGGGTGGATTATCGGATTTATTTCTACGAAGGCGCCCAACACGCGTTCAACAACGACGCCAATCCGGACAGATATAACCGGGAAGCGGCCGAACTGGCCTGGGGACGCACCATCGCCTTTCTCCGGGACAAGTTGAAAAAAACCTGATCAGCGGCCCAGGCGGCATTTTTAAATTTCTTCCCACTGCCGCGGGAGCCGGGTCGTTCCGTCCGGCCCCGGCCCCGGCCCCGGCGGTTCCCGGGAAGGGTTTTTCCCGGGCGCGCCGCGGGGCCGCCTGTTCGGTCAAAAAAAGCCCATGCACAACCATGCCCCAAAGGCGGGGATGTCCGCAACGAGGACGCTTATCAGGCTTTCAGGGACGGATTGTGGGCCGGTCTGACCGGTAGTGGATTAACTGGTTGTTATTGTATGTGAATATGGATATGGGAAATGTGAATCTTCAGTTTTGACGAAAAGTTGGGATTATTGGATCGGTAGTAGCCATGGCGTTTTCAAATAGCCCTTGACAGGAACCCCAATAGAGTATATCTTAGTGGTATCTCATCTACCAATGGTGGAAGGAGTTGGGCTGGCGTTATGCGCTGGCCTTTTTTTATTTTACAGTCTATTTTTCCATTTTTTTCTAAATTTCCTTCTGGTATTGTTGTACTCAACCCAGAAGGAGGTTAGCAAGCGTCTTCGTCCATCAGGGTATTTTTTCATTATTACTACAAAATCATGATCTTCAAGCCAAACGTACGTATGAATATCACCGTTCCCCTCCTCAAAATCCCACGCACGTATCTCGGGCTGGTGTTCCTCGTCTATCATTGGCCGAGCCCACGGTAAGCGTTCACATCTACGAGGATCAGGAAAACGCTCTCCGTTTTGTTTGTCTTCCCTCGAGGTCATATGCCATGTCAGCGGCCGGTTGAAAATGTAAGGAAAATGGCCAAATGAATATGAGTAAGGCTGGTGCCCAAGCTCTCGCTTGGGAACCCCGGCCAGGGAAGCTCCAGCTTCCGCACTCTTGAGATGTAGCGCCCGCCCCCGCCCATAATCGCGGGCCAGGGGATAGACCTTGCCCGGCGAGCCTTCAGGCCTGGGTTCAACGAGACGAATGAAATTTCAAACCGACTAATATCGATACCTTCACCGCCGCGATAGGACTACGAAATGGAAACGCCGCGTTGATTCCCCGTGGTTGCTTTCCGGATAAAGTGGGGAAGCCGGCGAAGCTTCGCCTCAAACCGTCAAGTAAAAACTTGATCTGTTTGTAAAGAAGTTGAAGCATATAGGTGTCTGGAGTTTGTAGGGTGCGCAACGCGCACCATCTTTTACTATTTTGCGGGCCCGACCGCGGTAAATTGGAGACGTTGGCCGGCGCCTCGCGGGCGGGGTTGCTCCGCCCCCCGCTTTGAGTCATTAGGACTGCGACATTCTCTTTCCCGTCCCAGGGTCAGGGGCGCGCCGGAGCCGGCGCCCCTGCCCGCCCGAAGAGGTTCGCGGCGCTTGGATTTGCCTGGCCCTGCGCTTGCCAAAAGTATTTAAACCTAAATCGAGCGAATTTTAGGGGTGGGGGCCGCCAGGGGCCTTGGACCGCCGATTGGGCGGGGAGGCGGCTACTCCGGCCCGATCGGCAGCGTGAAGATGAAAGCCGCGTAACGGCCGTATTCGGATTCCACCCGGATCGTCCCGTTATGCTTGCCGACAATGTCCCTGGTGATGAACAGACCGAGCCCGGTCCCCTTGGAATCGGTCTCGTGGTCCGCCTTGAACCGGACGAATTTCCCGAAGGTTCGGGAAATTTGGTCCGGGGTCAGGCCCCGGCCCTCGTTCCAGACCTCGAACCGGTATTCTTTTTCGTCCCGGTGAAACATAATCTTGATCAGGCCGTTTTCCCGGCCGTATTTGAGCGCGTTGTCCAGGAGGTTCTTGAAGACGACCCGCAGCAGGGTGGGGTCCCCCACCAGGGGCAGGGACCGCGGCAGGCCGTTGACCAGGCGGACTCCCTGTCGTTCCAGGGCGCCCTTGAGTTCCTCCAGGACCGGACCGACGACCTCGGAAACAAGATCGATCTTCTCGGGTTGAACCTTGAGCTCGCCTTTTTCTATCCGGGTCAGGTCCAGGTATTTCCGGGTCATGGACACGGCCGCGTCGATGTTTTTCCCGATCCCGCTCACCAGAACGCCTTGTTTTTCGTTGAGCGGCCCGGCCAGGCCCGCGGCCAGGGTCTTGGCCGAGGTGAAGATGACGCCCAGGGTGTTTTTCAGCTCGTGGGACACGAACCCCAGCATTTCCAAATAGTTTTGGTTGACCTGGTGCAAGGCCGCGTTGATTTTTTCGAGGTCGTCCCGGGCGATTTTTAGCCGCTCCTCCCGGTCGGCCAGGCTGGCCGCCATGGCGTTGAAGGCCTTGGTCAGGTCCTTGAGTTCGTCCTCCGCCTTGGGCTCCTTGACCCGGAGATTGTATTCCCCCTTGGAAATCCTGGAAGCGCCCTCGGCCAGGCGGTGGACCGCGGTGGTCAGGCGCCGGGCGAAGACCAACCCGGCCAGGACGACCAGGCAGGCGCAGATCAGGGACATGGCGGCGTAGATGCGCCACAGGTCCCGGCGAATCTGGTCGTATTTCCTGGCCGGCACCCCCACGTACAGGATGCCGATGACTTTGTTTTCCACGTCCCGAATGGGATCGTACGCGCTGATATACCATTCATTGACCACAAAGGCCCGGCTGTACCAGCTACTGTTGTTTTCCAGGACCTTGTCGTAGACCTCGGCGCTGACCCTGGTCCCCAGTGCCCGGTTTCCGTTGGGCAGGGTGACATTGGTGGCCACCCGGACGTCCCACTGGAAGATGGTGACCGCCCCGATGGGGCCGCCGTCCGGGGCTTGTCCCTCGAAGACAATGGAGCGGATGCGGTCCACCAAGTCGTGGTTGCGGTTTAACAGGGACCCGGCGAAGATCACCCCCATCACGTCGTCCTTGATATCCCGGATCGGAAAGGCGGCCATCATGGCCAGGCCGGAACCCTCGGTGGATTCGGCCCGGGGCTTGGCCATGGGCGTGGGCTCGAAAACGACGAAGGCCCGCTCGGCCAGGCCGTCCCCCTCGGTGCGCAACCGCGTCGGGCGGAGCACCTGGAAGCCCTTGACGGTTTCCCCCCGCAGGGCCTTGCTGACCACCGGGTCGTTGGACAGGTCGTCCCCGGTGGTGTAGGGCGGGGCCCCCCGGAGGATCACCTTGCCCTGGCCGTCGGTCAGTCCGAGGATATCCAGATGAAACTGCCGGCGGACCGCTTCCAGGGCGAGGTGGTGCTCTTCCCGGTCGGGTTGGGTAAAGGCGCCGACCACGCGCTTGCCCGGGCCGAGAACGGTCAACAGGGTGGCCATTTCGTCGAATCGCGACTGAACCACGCTCCAGGCGGACCGGAGGTCCACGCCGACGCGCCGTTGCTCTTCCGACACCGTGGTGCGGTTGATCAGGAAGGCGCCCAGCAGCCCGTTGAACACGGCCAGGGCCACGATGATGAAAACGAAGTTTATCAGGACCCTGTTGCGCAGGTTGATCCGCATGATTTCATCCCTGGGTGAAAGGATGTTAACGTGGGCCGATCAGGGCCCGTCCCGGCAAAACCTCCGCTTCGCCCCCGGGGGGTTCAATACATAGAAGCAAAAACAGCGCCAAAAGACCTTGTCGCCGGCCGGCCCGACCGCGCCGTTTTTATAGCGGGGCCGGCCAGGAGCGGCTTGAATATGCGAGCGAGCGCGTTCCCCGCGGCCGGCCGCGGGGCGCTTCAACCTGTTCGCGCCGGTTCAACCGATAAGTCGGTAATTTTTACAACCCGTAAAAAAAAACGGCTGGGAGCGCGGCGGTTTTCGCGGCGGCGTCAGGCCCGGCCAAGCGCCGGCCGGGAGGGCGGCCGCTCGGGCCGAACCGTAATATACCGGCTTGAAACTCACGGGCGGGTAATGGTATAACTAGGACTTAGGAGGGGACGTGAAGATGAAACCGAAAGGGCCTCGCCAAGGATTCACTCTCATCGAAATCATCTCGGTACTGGTCATCATGGGCGTCCTGGCGGCCGTCGCCGTGCCCAAATATGTGGAGTTACAGACCAACGCCAAGACCGAGACCGCCCGGCTGGCCCTGGCCGCGGGGCTATCCGCCTGTTCCCTGACCTTCGTCAGGAGCTTGCTAACGGACACGGGCTTCTCGTGCGACCAAGCCAATGACAATGTCCACGTCGACTCCAGCGATTCGGAGCTACAGTTGTCCATAACCGGCGCGTCCGCCGATTCGTGCACAATAACCGCTACCTACGGCGGCGATATATCCCTGACCACCACCTGGATCAACCCTCGCGAATAAGTGGGTCCGGTCACAAGGCGGCTTCCCGGCGCCCGGCCCCGCAGCGACCCTGATGCATCAATAAACCGTGATTCGCGTGGGTTGGGCGAGCGAGGCCCAACCCGGCGGCTTCGTTTGCCTAATACAGGCTTCCAACAGGTTCCCGCGCGACTTCCGACTGGAACAGTCCAGGAGCGACGTCAACTTCAGGCCGGCCATGATTATGGGGGTAAATTCCGCTAGTGGGGTTTTGGTCCCGTAAACGCCTATTTCTTTCGTTTCAGGGGTCAGGTTTCGCGCACCACAATCGCTTCCTGTTCGCAAACCTCGACGCAACTTTCGCAACCGACGCACTCATCTTCGTTTACGACCACCGCTTTACCGTCTTGCAGTTCATAGACGCCCGTGGGGCAGACCTCGACGCATTCGCCGCAACCGATGCATTTTTCCATATCGATCTCGGGTTTGAAACTCATCTCTTATCCTCCGTGAAAAAGAATCACATTTTTCCGCCGCAGCCGCGCTTTCCGAACCATCGACGCCCAAACGCTCCGCCGCATTCCCCCGACGACGCTCGGGTCGAGCCTCCTCATCGAGAAATGGGCCGGCCTTCGCTTGCACCCCGGCCCGCCCCACGAATCCGGTCGCCGGTTCGCCGGCCGAATCGGGTTCCCGCAAAATACAATATCCCCAGCCGGCGCCGGTCATGGAGCCCAATCCCCGGGGGCCTTGTCCATCAAACCCGGGCATGGAGACAACCGTGTGCATGGTGTTTTTTCATAGCCGACCCTTCATTTCGCCGGCCCGTTTTGTGGCGGCGCCGGCTAGTTGGCGGCGACCGGAAGTTTTGCGACCACGCCGCCCGCCTCTCGGGGAGCAAGGGATGTGCCATGACGGGGGACCGCGGGGCGGTTGCCGGTTAATGTCTTGATTCTAATTATTTTTTTTGAAAATTGAGCGGGATGCGTAGGGCGCGAGCCGTGGAGTGTTCCAATCCATCAATGCAATTTGCCTGATTAGCGCCGCCGTCCCCGACCGTCAACGGCCGGCAAGTCGATCTTCATCGCCTTTATTTTTCTATAAAGGGTGCTGATGTCAATGCCGAGGTCGCGGGCGGCGCGTTGGCGGTTGCCGTTGTAGTAACGTAGGGTTTCCATGATGAAATGCTTTTCCATGCCGCCAAGGTTCATGGGGCCGAAGGGCTCTGGGTATTGACCCGGGGCGGAGCGCAATTCGGGCGGGAGGTGGTGGCGTTCGATCAAACCGCCCCGGCAAAGGACGAAGGCCTGTTCGATAATATTTTCCAGCTCCCTGACATTCCCCGGAAAGTCGTGTTCCAGGAGTCGGGCCATGGCCTCGACGGACAGGCCGGCGATGTTTTTGCCCTGGCGGTGGTTGAACTTGGCCACGATGTGTTCGACCAGGAGGGGGATGTCTTCCCGGCGCTGCTTGAGGCTAGGCAGGACCAGATGGATGACCCGGATTCGGTAGTAAAGGTCTTCCCTGAATTTACCGATTCGGACCTGTTCCGCCAAGTCCTTGTTGGTGGCGGCGACGACCCGGACGTCGACCCGACGCGATTCGATATCCCCGAGGGGTTCGATCACGCGGTCTTGCAGGACCCGTAGCAGCCTGACCTGGAGCGCGGGCGAGATATCGCCGATTTCGTCTAAAAATATGGTGCCGCCGTCGGCCAGGGCGAAGCGGCCGGCCTTGTCCCGGCGGGCGTCGGTGAAGGCGCCGGCCTTGTGACCGAAAAGCTCGCTTTCGAGGAGCGCATCCGGCAGGGCCGCGCAATTGACGGGCAGGAACCGCTCGTTTTTTCGGGGCGAAAGGTTATGTATAGCCCGCGAAAACAGCTCCTTGCCCGTGCCGCTGGGACCTTCGATCAGCACCGTGCTGTCGCTGTCGGCTATCTGGGGCAGGATTTCAAAGAGGCGCTCCATTTCGGGGCCGCGCCCGACAATATCCTCGAAGGTGTAACTATTCCGGAGTTCCTTTTGCAGGGCCTCGATTTCCCGGAGGTCCTGGAAGGTTTCGACGCCGCCCACAATCCGGTTGTTTTCGTCCCGGAGCACCGCGGCCGAAAGGCGCACCGGCGCCCGACGGCCCTGGTTGTCGATGATGTGAGCGGTGGCGTTGAATACGGACTTGCCGGTTTCGAACGTCCGGCGAAGGGCGCAGTCCCGTTCGCAGATATTGGCGTGGAAGACATCGCAGCAGGACTTGCCCGCTGCTTCCGACCTGGAAACCCCGGTAATGCGTTCGGCGGCGCGGTTGAAGGCGGTGATGCGCCAAGCGAGGTCAACCGTAAAAACCCCCTCGTTGATCGAGTCGAGAATGATGTCCCGGGCCGGGAACGGTTTTTCAGCGGTCATGACAGGAACCTCCTGCATCAGGGCGTTTTGCGATAACAATATCGGATAACGATGCAAAATGCAAATATATTGCCAGGCGTTTACCGGCGACGGCAGCTTAACACACTGGTATTAATAGCAATATACGAAATAGTACTAGTTGGCGCCCCGATTGCTCCTTACGCGGTATGAGGGTTGCGCTTCCGTACTGGCACGGACGGGTCTCCCCGGTTTTTGACGTCGCCCAAGACTTACTGGTGGTCGATATCGAAAAGTCGGTTGAATCACAGCGGGAGAGTCGGGCCTTGATTTACGCGGACCCCTGGCGTCGCGCTGGGGAATTGGCGGGCCTGGGAACGGACGTCTTGATTTGCGGCGCGATTTCACGAGTCCTGGAAGCCGCGCTGACCCGGTCAGGCGTAAAGGTGATCGGGTTTGTATGCGGAAATATCGAGGAAGTCGTGAGCGCCTTTATGGACGGGGATATTATGAGCCCGCGGTTCTGGATGCCGGGTCGGTGTAGCCGGAAACGACGAGTGGGAATACGCCGCGCCGCCGTGAAAACCGAGAATAACGACTAGCAGGCCCCCAGTGGATCAATGGGGGGCAAAAGGGTGAATGACCATGAAAATCGCCGTGACCGCCGAAGGCCCCGTGCTTGAATCGAAACTAGACCCCCGATTTGGGCGTTGCGCCTATTTTCTGATTGTCGAAACGGACGATGGCGGCTTCGAGGCCATCGAGAACCCCTACCTGGCGCTGGGCGGAGGCGCGGGCATTCAGTCGGGCCAGATGTTGGTCGAAAAGGGGGTCCGGGCCATCATCACGGGTAATTGCGGTCCGAATGCCTTCAAGGTCCTTTCCGCGGGCGGAGTCAAAATAATCACCGGCGCCGCCGGGACAGCGGGCGACGCGGTCGAGGGCTTTCGGGCGGACCGCCTAGCCGCCCTGGAGGGGCCGAATGTGGAAGCCCATTATGACCCGACCTCCGATTCCAGCCGCGGCGCCGGCGGTCGGCCGGGTTTGGGGCGCGGCGGGGGCTTGGGTAGGGGCGGCGGCGGGGGCGGCGGCCGGCGGCGAAATAAATAGGGGCCATGAGTAGGTCTGAAGAACAATGAGCGAAAAACGTCGATATGTCTACGGACCGGTGTATTCACGCCGACTGGGACGTTCCCTGGGCCTGGACCTCGTCCCTTTCAAGACCTGCACCTATGACTGTATTTATTGCCAGCTTGGCCGGACCACGAACAAGACCGTGGAAAGAAAGGAATACGCCCCCCTGGAAGCAATCCTGGATGAACTTGAAGGGGCGCTGGGAGGGGGAGGCCCGGCCCCCGACTACATCACCCTGGCCGGTTCGGGCGAACCGACCCTGAATTCCCGAATCGGAGAATTGATCGATCGAATAAAAAGCAGGACCGACATCCCCCTGGCCGTGCTCACCAACGGCTCGCTGTTGTGGCTCGATGACCTGCAAAGAGCCTTGGCGCCCGCGGACCTGGTCATCCCTTCCCTGGACGCCGGAGACGCCTTGTTGTTTCAAGAGGTCAATCGTCCCCACCCGGAAGTGGACTTCGAAAAAATGCTGGAGGGGTTGGCGGAGTTCCGGCGCCGCTTTACCCGCCTGATATGGCTGGAGGTATTTCTGCTGGCCGATATCAACGACCTGGCCGGGCAGGTGGAGAAGCTGGTAAAGGCGACGGACCGCGTCCGGCCCGACCTGGTCCAGCTCAATACGGTTTCCCGCCCTCCCTGCGAGGACTTCGCCCGCCCGGTTTCCCGCTCTCGTCTCGACGAGGCGGCGGGGATGTTTCATCAACCGGCGCTCGTCATCGGCGAGACCTCGCTAACCGACTCCGGGAAGGACTATTCAAAAACCGCGACGGACGACGACATCCTGGCCCTGTTGGCCCGTCGTCCCTGCACTGTCGGGGGAGTCGCGGCCGGGCTCGCCCTGCACATTAACGAGGCCTCGAAGAGGCTCCACAAGCTGCGGAATGACGGCCAGGTTTCCACCTCGAGAAAAAACGGCGAAACATTTTACCACGCGGTCTCGAGGTGACAAACAATGGCCGGCGGCCGGTTTGAATCACGTCTGATCAGGAAAGGAAAACGTTCATGCGAATTGCCATTCCCCTGTCCAACGGCCGGCTTGCCCCGCATTTCGGGCATTGCCAACAATTCGCCTTGCTCGACGTCGATCTGGAGACGAAACAAATCCTGACGCGGGAGGATCATGACGCCCCTCCGCACGAGCCGGGCTTGTTGCCCTCATGGCTGGCGGAACGAGGCGCGAACGTGATAATCGCCGGGGGCATGGGACAACGCGCCCAAGGCCTGTTCGAGCAGCACGGCGTCATTGTCGTGACGGGCGCGGGCGCCGATACGGTGGAACCGCTGATCAGGGACTATCTCGCCGGAACGTTGCGGGTCGGCGAAAATACCTGCGACCACTGAGGCGTAAACAAGCCCGCGGAAAAAATGGGGGCCTTGGTCCGGCGACGGCCGACTAGCCCCGCTCGAATATCGGCCCCCAGGCCGATCTCGAAAACCGGGCCTGGCCCGGCTCGGGGAAGCCAGGGGAAAAACGGCTCACTTGTCCCCTTCTTGAGTCCTTTTTCCCTGGCTTTCCCGTCTTTTTTTTGAAGTAAATCCGCACCACGGCCACGGCGGCGGCGAGGTATTCCATGACCACTTCGCCGAAGGTGGGGGACGGGTGGTTGTCGAACAGGTCCGGGGCGCGGACGTCACGCTGACTGCGCTTCCAAGCCACGCCCCAGGACGCGGCGACCAGTTTGGCGTCCGGACCCCGGCCGAAATATTTCAACTTCTGTTTGCCCGGGTCGCGATAGGACACGGCCCAACAGCCGTCTGTTTTCTGGTGGACGGACAAGAGGCGGTGATGATCAATCCCAAAATTCATCGGGGTCGAGGTCAAAACGCCGCAATATCGCCAGGACGACGGGAATACTGATTTCCGTCCCGGGTCCATGGCATTTCACGGGATATATCACGCCCTTGGGCGAGCCCGGCGTGTCCGGTTTGAGCAGGATTTTTTCCGAACCCTTGCCCCGTTTGTCCGGGGCGACCACGATACCGTGCTCCTGGAGTTTTTTACGAGCCGTCTGAAGGTGAACGGCTTTTTAGGCACAATCCGATTCCGGGGCCTGACAGGTTTTGGCGATGATCCAGGGCGGCGCAAACACTCCAGAATCCACGTCCGTGAAAACAGGCGCCCGGTACTCCATGGACTCCAGGCATTGATAAAAAACGCGCCACACCTCTTGGGGCGCGGGCCGATACAGGTGGGCCAGGTTGTCATGGGCGAAGGCATAACCCACTTGGGCCAGGATCAGGTCAAGCAAATCATCCCGAGCCTCGTCCGGGGTCGGTCCCGTGACCACGATATCCAGTTCCAAACAATGGGCCACGAATCCACCGTCCCGTTCCTTGACGATCAAAATATTGAAAACCATGGCATTATTAGACGCGTCCATTGCAGACCCTCCCTTGGCCGTCAACGTCTATATCTTCATCATCGCCTAGCGTGGCGGGAATCTCAATCACCTAACAATTTGAAAAGCTATTTTTCACAATGTTTTTTTAGCCAATCACCCCACCTGGTCGTTTCCGCGAGAGGCGTATTTTGATTGTTTTTACAAACAGGACAAATATCCACTGGACCCCTGATGTTAGCGGCCGGTTGAAAATGTAAGGAAAATGGCCAAATGAAAATGAGTACCGCTGGTTCCCAAGATAGAGAGTTTGTAGGGTGCGCAACGCGCACCATCTTTTACTATTCTGCGGGCCCGACCACGGTAAATTGGAGACGTTGGCCGGCGCCTAGCGGCGGGGCTGCTCCGCCCCCCGCGCGCCTGGCGTTGGGCTTCGAGAGACGCCTTCGCGTCCCAGGGTCAGGGGCGCGCCGGAGCCGGCGCCCCTGACAACCCCCGGCTCTTTTTCCGGAGAACCCGCCTGGCGGCGGTTTCACGCCCCGAAACGTCCTGTTTCGAGGGCGGAAGGGGCGGGCGTCCATGCCCGCCCGAAGAGGTTCGGGGCGCTTGGAATTGCTTGGCCCGGCGCGCCTCTACAGGTTAAAAATAATGTGATCTCCGTAGGTTGGGTTGAGCCGTAGGCGAAACCCAACATCTTGCCCGGCCCCGTCGGCCCGGGTGAACCAAGGACTACCCCCCTCGCCCCATCCCCGTGGGGGCGAGGGAGATAATTGTCCGGCCCGGCCTCGCCTCCGTTTGGGGCAAGGTATTGTCTTTCAGAATAAAAGGAACAAA
>JAZDGM010000202.1:0-13685 GCA_043806915.1 Pseudomonadota bacterium | reverse complement strand
AACCAGCCTGCCGGGGGGCCTCGCTGGTTCCCTATCCCTATTTTGGGGCTTAGCCTGAAATGAATGCCTTTTTTAAGGAATTTATCGGCGGGAAGGGCGTTGTCGGGCCGGACCGCCGGGTGTTATAGTGGGGCTGATGTCCCGGTCGTTTTTTTTCGGCGGCCGAAACGCGAGGGAAAAGGAAGATGGTGGAAACGGACCTAGGGCGGCGGATCGATTTCGAACGGCTTTTGTCCGCGATTTCATCCCGTTTCGTCCACCTGGGCCCGGATGAGGTGGACCGGGAAATCGAATACTGGCTGGCGGAGATCAGCCGTTACCTCGGGGCCGACCGGGCCGGATTCAATCAAATGGACAAGTCCGGCCGCGAGCTGCGGCTCACCCACACCTATCCGTCGGCGGATATCGACCCTTGGGCCGAGGGAGTGAATTGGGCCGACTTCGACTGGTTCCGGGGCCTGATATTAAAGGGCGAGATGATCCGCATGGAACGGCTGCCGGAGGACCTCCCCCCGGAAGCCGCGGCGGAAAGACTCCGCTGTCTCAGCCAAAACACCCAGTCCGGCATCGCCTTGCCCTTCAAGGTCGGCGATAGGATCGTGGGCGCCTTTTCCTTCACCTGCCACAAAAAACCGCGGACCTGGCCCGAGGAAATCATCAAGCGCCTCCGCTTGGTCGGCGAGGTTTTCACCAACGCCCTGGTGCGGAAGGAAATCGAGGAAGCGTTGCGGGAAAGCCGGGAGCGTTTCCAAAAAGCCTTCGCCCACGCCAACGCCGGCCTGACCATCTTCGATCCCGCCGGCGTCTTTCTGGAGGCCAACGATTTTTTCATGAATTTTCTGGGCCGGCCGGCGGGCCGGGCGATTTCCGAGAACGCCCTGGAAGTCGTCCATCCCCTGGACCGGGACCTTTTTCGCGAAAGAATCCGCCGGACCCTGGAAGGCGAGACGCCGTTTTTCAATCTGGAAACCAGGTTCCTCCACGCCCAGGGGCGTCCCATTTGGGGCTGGGTCGGTTGCTCCCTGCTCCGGGACAAGGACCACTGCCCCCTGTATTTCGTGGCCCACGTCCTGGATGTCACCGAGAGAAAGAAGATGGAAGACCTGCTGACCGAAACGAACACGGCCCTCAAGGTGTTGGTGGAACAGCGCGAGGAGGACCGTCGGCAGCGGGAGCGCCTGACCATCGCCGCCTTGGACAACCTGGTCTTTCCCTATTTGGAGAAGCTGGCCGCCTCGGGCCTGGACGACGGGCAGGCCGCTTGCCTGGAAGCAGCCAGGTCCAACCTGGCCGAGGTTTTTTCCTCCCAGTTGACCGGCTTTATCGCCCTGGAAAGAAAATTGACCGCCACGGAGTTAAAGGTGGCGGACCTGGTCAAGCAAGGGCGCTCGAGCCAGGAAGCGGCTGACATTCTGGGCCTGTCCCCGGCCGCGGTCTTTTTTCATCGCAACAACATCCGCCAAAAACTCGGTCTCCGGCACGGCAAGTCCAACCTGGGGTTGTACCTGCGGTCCCTGGGGGACCGCCCCTAGTTCCATTATAAGTTTTTCCCTTATAATTTATCGTCGATTATCTATCAGTCGCGCTTTTAGAAGTCTGATATATTAGTAGCCGGAGACTATTAAATCTTATTAACGTCGAGTTTTCGCCGTGTTACAGCGCCGTCGGGAACTCGCGGCCCCCAAGGTTCGAACACGCGCTTCGGCGCTGTTCCCGCGATTAACCATTAAGCCCGAGGAGAAAACAAATGAACCTGGAACAGTCTTTCCTGCCCTACCTGGCGGCCTTTGGTTGGATAAGCGTTCTTCTTTTGCTGGGAACGTGGCTGCGCGCCAAGGTTTCGTTTTTCCGGACCTATCTGGTCCCTTCCAGCTTGATTGCGGGGCTGTTGGGCTTCGTGCTGGTCAGCCTGGGTTGGATCGGGTACCCGGACTCGACGAACGGTTGGACGCCCATTTCGGACCAAGCCTTCGGCCTGGTCGCCTTTCACCTGTTCAGTTTCGGATTCGTGGCCATTGGATTGGTCAGCGGCGGGGGAACGGAGGACGGCGACAAAAAGGAGATACTAAAAGGGTCCCTCTGGATGGCCCTGCTCTGGACCGGGACGGCCTGCCTCCAAGCCTTGGGCGGCTGGGGAATATTCCTGGGCTATAACGCCGCGACCGGGGCGGATTCCTACGCTCCCCTGGGCTTTTTGGCGGCGCACGGCTTCGCCCAGGGCCCGGGCCAGGCCCTGGCCATCAGCACCGTCTGGCAGGACGCCTTCAAGATACCCGGCGCGGTTCCCGTCGGCTTGACTTTCGCCGCCGTGGGCTTTTTCGTGGCGGCCCTGGCGGGCGTGCCCCTGGCGTACTGGGGAGTGAAAAAGGGCCTGGCTCGCCATGCTCCCGCCGCCCTGACGCCCGAATTCCTGTCCGGCCTGATGCCGGCCGATTCTAGGGAGAGCGTCGGGCGCCACACCACCAACCCGGCCAATATCGACACCCTGGCCTTTCACCTGGCGGTCATGGGGTTGATCTACTTCCTGGCCTACCTGATCTGCTACGCCTTGAAATACCATCTCTTCCCCCCGGCCATGGCGGAGCTGACCTTCGGCTTTATTTTCTTCTGGGGGCTCATCGCGGCCGTGGTGGTCCGCGTGCTGATGAACAAGACCGGAGCGGGAAAATATCTTGACGACGGGGTCCAAAGACGGCTGACCGGCGCGACCGTGGACTACATGATCGTGGCGGTGATGATGGCGGTCAAGCTGAGCGACGTCATGGAATTGATCGTTCCCATCAGCCTGACCATCCTTTTCGGCGCCGCGGTCACGCTGTTCCTGGTCCTGTATTTCGGCCGCCGGGTCAAGGACTTCGGTTTCGAAAAAATGACGGCCATGTTCGGATACCTAACCGGCACCGGCGCCAGCGCGCTGTTGCTGCTGAGAATCGTGGACGCGGACTTTCGGACCCCCGTCGCGGTCCAGGTCGGCCTGATGAACCTGTTTTCCATATTTCTATTTACCCACCCGGTCTTCCTGGTTTCCGTCATGCCCGGCCCGGCCTTTCCCGGTCCCGGCCAGATGGCCGTCATTTATCTCGTGACGGGATTGTTCTGCCTGGTCATGATCAAGGTGCTGGGCTTCTGGAATAAAAAGTATTTCTAAACCAAGCGGGGGAACAACGCCCATGGAACAAGCCGATAAGCAGATCAGAATTTTTTTGAACGGCGATATCGTCACGATGGACCCGGACCGGCCGACGGCCGCGGCCCTGGCCGTCGAGGGCGACCGGATACTGGCCCTCGGGACCCCGGACGAACTGGAGTCATTGCGGGCCAAGGCGGCGGAAATCATCGACCTGGGAGGACGAACCCTGCTGCCCGGCCTGATCGAGCCGCACACCCACCCCATCACCAGCGCGCTGTTGTATGAATGGGCGGATGTCAGCGCCTTTACCCACAACAGCCGGGCGGAAGTCCTGGCCTCCTTGTCCCGGGCCATATCCCAAGCCGAAAAGGGTCAATGGGTCACGGCGTTCGGCTACGACCCCATTCTGATCCGGGACCTGGCGGCCTTGACCGCCGACGAACTGGACATCCTGGCGCCGGACAACCCGGTCTTCGTCATGATCCAGTCCATGCACACGGCTTTTGTCAACCGCCAGGCCCTGCGCCGGGCGAATATCGACGAAGCCGCGCCCAAGCCCGTCAACGGCCATTTCGTGAAGGACCGGAACGGACGCCTCACCGGCATGGTGGTGGAACAGGGTGGAATGCTGCCGTTTTTGGCTTGCATGCTCCTGGAAGGCGCCTGGGACGGGGAAAAGCTGATGTCCCGGCAACTCCACCGCTTCGCCCGGGCGGGGTACACCACTCTCGGAGCCATGGGGGAATTCCCCCTGTTTCCCAATTCCGCCTCGACCCTCCAGCGCCTGGCGGAAAGCGGCCCGACCCCCCTCCGGGTGGTGTTCCTGGACAAGGCCGCCGACCTGGAATCCGGGTCCCTGGAAAAAACCGGGCCGGACAGCGAGCGGTTCCACCGCCGCGGGGTCAAGTTTTGGTACGACGGGTCCCCCTACTCGGGGAACATGTTCCTCGATCAACCCTTCGTCAACAGCGACTTGATGCAGGTCGGCCTGGGCCTGCCCCGGGATTCCCCGGGGTACGCCATGCTGCCCCGGGAAACCCTCCAGGCGTTGGTGGAAAAATACCACGACCAGGGCCGCCAGGTCGTCATCCACGGCCAGGGAGACCGCGCGATTCGGGAGATCGTCGAAGTCTACGCGCGGGCCCTGGCCAGGACCCCCAGGTCGGACCACCGCCACCGCATCGAGCACGGGGCCCTGTTCCCCCTGGACCAACTGGCCCCGGCCGCCCGGTTGGGCGTCTGCCCCAGTTGGCACATCAACCATATTTATTACTATGGGGAAGCCCTGCGGGACGATATCATCGGTCCGGAACGCGCCGGCCGCCTCATGCCCTTTAAGGACGCCTTGCGACAGGGGCTCCGCTGTTCCCTGCATAACGATTCACCCATGTACCCGCCCGAGCCGTTCAAGCTGGTCCGGACCGCGGTCACTCGCGGAACCAGGCGGGGGGCGGTCATTGGGGCCGACCAGGCGGTTTCCGTCGCGGAGGCCTTGAGGGCCGTGACCATCGACGCCGCCTGGCAGCTCTTTCTGGACAAGGAAGTGGGGAGCCTGACGCCCGGAAAAAAGGCCGACCTGGCGGTTTTGAGCGCAAATCCGTTGAAAATCGATCCGCTGGGGCTGGACGGAGTGCGGGTCCTGGCGACCTATTCGGGCGGCCGCAAGGTATTCGGAAGCGAGGACGCTCCGGCTTGAAAGCGCCCCGACCCCGGGACCGCGTCGAGCGGCCGCCGGGGTCGGGGAAGGCGCCGGCGCCCCCGGCCCCTCAGCAGGCCTTGCCGAAGGGGCAGGCCGGGAAATGGCAGGAGGGGCAATTCAGGCAGAGCCCGCCATGGGCCAGGGCGGCCAATTCCCGGCGGCCGAGCAGCTCCCCGGCCAGTATTCGGGGCAGCACCACGTCGAAGATCGTCCGCGGGTGGAAAATCGCGCAGGCCGGCACGCCCACGACCGGGACCGAACCGATCCGGGCCAACAGCAGCATGGCGCCGGGCAGGACCGAGGACCCGTACACGATATCCCGGGCGCCCGCCTTGGCGATGCCAAGCTTGGTGACGTCGTCCGGGTCCACCGACATTCCGCCGGTGGCGACGATAAGCTCGGCGCCGGCCGCGATTTTGTCGACAATGGCCCGGGCGATGAAATCGGCGTCGTCCGGAGCGAAGGACGGTTCCAGCACCTCGCATCCAAAGGCTTTAAGCTTGCCGCTGACGATGGGGGCCGAGCGATCCTTGATCAGGCCGGTGTAAACTTCCCCGCCGGTGATGACCAGCCCCGCCTTGGGGCGGGCCAGGGGCTTGACCGAAAACACTCCCCCGACCCGTCGCGCCCGGTCGGCGGCCTCTTCCACCCGGTTTTTTTCGATCACCAGGGGAATGGCCCTGGTGCCGGCCAGGATTTCCCCTTTTTTCACCACGGTGTTGGCGTGCCGCGAGGCGCACATGACGCCCTCGACCAGGTTGAATTCGGTCAGGGCCGTTGTATCCACCTTGAGAAGGCCGTCATGGGCCGCGACCAGATTGATCTTGCCTTCGGACGGGTTGGGGTTGTAGGTCGCGCCGGGCCCGGCCAGGGACTGGGCCAGGACCAGGACCGCCTCGTCCTCGTGAAGCATGTCCGGACCGATTTCCAGGACATACAAATGCTGCTTGCCCAGGCGGGCGAGGTGTTGAATGTCGGCCTCGGCGACCATGTGGCCCTTTTTGAAGGCCGGACCCTTGAATTCGATGGGACGTATTTCGGTGATGTCGTGAGCCAGGATTGTTCCCACCGCGTCGGACAGATTAATCAGCCGCCCGCGGGGGGGGGTAAAGGAGCTGTCGAACATTGTCAGGTTCCTCGATGCGATGTTATGACCGGGTCCAGCGCGTCCAGGTCGGTTATGGGCCGGGACCTTTGGAAATACGCCTCGCCCGCGCAGACCTTGCACAGCCGCCGTCCGTCCTTTTCCACGAAGCGGCGATGCCTGATCACCGCGCCGCAGTCCTGGCACGTCGTCTTGTCCAGGCTGAAGCCGGGCAGGTCCTCGGGCGCCAGGTTCACCACCACTTCCTCGGCCGTGAATAGCTCGGAAGCCGACAGGGCCTGGTAGACCTCGACTTCCCTCGCATGGGGCTCCAGTATGTGGGGGGCCGCCAGGACCGCCTTTTCCCGGCAATCTTCCCGGACCGCGATCCTGATCGCGCGGCTGTCGGGCAGGTGATAAAACGTGGCCGCCATCAGGCCGTAATCCTTGAATTTCAAGGAACGTCGGCCCAGTTTGACTCCCGTCGCGGAAGCCAGGGCGTCGGCCGCGCAGCGGTCGATTTCCACGAACACCAGAACTTTTTTGATGCTTTTTGGGCCAAGGGGCGCCGAATACCCCAGCATGGCCAAGCCCAGCATGCCCATCCGCACGCCCAGGACCTGGCCGGGGCAAAGGTGCCCGTGGGCCGCGACCGATTTTCCGAGAAGTTCCTGGAAGGTTGGTTCCAGGTCCGGATATGCTAATTTTAACATAACTTACCGCCTAAAAAATCCGCCATGGGGAGGCGATAAATAATTATCACCATCGGGAGGTCTTTAGTCAAGTGTTTTTGGGGAGAGAAAATAACCAGGGGGGGATGGTAAGAAGTCTCCGCCGTGCTAGCGGCCCGGGGGGCCCGCCCGGGCCGGGGGCGGGGACGGCCGGATGATCAGGTCCAGAAAGGGGGTCAGGTCCAGCAAGGGTTTGACAAAGGAATGCTCGTTTTCCCGGTTTGAATCCGGCGCCGGCGTTCCCGGGGTCAGGAACTTGATCAGGAGTAGCCCGGGGAAAATTTTGGCCACGCGTTCCAGCAGTTTTCCATCCGAGGTCCCTTTTTGGGGGAGGTCGATGATGACGGCCGATTCCCTGGCGTCGGCTAGGGGCGGCTGGGGGAGGTCGTCGAGTTCCGACGGTCGGATATGACGGAGCCTTACCCCCAGGCTCTTGAGTTTGAGAGCCAAAAGCCGGGCCAGCTTATCGTCGGAATCGACCAGGAAGACTTCTTTTTTGCAGTCGTGGTGCATGCCCAGGGCCAAGCAAGGGCCGGGCCATTTCAGGAAAAAAACGCGGCGCCATCAACTCCTGGAAAAAATAATAAAAAAACGGGGGCCGCCGCGGCCGGGGACGGCCTGGTCCGCTGGACTTGAAAAAAGGTGTAACAAAAGGAAGCGGAAGGAAGCGGGCGACGCCGGCGGGGATGTAACAAAAAGTTACAGGTCCTGGTCGTCGGCCAGGCCGTACCGCGTGAGTTTCTGGCCCAGGGTCTTGCGGGCGATGCCCAGCATTTCCGCCGCCTGGGTTTTGTTGCGCCCGGCCTTGTCCATGGCCAGCAAAATGAGCAGCTTTTCCATTTCCTCGAGGGTGGCGCCGGTGGATGGCCCGAAAATCGAGGCGGCCGCGCCGAAATTGAGATCGGCCGGGAGTATTTGGTCGCCGTTGGCGGTAATGATCGCCCTTTCGAGCATGTTTTCCAGTTCCCGGACGTTGCCGGGCCACTCGTTTTCGCACAGGGCGATCAAGGCGGCCGGGGAAATGGATTTTTTGGGCTTGCCAAGTTTTTTACATATTTTTTTGAGGAAATAAAGGGACAGGGACAGAATGTCGGAGCGTCTTTCCCGCAGGGCCGGGACGTGAATAGGGAAGATGTTCAGGCGGTAAAAAAGGTCCTGTCGGAAGCGGCCGGCCTTGACTTCCTGTTCCAAGACCCGATTGGTGGCCGCGATAAGTCGAAAATCGGCCTCGATGGGCTTGCTGCCGCCGATGCGAAAGAAGGGGGACCCTTCGATGACCCGCAGCAGTTTGACCTGCAATTCCGGGGAAGTCTCGGCGATTTCATCCAGAAAGAGGACCCCGCCGTGGGCCCGTTCAAAGATGCCCTTGCGTTGGAATTCAGCGCCGGTAAAAGCCCCTTTTTCATGACCGAACAGCTCGCTTTCGAGCAGGGACCCGGAAAATTCGACGCAGCTCACGGCCACGAACGGGCCCTCGGCCCGGGGTCCGGCTTGGTGAATGGCCTTGGCCACCCGGCTTTTTCCCGTGCCGGTTTCCCCGGTGATCAGGACGGTGGTGGGCAAGGGCCCGACGCGTTCCACCATTTCCACGACTTTTTGCCAGAGGGGATGGCTTCCGATAAGCGGCAGGCCCGCGCCGGCGGGCCGATTTTCCAGGTTCTCGATTTCATCCCGGCATTTTTTCCGGGTCCCGGCCTCTTCGATGGTTTTCCAGAATAATTCCAGGTCGGCCAGGGGCTTCTCGAAATAGTTATACGCCCCCTGCTGGATGGCCTGGACCGCCTTGTCCACGGAACCGTAGGCGGTCAGGATGATCACCGGCAGGTCGGGGCGGAACCCGGAAAGTTTCCGGAAAAGCTCGGGGCCGTCGATCCCGGGCATGGCCACGTCGGTCACGACCACGTCCAAGGGGGTCCGGCCGGCGATGGCGAGGGCCTCTTCCCCGGACTCGGCGGTCAGGATGTTGAACTTGTCCAGGCGACCGAGGGCCTTGGCTTCCTGGCGCAACAGGTTCAGGAAGACCTTGTCGTCATCGGTGATCAGGATTTGAAGCTTGGATTTGGAGTCGGACATGTTTTAAACAGGCGTCCGGTTGAGGGTGTTTTCCACGAAGCGGCGCGGCCGGCCCCCCGGGACGATGCACGAGCGCGGTCTCGACCCGGACGAGGCCGGGAAAAGAAGGACGACCAGGGCAAGCCTTCGGAAAATTTTCTCCGGGCCCCGTTCCGCCGGGATGAACCGGGGCCTCGGCCCGCGGGGAAAAAACACTACTCCAGTTGGTCCACGCGCTCCTTCAATTCCTTGCCGACCTTGAAAAACGGAAGTTTTTTGGGCTTGACCTGGATGACGGTCCCGGTCTTGGGATTACGGCCGGTGTACCCGTCGTACAGCTTAACCTTAAACGAGCCGAATCCCCGGATTTCAGCCCGGTTTTCCTCGGCCAGGCCTTCGGTGATGGCGTCAAAAAAGGTGTTGACCACCAGTTCCGCTTTTTTCAAGGTTAAACCTTCTTGTTTGGCCAGCACTTCAATCAACTGAGATTTGTTCATGGCACGCTCCAGAGCCGGTTCAATTCAAAGGCGAATACCCGAAAGCACGGTGCGCCGACTTCAAGGCGCCTTTGGCATAATTTATCGTAATCTCTTGTGTAATAGCCATTTACCCTAAAAAAGTCAAGAAAAATTCGACCCCTGGCTCCCCGGGGGAAGGAAAAAGGGAACAGCCGGGCCGACTTGACCCGGAAATTCGCCGGCGAATCCTAGTCCGTCGGTTTTTGCACCGCCGTCAGGCGGGGCGGCTTTCCCGCGCCGGTTTCGAGGGCGAACCCCAGGCCGAGGCAAATTCGGACGAGGGGCGAGCCGAAAAAAAAGTCCATCTGGTCATCCTGGACGCCGAAATGCCGGCCGCAAAATTCCCGGACGTGCAGGTCGAACAGGATCGTGTCCAGAGCCTCTTCCTCGGCCCCGGGGACGTCCCGCGAGAGTTTTTCCAGGGCCTCGGCCAATTTCCCGGGGGACGACTTCTTGTCGTGTTCGGCCATGATGCCGGCCAGGGGGTTGTCCGGTCCCAGAATGGCTTCCCGGGTGAGGGGGGGAAGGGTCAGGACCCGGTCGAACCGGGACGGGTCCCAGCATTCCATGACCCGGCATTGATGCGGCCGGTCCTCGTAGATCAGGCAGGCGTCCCCGGATGACCCTAAAAAAAGGCAGGTCCGGCCGTCCGGGTTTTCCTTGATCTTGACTTGTTCCCGTTCCACCGTCACCGTCTTTTGCCGGCGATTGGAAAACCCCTTTTCCCCGGCCCGGATGGTGAGCAGTTTGGCGGGAGAAAGAAGGCCGGAAGCCAAGAGGGGGCGGTCCTGTTCGAAGAGGACGGGGCTGCCCCGGCGGCAGCATTCTCCGCAGCGGATGCAAAAGGGCCGGGTTTGGCGGGCCGCTTCCCACAGCCGGTCCTGGATCATCTCCCAGGCGTTGACCTGGGCCGTGGTGGGCATTTTTTCCCAACCCAGGACCAGGTCCATGAAACTTTTGTCTTGCTTGAAGGTCGCAATGATCTCCTCGGCCCCGACGGGGGCGCCGATTTCGACCAGTATATTCTTGATCAGCTCGGGCCACCGGGCCTGGAGCTCCCCCAGATCGCCGGGCAGGGCTTCGGGTTTTAACACTTTTTCGGGCCGTTCCTTACATGATGCGGCGGGGTGGCGCCAGGCCCCCCTCGTTGGTCCAGGCCGAATTCTGATTAACAATCCCTTGGTTGTCAACCTTCTTTTAGCCGGGCGGGGATATTTCCGCGAATATTTCGCGGCGGCGGCGGATGGCGGGAATGAAAAAAGGGGCCTGAAAACAACCGGCCCCCTGGTTGAAAAAGGCCCGGGCGGGCTTCCCCGCCCGGGTGGAAGGTCAGTGCAGCACGTAGAAAGGCGTGCGGTCCTTGAAGATGCGGGAAACCGCCCCCTCGCCGGCCAGGTCCGAAAGGCACCGGGAGACCAGGCGGGGCTCCTCGGACAGTTTTACCGCGATTTCCTTGAGTTCCATGGTTTCCCCGGAACGCTTGAGCAGGTTTATCACCCGGCGCCGCAGGAATTCCTCGGTGACCACGTCGAGAAAAGTCTGGTCGTAAGCCAGGGCGTTCCTTTGATCGGCCGGGTAGTGTTTTTCCTGGGGCCTCCTCAACCCGGCCCCCAGGACCCACCGGACCCGCGGGTCGTTCAAGGTGTCGTACAGGGCGACCAGCCGGGCCTGGACGTCCGGGGTCCGCTCGATGGGGCCGAGCCGTTCGATTTCGGCCATGAAGTTGTTCACGGCCTTAACGAACCCTTCCGAGTTGTTGATATCCACGTGGGCCAGGGCGATTCTGTTGCGGTCCAACCCGCCGACGGTCAGAAGTTTTTTGATCAGATTGACCCGGCTCCAGGAATGGTCCAGGCCGTAGCTGTGGTGGCATTCCTCGGGAGGGCAGCCCAACAGCAGCAGTCCGTTGGCGCCGTCCACGAAGGCCCGGCCCAGGACGGCGGGGTCGAGTTGCCCGATGCAGGGGACCTGGAGCAGGTGGAAGCGGGAATCGTATTTGAGGCCCTTGAGGCCCGCGTTGTCCGCCGCGGCGCCGCCGCCCCAATTGCAGCCGAAGCCCATTATTTCCCCGGCTTCCAGGCGATGGACCAGGGCCGAGACCCGGGCTTCGCGCATGGCGGTGGTGTTGTTTTGAATGTTCAAGGCCTGGTAGGGACAGGAAGCGGCGCAGGTCCCGCCGCCGGTGCAGACCATGGGGTCCACGGTCCGGGGTATGTTCCCGCCCTTGCCTTCAAAGGGCTCGAAGCCGTGACAGTCGCAGATTTCGTTGCACAGGCCGCACCCCACGCATTTGGATTGATCGACCACGCAGACCATGCGGGGCGCGTATAATTGGCCGTCCTCCGCCTTTTTGTACATCTCGGCCACGCTGTCCGCGGCCCGACGGCCCTGGCGCAGGGCTTCCTGCAGGTCGCAGGGGCGGCGCGCCGATCCGGCGATCAGTTTTTCGTCCTGGCCCACGTGCTCGGGCCGGACCATCTGGGGGTTCCGTTCCAGGAACCGGCCTTCCTCCACGTCGAAGCCCAATATCCGGGCGGTTTCCAGGGCTTCCTTCCCAGTGCTGCGCAGGGGCGAGAGGCAGAGCATGTCCCAGGGGATTTCCGCCTCGATCTGGTCCTCGGTCCGGGTGTAGGTCACGTACCCGCACTGGACCGTGGGCCGGTAGGAGGGGTGATAGGGAATCCACTTGATATCGAGCTGCCGGGCCCGGGCCCGTTCCATGGCCGTCAGCGGGACCTCGGTGGAGCTGTTGTACAGGATCGAGACATCGGTCCGCTGGGACGAGTCCTTGATGTACAAGGCCAGGTTCCAGGCCGTCCGGGCGGCCAGGTGGGACCAGGGCCGGCCCGGGGTTTCCGGGTCGTTGACCCAGAAAACCACCTTGCCGGTCGGCGCGCCGTGGAGCCAGAGGTATTCCTCCATTTCGGTCTGGCAGACGACCTTGACGCCGTCATGCCCGAAGTCCGATCCCTGGTTGAGCATCTGGCCGTCCAGGGCCGCGATGAGGGTCCCGCATTCGAACACCAGGGGCGGTTTGTTCTTTTCGCCGGCGAAAGTGACGGTTAGGTTTCCGGTTTTGCCCAGCACCTTGACCAATTCGCCCACGGTGATCTTTTTGACCAGGGGACTTTGGAACACTTCGCTCATGAGCCGGCGTAGTTTTTCGTGGTAGTCCCTCTCGCCGGGGTAGGTCTCGTGGAGCATGCGGATTTCGTCGTCCGGGTCGTCGGTGTTGATGGCGATGATGGACTCGACGCCCTTGCGCAGCAGGACCTGGGCGGCGGAGTAGGTGGCGATGCCTCCGCCCACGATCATGACCGGTTTGTCCAGGGACACCTTTTCCTTGGTCGAGGGAATAAGGACGGCCAGGGACGCGGCGGCGGCGGCGATCAGCTTGGCGCCCTTGGCGGCCAGGGCCTCGGGGCTGCCCGCGTTGGCCAGGGCCACGTGATCCCGGAGGTTGACGACTTCGATCTGCCCCTCTTCCAGGCCAAGTTCCAGAAGTTCCTTTTCAAACTTCTTGAGCATGATCCTGGTTTCGCAGCCGGCCACGATCACCCTGTTCAAATTCAGGTTGGCCGCGGCTTTTTTCATGGCCTTTAGGCCCGGGGCCTGACAGGAAAAGGGCAGCGTATCCACATAGGTGATTTGCGGGTTGTCCTTGAGGATATTTTCCAGGGTCCCAAGGTCGATCGTCCCGTCGATTTTACGGCCGCATTGGCAGAGGAAAACTCCAATACGGGCATTTTGGGCCTCATTGTTTTTCATAAATCACCCCTCTTAATAGTGTGCGTGGCCGTGACCGGTGCGCTGGGACAGGTCCCCGCGAATCCGGTCGAATCTGGTCTTCATGGCCCCGGTCGGACAGACGGTCAGACAGGAGCCGCAGGCGATGCAGGCCGTGTTGGGTATCATGAAGGGCGTGGCGATATGCTTGGTCACGCCCCGGGACCCGAAGGAGATGGCCTGGACCCCCGCCACTTCCTTGCAAACCCGCACGCAGAGCCCGCACAGGATGCATTCCTCCTCCGGGTTTTTCACGCCGAAGCGGGTGGACTGCACGCCATGCTCGGCCGCGAGTTTTTTAATTTCCGGGCTGCCCGGGCATTCGGCCAACAGCATTTCCAGAATCCAACGGCGGACGTTCAGGACCCTGGGGCTGTCGGTCAGGACTTCCAGGCCCTCGTCCGGCTGATACATGCAGGAAATGACGACTTTCGACCAGGACCCCTTGATCGCTTCCACCACGCAGAGACGGCAGACCCCGCTCGGCTCCACGGCTTCGTGATAGCAAAGGGTCGGGATATAGACGCCGTTTTGGCGGGCCACGTCCAACACCGTCCAGCCGGGCTCGGCGGTCACTTTCTTTCCATTTATCGTGAAATTTATTAGTTTTTCGGAATTACTCATTTTTCGTCTCCTTACCGGACCACCACGGCGTCGAATTTGCATCCATCCCGGCAGACCCCGC